>CAYLPU010000007.1:0-84206 GCA_964385635.1 uncultured Anaerolineales bacterium
CACAACAGCGCCACAGGGCCACCCATTCCTGATCCTGGCAGGCTGTCGTCAGGTGAATCTCCTCCAGCCCGTGGTGTCCATCGGGCGCGCTCTAGACAACGACGTTATTATCGAAGACCCGCGCGTCTCCCGCCACCACGCTCAATTTCGCCGGCGGTATGGCCGCTACGTCCTCTACGACCTGGGAAGTTCCGGCGGCACGACGATCAATGACTACCCGGTCGAAGAGTGTGTGCTGCACTCCGGAGACGTTGTATCCCTCGCTGGCGTCCAGGTGATCTACGGAGAGGACCCGCACACTCCCATTCCTCTGCCGGGCAACGAGGACACCCCGCCGCTCGCCTCCCAGGAGATCGAGTCCGGCTAACGATGGACGTTCTGCTGCTGGCCCTGCGCCTCCTGCTCGTCACCCTGCTCTATGCTTTCCTGACCACGGTGCTACTGATGCTGTGGCGCGATCTGCGCCAGGCGACCACGATTCGCGAGACCACCCGGCTGAGTGGGCAACTGGTCGTCCTGTACACAGCGGACGAGACACTGGCCGTGGGCACCGCTTTTCCCCTGCAACCCGTCACCTCCATAGGCCGCTCGCCGACCAACACAATCCCTATCCCAGACACTTACGCCTCTACTCAGCACACCCTGCTGATCTGGCGAGAGGGCCAGTGGTGGTTGGAGGATCAGGGCAGTCGCAATGGGACATTGCTCAATGACACGCGTATCAGCGGCCCCACCGTCGTCAGCGCTGGCGACATCATAGGTGTGGGGCACACACAATTGAAACTGGAGTTGGGGTGACAGACCCGAGATCACATGGAGGGATGTACCGGGGGGTGACGTGAGTGACGAGACGCATCTAGAGCGGAGCGACTGGCCCTGGCTGGCGAGCCTGCTGCTCATCGGCTGCCTGACCATCGGCATCTTCGCGCTCACCGCCCACCGCTTCACCGACGGCCAGGGGGGAGTCCCGCTAGACGACGCCTGGATCCACTTCCAGTTCGCCCGCAACCTGGCCCGGGGCGACGGCCTCTCTTTCAACCCTGGCCAACCCACGTCCGGCTCCACCGCGCCGCTATGGACGCTGCTCCTGGCCGGTGTGTACCTTGTGGGCGGCAGGTTCCCCATCGCCGGGCAACTGTTGAGCGGAGCCTGCTTCCTGGCTGCGCTGGCGGCTACTTACGCGCTGGGCAAGCGACTCACGGACAACCGCTGGGCCGCCTGGCTGGCCGGGGTGATCGCTGCCACCAACGGGCGTTTCGTCTGGGCGGGCCTCTCGGCGCTGGAGACATGTCTCTTCGCCACGTTGAGCCTGCTGGCGATCAACGCCCACCTGCACGACCGGATCACCCACCGTTACCGGCTGTGCACGGCAGCCCTCTTCGGGCTGGCAGCGCTGAGCCGTCCCGAAGGCTACCTGCTCTTCGCGCTGGCGCTGGCCGACTATGTCTGGGGCAGCACTTCACGCAACACATTTCACGTTTCACGTCTCACGTTTCACGTTTTACGTTTCCTCCTCCCCACCGCTCTCTTCACCGCCATCGTGCTCCCCTATCTCACCTTCTCACTGCGCACGAGTGGCCACGTGCTTCCCAACACCTACCACGCCAAGGCGATCCTCGACTTCCGCCCCGACCTCGATTTCCTGAGCGTCGCTGCCCGATACCTGATCCTGGACAACCCGCTCCTGCTGCCCTTTTACGTACTTGGAGTGGGTGTACTGCTCCGCTCTGCCCTGAATAGGGGCAGGTCTGCAACCCGCCCCTACCTGCTGAGCCTGTGGAGCGTGGGCTTGCCGCTGGTCTATGCCTTCCTCCACGCCGTGCTCTATCAGCACGGGCGCTACCTGATCCCGCTCATCCCCTGCAACAGTGTCATCGGCATCGTGGGGCTGCTGGAGGCACGGCGGCTGACATTCCAGCATAGGCATCGCTGGCGCATCTCGCAGACAACGCTCGCGGCGATGGTCGGCCTGTTCGTCATCGCTGGGACCGGTTGGCGACTGCCGACGATGGCGCGTCTCTACGCCCAGAATGTGGACAACATCAACGAGATGCACGTCGCGCTTGGTCGCTGGGCGGCGGAACACACACCGCCGGACGCGGTTCTGGCCCTCAACGACATCGGCGCTATCACCTACATCTCCGAGCGGCCAGTAGTGGACCTGGCGGGCCTGGTCACGCCGGAGGTCGTCCCGCTCCTGCGCGCCCCAGACCGGGATGCGCGACTGGCCGAGTTTATGGCCGAGCGAGCCGTGCAGTACGTCATCATCTTCCCCGACTGGTTCCCCGACCTGGCCGCCCGCAGCGATCTGCTGGAACCGCTGCACCAGGTGAGACTGGAGCGCAACACCATCTGTGGCGGGCAGACGATGGTCGTCTACCGGGCCCACTGGCGAAGATAGACCAGGTGGGGTACAATAAGAGATGGAGGCAAGACCAATGTCCCAATTCACTTCCACCCAGGCTCAAGACGCGAACGTGCAGACAGCCAATGACCTGCATCAAATCCGCGATGAACTGCGGGAACTGACCGCGCTATTGACTCTCGCCAGCAGCCAGCGCCCCGTCTTGCTATACAGCCTGCGTCACCCCGATCTCAGGCTCGTGGAACCGCTCTCAGTGTCACTCGAATGCGACGGAGAGCAGGTAATCGCCTACGCCCCCGATCTCGACCTTTTCGGCTACGGGGACACCGAGAGTGAGGCCCTGGACGATTTGCGCCGCACTGTCGCCGATCTATACTACACCCTGCAAGAGGAACACAAATCTCTAGGCCCAATGCCAGCACAGGTATGGGGCTACCTGAGCCATATCATCATTGAGACCGGGCGATAAGCAACCCATCAAAGGAGTACATCCAATGACTGAAGAACCCATTCGCATCGGCGTCATCGGCGGTAGCGGCCTCTACCAGATGGAGGGGCTGGCCAACGTAGAAGAACGCCGCATCTCCACCCCCTTCGGCGATCCCTCCGACGCAGTCGTCATCGGCACGCTGGAGGGAGTGCGCGTCGCCTTCATCGCCCGCCACGGCCGGGGCCATCGCATCATGCCCACCGAGGTCAACTACCAGGCCAACGTCTTCGCCTTCAAGAGCCTGGGGGTCGAGCAGGTCATCTCGATCTCCGCCTGTGGCTCCCTGCGGGAGCACCTGCACCCAGGTGAGATAGTCGTGCCCGAGCAATTGTTCGACTTCACCAAGAAGCGGGCGTACACCTTCTTCGGGGATGGGTTGGTGGCCCACATCGGCGTGGCCGATCCCTTCTGTCCGCGCCTCTCCGCCCTCATGGCCGACGCAGTGGAAGAGGCCGGCGGCATAGTCCACCAGGGAGGGTGCTTCATCACCATCGAAGGTCCCCGCTTCTCCACCAAAGGGGAGAGTTCCGCCTACCGCGCCTGGGGAATGGACATCATCGGCATGACCACCTCCCCGGAGGCCTTCCTGGCCCGGGAGGCGGAGATGTGCTACGCTGTGATGGCACACATCACCGACTACGACGTCTGGCACGAGACGGAGGAAGCGGTCAACGTCGAGATGCTGCTGGAGACGCTGGCCTCCAACGCCGCACTGGCTCAGAACGGTATACGAGAGCTGGTGACCAAACTGGCTGCCTCGGAGCGGGACTGCGAGTGCGGTTCGACGCTGGCGATGGCGCTCATCACCCAGCGAGACCTGGTCCCGGAGCGGGTCAAGCGCGACCTGGCGCCCATTGTGGGGAAATACCTGGAATGACTACTCCCCGCTCCCTGATGTCAGGCGATGCCTTTCAGCGGCCTGAGCGAAGTTTAGCGTGTTCAGCGGTTCGGAGGCCTTGAACCACGAAAGACACGAAAGGACACGAAATGCGCGCAAGGCTTTTCGTGGCTTTCGCGTTCTTTCGCGACCTTCGTGTTTCAACCCACCGGGGAAGTGAATCGCTGATGACACTAAAGAAACGGCGCTTTCAGCGGACAAAATGGGGCGCTGGAGAAGCAGATATGGGTCAATGTCCCATAGACATACTTCCAAAGATGGTGTACAATAACCCTGAGTGTCAGATGCCAACCCCCGGGCTGCGATTATGTGTCCATCCTCCAAAGTACGCAACACGCCCGAATAGGTGAGGCGGTGATAAGGAGACAGGGAGTTAGAGCGTGTGCCCAGGCGCTCCCTGAGGCATTGATGAGGAGAAAGCAAAATGGCCCATCCAGTCAATCCCTACATAACCAGTGCCCCCCTACGGGGAGAGCGAGGCTGCTTCGGCCGGCAAGACACACTGGACTGGGTAGCGCGGGGGCTGCGTAACCCGGCCACGAAGGCGCTGGTCCTATTCGGCCAGCGGCGCATCGGGAAGACAGCCCTCCTCCTGCAACTTGAGCGCAGACTGCCTGGCAATGCCTTCCTGCCCGTCTACTTCGACCTGCAAGACCAGGCCACCCGCCCACTGGGAAGTGTGCTGGCCGACCTGGCCGACACCGTCGCCAGGCAGGCCGGCCTGAAGCCGCTTGATCCGACGGCCTTCGACGACCATGGCCTTTTCTTCAGCCGCACATTCCTGCCCCAGGTCTACGCGATCCTGGGCAAGAACCGCCGCCCAATTTTCCTCCTGGACGAGTTTGATGTGCTGGACGAAGCAGCCGAAGCGGAACTGCCGGAGACGGCGGCGGCCAAAGCCCTTTTCCGCTTCACACGCCGTGTAATGGCCAAAGATCCCCGTCCAGCCTTCACCTTCGTCGTCGGCCGGCGGACCGACGACCTGGACGTGGACTTCACCGCCACCTTCAAAGCCTCGCTGGTGCGGGAGGTCTGGGTGCTGGACCGAGAAAGCGCCGAGGCGCTGGTGCGTCAGGCGGAGGCCCCAGATCAGACTGGCACGCTCCGCTTTACCGACCGGGCCGTGGCGCGCATCCTGAGCCTCACCAGTGGTCACCCCTACCTGACCCAGTTGCTCTGCCAGCAGGTCTGGGAGCAAGCCCACGCGGGGAGCCCCACTGCGCCGCCTTTGATTGACGTGCCGGAGGTGGACGCTGCCGTGCCCAGCGCGCTGGAGGCGGGGGATGGGGCGCTGGACTGGGTCTGGAACGGGCTGGGTCTGGCCGAGAAAATCTACGCTGCCGCCCTGGCCGAGACCGCCAGTGAAGGGGAGATCATTCTGGAGGATGAGGGCATCCAGATGCTCACTGCTCAAGCCGCCCGGCTGCTCACGCAGAAGGTGAAACTGGCTCCTCGCGACCTGGTGAGGCGGCGGGTATTGGAAATGACCGGGGAACAAGAGCACCGCTTCGCCATCGAACTCTTCCGCCGCTGGCTGCATCAGTACAAGCCCCTCCGGGATGTGAAAGAGGAGTTAGACCAGGTAGACCCGCTGGCCACGAGCCTCTTCGACATAGGCGAAGAGTTCTCCCGGCGGCGTCAGTGGGAGACGGCCACCCGCTACTTCCGGGATGCGCTGAAGGCGAACCCCTATCACCTCCATGCCCGGCTTCACCTGGGCGAGGCGCTGCTGGAACTGGCCCAGACCGACGAAGCGGTAGCCCAACTGAAGCGGGCCTACGAACTGGACCGAGAGGAGGCACGTCTACTGCTGGCCCGTGCGCTGGCGGCTCAGGCAAGAGCGCGGGAGGAAGCGGGGGATGAGGAAGGAGCGCTGGTGGCCTGCGAGCGAGCGCTCCGGGTCTCCCCCAACCAACAGACAGCCCAGAAGATACGGAGCGCCATCCGGATGCGCCGGTTGGAAGTAGAGGCCCAAAGTCACGAGCGAGCAGAACGGTGGACAGAGGCCATCGCAGTCTACGAGCAATTGGCGACCCAGGCCCCCGACGAGGAGAGTCGGGCGGTGTGGAACACAGCGCTGGATCGCTGTCGAAGGGAGAGACTTCTGGTTCGCCTCTTCAACGAGGGCAGAAAAGCGTTAAAAAGGAAGAATTGGCAGCGGGCCCAGGGAGCCTTTGCTGAAGTAGTGCACAGCCGGCCGGACTATAGGATAAATCGGCAACTGGCGGCTCGGTTGTTGTTACAAGCCATATTGCGAAAGCCTGTTCGAAAGAACATGCGAGTCCTTGCCGCTGCACTCATCACCGTTCTGGTGACTGTGATCGGCGTCTTGTATTTCCAGCCCTGGAAAAAGATCCGGCTTGCGCCACCAGTCGAATCACAAGAGACGGCCGAGTTGCCAGAGACAGTCAAATTGCCAGAGAGTTGGGAGCACGTCAGCACCTACCGTCTCAACACCAATCGTGACGGCAACCAGGAATGGATCGTTCTGTACCGCTTCGATCTACCGGCCGAGACCGAGCAGGACGGCGGCCCTATCGGGGGTGTCGTCTACCAGTTGAACGACAGAGCCCCCCCTGTCCCTATTCCCTACGATTTACGCCCCCAGGGTGGTGACTACCTATGTGAGTGTGAATGTAGCGCTGCTATGGAAAACGTCCTGTCCGGGCTCCAAGGCCCCGAACTGGTCGTGCGTGATCGCTGCGATGATGAAGTAACCAGGTTGTCCATCTTCTACTGGGAACCGAACGAAGATGAATACCTGCCAAAGGGGCATTTCCGGGGCAGCCGCATCGAGGTCGAATTGGACAATGTCACAGTTGACCAGCGCCTGCCACACCGCGCCCAATTGGCGCTGCGACAAGTTTACCACCCCTATGACAATGAGACGTATTATCAACTGTCTGACCAGGGCATTCTCGTGATGCCTGAGAGGTACGAACTCGCCTTCTACCAGGCCGAGCCCGAGGACGTCATGCGCTCCCCCTATCCCGAAAAGGTCGTGCTTACGTTCTACAACCACTACAACGACGAGCAGATTTCAGAGTACTTCACCGAGAAAGGATGGGAGCAATTGGAGCAGTGCACCGCCGGCTTGTGTGGATGCACCTCGGCGCGCAGTGAGATCACCCACGTGCGGGTGACCTACTTGCAACTCGGAAAGGAAACCTACAGTGAAGACAAAGACCTTAATCCCGACCGGGCCAGCGTCGACTTCAACGTCATCTGTGAACGTCAAAACGGTGCGCCGGAAAGCGAAACTTCTGTACGGTGGTATCTCGTCCGGCAGGACAACCGCTGGAAGATGGACAATGCGGAAGTAATACTCATCAAGGGAAACTGACGCACTGAGGGGCGCTGATAGTCAATCCTCCCGCCCCTCCAGCGCTGCCAGAAACTCGGACTACGGGAGCACACGGACACCGTACTGTGCCTCCATCATCATCCTGAGGTAGGAATCATCCGTCAGGTCCAGGTCGGCTGAAACCAGACAGTCCGCCTGACCGCTGGCAGCCAGCGCGAGCAAAAAGAACAATTCCCTATGCAAACCGACACGCAGACCGCCCGCCGCGAACGTACCCTTCTGCTCATCGCCGCCGCCTTCCTCACCGTCGGCACTCTCACCCTTGCGATCCGCAATTCTTCATTCTTCATTCTCCACTCTTCATTCTCCACTCTCTATTGGTCATTTGTCATTTCCTCATTCATCATCTCTTTCGCCACCGCCCACCTCTTCCTCTCCCGCCACCTCCCCCACCGCGACCCCCTCCTGCTGCCCGTGGGGGCACTGCTGACCGGCTGGGGACTCCTGCTCATCGGACGGCTGGCGATCAACTTCCTTCTGCGGCAAGCCGTCTGGCTGCTCATCTCCACAGTCGCGCTCCTGGTCATCGTCCGGCTGGGCCACGACCTGCGTTGGCTGCGGCGGTTCCGCTACACCTGGCTCCTCGGAGGTCTGGCACTGCTGACGACCACGCTCGTCTTCGGCGTCAACCCCTCCGGCTACGGCCAGCGCCTCTGGTTGGGAGCCTGGGGGGTCTACTTCCAACCGTCCGAACCGCTGAAACTCCTGCTGGTGGTCTACCTGGCCTCTTACCTGGCCGAGCGGCGGGAACTGCTCATCTCAGAGGGACGGAAGATCGGGCGCTGGCACCTCCCCCCGCTGGCCTACGTCGGTCCGCTCCTGGCGATGTTCGGGCTGGCGATAGTGCTTTTGGCCTGGCAGCAGGACCTGGGGGCGGCCATGCTGTTTTTCTTCACCTTTCTGGCCATGCTCTACCTGGCGACCGGCCAGTGGGAGTACGTCGCAACCGGGTCGGCGCTCTTCCTCGTGGTGGGCCTGGCCGGTTACCGCTTCTCCGACCGGGTGGCACTGCGGGTAGATGGCTGGCTGGACCCCTGGCCGGAGGCGGCCGGCCGCGCCTTCCAGATCGTGCAGAGCCTGTTGGCCTTTGGGGCCGGGGGGATTTTCGGACAGGGACTGGGGTTGGGCAGCCCGACCTACATCCCCGCCGTGCATACCGACTTCGTCTTCGCTGCCATCGGGGAGGAATTCGGCCTGGCGGGGACGCTGGTCACCGTCGCGTTGTACGGGGTGTTGATGTTGCGCGGCTTCCGCATCGCCGCCCGTGCCCCGCGCCCCTTCGAGCACCTCCTGGCTGCTGGGCTGACCGCCGGGCTGATCATCCAGGCCTGGGTCATCATGGCCGGAAACAGCAGGCTGGCCCCTATCGCTGGCGTCACCCTCCCCTTCGTCTCCTACGGCGGCAGTTCCATCCTGACCAGTTTCATCGCCCTCGCCCTTCTCCTCCGCATCTCCAGTTCCGCATCTGAGGTCCGAAGTCCGAAGTCCACAGCCATCACATCGCCCACACACCCACGCACCCACACATCTCTTCTCTACCTGGCCTGCGCCCTCTCCCTGGCCCTGGCGCTTCTAGCCGCGACGTGTGGCTACTGGACCGTCGTCCGCGCAGACCATCTACGCGCCCGCTACGACAACCCCCGCCGCGTGCTTTACGAACAACGCATCGTGCGGGGGCGCATATTGGACCGGGATGGGGTCGTGCTGGCCGCTGTAGAGGTGGAAAAGAACGGCACCGTCACGCGCCGCTACCCGAGCCCGGAGGCCGCGCCTGTCGTCGGTTATGCAAGCCTGCGCCACGGTACCGGGGGGATTGAGGCAGCCTTCGACGCGGCACTGCGGGGAGAGGATGGCCGCAGCGGTTGGCAGGTCGCGTGGGAGGAACTGCTCCATCGCCCACCCCACGGCCACGACGTGCAGTTGACGCTCGACGCGCCGCTGCAAATCCAGGCCCAGCAGGCACTGGCAGGTCACGCTGGAGCGGTGGTGCTGCTCGACGCCACCACCGGCGAGATCCTGGCCCTGGCCTCCAGCCCCACCTTCGACCCAGAGCACCTGGACGAGGAGTGGGAGGCCCTGAGCGAAGACCCCGCCGCGCCGCTGGTCAACCGCGCCACGCAGGGGTTCTACCAGCCGGGGGCCGCCCTCCAGACCATCGTCATAGCCGAGGCGCTGAGCGAGGGCCTGGCCGATCTCACCGCCCCCACTCCCAACCCAACGGCAACCATCACGATAAATGGCACACGTCTGGGCTGCAGCACGGCCATGTTTGAGCCACTCACACTGGCCGAGGTCTACGCCGCCGCCTGCCCAGTCCCCTTCGCGGAGTTGGGCGAACGGTTAGGGGGTGCCGGCCTGGCAGAAGCAGTAGAGCGCTGGGCGCTCACCACCCCGCCCTCGCTGGAGATCCCGACCGAGGCGGCCGACTGGAACGCAGAGATGCCCTCGACTACGGCAGCCTTGCGGGCCGAGGCCATCGGCCAGGGAAGACTGATCGTATCGCCGTTGCAGATGGCGCTGGTAGCAGGGACGCTGGCCAACGCGGGGACGATGCCTGTCCCCCGGCTGGTGCTTCGCGTGCAGGATACGGAGGGAGACTGGCAGAAATACCCCAGCGCCGGGCAGCCCCGCGCTGTCCTCCCGGCAGATCGCGCCCAGCAACTGCTCGCGGCCTGGCAGCGCTACGAGGATGATATCGCCGCGCACTGGGGGTTCGCCGTCGCTGGTGAAGGACAGCCGCCGCACGCCTGGTTCCTGGGAGTAGCCCCGGCAAATGTACCCCGCTACGCCGTGGTCGTTCTCTTGGAACACTCCGCCGACCCCCACCGAGCGGCAGAGGTGGGAAGCGTGCTTCTGAAAACGGCTTTGAACCACTGAAACCAGGTGTTACCTTTTCCCCACTTGAACGACATATAGGGTAAACCCCCATCAGCGCTGACGGAGGGATTGTGAAAGACCCACACGTTGAACCAGACGACGGTGTGCTGGTCAAGGCCGCCCAAACCGACCCTGACGCATTCGACGCGCTCTACCGCCGCTACATCGCCCGCATCTACCGCTACTGCTACGCCCGCGCTGGTAACCGGGCCGACGCCGAGGACCTGACCGCGCAGACGTTTCTGGCTGCACTGGAAGGACTGTCCCGTTACCGGGGACGCGGGCCGTTCGCCGCCTGGCTGTTTGGCGTCGCCCGCCGCAAGTGCGCCGACCACCACCGCAGCCACTACGCCGACCGCAGCGAGCCGCTGGCAGCCGCCCAGTCGCTGCCCGACCCATCTGCGCCCGACCCGGAGCAAAACGCCTATCACAACAGCGTACTGGACTGCATCCGGCGGGCCCTGCCCAGCCTCAGCCTCGACCGGCGCGAGGCGCTCACCTTGCGCTTCTGGGGCGGGTTAAAGGCCCGCGAGGTCGCCGCCGTGATGCGCCGCAGCGAGGGCGCGGTCAAGATGCTGGTTTCGCGCGCCGTCGCCGACCTGAGAAGAAGGTGCCTGGATGAAGAAAAAACTGAATGAGAAACAACTTGCCGGCCGACTGGATGCCTACATTGACCTCTCCCCTCACGCTGAGAGGCGCGGGGAGGAGCCCCCGGAAGCGTCCATCGTTGACGCCCTGCGCCTGAGCGCCGCCAGCGTCGAACCCTCCCCCGAGTTCGTCGAACGGTGCTCCGCTACCCTGCACCAACGCCGGATCACCCGCTCCCTCTCTCCCCGTCCCCGTATCCCCCTGTCTGCCCGTCTTATCTGGGCCGGAGCCGCCGTCGCCGTGGCGCTTCTGCTTGCCTTCGTGCTCCCACCGCTCCTCGGTGGCGACCACGACCTGCCGCCGCTGCCCCGCCTGGTCTACGCCTCCGGCCACGGCCCCCAGCCTGTCCCGGACGGTCTGCTGGCCGGCGCCGACCTGACCCTGGTCACCGACCTGCCCGACGTACCCGCCGAGGCGCCCGTCTACCGCGCCACGAGCGCACCGATCCCCACCACCCCGGAGGAGGCGTTGGCCTGGGCGCGCGACTTTGGCCTGCCCGACCCGCAGGTCTACCGCGATCCCCGCGAGCCGGAAGCGCTCTTCGTCCTGGGTGACGATGGCCAACTGCTGGCCTTTCGCCAGTTCGGGCCAATGGGCAGTATTGATTACGGCAACGACGCCGCTGCTGCTGCCGTGGAGGGCACGCCGCTCTCCCTCGATCAGGCCGCAGAGGTCGCCGTGGCCTTCCTGCGCCAGCACGACCTGTTGCCCGCCGCCTACCGCGTTCAGGAGCCGGAACATTTTGCACCCCGGCCGGAGAATCCCATCCGCTTCGTGCACGTCGTGCCGGAACTGGAGGGGCACCCGTTGGTCGGCTACAGGACCGGGGCACAGGTGGCCGTCAACCCGGCCGGACAGGTGACCTACGCCAGTTTTACCCCGATCACCTTCGAGCGCGGCGAGACCTACCCGATCAAGTCAGCCCAGGAGGCTTACGACGAACTGACCGGCGGACAGGTGACCGGCAGCCCCTTCCGGCTGGACACCGACATCCGCTACTCAGCCGAGATGGACGTGCAGCACTACAGCCCTCCCCCGCCTGCCTGGTCCATCGGCCAGCCCGTGACGCTCACCGGCTGGGTGCGCGTGCTGGTGGCCGAGCCTGTCCTGAGCGCAGCCGAAGGAGAGGGCGGCGACGTGCGCGCCCAACTGACGGCGTGGGGTGGCACGCAATACGACCTGACAGGCCCACGCCTGGCCGAACTGGCCGACGTGGGCTTTGAGGACGTGCAAGTCCGAGGCACGATCGTTGCTCAGGTAGGAGAACGTCACTGGCAGGTGGAGATGACCGATTGGGAGGCCGTCCCGCAGCGCCAACCCCAATGCCTGGTCGGCACGTTCACGCTGGATGGGGACGAGGCCTGGCTGGTGACCGAGCCTGTCCTGAGCGCAGCCGAAGGAAAGGGCGAGCGCTACCGCCTACCGAACGCACCTGACGAACTGAGCGACGGGCAGCGCATCGAGGTCTGCGCCGACGAACTCCCCGCCGAGGGAGACGATCTGGACTGGTGGTCCATCACTGCGCCGCCCATGTCCGCAGGCGAAGGGTACGTCGGTAGCAGCAGCAGTTCCGTCAGTGTCGTCGTGGAAGCGCCGGTCGAGGAACCGCTTTCCCCTACACAGGCCAAAACGATCTTTGAAATCGGCCAGAGCGTCGAGGTCACCGGCGTGGTGCACGCCACCATCTTTGTCAACGGAGAATCGCGGCGCGTCGAAGCGTGGCTGGACGTGGATGAACCCGGTGAGGAGCAGCCACCTTATCCGCTCAGCGGGCCACCGGAGGTGCTGGAAGCAATCGCACAACTGGCCCGGTTGCACGTGCGCGTGCGTGGGCAGGCCGTCGCCAGCATACAGGAATGGCCACCGGGGGGGCTGGGCATCGAAATCGAGGACTTTGAAAAAGTCTGGCCGGACGAGCGTGTACAGGGCTTTCTGGGCCACCTGGACCTGGAGACGCTGGAAGGGCGCGAGGTCGTGGTCTTCACCGACCACGAAACGGGCCAACGGTACGTGCTGGCCTCCTCGCTGGAGACGGGTGGCAGCGGATGGGTCACGTCCGGCGACTCTATCCTGAATTACGAACAGATCTTTGTAACCGGGGTGGTGGTGCAGCTTGAAGAGACATACGCCGGACTGCCTGTTCTGCGGCGGGCCGGTATGCACAAGGACTCGCAAACCGATGCCGCCACCAGCGCCGACGAGATTCCGCTGGACATTCCGCAAGTCGTTGACGAATCGCGCTTCCCGCCCGGTCGGGGCGGGTTGCAGGGCGCGTTCGTCGTGGATCGCGTGGAACTGGCCTACTACGACGAGCCGCAGTCGCCATCACCGGTGGTATCACCGGACAGGGCGCCGACGTGGACCCATCCGACAGAGCAGACCATCCAGCCCGTGTGGGTCTTTTACGGCCACAATGCCGATGACACCACACGCTTCACCGCGTACATCCAGGCCGTCACCGATGAGTACGTCGAGAATGCGATAGCCACGGTGGTGCCGGACACGTCGCCGCCCCAGCCCGAATCGCCAAGCGGATACCTCCCCGGCGAGGCGATGAAAGCCTTCTTTGAACTGCCCGACGGGCTTGCCATCCGCACCGTCAACGGTGAGCCGGTCGAGGGGATTGACGAATCCGCCTGGGGCGAGACCCTGCCACCGATCTACTGCTACGACGACCCGCCCCTGTGCGTCAGCCCCGACCCGGCCACCTGGCAGGTGCTGCAGGCACAGCACCCCGACAAGACCGACTGGAGCGACTGGCGTCCGCCGGACCCGGTGCAAGTGTCCGATCCATAGCAACCCTCTCATAAAAAGAGCGACGCAACTTGCAGTTGCGTCGCTCCCGCACGTCAAAGAGGCCAGAGACGAAAGCCGTTCTTTCGCAGATTTGTCACCGGAGGCGTGAGAATGATTGGAATTGACAGGACAGTATGGGCACTCCAGGTCGTAAACTTTCTCATCCTGGCCGGATGGCTCGTGCTGACCATCGTGGCCCTGACGCGCCTGCGCCGCTGCCAGTTGAACGATACCGCGCGGGTTCTGTGGGTCATCGTCATCCTGCTGATTCCATTGCTGGGTGCATTGGCGTTCTTCGTAGTAAGTCCTGGGAAGCCACGACCTGGTGAGGAGCGGTGACCCCCACCCACCCAATCTGCCGGTGAAGCCAACCTTGGACACTGACTCGTCACCGGCCTGCCCGACCTGGAGTGCTTCTACGGCGGCTGTGGCTGGCAGCAGATATTGGCCTACTTCTCCGGCCCGTAGCCCATTTGTATGCCGGGTGTCAATGAAGCGTCTAGCACAAGTTGAGGCTGTGTGATACCATGCGGCTACAGGGACAACTCGCACGTGAATTGGTGGACGCTGGACTGGAAAGCAGGCGATGTGGGATTTGAACTATGGGCACGGATTACGAATGTAGGAGGTCTTTCAAATGAAACGACACACAACTCTGAAACGCTGGCTCATTGTGCTGGCCATCCTGTTCGCCCCGCCCTTCCTGGTCGTGGGAGCGATGCAGGTGCTGTTTTGGCTGCTCTACCGGCTGTTCCCTTCTGCGCCGTTCCTTGCCTGGTTGGGCCTTGAGGGGTACGCAATCACCGTCCTGGGCGCGCACGTTCTGCTCTCGGCGGGGCTGATGTGGCTTCTGGTGCGCCGATGGAGACGGGCCGGACGATGGCAGTTCGTCCTCACCGCCGTGGCGGTTCCGTTGGCCATGCCTTTTCTGGCTTTCTGGCCTCTGTCATTGCTGACGTGGCTGTCTTACCGGCTGTTCCCCTCCGCCTCCTCCACACCGTGGTTGTTTTTCGGAATCGTATACCCCTTTCTCTCCACCTCACTCCTGAGCGACGTGACCCGTTACGTGATCTTCAGCCTGGCTGCGCTGATATTGACCCTGGCGGCGCTGACCTGGCTGGCAGCGCAGGAGCGGGGACAGGTCTGGCGGCGCGGATGCTTCTACGTGCTCCTCGCTGCCTGCGCCTCGGTACTGACCTTCCCGCTGCTGATGCGTTACCAGCCGGTGGTTAAGGCCGCTCCCGGCGTCGAACTGCGCCTCGTGGACGAACCGGGTTTGCTGGAAGGAGTGGTCAAAAGTTGCCAGGCGGAAGCCGAAGTGCGGGGATGCCAATACGAGCCGCTGGGATGGGCGGACGCGCAGACGCTCGTGTACCGCCAATGGTGCGGCGGCTACTACACCAAGGAGGGCTGGCAACCTGGCACCCCACAGCCACCCCATGCCTACCACCTGGAGACAAGGGAGGTCTTACCCTGGGACGGAGACCCTGATGCGCTCTCGCGCGCGACCTGTCTCTCATCAGCCTGCATCTTGCCGGCGCTCGCCGAAAGGGAGCCGTTCGAACAGGGCTACTACCCCGGCCAGTACGGAACGCCGCTCATCTCATCTGATGGCCGTTGGGTCGCCTTCACCACCAAACACATCTACGGGCCGGAGGATTTGCTCGTCATATCGAGCGATTGACGCCGTAGGGCAAATTGGCAATTTGCCCCACTCGAAAGCCAATATCACGAGCCAATATCGCGAAGGAGGTCTGAGATGCAAAACCGTTCATTCTCTCCCACGCCTTGGATAAAGGTTGGCTTGGCCATCTTGCCTGGGCTGTCTATCGTAGGCACACGTAGTGGCTTTTTTAGAAGAGTTTTCGGGTTGGAGAATTGGCTGGCTCTCGGCCAGAATGACCTGATCCCTGTTTACATCGCGCTGGGCATTGTCATCGCTGGGCTTATCCTTGAGCGCCGGATCGCCGCTTGGAGTCTCCCCGCATTGGGATTGCTTCTCTTTAGTGCACCAGGGTGGCTGTTTACCCTGTTGGCCCGGTTTGGCAACCCGCGCAGCCCATTCTGGCAAGTTGCTCCTCTCTACTTGATGTTGGCCGCGCTTGCCGCAATCGCTGCCCTGGCTGCATACCGGGTTTTCAAACAGCACGGCCTCCATATCCCCAGGTCAGGATGGTTGCTCCTCGGCCTGATGGTCCTGGTTAGCACAGCCTCCGTCATCGTTGGAGCAATCACCGACCGCAATCCGAACAAGTGGGTGTCTCTTTTGGCCCATCTACCGCTGGTGTTGTGGTGGACGGGCTTGATCCTGTTGCCCGTAGCGATAGGTTTGCCGCTGGCCCGGCGCGACGGCTTGCTCGCAGGGCTTTTGGTCGTTGGCGCCGAGTTTGTTCTGGTGGACGAGATTTTTGATCCTGCTTACGCCTTGGGCATGTGGATGTCTAACCAGGTCATAGTGAGGATAGTGGACGCTATCCCAGCCGTGGGCCTCCTTGTGGTCGTGCCCCTCTGGATGATGCGTTCCCACTCGACACGTGGGCGGATCTGGGGTCTGCTGCTGCCAACTTTTGTTGCTCTGGTCGGCGCCGAGATCATCGCAGGGTCTGTACGCCCGTACTATGCGGATATTTGGCCTACACGCGCGATAGGGATAACCCAGTTCTTGGCCGTATTGGCTTTAGCGGTAGTGATGTACCATTGGATTGAACACCAAAGCCCGGCAGCGGCTGATACCCAGAAAGGCAAGGGGGCCTCGAAAGGCAAAACGACGACGGCAACCGCAATCAACGCAGCATAAACCGGGCGTCATTCCCATAACCCGTCGTCGGGTCGCGGAACATTTCCACACGGTCAGTCGTCTATATAGTGAAGACGCTCCCACAGAGAGACGTCCGTTTTCACTTGCCAGTTCAGCAGCAGGGCAAACACAATTCAAGTGGAGGTGATAAAATGAGAAACCGAGTATGGAGTCTTGTCATCGTCGTCACCGTTGCGCTGACCGTATTGAGCCTGGGGCCAGCGGCGACCCCGGCGACGGCAGGAGGGGCCTGGTATGGTGAGTACTTCGCCAATCCCACCCTCAGCGGCGGCCCGGCCCTCACCCGTTACGACAACACCCCGCACTTTGAGTGGGGCACCGGCAGCCCTGGGTCGGGCATCCCCGCCGACAACTTCTCTGCCCGCTGGACCCGCGACGAGTGGTTCGAGACCGGTACCTACCGCTTCTCCTACCGCTCCGACGACGGCATTCGTATCTGGGTCGGCAGCACGCTCGTCGTGGACGATTGGCGCGACCGCCAGGCTACCTGGTCCTCTGTGGACCACGTCGTCTCCCGAGGCACTCACCGCGTGCACGTCGAATACTATGAACACGTCGGCGGCGCGGCCATACAGGTGGGATGGGAACAGGTCAGCGGCGGCGACACCTGGCGGGCCGAGTACTTTGACAACCGCGACCTCTCAGGCGCGTCGGCCCTGGTGCGCTACGACCCGGCCGTTGACTTCGACTGGGGATACAGCAGCCCCGACGGGGCCGTTCCCGCCGACAACTTTTCCGTGCGCTGGACGCGCAGCCTGGGCTTCACCCCCGGCGCGTACCGCTTCTACGCCAGTTGCGACGACGGCGTGCGCGTCTACGTGGACGGCAACCGCATCGCGGACAAATGGGAGGACCAGAAACTGCCCAACACCTTCTGGGGCGACGTCACCCTCGACAGCGGGCAGCACACCGTCGTCGTCGAGTACTACGAGCACGGCGGCGAGGCCAGCGCCCACGTGTGGTGGAACCTGCTGGGCGACTTTGGTGGCTGGGAGGGCCGCTACTACGCCAACGCCGAACTGCGCGGCGGCCCGGCGCTCATCCGCGACGAGGCCGAGATAAACTTTGACTGGGGCGAGGGTGCGCCCGCCGATTGGATGCCCAGCGACAACTTTTCCGTCATCTGGACGCGCGACGTCTACTTCACCCCCGGCTACTACCGCTTCAACGTCCGCTCCGACGACGGCGTGCGCGTCAGGCTCGACGGGGCGCTGGTCATGGACTACTGGCAGCCGATGGACTACGAATGGCACTACCTGGACTGGACCTACCTGGCGGGTACGCACGCCCTCAAGGTGGAGTACTTTGAGCGTGCCGGCGGAGCCCGCATTCGCTTCTGGTGGGAGCGAAGCGGCGCTCCCCCGCCTCCCTCCGCCCCCACGCCGGCGCCCACTCCCGCCCCCGGCATGCCCGGCCCCTGGCAGGGCGAGTACTTCAACAACCGCGACCTGAACGGCACGCCCGTCTTAGTGCGTACCGACAGCGCCGTGGACTTTAATTGGGGGTGGGACAGTCCCGCGTCGGGGGTGAACCGCGACGACTTTTCCGTGCGCTGGAGCGGTGACTTCCCCTTCGAGAGCGGTCGCTACCGCTTCACCACCACCAGCGACGACGGCGTGCGGCTCTACGTGGACGACCAACTGGTCATCAACGCCTGGCGTTCTATGCGGGGCACGCGCACCGGCTACGTTACCCTCTCGGCGGGAGACCACTCCGTGCGTCTCGAGTACTTTGAGCGCAGCCAGGCCGCCAGGGCAAGCGTGACCTGGCAGCGGATTGGTGTTGCACCGGCGCCGGCCCCCACACCCGGCCCCGTCGCTCCCGGCGACCAGGGCGCGAGCGGGCCGTGGGACGCGGCCTACTACGCCAACCGCGACCTCTCCGGCAGTCCAACCCTCACACGCCAGGACGCGGCGCTGGACTTTGACTGGGGCCGGGGTTCGCCCGACACGGCAGTGCCTGCCGACAACTTCTCCGCCGTCTGGACGCGCTCGGTCGAGTTCGGCGGCGGGCGTTACACCTTCACCACCTACTCCGACGACGGTGTGCGGCTCTACGTAGACGACCAACTGGTGATTGACAGTTGGCGACCCATGCGCGGCTACCGTAGTGCCACCCTCAACCTGAGCGCGGGCACACACACCGTGCGTTTGGAGTACTTTGAGCGTACTGGCATCGCCCTGGTGCGCCTCAACTGGCGCCGCCGGTAACAAAAGCATCCGAGTGCCGGCGTCGGGGAAGTGATGGGGGAATGGTCAATCATAGAAGGAATACGGGTGAACACACAAACGACTGACAATAGTGGAGACGGAGGCATACGGAAAGCCCTGATCTTCATCGGCGGCACGCTCTCGCCTGGTCTCCCGACGGGAAGCGATTGGCCTGGGTAGTGGGTGGCCATTTCGATGACCAGTGGCAAATCGGCGTCGGGGTGTTTGACCTGGGGGCGCAGACGGCCCGACTCCTGCACCCTTATGAGCCGATAGGCATGGGCGGCTGGCCCCCGGCGCCGGCCTGGAGCCCCGACGGGCAATGGCTGGCCCTCCACGCCATAGCAGGGGATCCCGCTGAACACGGGCTGTGGATCGCTCGAGTTGACGGCGAGAAGGAGCATTTCCTGGGGCCAGGTGAGGGCCCAGTCTGGAGCCCCGATGGGCGGTGGCTGGCCTTCACCTGTACCACGCCGGGCGCAGAATCGGCTATCTGGCTGGCCGAGGTGGGGACGTGGCACCCGCAACAACTCAATCTCCCCCCGGGCGCCCAGGCAGTGGGCTGGGTAGTAGTCGGGTAATGTTGGGGGAGAAATTGCTATGCGACACCGGATTTTCATCATTCTTTTGAGCTTGCCACTGGCGGCTTGCAGCACCCCGGAGGTGACAGAAGAAACACCTTTTCGTTCAGACCAATTCCATCTGGAAGTCACCCTGCCTCCAGGATGGACAGGCGCCGAAGGCCCAGAGTATCTGGCGCGACCGTTCACCGACCTGGTGGCGTTCAACAGTTGGGGGGAAGCCGGCTTCTGGGCTCCAGAGGTCACGACGGCGACGAGTGCGACGTACAGCCCCAGGAGTGTCCTCGGGCAGATCCCTGATGGCGGAGCATACATCGTCTTGATCCATTTCGGTGGGGGGCCTCCCGTGCCAGCAGAAGACTACGGCCCTGAGTATACACATCAGGATCTGAGCGGCGTGTGGGAGGCGACGGATTGTCGAGACATGGGCAGCACCCCCGGTGATCTGCACAACAACTTCTTCAAATGGGGGCGCTTGTTGCAACTTGAGGTGTACTGCGACGCGCAATCGTCCGAAGAGACGGTCGCTAACGGCCTCGACGGCACGGGCGTGCGCTGGGAAGGCGTGGACGGCGATAGCACCATCGAAGTGCTGGTCGGGCTGCCGCTGGTCAGCCTGGAACACCCCATCGCCTGGCCCGACCTGGCCCGCCGTTTTCAGGTCTACCGTTGGAACACGGCCAGCGGTGAATTTACGTCGGGGGAGATCAGAACCATCTCGGTTTCCACCTGCACTATGGGGAGACTATCGCAATGAAACGACAGAATTCTGCGGCTCTGGGAGGCTTACTGCTGGCGGCCATAGCACTGCTGGTTGCCTGCAGCGGCGCCCTCGACCTGACAGTTGAGACCACATCGGCGGTCGAGACGACGCTGACCGCCCCCATCCCTGCTGCCAACATGAGGAAAGTGGCCTACGTCCAAGGCGGCGACGTCTGGATCAAAGAACTGCCCGACGGCAAACCCCAGCGCCTCACCGACGATGGCCGCAACAGCGAGCCCCGTTGGTCTCCCTCGGGCCGGTGGCTGGCCTTCCGCAAGGACATTGAGGTCTGGGTGATAGACACCTACGGCAACGATGCCCACGCCTTAGGCGAACGCAGCCCTGTGAGCACCTTTGCCTGGTCGCCCATAAAAGATCGCCTGGCATACGTCGCCGGCTCCGGCATACTGCGGCTGGAAGTGATCAACGCCGACGGCACCGACCTGGCGACGCTGATATCCCCCTCCACCTCCGACCCGGGCCAAGTGGGACACATCGCTTGGGAACGCACCGCCTGGAGCCCCGACGGGCGACAGTTGGCCTACGTGCTAGTGCAACACGGCTCGCCCGGCCCGCAGCGGAACTATGTGGGCATCTGGTCCGTCGAGACGCAATCCGGCAGCGAGCCCGCCGAACACTACGCCATCCCCAGCCCGCCGCAAGACGGCCTGATCTTGGCCGGCTGGACGTCCGATGGGCAGTCCATCCTATTCTGGCATGACCCGACGTTCTCGGCCTCGGCGGCGGCCGATGGCCTGCCGCTGCTGCGCCTGCCACTGGATGGAGGCGAACCTATAGAAATGGCCGACTTTACGCTGCTACACCCGGATTTCTGGAGCGGTTCGCCCACAGGCCGGCACGTGGCGCTCACGATGGGAGGCGGGCGTGAGACCTGGACCAACAAACGTATCGCTCTGCTCAACCTGGAGACATACGATCTCAAGTATCTGACCGGCGAGACTGTGTCGGCCTTTCCCCCCGCCTTCTCGCCCGACGGCCAACACATCGCCTACGTGGCCGCGCCCGACGTCGGCCACGTAGGGGGCGGCGACGACGCCAAAGCCAGCGCAGCCCAGCGCCGCATCTGGGTAATGAACGTGGACGGCTCCGACCAGCGTCCGCTCACCGACGACCCGGTCTACCGCGACGAGCGGCCGCTCTGGTCGGCGGACGGGACACACGTGCTCTTTGCCCGGATGGACGCGGACGGGCGCGCCTCACTCTGGCTGGTGGACGCGGCGGGCGGTACGCCCGAACAAGTGGTGGACGAACTGACGCCGGCTCCGGCATGGTTCGGCTACTATGGCTACATCGCCTGGGACCGATGGTTCGACTGGTAGCGCGGCCCCGCCAACTCCACGTACTCCTGCTTCACCAACTCCTGCTCCTGCACGCCGAGCAACTCCAGCAGTTCGCCGATCAATTCTGCCTTCCGCTCCGCATCTTGCCTCGACCAGGTGCGGCTCTTGATCTCTAGGAAAATCCCCGGCAGTTCCGGCTTCGTCATCCGGTCCAGATTGACCGCAAAGTCCGTCCCGCCGTAGCGCACGTGGTAGCGCCGCCGTTCCTTGTGCACCACGACCTCGGACGCCGGTTTGAAGTACTCACGGTAGAAGCGCAAACTCCGCGTCGCCGGCGCATCAAAGCGGGAGCGCGAGAGGAGCACCGAGTGAGCATACTCGCGCTCCTTCGTCTCGCTGGTCAGCGTCAGCCGGTAGAACCCATCCTGCACCTGACCATCCTCGTCCAGCAGTTCATCCTCCCGGTAGCGGATGCGGCTGCGGTAGGGATCGTCGAACAGGAAGTAGGTATCGTACTGGCGACGGTGACTCGGCTTGATGACCAGAATCTCCGGCCCGCTTAACAAGGCTTCCACTGGCGCGGCGTCCGTCATAAGCACTTTTACCTGCACCTCGAACGTCTTCGCCTGAGCCACCTGGCCAATGACCAGCAGTTTGCTGAGCACGCTCTCTTCGCGCTGGATGAGGAATGTGTCAATCTTGCGCGCTATGCCGGCCGCCTCGGCCTCCAACACCTGCTCATCCAGCGTGAGCAATCTCCGCTCGCGCATCAACCACTGTCCCTGGCACATCACGTCTCTCACGTCACTGCTCTTGGCGACGTATACCAACTGGGCGTACAGCGCCTCAGAATCGCGCGCGAACCTGGGCGTGTTGTGAACCTTGCGCAAGTCAACCACTGAGACGTCGGCCCGTTTGCCCGGTTCCAGCGAGCCAATGAACTCGTCCATATGCAATGCCTGTGCCCCGCCGATGGTCGCCATGGCCAGCGCCTGCCGCGCCGGTAGGGCCGTGGGGTCCGAGGTCGCGCCCTTGGCGAGCAGCGCCGCCAGCCGCATCTCCTCCCACATGTCCAGGTCGTTGTTGCTGGCCGGGCCATCGGTGCCAATGCCCACGTTGAGCCCCAGTTCCAGCATGCGCACCACCGGCGCAATGCCGCTGGCCAGTTTGAGGTTGCTGGTGGGGTTGTGCGCCACACCGACCCCGTGGTGCAACAGTGTGTGCATCTCCCCCTCATCCAGGTGGACACAGTGGGCGGCGGTGACCTTGGCTTCGAAAACGCCCTGTTTCTTCACCCAGGGCACCATCGGCATTCCGTACTCAGCCCGGTGCTCCTCCACCTCCTGCGCAGTCTCAGCGATGTGGATGTGGAGCGGTACGTCGAACTCTAGCGCCAGTTGGGCGCAGGCCTGCAGCAGTTCAGCGGTCGTCGTGTAAGGGGTGTGGGGCCCGACCGCCGGGGTAATCAGCGGGTGACCCCTCCAACGCAGGATGAAGTCGCGGGCGTGCTCCAGCCCCTCGTCATAACTCAGCGCGTCGGGCGTGGGAAACTTGAGTACTGTCTCGGCACAGATAGCCCGCAGCCCGGCCTGAGCCGTGGCGTCGGCCACAGCCTCCTCGTAGTAATACATATCGGCAAAACAGGTCGTGCCGGAACGGATCATCTCAGCGCAGGCCAGTTGTGTGCCCAGCCAGCAAAAATCAGGCCGCACGAACTCCCGCTCCACAGGCATAACGTAGCCCATCAGCCAGACATCCAACCGCAAGTCGTCAGCCAGCCCCCTGAGCAAAGTCATCGGGGCGTGAGTATGGGCATTGATCAAACCCGGAATGACCGCACACCCACTGCAATCCACGACCTCATCTGCGATATACGCAGCCGCAATCTGGCCGGCTGGCCCCACAGCCTCCACGACACCACCGTGAACAGCGACCGCGCCAGGAATGAAGAGGTCAAAATCACCATTCATCGTAGCGACGCTGCCACCGGTCAAGATCACATCAACCTCAATCATAGCCTGCACTCCTCCGTATTAATTGACCCATTATAGCCCCAGTCGTACCTAAGTGCAATTCCTGCCAGCGATGCTAGACACACCAGACACATGTTTTTCCTTATTCAAATTTGTGATATAATAAGGCATCCAACAACACCAGAAATCGAGGTGACCCGTGCATGCAATAGATATGATTGCCAGAAAGCGCGACGGCGCCGAACTCTCCCGGGAGGAGATTGAGTTCTTCATCCAGGGATACGTTCGGGGAGAGATCCCTGACTACCAGGCTGCTGCCTGGCTGATGGCCGTGTACCTGCGCGGTATGACCGACCGCGAAACTCAGGACATGACGTTGGCGATGGCCCACTCGGGTGACATGCTCGACCTGAAAGACGTCGCCCCCATCGTGGTGGACAAGCACTCTACAGGTGGCGTGGGCGACAAGGTCAGCCTGGTCGTAGCACCGCTGGTCGCGGCCTGCGGACTGCCAATCGCCAAGGTGACCGGGCGCGGATTGGGCTTCACAGGCGGGACGGTGGATAAACTGGAATCGATCCCCGGATATCGGGCCGATCTGAACGAGGCCGAGTTCAAAGCCCAACTCAGTGAGATTGGCATCGTGCTCACCGGACAAAGCGCGGAACTGGCTCCAGCCGACCGCAAATTGTACGCCCTACGCGACACGACGGCCACTGTTGAGTCTATCCCGCTCATCGTCAGTTCGATTATGAGCAAGAAACTCGCCGCTGGCGCCGACGCCATCGTATTGGATGTCAAGGTAGGCAACGGCGCGTTTATGAAGACACTGGAGGATGCAGAGGCACTGGCTGAGGCTATGGTGCGACTGGGAAACCAGGTCGGACGGAGCGTGATCGCACTCATCTCCGACATGAACCAGCCGCTGGGCTGGGCAGTGGGGAACACGCTGGAGCTACGGGAGGCGATCAACACGTTGCACGAGGGCGGCCCCAGGGACTTCCGCGAGCACTGCCTGGTCGTGGCAACGGAGATGTTGATGCCGGGCAGAAAGGCCACCGACACCAACGCCGCGCTCACACTGGCTTTGGAGACACTGGCCTCCGGGGCAGCCTGGCACAAGTTCAGGGAGATGGTAGAGGCCCAGGGCGGCGACGTGCGCTACATCGACGAGCCGGAACGGTTACCCAAGGCCAGGTTGATCGAGCCTGTGCCTGCGCCGCGCAGTGGCTACCTGGCCGCTGTGAACGCCGCTGAGATCGGGAGGGCCGCAATGGAATTGGGCGGAGGACGGGAGAAAATCAGCGACCCGATTGACCACAGCGTCGGCGTGATCGTGCACTACAAGGTAGGCGATCTGGTGCAGAAGGATACACCACTGTTTACCATCCACGCCAACGATGAGGCGAAACTGGCCTCGGCCCGCGAGCGAGTGCTGGCCGCACACACCTTTAGCGACACGCACACCAACCGCTTGCCGCTGTTCTATCGCCGAATCACAGAGTAGCCAGGGTTACGGCACACATTGTGACACGCCACCAGCGTCAATGCGATAACGGTAGAGCGATGCACCATCCCAGTTCCGCCTACCATTGAACTCAATCCAGCCCAACAGCCCGTTTCGTTTCACTGTCGCCAGCGTTGCCGCTACCCCCTCCCGCGCCGGTTCCCCGTGCGCGGCGATGGCCTGTTCCAGTGCCTCCAGCAGCATCCATGTGGCCTCGTAGGCCAGGAGAGCCAGCGGTCCGGGCGGCACGCCATTGGAAACAGCCCGGTAGGCGGCTACAAAATCCGCGCCGCCTGGGACATCCGCCGGGAAGGGCCATGGCGTGAAGTATATAGCCCTCTCCGCAGCATGGCCCGCCACGGCAACGAAGTCAGTCATGGCCAACTCCGGCCCACCCAGAAAGACCCCCTCCCAGCCAGCCGCCCGCAGCGCTGAGACGACCTCGCCCGCCACCACCGGGCCAGCATCACAGACGACCACCTCCGCGCCAGACGTACTCACCTCTGTCAACCAATCTGCGCTCGCCGGCGACACGATTGGCCAGATCCGCAACCGATATTGCTGCGCATCGCGCCGCAGCGCTGCCCCTAGCGGACCACCCTCGGTCACGAGCGCTACGTCGTACAGCCCCAACCCCCTGAGGTGATGGAGCAGTGCACTAGCCACCGGTCCAGCGGGAGAGGCCAGGCGATAGACCCCCATCTCCCCCCAGGTGAGCGCCGGGTCGAGCACCGCCGGGGCAACGAGGGAGATGCCTGCCTCGGCGTATGAACTCAAGGCAGCGGCGGTCGTCTCCTCGCGGAAGTGGCCGATGGAGGCAACGACGGCGGAGTCGGCAGCCAGTTTGCGGGCCTGCTCGGCCGCCATCACCTGGTCGCCCCCATCGTCGTAGGCGACCAATTCGACGCTGTAGCCCCCCACCCCACCGGCAGCGTTGGCTTCGCGCAATGCCAGCCTGACCGCGTAGATGACATCGTAGCCGACGTAGCGATAACGCCCCTCGAACGGAGCAACCAATCCTATCTTCACGATCGGCCGCACTGCCCCCGGAAAGCGACAAGCGGCAAGCGGCACAAGCAGGACGATCAGCAGCAAAAAAGAGAGGCAGCGATGCGCTGCCTCACCCTTCGATCTTCGAGCACCCACCAGTCTCGCATCCAGTATCCAGCACCCAATACTCACGGCACTCCACCGCCACACATCTCGTAATTACTGAGGTGCTCCTCCTCCGTCACGGCAAAAAGGTGGCTGCCGTCATCTTTCACGCAGTCGGCGAGGAAGAAATAATAGTCCGTGTCGGCCGGATACGCAGCCGCCTGGATCGAGGCCAGACCAGGACTACAAATGGGGCCAGGGGGCAAGCCCAGGTTACGGTAGGTGTTGTAGGGCGAGTCTACCTCTGTAGCCTCCAGCGTGAACTGGGGCCACCAGCGGTCCGGGGTGCCCAGCGTATACTGCACGGTGGGGCAAGCGCCAAGGAACCAACCCGCCTCCAGCCGATTGATATAGACCCCGGCGATGAGCGGGCGCTCATGAGCCAGCACTGCCTCCCGCTCGACGATAGAGGCCAACGTGACCAGTTCATAGGCGCTCAACCCACGGCTGGACGCCGCAGCCCGCATTTCAGGGGGCACGCGCTCGTCAAAGGTCTCCAGCATGCGGCCCAGAAGGTCAACGGCGGTACCTTCTTCGGGCAGACGGTATGTCTCGGGAAAGAGAAACCCCTCAATCGTCGCGGTAGAGGGCAGGTCAGCCAGAAAGTCGAAGGCGAAGCCCGAGTCGCGCCACCCGGTCGTCACCAGCGCCAGAAACTCGTCCTCCAATATGTCCATCTGCGTTGCTACCACAGTAGCGACTTGCTCCAGCCGCAGCCCCTCCTGGATGGTGACGACCTGCTCTGGGCGCTGTCCCCGCTGCAACGCCTGCGCAATTTCGGGTATGGTCATTGTCTGGCGCAAGGCGAACTCCCCGGCCTCAATGCCAGCATCCAGACCGTGGTATTGCACGTAACGACGGAACAATTCGGCATCGGAGATCAGTCCCTCCTGCTTCAACCGGGCAGCAATCTCAGCCGCTGTCTCCCCCTGTTCGACGGCGAAGGTGACCGGAGTACCGTCGTCTCCAACAGGCCGATCCAACTCAGCAGCCCTCGCGTCGAGATAGACGCCAATGAGAAGATCATCCGGTGAGGATAGACCACACAGACCGACGGAGAATCCTCCACCGCCAGACGTGGGGTGAGTGACAAACCAGACGAGACTGCCCAGAGCGCCAATGATTGCTATCAACGCCACGGAAAAAGCGATAACCCTGCTTGCATCTTTCAAACTTGCTTCCCTCTCATCCACTGCTGTCCCGCAACCCGCTGTTCTGACTATCCATATAACTCTGCAAGATCACGGCTGCTGCTATCGCATCAATCTCGCCCCTAGCGCGTGCCCGTTGTCTTTTCTTTTTCCCACGGTTCTGGCGTAGAATCTCATGCGCTGCGACAGTTGTGAAACGCTCGTCCCATGGGACAACCGGGACAGGAAGACGAGTAGCCAGCGCCTCCATGTAGCGCGCGACCCGCCGCGCCTGCGGCCCCTCCGTTCCGTTCAGGCTGAGCGGCTGGCCAACCACGACCAATCCGACGTCGTGCTCGGCCACGAGGGACGCGACGACGGCGAAGTCCTCCTCACGCGAACCTCGCACCAGCGTCTGCAACGGGCGCACGACGGTGCCAGTAGAATCGCTGATAGCGATCCCCACGCGCCGCTCACCCACGTCCAACCCGAGGATGCGCATATCCTATCCCGGCCATACTACGGGGCTGGCGAAGCCTGGCTGTTAGCCAGGCTCTGCGGAACGACCTGCACGCTGATGCGCAGTGGAAGCAACGGCAACCGGTCCAGCCACTCGGGCCAGATTGTGACTTGGGGGACCCCGGCCAGCGGGAACCCCGCCAGCAGCCGCTGACGGGCATCGGCTAAGTGACGCCCACGGACGACAGTGACCACTGCGTCGGTATCAAGCGCAGCAGCAGCGTAACCGCGAGCGGTGACGAAGAAGGTAAACCAGCCCGGACCAACGTCCTCCTCGGCCACCTCGCCCAATTCAAAGCGTGCGTCCACCAAAGCGTACCCTGGCGGCAGGCGATGCGAGAGGTCGGCATAGGCTACAGCCTCCGCATCGTCCACATCCGCCACCAGCCCACTCACCAGCAAGCGCATGTTAAGTTCTACTGTATCGGTCTGTTCGGCGATGAAGTGCGTGTATGCCTCCTTAGGCACCGCCTCAATGCGCAGCGACTGGCGAAGGAGGAAATCGGTAGATTCCATAAAGTTGCCCATTTCAGCATACGCTTGGTCGAGCAACTGGTGCATCAATTGCCTCCGCACCCGGTCGTAATCGACCTGGGTGACGACGCGCGTCTCCTGGAGCTCCGCGCCTGTGGTCGGCTCTGGATTGACCACCCGCACGGCGGAAGCAGCCACGCCCTCCACCCGGTTGATCTGGAAAGCCTCCACGTTACCCCACCCCTCCTCCAGCGCCTCAATAGGCACGGTCGCCTGTCCACCAGCAGGAACAGCGACGTCCGCAGTCGTACGGAAGCGGACAGGGTAACTGGTGGACGAGGTACGCACAACTGTACCGGCCGGTACGGTGTAGTTCTGGGCCAACAAATTGGTGAACAGGACCACACCAGTCGCCCGGCCTCCAGCGACATTCAGGGTGCCGGTCGTTTCGACATCGGCGTAACCCTCAACTTCGACACCGACCCGGCGCGCCGGAATGACTCGGGTAACGTGATCCACCGTCTCGACATCAGGATCCACGGATACCGGCACGATGGTAGCAAAGTTCCTACCGGCTGGCACCAGCGCCACCACAGCGTTCGGCACGACGGCGTAGGCAGTACCCGAGAGGATCAGAAGCACCAGCACGAAAATGATAATGCGGACACCCTGTTTGATCCAATCGAGCCACGGCGCGCGGAACCGCACAGGTCGGGGGCGGAGTTTGATCTCACCATCCCACCAGTGGCGGGGAGGTGGCTTCACCCGCTCCGGGGGCCGGCTACGCCACACCTCGGTCGCCCGCGCCTCATCAAAGCTGGTGAAGGCCGGAAATCCGCACCCACGGGCCAGTCGCCGCCGCTCTGGGTCGGCGGAGACGATAGCAACCTCCAACTGCCTTCGTTCGGCCTCGCGCCGCAGAAGGTCGAAATCCAACGCACAGGAAAGGAAACGCATATCCCACGGCAGGACAAGCGCGACGCGACCTCCGCCTAACCAACCGAGTCGGTGTCGGACAGAGGAAGCGTCGTCCCGGGGTTGCAGTTCTACGACAGAGTAGGTTCCAAAGCCCATAGCTGCCGCTAGCCGCTGGCCGTCAGCCACCACTGACCGCTAACTGCCACCTAGTGTGCCAGCGTCTCCTCCAGCATACGGGAGGCCCGGCGCAGCGCCTCATTGAGCCGACTGGGATCACGTCCACCCGCCTGGGCCAGAGAGGGATTGCCACCCCCACCGCCGCCCACGATGCGCGCCATAGCACGCACCAGTTCAGTCGCGTCCACGCCGCGCTTCACCAGGTCAGAGGTGACAGCAGCGACGAACGCGGGCCGCCCGCCCAGCACAGTACCCAGGACGACGACGCCGGAGCCCAGACGGTCACGGAACCAGTCGGTCATCTCGCGCAGCACCTCCATGCTGGGCGCAGACACCCGGGCGCTCAACAATGACACCCCCGCCACCGACTGCACCTGCTCCAGCAAGGTCTCGAACTCGCGGCGTGCCAACTGCTCCTGGAGGCGCGTGATCTCCTTGCGGGCAGCCTGCAGTTCGTCCAGTAACCCCAGCACCTTACGGTCCACCTCGTCGGCCGAGACTCCCAGATAAGCGGCCGCGTTTCGGAGTATACCCAGTTGGCGCTCGACCAGTTCCACCGCCACACGGCCAGTCACCGCCTCAATGCGGCGTACCCCCGCCCCCACTCCCTCCTCAGACACGATGTGAAACAGACCAATCTCGCCTGTCTCGTTCACGTGAATACCGCCGCACAACTCCTGGCTGAAGGGCTCACCCGGCCACCCGGTGCGCACGACGCGCACAATATCGCCGTATTTCTCGCCAAAAAACGCGAGCACCCCCTCGCTCACAGCATGGCGATAGCCCTCCTCGGTGACATCCAACGGATAATTGACCAGGATAGCATCGTTGACAGAACGGGACACCGCGTCCAACTCGTCCTGGGTCAACATGGCCGGATGAGTGAAGTCGAAGCGCAACCGGTCAGGCGCGACCAGCGACCCGACCTGCTGCACGTGCTCGCCCAGGACATAGCGTAACTCGCTGTGCAGGAGATGGGTGGCAGTGTGATTGCGGGCGATGTCCATCCGTCGTTCGTAGTCCACGACAGCCCAGACAACATCGCCGACGCGGGGCCGCCCCTTTGTGATCACACCGATGTGGACAATTAAGCCGGGGATCGGCCGGCGCACATCTTGTACTTTCATCTCCCAGATCGGTTCCTCCTCCTCCGGCGGGTAGGAAGCGATAAAGCCGGTGTCGGAGACCTGGCCGCCGGACTCGACGTAGAAACAGGTCGCTGGCAGCACCACCTCGATCTGGTCTCCCTCTTTGGCCGACTTAACCACCTCGCCACCGCGCAGGATTGCCGCAACCCTGGTCTCAAGTTCAGTAGCCGCATACGGGTCGTGCTCAACACCGTCCTTGCCCAAGTACCCCTGCTTCTGCAGTTCCTCCAGCACCTCCTGGTAGCGCACCAGTGCCTCCTGGTCAGGGGCCTCAAACGATTCCACCTGCCGGGCGCGCCGGCGCTGTTCCTCGAGCGCTGCCCGATAGCCGGCCTCGTCAACACTCAGGCCCCGTTCCTCAGCCACGTCGCGCGTGATCTCCAACGGCAGGCCAAAGGTATCGTAGAGTCGGAAGACCGCGTCGCCCGACACGACCTTCTCGTCCTTCTTCTCCAGTCCGGCCAATACCTCGTCCAGCCGCGCCAGGCCCAGGTCAAGCGTGCGCAGGAAGCGCTCTTCCTCCTGGATGATCGTGGTGAGGATAAACTGGCGACGGCTTGTAAGCTCCGGGAAGAAAGATCCCATGATCTCAATCACAACTTTGGCGACCTCCGACAGGAAAGGCTGGGTGAAGCCAAGTTGGCGCCCAAAGCGGGCCGCGCGACGCAGGATCATGCGCAGCACATAGTTGCGCCCCTCGTTGCCCGGAAGGACACCATCGCCAATGAGGAAGGTGATCGCCCGCCCGTGGTCAGCGATGACGCGGTAGGCGACGATGTTCTCTGCTACCTCGGCGTCAGCGTGGCCCACCATCTCCTGCACACGCCGGATGATGGGCATAAAGAGATCGGTTTGGTAATTGGAGTCCAGCCCCTGGAGCACGGCGACCAAGCGCTCGAATCCCGCGCCAGTGTCCACGTGCTTGGCTGGCAACGGGCGCAGGGTACCGTCGGCGTCCTTGTTGTACTGGATGAAGACCAGGTTCCACAACTCGACGAAGCGCTCACAATCACCGTTGACCTGGCAGACGTGACCGGGCTCCCCCTGGCGGTTACAGGCCTGAGGCCCCTTGTCATAGTGAATCTCGCTGCACGGCCCACAGGGGCCAATGTCAGCCATCTCCCAGAAATTGTCCTTGCGGCCGAAGTAGGCAATGTGATCAGGAGAGATTTCTGTCCCAGACCGCCAATAGCCGGCGGCCTCCTCGTCGGTCTCTAGTTCGCCGTACTCGTCCTTAAAGACGGTGGCCCACAGTTGCTCCTTGGGCAACCCCCACACCTCGGTCAGGAGTTCCCAGGCCCAGGCGATGGCCTCTTTTTTGTAGTAATCGCCAAAGGACCAGTTGCCCAGCATTTCGAAGAGGGTGTGGTGGTAAAGACTGTGTCCCACGTCCTCCAGGTCGTTGTGTTTGCCAGAGACACGCATGCACTTCTGGGTGTCAGCGGCGCGGGTGTAGGGCCGGGTACCCAAATCAAGAAACACATCCTTGAACTGGTTCATCCCGGCATTGGTGAACAGCAGCGTGGGATCATCCACCGGCACCAGGCTGGCGCTGGGCACGATGGTGTGGCCCCGCTCAGCGAAGAAATCAAAAAAGCTTTGGCGCACCTCGGCGCTGGTCATTCTCTTCATAGGTCTCTGTCCTCTCCAGGTTGGGCGGTATTGTAGCCGGAAGGGGACAAACTGTCAACTGGCGATTAGCCGCTGGGCGTTGTAGAAGTCGCACTCGCCTTGGAGGATACAGCGGGCACATTCGGGGTTGCGGGCGTGGCAGACAGCGCGACCGTGGGCGATGAGGTTAAGATGAAAAGGATAGTAGATGCCAGGTGGGGCGAGGGCCTCCAGCAGTTCGTGAGCCTTCTCGCGCGAGGTCCTGGACGGGATGAGGCCCAGCCGCCGGCAGACCCGATGGACGTGGGTGTCCACAGGGAAAGCGGGCCGCCCCAGCGCGAAGAGGAGAACAATGGCAGCGGTCTTGGGGCCAACGCCGGGGATGCTAAGCAACCACGCCCGCGCCTCGTCCAGTGGCAGGTCGGCCAGGAAGTCCAGGGAGAGTTCCTCTCGCTCGGCACTGATACGGCGCAGCGCTTCCTGGATGCGGGGGGACTTGGTGGGGGCCAGCCCCGCCGGGCGGACCGCCTCGACCAGTTCCCCCAGCCCCGTATCGCGGACCACCTCCCAGGTGGGGAATCGCTCCCGCAGCCGTTCGAACGCCCGGTCCCGGTTGATGTCGTTGGTGTTCTGGGAGAGGATAGTGGAGACAAGGGTGGCGACGGGATCGCGGGGGTACCAGGTATGGTCGCCATACTCGGAAAGAAGCAGGTTATGGATGCGAACGGTTTTAGAAGTTCCAGGTTTCATGACTTCCCTGAAAAAAGGTGTTGGGCCATTCGTCGGTGGGGCAAAGTGATTAAAAAAACCGGGTTTTTGGTGGTGCGATCCCTCGGTAGTCCCCCTGTAGAGTGTTGTTGGACTGCAGTACCCCACCTCTGCCGCTCTGCTCGCGCCGGATAGCCATATCCGGCGCTCTGGACGGGATCTGGCGATCCCTTGTGAGCGAGAACAACCTAACAACACCCAAGAGGGGGACCACCGATCCCTCAAACAAACCCAATCTGAATCAAAAGTGGGGCGCTGGCCCTGAGAGTCTCTGAAAAACCCGGTTTTTTCAGTAGAGTCATCTATGACGACGTATCTTTATCCGTGTTAGGCGTCCTGGTGCTGCGCACTCGCGCATATGCCCGGAAGACCGCACCCTTGGCAACCGCTGGAGCAGCCAGCAACTCATCGAACATGACCTCCTGCGCCTGCACCTCCTCGCTGCCCTGTTCGTCGCCCAGCAACGCGGCGTACTCCCGCAGGGCGGACAGTTCCGCACCGGCCCGTCTCCTCCCTTCTGCCGGACTCTTCGCCATCGCCCGCGATACGCCCAGCACGTTCGTCGCCCGCATCTGTCCCAGCACATGTTCCGCCACCGGCACGATCACCCCATCCCGCTTGCCGAAGACGGCCGGCTCCACAAAGCGCACCGTGACACGGTTGAGCCGGATGCTCAAGCGATTCCCGGCCGGTGAGTAGTAAGTCAACGATCCCTCCACGCTCAACTTCGAGGGAGCCGGCTGGGCCGGCAGCGTCAAGCGGATTGGGATCTCCAGTTCGATGTCGCTGGGAATATCACCCAGGGAGACAGTCGCCTCCCCACCAGCCTGCTGGGCCGGGTACGCGGAGGAGAGAGGGAAAAGAGCGGCGCCGGCCGGGATAGTCAAATGGAGTGTGGCATCCCGAGCAGCCAGGGAAGCGACCTCTCCCAGTTCCCCGGCCATATACGCGCCGATCTGAGCGGCATCCAATACGTGATAGAAACGCCCACCGCCCTGGGTAGCGATTTCGACCATGAGCGCCTCGTTGTAGTCTCCGCCGACGCCCAGAGTGGAGACGATGATCCCCCGCTGCCGGGCCTCGTAGCCACGCTGCCCAACCGCCTCGATGTCCGTCTCGCCGACATTCGCTTGCCCATCACTGAGCAGTAGCACCAGATTGGTCTCCTGCCTCCTGGCGGCGACCCTCTCCAGCCCCAGTTCCAGCCCGCCACAGAGGGCGGTCCGCCCACCAGCGCCGATCTCCTGCAACGCGCTCTCGACGACGCGGCAGGTGTGATCGTTGATCTCGGCCGGTTCAAAGGCACAGGTCACTTCGTTGGCAAAGGTGACGAGCGAAAAAATGTCACCGTCGTGCAGACGGCGCAGCGCCTGGCGCACCGCCTCCTTGGCCTGCACCATCTTCTGTCCCCGCATTGAGCCGGAAACGTCGAGGACGGCGGTAAAACTGAGTGGCTGGCGTCCGGTTTCGGTGGGGGCAGCCTCTTCGGGCGGAATCTGCGCGGGAGTCCGTATCGTGACGAGCAGGTAGCGGTCAATGTTTCGCCCACCTGGTGCCGTCACCTGGTCCAACTCCATCTGGACGCGCACGTAGGACGGTCGCTCGTCCGGGGGCGGTTCGACCTCGAAGACCAGTTCCCCCCCACAGCGGACACAGGTCTTCACTCCTTCAGGCTCGTCCTGCAAGAGCCCGCAGTACTGGCAGCGCATCAATCTCATCCTCATCATCGCCTCCTTGCAGCGTATTATAGCACAACAGTGGCATGATTGAAAAAAGAGCGTAGTCGTGCTATACTCCTACCTGCACGCAGCGCCACTGTTTGCGTTCGCCCGCAGCAAGAGACAACAAACAACGGAGGCATCACAATGTCAAAAGACGATAGAACCAAGATTCTCGTGACCGGCGCATGCGGTCAAATCGGTTCGGAGTTGACCATAGCACTCCGCGAAAAGTACGGCAATGAAAACGTCATAGCCAGCGGTCACAAGACAGAACCCAGCCCCACGCTACGTGACTCTGGCCCCTTCGCATTCATTGACGTGACCCGGCGGGAGACCGTCGAGGAGATAGTGGACAGGTACAACATTGACACTGTCTACCACCTGGCCGCCATCCTCTCCGCCACCGGCGAGAAGAACCCCCACCTGGCCTGGAACGTCAACATCAACGGCCTGTACAATATCCTGGAGATCGCCCGGGAACGCAAGATGACCCGGGTTTTTTGTCCCAGTTCCATCGCCGCCTTCGGGCCGGAGACTCCCAGGGACAACACCCCCCAGGAAACAATCCTGAAACCGACGACGATGTACGGCGTCACGAAGGTGGCTGGGGAACTGTTATGCGACTACTACTTCCAACGCTTCGGCCTGGACGTGCGGGGATGCCGCTACCCGGGCATCATCAGCAGCGAGACACCGCCCGGCGGCGGCACCACCGACTACGCGGTGGAGATCTTCTACGAGGCGATCAAGCACAAGCGGTACACCTGCTTCCTGAGGAAAGACTCAGTCCTGCCTATGATGTACATGCCTGACTGCATCAAGGCTACCCTGGACCTGATGGAGGCGGATATTTCCAGGCTCAAACACCACGCTGATTTCAACCTGGCAGCGACAAGTTTCGGCCCCGCCGAATTGGTGGCGGAGATCAAGAAGCACATCCCAGAGTTCGTATGCGAGTATAAGCCCGACTTCCGGCAGGAGATCGCCGACTCCTGGCCCCGCACCATTGACGACAACGCCGCGCGAGAGGAGTGGGACTGGGAGCCGAAGTATGACCTGGCGGCGATGGTAGAGGATATGCTGGAGAGACTCGGGAAGAAGCACGCTGAAGGGAGATTCTAGTCCGAAGTCCTATGTCCGAAGTCAGAAGTCCAAAGTCCGAAGTCCAAAGTCCGACGTTGGACGGAGGACGTAGGACATAGGACGTAGGACGTAGAACGTAGAACGTAGGACATTTTGAGGAGGTGACAGAAATGAGCCGTGCACGATGGGAAGATAGGATTGTCATTGCGCCAGATTTGCATCACGGTGATCCGTGCGTCAGGGGAACACGTATCCCTGTGGCAGTAATCGTGGGGAGCCTGGCTGACGCAATGACGCCGGAAGAAATTCAAGAGGCCTATCCTCAGTTAACTGTGGAAGATATTCAGGCAGCGCTGGCCTATGCTGCCGAGGTGATACACCAGGATATCATGGTGCCACTGCCTGCATAGGGGGTGGGTGATGCGCGTCAAAGTGGACGAAGACCTGCCCAGAGCAGCAGTCCAGATGCTTCGGGACAGGGGATACGAGGCGGTCAGTGTGGTAGAGGAGGGGATGGGAGGATGGAAAGACCCTGCTTTATGGCAGGCTGTACAAGCCGAGCAACGGTTCCTGGTGACGGCTGATAAAGGATTTGCCGACATACGTTCCTGCGCTCCAGGGACTCACGCGGGTGTCCTGTTGCTGCGTCCCGACCAGGATGGTATTCGACCGGTCGTCGAGCTTCTGAAACGGGTCCTGGCGAGCTATGATTTGGAGGCCCTGGCAAGGACAGTCACCGTGGTCACACCCCGGGGCATTCGCATCCGACGTGCGGGGATGTGAGCTGTGTTCAAGGCCGCGTCACACCCCGGCTGATCGGACTGTTGGAAATGTATAGGACATCTTGTCACGTCGTCCATTTCCTTCATCCGAGGTAGTCTCTTCGCAAACGATATGCCAGGAGGGAGCAGAAGATGTTGACACGCGCAAAACCATTCAGTTTGACGATCGCGGCGTTGTTGCTTCTGACGCTGGTGACTGGCGCACCCTTCGGCCACGCGGCCGGTGAGCCTGTCGAACCGCAGGGCCGGCCCAGCACTGCTGCGCTGTCCTGATCAGAGCGACCTCTTCTCAATCTCTCGGATCAGGAAGGGAAGGTTGGGCTGGGTGAAGCTCGGGCGCGGGGCGGGGATACGATGATGCTTGATGTCGGGGGGAACATGCTTGTGGTGAGGATACGTGGGGGCCAGCGAGGGGGCATCAGGATGAGGCTGGGAATCGTACCAATAGAGTGTCTCGTTGCCACACCGGACATCGTAGCTATATCTTGTGATCCGCCCAGGCCCGGCAGCAAAAGTCAGGGCTTCAGTTACATGGAGGACGATATCGTTGGGGAAAAAGAGCTGACCCTGCAGTATACCAATGCTCACTCCACAACGAATGAAAACCAGAGTGGACTTGCGAACGGAGGGAAAATGCTCGACAATCGTGTAAATAAAGTGCTCATACGTTTCAATGGATGCCAACATCAGGCCGGTTCCGAAGATACGCCAACCGGGACAAGATGCGGCCAGATTGAATGCCGGGGACGGAGAAGGTGTTGAATAGTCTGCCGATACATTCGCTCCCGTTCCAGCCTGATCTCATACAGACCAGCCCACAAGGCGAAATCGGCCACCCAGTTCTCATCTTCCGGTTCCTCGCCGGCAAGATACATCTCATAGAGCGTCTCGGAGAGCAGACCGTATTTTTCTTCAAAGCGCTCCAGTTTCTTGTTCAGAGCGTGGATATCAGCAATGATCTCTTCTAGTTCCATAGCAGCTCACCCCATCCATTGTTCTGTGACCGAAATTGTAGCACGGTCGTCCACATCCGTCAAGGTGCGATTGGCGGAAGAGAACCACGGATGGAGAAATCCACGATGGGATGATCACACCATCGTGTATTTCCTCATCCGAGGTAGTCTCTTCGCAAACGATATGCCAGGAGGGAGCAGAAGATATTGACACGCGCCAAACCATTCAGTTTGACAATCGCAACGTTGTTGGTTCTGACGCTGGTGCCCAGCGCACCCCTCGGCTACGCAGCCGCTGAGCCTGTCGAACCGCAGGGCAGGCCCACCACCGCCGCCGCGCCGCCGTCCGCAAGTCCTGCCCGTCCGCTGTTCCCCGCCGCCGGCGCCACCACCCGCGTCTCCGTCGCCTCCGATGGCAGCCAGGGGAATAGTTGGTCCCAGGATTCCTCCATCTCCGCCGACGGCCGCTACGTGGCCTTCCACTCCGACGCCAGCAACCTGGTCAGCGGCGACACAAATGGCGACATTGACATCTTCGTCCACGACCGGCAGACGGGGCAGACCACCCGCGTCTCCGTCGGTTCCGACGGGGGACAGGGGAATGGTTGGTCCTCCAGGCCCTCCATCTCCGCCGATGGCCGCTATGTGGCCTTCGATTCCTTGGCCAGCAACCTGGTCAGCGGCGACACCAATGGCAAACATGACGTCTTCGTCAACGACTGGCGAACGCGGCTTTACCTTCCCCTCATCCTGCGCGACCGCTGAGGGGCATCAACGGACCGGAAGCCTGTGGCCTGCCCCTGCGCCCTGATCAACAGACAGCGGGATAACAGGCAGCATGGGAGAAACGATCACGGCAGTCAGAGACAAGCGAACGGGATGGCCGCCGGGTGCTTGTATACTGAGCACACCTGGGTTTGGTGAATTTGGAGTGCAGGCTTCAGCCGGAACTCAGGCGTAAAACCCGGCTAAAGCCTCGACTCCAAAATCACTGGTTTGATTTGCGTTCAGTATATCGCCGCATGACGCCCCAGCGGCGTTCTGCAGCGCTCCGATCTTTGCCTTTTGGTAATGGGTGTGGTATAGTAGAATTCGGTTGATAACTCAGCATCGGTGTAGTCGCTCTACGGAGATACCTTATCGCGGATTCACGACGTCTTCATTTGATGATGGAACCCCGAACGTTTAACTATAGCCCAGATGACATTGGCACCGAGGACGTGATCCTGGAGTGGGAGAGCAGGCCAGTTGGCGAACCGCCGCTCTGTCCAGGTGATAGCCATCCTATGACCCAGCAGTACACGTACACCCTGGCTGGCAGCCGGTTCATCGTCACCTACGAAGCCTGGGTATGCTCCGAGTGCGGTGAAGTATTCCTGGATCGCCAACAGGCCAGACGCTATGGGGCCATACAGATGCTGGATCATTTGCTCGAAGAGCGGAACGGATCGCCCAAAGGCCAGGTGCTGTTCGACGGCGAAGACCTCTTCGTAAACCTCTCCCTGGCACGGGATATGGCCGCCCTCTGGCGACAAACGACGGTGACCTGCACCGGGCACGATCTGGCAGCTACGGGTGTAGCAGCCCGCGCTCGATTTCGGCGATGAGTACGGGCAGATTGGGACCGGGTTATATTGCACTGTCCGCCCGTTAGGCACCGAGTTTTGATTTGCTTCGAAAACCCAGGAAGGCCCAAGAGCAGACGTCGGACATAGGACATAGAACATTACCCAATAAGGAGTAAAACAATGGCAGACAAACTAGATTTCATGCGACAGGAGCTTGAGGCCGCCAAGGCCGAAAAGCGGTACATCAACATCCGCACGATGGACTCCCCCGCCGACGGTTGGATGGTGGTGGACGGCAAGAAGGTGCTGAACTTCTGCACCAATAACTACCTGGGGCTGGCCAACCACCCGGTAATTAAGGAGGCCGCCACGAAAGCCATCGAAGAGTGGGGGGTTGGGCCGGGCGCAGTCCGCACCATCGCCGGCACCCAGCGCCTGCACGTCGAGTGCGAGAGACGCCTGGCCGAGTTTAAGCGTGTCGAGGCGGCCCTGCTGGTACAGAGCGGCTTTTGCGCCAACCAGGCCGCCATTCCGCCGCTGGTGGGCCGAGACAAAAAGGCCGGCGTCCAGGACTGCATCTTTTCTGACCGGCTCAACCACGCCTCCATCATTGACGGCGCGCGGCTGAGCGGAGCCAAGATCATCGTCTTCGAGCACCGCGACCCGGCCGACCTGGAGGCCAAGATCGAGGAGCACCTGCCCAACTTCCGGCGCGGGCTGATGGTCACCGACGGTGTCTTCTCAATGGACGGCGACGTCGCGCCACTGGACAAACTGTACGAGGTGGCGGCCAAGTACGACGTGCTAACGATGGTGGACGACGCCCACGGCGAGGGCGTGCTGGGCCAGGGGCGTGGCATCGTGGCCCACTTCGGGCTGGAGGGCAAGTTCGACGTCGAGATCGGTACGCTCTCCAAGGCGTTTGGCGTGATGGGCGGTGTCATCGCTGGTAAAGACGTGGTAGTGAACTATATCCGCCAGAAAGCACGTCCCAATCTCTTCTCCAGCGCCCTCACCCCAGCCGACACCGCTGCCTGTATGGCCTCCGTGGATTACGTCGAGGCACACCCGGAACTGGTGGATAGGCTGTGGGAGAACGCTGAATACTTCAAGGCCGGCATCAAACAACTGGGCATGGACACTGGCCGCACCGAGACACCCATCGTACCGGTGATGCTGGGCGACGTGAAACTGGCCAAAGAGTTCAGCGCCAAACTGTTCGAGTATGGCGTGTTTGCCATGGCGCTGGGCTTTCCCACTGTTCCGAAGGGTCAGGCGCGCATCCGCGTGATGAACACCGCCGCGCACACACGCGAGGACCTGGACCAGGGGCTGGAGATGTTTGAAAAGGTAGCACGGGAACTGGGTGTGGTCTAGGAGCACTCCCTGACAGTCACGATCAGACGGGGCAGGCTCGGTGGCGGGCCTGCCCCGTTGACATCTCCCTTCCATCAAACCGGGCGCGTGACCGGGCGGCGCTTCGACCACCTGGCCCTTGAACCGAGGAGATATGGAGATTTCTTCAAGAGCCAGTAGCGAACAACGGGCCGAAACAGCCGTATCAGATGCCGCCGGTACCCTAGCAGCGCGAGCATCTCCTGGATATAGTCTCCCAGATCACGTCGCTGGTAGTTGAGAAGCCTCTGGCTTTCGGTGGTGTCCACCCAGTCGGTGCAAAAAGGCGTCGAACCAAAGGCCTCTTCCGGCAGTTTGCCCACTCCCATCGCGTCCAGTATCCGCCCTACAATCTCGCGATAGTAATACTGGCAACGCTGCCCACCCCCGATCAGCAGGGTTTTCCCCCACACTTCCTCGCTGCTTATACCGTTGGCGAGCGCCAGCCCCACGTCCCGCGTGTGCACGTATTCCATGCGGTTGTCCAGGGGAACATCGAACATCCCCGGATCCAGTCGTATCGCCAGTGGCAGCGTAGCGGACAACCTGAGGATAGCCCACTCCAACCCGGACGACTTGACCATCTGTTCACATTCTACCTTGTGATACGAATAGTGTTCGATGGGTTGAACCGGATCCGAGACGGTCCTGGGCGGCGGTTGATCCTGCGTTCTACCGTAGACGTGGTACGTCGAGGTAAAGATAATCTTAGGTGGTATGGGAAGGGGTTTCATCGCGTTGAGCAGATTGCGTGTGCCCCCCACATTGATCTCTCGGGCCCAGTCGGGACGAGCCTCAGACTCGACGCCAGTAGCCGACATTTTGGGAATGATAAACGCCAGATGAACCACGACCTCCTGGTCGCACACTGCGACGGCGATCTCTTCTGGGCAGCGCAAATCTCCCCACACCACCTCTATCTGGCCGTTGAACCTGCGGGCGATCTTCTCATTCGCTCTCGTCTTAAGATCGAAACATCGCACAGTGTGGCCTCGCTTGATCAGCTCTTCCAGCGTACTCGTTCCGACGTTGCCGAAAGCGCCTGTCAACAACACATTCACCTAACTACCTCCTCTAGTTCTGAGTTTTCTACTCACTACTTCTTCTCCAGGCCGTCCAGGAGCATCCGCACGCCCTCCCGTGCTACCTCCCCCCAGTCAGCCCCCTCGGGATCAAGCAATCCCTGCAGTACCAGGCCAGCAGCCATAGAGACGATAACCAGTGCCGCCATGTCGGGATCAACGGGCCGCAACGTGCCCTCAGCGATGCCAGCCTCGATCATACCAGAGAAAAAGGTCCGATACTGCCGGTACGGGGCGATGGTTGCCTGCCAGACCGCCGGATCGCGCGCGGCCTTGATCCAGAACTCCAGAGAGATCGGAAGTTGCCCGCCCTCCATCTGGAAGACCGGCCGGGCCATCTCGGCCATCCGCAGAAGCCCCTCGGGGACCGTGTCCGCCTCAATGCAGGCCGCCGCCAGTTGGGTGGACAACTCCGCCAACCAGCGATCCAGCAATTCCAGGAAAAGAGCCTGCTTGCTGGGGAAGTGGTGGTAGAACGATCCCTTGGTCACACCAGCGCGGCGGCAGATCTCCGCCACCCCGGTACCGTCGTAGCCGTACTGGCCAAAACACTCCTCCGCTGACCGCAGAATACGTGAGTGGGTCTCCTCTCCCCGCCGTTGTGAAGTCATCTCCACCTCCATAAAATACCGACCGGTCGGTATTATTCTACCACAGTTCTTCTCCTTGTCAAGGCAGTGAAACGCTCCGTTACCCAACCGTAACCTTCCTGTAACAGGCAGGCAGAGATAATTGTGGCATAATAGGACTGGTGGGCAAACGCACAGGCAGGCAATCAAATGACCAGAGAGGAGGAACAATGCGCAGGAGGATAACGACACTCGGTCTGGCGCTCACGCTGATACTGGTGCTGGCAGCACCAGCCTTCGCCCAGAGTTCTGTCATCCACGTCGTGCAGCGGGGAGAGAACCTGTTCCGCATTGCGCTGCGCTACGGGGTGACGGTGAACACGCTGGCGGCGACCAACGGCCTGAACAACGTCAGCCGCATCTACGCCGGGCAGCGGTTGGTCATCCCAACCGGCGGCAGCACGACCAGCCCAACCAACCCCTCGTCGGGCGTGCACATCGTGCGACGGGGAGAGAATCTGTTTCGCATCGCGCTGCGCTATGGCATCACCTACCAGGCGTTGGCGGCCGCCAACAGCATCGCCAACCCCAACCATGTCTACGCGGGACAGCGATTGGTGATCCCGGGCCACGGGACCGCACCGTCGGTGCCAGCCCAACCCGCACCATCGGTGCCAACCCAACCCGCCCCGTCGGGCCAGACCTACACAGTGCGTCGCGGCGACACGCTCTCGGCCATCGCCCGGCGGTACGGCGTCTCGACGTGGACGCTGGCCCAGGTCAATGGCATCCGCAACCCCTCGTTCATCTACGTCGGGCAGGTGCTGCGCATCCCCGGCGGTGGGAGCCCCGCCCCACCCGTCTCACCTGCCCCAGCCCCGGCCCCGGCCAGTGGCCGCTGGATTGACGTGAACCTCAGCGCACAGCGGGTCACCGCCTACCAGGGGAACACACCTGTGCACAGCACGCTCGCCTCGACCGGACTACCGCGCACGCCGACTCCCACGGGCCAGTACCGCATCTACGTCAAGTACGTCTCCACCCCTATGTCCGGTCCCGGCTACTACCTGCCCAACGTGCCCTACACGATGTACTTCTACCGGGGCTACGGCCTTCACGGCACCTACTGGCATTCCAACTTCGGCCACCCCATGAGCCACGGCTGCATCAACCTGCCCACGCCGGAAGCGCGGTGGTTCTTCAACTGGGCCTCAGTGGGCACGCTGGTTAAGATTCACTACTGACCCGGTTCCTGGTACAGAACACGCAAAGGCCCCGTCCCGGGAATGTCCTTGCTCCCGAGACGGGGCCTGCAGGTTCTGCGCCACAGGCGCGCTCTCACGCGACGCACTATTACTACAACGTGACTTCGCTCTAGAAACCCGTTTTCTGGCGCCTCCAATTCAATCCACCAGTGTTACGGAGCCGATTTGCCAACCAGAGTGGCTCCGGCATAGGAGAAAACGGGTTTCTTTCAAGCCATTATGTCAAAATAACGTTGTAGTACTATTTGGCTCGGGGACTCTCGGCTGTGCCCGCTTCTAATCCGTATATGCCCGACGAAGACCCCGCAGTTCAGCCATTAATCGAGCGGGAAGGCCGTCGCGCCAATACCGCCGCTGCCGTCCCCGATGGCAGACGTTGTCCCATACCCCGCTCCCCAGACAGTGAAGTCGTCATAGCGCAGGTAGACGGGTGATGTTGACCCGCTGCCGGCATAGAGCCCCACGCGGCGGCTGCCGGTGTAGGTACCGTCGCTGCAACTATTCAGGTAGTGATCGTTGACATAGAGCCGGATCTGCGAACCATCGCGCGTCACCCTGAGCAGATTGTGGGCGTAGTAGCTGTTGATGTAGGATGAGTCGGTGTATGGAATGAGATTCGTCCACGTGCCACCGTCGTAGCGATACAGGCTGTACTCCTGTCGCCCGGGCTGGACTATGAAGAAGTAGCCCTGGCCGCCGCTGCTATCGAGGCCGAACACGATGCCGTAGCGGCTATTGGCCCCAGTACTGCGCCAGGCCTCAACCTCAATCGTGCAGTCAGAGCAGGTAAAGCCCGGCCAGGCCCAGACATTCCAGTTTGCCTGCTTGAGTTGCATGCGGTAGTTGCCATTGTAGTAATCGAGGGCATAGTTGGTGTAGTCACCGGTGGGCCAACCGCTGCCGGAATCGCTGAAGTCATCGAAGTAGAGCCGGCTCCCATAGCTGCGGAGCACCAGCGGTAGATAGATGCTCGTCCGTTCCAGGCCACCAGCGTCGCTAGAAACCCGCGATCCTGCACTGATCTCATACACCCCACCGCTTCCGGTACCGCTACGATGCGAAACTTCAGCGTAGACGGTACCACCCGCGCTCACGGAGATGGGAATGTAGAGATAACCGTTGTCACTGGCGCTTGTGGTCAAATCTACGTCGGCGAGCACCGTAGTCCCATCTGATGCAAACACTCGTAGCCGGGGGTCCATACCAAGCGCCAGGTTGCTGACACGCAAAACCAACTCGCCTGCGCTGGAGACGCTCACCTCAAACACGTCCACGTCGCCCTGACTGTCGATCTTGCCGGCGATATCGGTGTTGTCCGTCCCCAGGTCGGTTGCGCTCCAATCAGGATCGTCCTCGTGATCATCACTCTGTACACCTTCAACAGTGATCTGGATTCTTGCAAACCGCTCGAAGTTCTCTGTTATGGGGATTGAATCCGCTATTGGGAGCGCTTCACCGTCAGGGCCGATTGATGGTTGGAAGCCGAGTTCTGTAAGTTCAGCGGTGCCAGCACTGTTGTCAAACTGCGCGGTTATGTTGTAAGTGCCGTCCTGATCATAGTCCAGGATAGCGGAGTATAGACCATCATCAGCCTCGGCGTCCGGGGCCACACCATCGTCCAACAAGGCAAATGACGTGACAGTGCCGTCAGGCTTTTCGACGCTTGCACTTACTCCCGCACCCAATATCGGCACTTCCTTGCCAGGGATAGCCAGTAACACGATCGGCTCAGGATACTGGACCACGTCTCCAGTAAGGGAGGTCAGCGAGGCCGCATAGGTGAAGCGGTCTTCCGCAGAACCGCTGGCCCTGTACGCAATATCAACATCTGAACTCGATGCTAATGCTTGCAGTTTCCAATCCCCCGAAGTCAGGGACTCCGTGCCCAGGAGACAGATTGTTTCCGTGCCAGAAGCGCTGCAGTCCGCCGTATCTACGAGAGTGTCGCTCGGGTCGAGCAAGGTGAGGTCAACGTCGCCAAGAGAACCGTCGTAAGTTATCACCAGATTTAGCCGACTGAGCGTTGAGTCAACACAGATCGGCATTGAGGACGGCGATCCGCTTGGCACCGTTGTGCTACCCGTCGCGATACCCACACTGGGCGAGGTCAGTTGCTGAGCGTCCTGGAATACCTGCGTTAACTCGGCCAGGGTCGTGGGCGAGGAGTAGTACCTGCCACCGGTGTCGTTTGCCATCTGCTGGAGCGTAGCGGTATCGGCGCTAGCCCCGTAGGCGAATGTGAACAGAGGAATGTGAGCCGACTGGTAGGCAGGAATAACCGAGAGCGGGGCGACCCCCGTGTTGCTATAGCCATCGGTCAGAAGATAGACGACCCGATTGGTGTTGCTGATGCTGTGGAGGCCAGCAGGTCATCCAGCGCCTGCTGTGCCGCAGCGCCGATGGCCGTCGAGCCACCAGCACTGATCTTATCGATCTCGTTCTTGATATCGGTCTTTGTCGCCTGGCTATCAATAGCGGTCAGCGACTGGACCACAGTCACTTGATCGTCGAACTTGATAACGCCGATTGTCGTATGGTTGATCTGAGCCAGGTCTACCAACAGTTTTGCTGCCGTCTTCGCATTGTCCAGGGGAGTCCCCGACATGCTTCCCGAGTGGTCGATGACGATTTGATACGAGCTGTCCCCCCCGCTCACCCATACGATATCGAGATCACTACGGGCAGCCGCTGCGGGCAGATCGATGGCGGGGTGTGTGCCTGTGGTGGGTGCAACTGCTGCCAGATCAGCATAGTAGATGCGCTGTGGCAGAGCCTTGCGCTGGCCGTCCCGTGGATCGTCGGCAACCGGCCGCGCCAAAGTCTCCCAGCAACTGGCACCATAGACTCGGTGTTGTGCGGTGTTTCTGGTGTCACTGATGGCTGTGGAAAAATTGAGCCAATTGTAATCGTGACCGCTACCTTCATCGACCGCATTAAACTGGTTGTGCATGATCGAGTTTGGCACGGCATCATCATTGGAGTGGGGGAAGTGAAAGATGGTGTCATAGGACGGAAGGCCTTTGTATTCGTCGTAAAGCCCATAGAAATAGTGGCCCCACTCGTGGGCAAGCGTGTAGCCACCTTTTTGCCCGCCCTTGTCATCATCCAGGAACTTGGTGGTGCTAAACGTATCGCAGAAGTTGACGTGGTCACCTTGCACAGATCTCCCGGAGGGGGCTGCGTTGGGATGGCAACTGGCCACCCAAACGACATCCGCCCTGTCGGCGAAGTTTCCCCCCGTGTAGATCGTCACTTTTTGGATCTTGTGCGCGCCGTTGGAGGCCTCATACACGCCGTCAGCGAAGTACCGAATGATGCGCTCGTAAGGCGCACGGTCGGCGGCTGAGGCAGGTGAGCTGTAGAGTGAGATCGTTATGTCAATCAAGGTAGCTTGCGTTCGTACCTGCGGCGAAGAAAGGGCCGTTGTAGGAGACAACAGTACGATAACTATGACCATAAGCAGAGAAAGCACAACAACAGATCGTCGGTGTACACCGAGCAATTTCATGGCAACCCTCCTTGATCCTTATGGTTCTACTGTGAGCAAATGCCTGATTTGAAACACTTGATCGCCATAGGCAACATGCGCGCTCCTTCCATGTTCAAAAGAGAGCGGTATGGCGGCATAAGGCGACTCATCAGAATCAACTCTAATCAATCTGCGCTCGTGTGTAATTGCCTGCTTAAGCAGCGGGCTGCTTTCTAGTTGCTCATGGCTGATATCAATGACCAGACCCGCTTCTCGCAACTGCCCCGCTTTTTCTGTCGTTAGCAACTGACCCCGAATATACCTGCGCCCCGGGGCAATCGGCTGCGACGGCAACGTTTGAGCCAGCGCCTTTGTGCTTTCCACCAACTGCTGCAACACGTGCGGCGCAACGTCGGGGTTGCCAACCCATTGACTTGCGGGCGCATTGCAGAAGGCAACCTCGACGAGGAGCGTCGGCCCGACGTACTCGGGCAGCACCACACCGCCGCTACTTGCCCCCGGACCCTCCTCTGGCAGTGACGGCATCTCGAAATTGTTGAGGCTTTGAAATATGTCAGATACGTCAACACTACCTTCTCGCCGGGTCAAGACTATGTCATCATTCCTCTCACCGGTCTGCTGGACAGTTCCATCCCTGGCAACATAGACGACCCCCATCAAAGCGGGCATCCCGCCTATTTGCTCTTCATACTCCACAATGAATACGTGGCACACACTCATTTCAGTTCGAGTTGGATCTACATCGGAGGCTGTCGGCGACGGCATCATAGTCAGTGAGGGTACCGGATCGGTGGAGCACACTGTCGAGGAGGGTGCTGTGATTGGTGCCGCCGACGGTTCGGTAGGGGACATCGCCGTCGGAGGCTCCACCTGCAACTGGGTGCAGGCCGTCAGCAAGATTGCCAAAAGAGGGAGAAGGCCAGCGAACTCACACGGGTGATAGAAGCGGCTAGTCATTGCGATACGCAGAACCCCCTTTAACTGGGGATTTAGAATAGTTGGGTGAAAACAGCAACGGGATTGCTGATGGTAGGCCAGCCAAGAGCATCTTACCACATATTTGCGCCAAAGTCAACAGCGCGTATGCTGCACGACACCACGTACACACGGCGCACCCACAGGGATGTGGCCCCGTCCAGCGTACTCTAGAACAGGTGGAAAGCAGCGATGATGGGGGCGAACAGGGAAGACACCAGAGACATCACAGTGATGAGGGTGTTGATGGAGGGACCGGCTGTATCCTTGAAGGGATCACCGACGGTGTCGCCCACGACGCTGGCCTTGTGCGCATCGGAGCGCGGGCCGCCGAACTCTCCCGACTCGATGAATTTTTTAGCGTTGTCCCACAGCCCACCGGCGTTAGACATCAGTAGCGCAAAAACGACGCCGGTGAAGATGCTGCCCCCCAGGAATCCACCCAGCCCCTCGGGGCCGAGGACAAAGCCTATCAGGACGGGGAGACCAATTGCCAGAAGAACTGGTAGCACCAGAGACATCAGCGCACCCCGGGCGGCCAGGTCCACGCAGGCCGTGTAGTCGGGCCTTTCGGTGCCCGCCAGGATGCCGGGACGTTCGTGGAATTGGCGGCGGATCTCCTTGATCATCTCGAAGGCGTTGTCCGTGACCGATAGCATGGTGAACGCGCTGAATAATGGCGGCGTCACGGCCCCCAACAGTACGCCCACTACAACGACCGGATGGCGCAGGCTGATGGTCAGTTCCACGCCTGTTGCCTCCACCACCTCCGCATAAGCCGCAAAGAGAGCGATGACGGTGAGTGCCGTGGCGCCGATGGCAAACCCCTTGGTGATAGCCTTGGCCGTGTTGCCGGCTGCATCGAGCGCGTCGGCCGTGTCAATCACCTTCTGCGACATGCCGGCCATTTCGGCGATGCCCCGCGCGTTGTCCACGATGGGGCCGTAAGCGTCGGAGGAAACGATCATTCCGCTGATGGCCAACATTCCCACCGCGCTGATGCCTACCCCGTAGATGCCGCTCATCCCGAATCGTTCCGCCAGGTAATAGGAGAGCAGCGTCGCCAGGGCAATGCCGACAATCGAGGGAACGAGGCTGATCAGCCCATAACTGAAGCCCGTGATGATGTTGATGGCCGCGCCGGAACTGGAAACTCGGGCCGTCTCGATCACCGGCCGGTGCTCCGCAGAGGTAAAGTAATCGGAAGTGAGGCCGATGACGACGCCGGTGACGAGCCCGGTCAGCGTGGCCCACAGCACACCAAGGTTGTAATCGCCCAGGAGTACAATGGCAGTAACCAATATGGCAAAGGCCACACAGGTGATGACCGTCCCTCTGTTGAGCGCCTGGCCCGGCTTGCCGTTCTTGCCCACGCGCACGAATCGGACGCCGATGAGCGAGGCGACGATGCCCAACGTGCACAGGACCAGGGGGAACACGGTGTACCTGGCCTGCAGAGCGGCGTCATTTTTGAAGAGTGAGGCGCCCAACAGCATGACGGCCACAGTACTGGCCACATAGGTATCGAAGACGTCCGCCCCCATGCCAGCCACGTCGCCGACGTTATCCCCTACGAGATCGGCGATCACAGCCGGGTTGCGGGGGTCATCCTCGGGGATGCCGATCTCGACCTTGCCCACCAGGTCGGCGGCGATGTCGGCCGTCTTGGTGTAGATCCCGCCGCCCGCTTTGGCCAACAAGGCCAGTGTCGTCGCTCCAAAACTGAAGCACAGGATGATCTGAGAGTTGCGGGTAAGGAAATAAATCGTACTCAAACCGATGACCGCCAGGCCCACCACGGCCAGGCCCATCACCGAGCCGGCATAGAAGGCCACCTTGAAGGCACGGTTAATGCTCTCACTGGCCGCGGTCGCACTTCGCACATTGGCGGCCACGGCGACGCTCATGCCCATGTACCCGGCGACGGCAGAACATATCGCCCCGGCCACGAAAGCCAGAGCCATCGCGCCACCCCGCAGCGGATCGAGATGGATCGTCCCCGTGCCCAGGTGCTCTATGTCGAAACTGAACACGATGGCAATAATGACCCCTATGCCGACCGCGACGAGGGTGAGAGCCAGGTAGAAGCGGCGCAGATAGGCCGTCGCTCCCTCTCGAATCCAGGACGAGACCTCCTGCGCTTCCTCGGACCCGGCTTCCTGCCGGTGCACCCAACGGTACAGCCAGGCCGCCACCCCGATGGAAACAGCGCCCGCAAAGATGGCGACGACAATCCAAGTTTGAGATACTGACATCGTTGATTCTCCTGGTGTGCTGTGACAAGTAGAATCGTGTTGCGTGTTTCGTGTTGTGTGTTTCGTTCACGCAACACGCAATACGTAACACGGTCTTATATGTTGGCGGAGCGCCACCAGCGGTAGTGTTTGGCGCGCAGATCCTCCTGCGATGGCAGGGAGAAGTAGAGAAGCCGTTCCTCGTTCCCCACAAAAATCCCGCTCTTTATCGTACGATATGGGAACGAGGCTGGCTGAACACGGTTGACCATCTTGGCGTGGACAGTTTTGGTTCTTAGGTCCACCAGACACTGACGCAGGTGACCGATATTGGAATAAGGCAGGTCCCGTACAGCGCCGCGTTCGGGGTCCTCGGCCAATTCTCCCAGCCGTAGTTCCACGAAACAGACTGCCGGCAGTGAGACCAGGCTGGCCGGGCTCTTGACAATCAACTCATAGAATCCGCGAGGGTCCAGGGTGCTGACCACAAGAGGGTGCACAGGCGTGATCTCCTGGTAAAGGTGCAGCCCCTCTGTACCTTCGGGGAACTCTTCGCTCGACTCCAGACCCAGCACCCGCCCATCCTGGGTCACGAGATAGAGCCTCTGGATGACATCTAACGAGACGTGCTCCAGCGCGCGATAGACAGAGATGTAAATCGAGCGCTTCGGGCTTCCATCCTCGTGGGGCACGCAACGCCGAATGCCCTCCTCAATACGGAAGAAGTCACATCTGAAATCTGGGTCGATCTCACAGAAGATCGCCTGTCCACGCGCCTTCTTCATACTCCCAACCGCATAGTAGACCCCAAACTCTTCAGGGGTCAACATAGAGGCGATCATCGCTTCTGGCATCATGGATAGGTACAAGTGGACAGACATAACAATTCCCTCCTTTCCCGTTCTGACCTCCGGCCAAAGCGACCAGGTTCTGTTCCACCATCCTTCCAAGCACATTATAGCACGCTTGCCCATACAGACAACACGCCGCGTTTGACGCGCCTTTCGTGATGCATGTCCTCACGTTTCACGTTTCACGTTTCACAAACCACGTTTCACGAGGAGTATGAATCTGTTTGCCCAAGACCTTTAACAAAGGTTCAAAGTGCTTGCGGTTGGTCGTATACAGAGGCACGTCTGAAGGGAGTTCCAACGCGATCACCATGTCACCCAGATAGCGAGTACAGTTGCGCCCACGCGCCAGGACTGGGTCGGTGAGAATCTGCCCCGCCAGGAGCGCCGTCCGCGCCAACGCGCTCTCCTGGCTGTCGCTCAGCGCCTGATTGATGCGCCGAACGTTCTCTTGCCATTCGGCCAGCCTTTCTGCCAGGGAACATTCCTTGACGTGGCGAATGCACTGCGCTCGCAGGTGATATCGGTCTTGCAAGTCTGGAGCGGTGCCCGCTCTAAACGGTTCTGCTCTCTCTTGCGCCAGGCCACACTCGGTTGTATCAAACAAGGTGACGACACCAAACATAAACCGTCGCACCAGACCACCCGTGATGTAGGCCTCAAGTTGATCGGCGATGTGCCCCCGGCCATAGATGCCCTCCCGGCGCACGTTGGCCCATAACAGGAGCATTCGGCTGGCCTCTCGTTTGTTGATGTGTTGTGCGATGGCCGTCACCACATCGTCCAGATGCTCCTGTTCCAGAACCAGACGATGCAAATAGATCGCGTCTCGGACCAGGTTGCGCAGGTATTCGCCTAGCACGTAGGTTGACGTCATCAAACGATAGCCCGCCAGTTCCCGATGTAACACAGCCTGGCGCGCCCGACTACCTACGACCCGCTCAATCTGGATAGTGGTGTCGAGAAAAAGCGGTGGTTTTGCCGTCAATCTGTTACCTCGTACAAAGACGCCAGGTCCCCTTCTATGGGAAAGACGGCGTTCAACCCAACCGTCAAGAGTTGCTGATCAGCCTGCCCCACTTCTTCCAGATCAAGTTCGTCCTTTAGCAAGAGCGATAACACACTGCTCAACGTCTCTAATTGAGGTTCAGACAAGGTTTGACCACTCTCGCGGTGGTTCAGAACAGCGTTCAAAATCGTGACGCCCAGGATACGATAGGGCTTGCCCAGCAGGCGGGTGGCCTCCCACACCTGACGTGTTATCTCCTGAAGGGTATCCAGGAGCATGGCATTTTCGACAGAACCCGGCTCAAGCCCTTCACGTGCCTCTGCCAGCAATGTTTGTACCTGCGCCACCAGTTGTTTCAATAGACTATGCGCGCCGCTCAACACCAGACGTTGACCGCGTTGGTAAGTCTCATAGTCCAGGATGACGACCTGTGGCTGGTTGCGGTTGGTGATGACAACAGGGGCTGATCCACTGCTGACCTGGCGGATAAGAGAAGGAAGGTTGTCTCGTGCCTGGGTGATACTGAGTGTTGTTTCCATAGATCACCTCGTTCGCTTTCTGTCCATTTTCCTGTACAGATTATAAGCCGGTTGGCGCATTGTGTCAACTCCATCTTTCTGCTACTTCCGGCACATTGCGGGCGTACAGGATCTCGTTGCGGGTGACGGTCACCGCGTCGGCCCCGGCGCGGCGGCTCTTTACTTTGATAACGGTCATCGTTTCTCAGGGTCTAACATCCGCAAAAAGGCGACTGGTGGAGGGTGTAGTCGCCGTGGCGCAGGCGCAGCAGCACCGGGCCAACGGTGCCGGAGGGCTTGATCACGGCCCGAACCAGGATGTTGGTGTCAACGACGGCCCGCATCTGTATCAGTCATCCAGTTCGGCCTGGGCAGCGGCCACGTCGGCGGCTATTTCTTCTTCGCTGATGGCCGCATTTTGTTCCGCCATCCGGGTGACCAACTGGTCAAAGCGGGCCAGCACCTCTTGCTCTTGGAGCGCTTGAAAGCGGAGGAATTCCTCGTAAGGGATGAGGGCCGCCTCTGGCCTGCTGCCGCGCGTCAGGACGTAGGGAACGTTTTCCTTGGCCACCTGGTCAAAGACAGAACGGAAGCGGCGCTGTAGTTCGGTCACGCCAATGATTCTATGCATCGTTCTCCTAGCTGGTCGTGGAATGTGTATTCTGATGTATATTATACTACATATCAGGCCTCTGTACCATCCGCGTTGTGTGTCATTGCGAGCGAAGCGAAGCAATCCCCTTCACACATTTTGGAGATTGCTTCGTCGCTTCGCTCCTCGCAATGACGGGTTCATGATGGCGCTTTGCTCCGTGCCAGCAACTCTTTCAAGTCATAGTTCGAACTGGTCACGCCAAAGCCTGGCTCTTTCTCGAACGGCTTGCGGACGTAGCGCGGCGGGCGGGCCTTGCCGTCCTCCACCTCCACAATCGCCAGGATGTACTGCTCGGGGGAGTTGATTCCGGTCAGAACTTCGTTGCGGGTGACGGTCACCGTGTCGGCCCCGGCGCGGCGGCCTTTGACCTCGATGAAGCGGAGGCGGCTGGTGCGCGGGTCGAGGCTCTCAATGTCGTAGCCCAGGTTGTCTTTGCTCACGTCGCGGGGGTGATTGTTCAGCGCGGTCTCGGCCTGCATCACGGCTTGCATGGCGATGGTCTCGGTGATGCGGGTGTCTAGCAGTTCCGGCAGAGTCCGCTCGCCAAGTAAGAGACCGGCCGGGACGACGATAGCCCCGCCGAAAACGACCGGCGGCGTGGCCGAGATCTGCCGTTCCAGTGCCAGTTCCTCAGTGCGGCGATCCAAGCGGGCGGCCAGTTCGTCGGCCCGCTGCTGGGCTCTGGCGGCGTTGAGTCTCACGTTCACCTTGCCTGCTTTTTCCTGCTGGCGCAGTGCCGCGGCGCGCCTGTCCCAGTAGTTGATCTCTTTGGTCAACCGCTCGTGGACGGCAGCCCGCGTTTTGTCAATCAGTTCCTCGCGGCGCTCGCGCACACGGTCCAGGTGGCGCGGCACCAGGTTTTCGATGGCGTATTCCAGCACCCTGGTTTCCAGGTGATCGCCAGTCAGCCAGTCGGCCTCCAGTACCGGCGCTAATGTGGCCAGTTGTTCAGGGGTGGCCGGTTCGTAGTCCAGGTAGGGGGCGTAACCCCCTGCCCGGACGTTCCCTTCCTCGTTTATCTCGACGAAGTGCACCTCACGGCGGCGTAGCGTTCCATCTCCCTAAGTGCGCAGTTCCACCACGTCACCATCGTGAAGGACGTAGTCTCGCCGCACCATCTGCCCGTCGTATGCGGCACTGCCCCAGACTCGGGCCACTTTTAGTTTTTCGAGGAAATCCCGGTGGACCTTTCCTGCAAACTCCGCTACGGTACCCCCTTTCTTCAATACGAACGGTGCGCTGAGATCAGGCTCTTTCCCAGGGGCTTTGGAGTAAACGCGGACTATTTCCAGCCGCTCGAACACAACCTGCTTCAGGCGTTCGAGATTGCGACCGGTAGTCGCAGAGACAGGGAGCAAAGACCAGTCACCTTCGAGCAGTTCGCGAAAAATCTCAAAATCCTCATCTGTATTCTCGTCATCGTTCTTGTTGGCCAGCACCAATAGCGATATGAAGGTCAGACCTTCTTGTTCGGGGTAACAATCTTCCAGATGGCGGGGCGTGATACGGTGTTCTTGCAGCAAAACGATCGTGTCCTCGAGCTGCTGAAATGGATCTGCCCGCAGATCCACAACTAACAGGATCAGGTCCGACCTCCGAATCAGATCCAGCAATTCCGGCTCCATAAAACCCCTGTCCAATGACGGTGTATCCACCAACTGGATCTGGATGCCTTCCATTGGCATCATTCCAGGGGCGGGCTTCCAGGTAGTATAAGGAGAATCCGCCACTTCGGGGGTGGCGTTGGTCAGAGTTGCTACCAGAGCGGATTTTCCCACATTGGCAGGACCGACGACCACCACTTGCCCTGCGCCCTCTTTGTCGATACGGAAGGCAGAACGTCGCTTGCTGGTGCCTTTTCGGGCCTGGGGTGCGGCTTTCAACTTGGAGAGTCGCCTGCGCAGATCAGCCCTTAGTTTGTCCGTGCCCTTGTGTTTGGGAATGGTGCCAAGCAGTTCCTGGAGACAGGCGATTTTCTCCGCAGTCGACGTGGCTGCACGATATCGCTTTTCTGCGTCAAAGTACTCTGGGGGAAGATTTGTCGGCACGGCTACCTGATCCCTCATCCGGGTTGGGTGACTATACCACCTGGTCGGGCAAAGAGCCTTCGATTACGACAAGAGCCCTTGTTGTGAACTATTATAGTTCGTCTATCCTACTCTGACAAACCGACAAACAAAAGGCCGCCGGTATACTTGATTTTCTTGGCGTCTCTGCGCCTCTGCGTTGAAAGGGTGACACACCCCCTTTGAACACATCTACCCCACGAAATCTGGAAGATCCTGGATTTCCCTCTTCTGGTCACCGATAGTATAATACGTGTATCTGTGGAGGGAGAGTAACACACGTCCAAATAAACAAGGAGTATAGAGACATGGAACAACATAAATCAACCGCTCCGGTTTCAACCCCTTTCGTCCCCCGCGTGCCAACCTCGGTCAAAGAGACAGGGCTGGGACTGGGATTCCTGACCGACCTGGCGATCAAGATCATGTATTTCGAAGGGAACCTATCAGGCTACGAACTGGCCGAACGTATGAAACTCCCCTACCCTGGCGTGGTAGACCAGGTGCTCGAATTCCTCAAGCGCGAGAAACTGTGCGAAGTGAAAGGAGCCAGCGGGTTCGCAGAGGCAGCCTACCAGTATGCCATCGCTGAGAAGGGGCGCGCAGTGGCCCGCGAGGCACTCGCCCGCAGCCAATACGCTGGCCCTGCGCCCGTCACGCTAGAGACCCACACTGACGCGGTAGGCCGCCAGCCTCTCGGTAAAGTCATTGTTCACCAACGTACGATGCGCCATGCCTTGGCCCACCTGGTTATCGGCGAGGACACCTTCGCCCAATTGGGCCCGGCAGTCAACTCGGGTCGCTCCATCTTCCTCTTCGGCCATCCGGGCAACGGCAAGACTGTCATCGCTGAGAGCATCGGCAAGATGATCCTGGGCGACACAATGTATATCCCCTACGCGATGGAAACCGGAAGTCAGGTCATCAGAATCTTCGACAGCGTCAATCACACCCTGGCTGAGACCACGTCCGCTAGCAACCAGACCCACGACCCTCGTTGGGTACACATCCAACGACCCGTCATCAGCACCGGGGGAGAACTGACCCTGGAGACACTCGACCTGGTATACGACGAGAACAATAGATACTACGAGGCCCCTTTCCAGATGAAGGCGAACGGCGGCATGCTGTTGATTGATGACTTCGGCCGCCAGCAGGCCCGGCCCCGCGACTTGCTCAACCGCTGGATCGTACCTCTCGAGAAGCGGGTGGACTACCTGACCCTCCACACCGGCCGCAAGATCGAGGTCCCGTTCGACGTATTGATCGTCTTTTCGACCAACCTGGCCCCCCGCGACCTGGTGGACGAAGCCTTCCTACGGCGCATCCGTCACAAAATCGAGATCAAAGACCCCACCTGGGACGAGTACCGCGAGATCTTCCGACGGATGTGTGCAGACAGGGGTGTGCCTTACGATGACCGGGGATTGGCCTATCTGATTCAGGAGCACTACCTCAAACTTAACCGTCCTCGGCGGGCCTGCCACCCCCGTGACATCGTGGACCAGTTGGTGGACATCGCCCGCTACCTGAACATGCAGGCTGTGCTGAGCAAAGACCTGATTGACCGCGCTTGCAACGCCTACTTCGTCGAGATCTAGAATGACAGACTGGGAAATTGGCCGAACACTTAACATCGCCCACCGCGGAGCCAGCCGTGTTGCGCCTCCCAACACACTGGCTGCCTTCGAGAAAGCCCTGGAATTGGGCGCTGACGGTGTGGAACTCGACGTCCAATTCTCAGCCGACGGCGTGCCAATCGTCATCCACGACTTCACCGTGGACGGTACCACCGATGGTAGCGGTCGGGTGGCCGAGATGAGACTCGCACAACTCAAACAACTCGACGCTGGCTCCTGCTTTGATCCAGCCTTCGCCGGCGAGCGCATCCCTACGCTGGAGGAAGTGCTGGAGGCAGTGGGGGAGCGGCTGCTCTTGGACATCGAACTGAAAGATTTCAGTCTGCGCGGCAGCGGGCTGGAGCAAGCGGTCGTCGCCCAGGTCGAGCAACACGGCCTGGAGAACCGTGTGCTCTTTTCTTCATTCAACCCCTTCTCCCTGCGGCGGGCCAAGAGGATCGCTCCCCACATCCCGGTGGGGCTACTCTACTCCCCTCGCCTGCCGCTGCCTCTGCGCCGGGCCTGGCTGGCCCCTCTTGTCTCCCACGAGGCCCGCCACCCCGAGCACACGATGGTGGACTCACGCTACATGGCCTGGGCGCGACGGCGCGGCTACCGTGTGAACACCTGGACGGTATACGATCCAGACGAGATGCACCGCCTTATCGGTCTGGGCGTGGATGGCATCATCACCCCCGTCCCCGACGTGTTGCGCAGCGTCCTCAAAACCGGGACAAACCGTAGTGCGTGATGCGTGAGACATACCGCCCACAAGGCCACTATCCCCGCCCGCTGCATCTGGCCCTTGTCTTCAGCGACCTGCTAGGACGCATCCCACCACTGATGCTCACACCCGCCTGGCTGGCGCTGGCAGCCGTCGCGTGTTGGCCCTGGGATGCTCTCCGCCTACCGATTGCCGCTCTGTCGCTGGCCTCCACTCTCGTTGACGGGGTGGGCCTGGCGCTCCTACCCCGGCTGGACCGGTCCTTCGGCCCCATCACCCCGCCGCTGTTGGCACTGGCCCTCGGCCACACGGCCACTGCCCTCGCGGTCGGCCTGCTACCGGCAGCCTGGCCTGGCCTGCTGCTGACCGCCGCACTGGACCTCAGTATCACCGCCGCTTTCCTCTACGCCACCTGGATCGAGCCCTTCCGCATCGGGGTCACGCGGGCCGAACTGCGCTCCCCCAAACTCGACGGCCACGCCCCGCTGCGGCTGCTCCACATCACCGATCTACACATCGAGCGCATCACCGCACGCGAGCAGAAGTTGCTCCGGCTGGTCGAGGAACTATCTCCCGACGCCATCCTCTTCACCGGCGACTACCTCAATCTATCGTTCATCCATGACACCCACGCCCAGGCCGAGGCACGCGACCTGCTGGCGCGTCTGTGTGAAAATGGTCGTGGCCCCGTCTACGCCATCACCGGCAGCCCCCCGGTAGATCTTCCCGAAGTCGTGCCGCACATCTTCGAGGGCCTACCTATCACCTGGCTGCTGGACGAGACTGACGAACTGCACATCAACGGCCACACTATACGGCTCGTCGGTCTACGCTGCACCCGCGAGCGCGACCTGGATGTACCGCGCCTCCGCAACATACTGGACGGCAGTCCCAAACATAGATTCACCTTGCTGCTTTATCACTCCCCCGACCTGATGCCGGAAGCAACAGAACTCGGTGTAGACCTCTATCTATGCGGCCATACCCACGGCGGGCAGGTGCGCCTGCCTCTGCTCGGCGCGCTCATCACCAGTTCCGATTTCTGGAAGCGGTACGAGATGGGACGGTACGAGGAAGGCAACACGACGCTCTACGTGAGCCGTGGGTTGGGAATGGAGGGACTGGGCGCTCCGCGTGCCCGTTTCCTCGCCCCGCCTGAGGTCGTCCTGTGGAACTTGCGTTCCTGAGCGCCCCACGCCGGACTGTCATCCGGCGGGAGCATAGGTAACATCCACACATCTGCTTGCCCAGACTCGCCTATGTGCTATAATCCAGTCTATGTCACCGCTACTGATTATCTTCATCGCCACAGCCCTGGCGTTCGACTTCCTGAACGGTTTCCACGACAGTGCCAACATCGTCGCTACCATGATCGCATCGCGCGCCATGAGCCCACGTCGCGCACTGCTGCTCAGCGCAGTAGCACACTTCGCCGGCCCCTTTCTCTTCGGCGTCGCCGTCGCGACCACCATCGGCCACGAAGTGGTGCACCCCCACGCGAACACTATGACAGTCGTGCTGGCGGCACTCCTGGCGGCAATCGTCTGGAATCTGATCACATGGTTCTTAGGCATCCCATCCAGTTCCTCCCATGCCCTCGTCGGCGGACTGGTCGGCGCGACCATCGTGGGCTATGGAGTAGATGCCATACAACTGCGCGGGCTGATCAAAATCTTCGTTGCACTGCTGCTATCGCCACTGGTGAGCCTGCTCATCGGCTACGTTCTCATGAAACTGGTGCTTTTCCTGGCACGGGGGGCCTCGCCGCGCATCAACCGGTTCTTTAAGCAAGCACAGACCTTCACAGCGTTGGCGCTGGCGCTGGGCCACGGGGCAAACGACGCCCAGAAGACAATGGGCATCATCACGATGGGGCTGATGGGGGCCGGAGTTATGAGGCAGTTCCATGTGCCGGTGTGGGTAATCGCCGCCAGCGCCGGGGCGATCTCGCTGGGAACGGCTACGGGCGGCTGGCGCATCATTCGCACGCTGGGAGGAAAATTCTATAAGATCCGCCCGGTGCACGGCTTCACCACCCAAATAGCATCGGCCGTGGTCATCCTGGGGGCAGCGCTGCTGGGCGGTCCCGTCAGCACCACACAGGTGGTCAGTTCAGCCATCCTGGGCGTCGGATCGGCCGAACGGCTGAGCAAAGTGCGTTGGAGAGTCGCCGGCCAGATTCTCACCGCCTGGATGCTGACGATCCCGGCCTCAGGACTTCTGGCGGCGCTGGCCTACCTGGTCATACGGCACATTATGGTGTAGGAGGAAAGTATGGGTTGGTTAAGACGATTCTTCCGGACTCAACCAGACCGATTTATTCAGTTGTTGATCCAGCAGGCTGATTACACCGTGCAGGGAATGGAGGCACTGCTTGAGTACCTCGATGAGCCAAGCGAGGCGCAGGCCAGCGTCGTGACTCAGCTAGAGAAAGATGCCGATGAGGTACGGCGTATCCTGATTGACGAACTGAACCGCACTTTCGTCACGCCGATTGACCGCGAGGATATCTTTGCTCTCTCACGTGCCATTGATGACATCATTGACTATGGCTACACGACGGTAGGCGAAATGGTTATCCTCGAAGTGGAACCCAACAGTTATCTGCGACGCATGGCCTCCCTGCTATGCGACGCCGCGCGCGAAATCCTCCTGGGCGTGCAGCGACTGGAGGAGCACCCCGGCGTGGCCGAGGATCACGCTGTGCGGGCCAAAGCGCTCGAGAACCGCATAGAGGCGGTCTATCGAGAAGCCATCGCCGAACTGTTTCACAGGCCGCAGGATATAGGACACGTAGTGGAGATGCTCAAATTGCGCGAGATCTACCGCCACCTAAGCAACGCTGCCGACCGGGGGGACGAGGCGGCCAACGTCCTCTCCGACATCGTGGTCAAGATGACCTGAGAGACCAATGCCCGAATACGGCGAGCCCCTCACCGAACGCGAGCATGAAATCCTGCAACTGGTGTCCACTGGCGTCACCAATCGCGAGATCGCCTACCGGCTCAATATCAGCGTTAACACTGTCAAGGTTCATCTGCGCAATACATTCACCAAACTGGGAGCCGAATCGCGCACCGAGGCGACGATGATCGCTGTGCGGGAGCGGTGGGTGGTCGTGGAAGGCGCTGAGAGAGCGCCACCAGATGAGAGTGCCTCGGCCCCGCCCATCACCCCCGAGCCCCCCCTTCCGTGGCCCAGGCGAGTGGCGCTGGTCGCCGCCTTGCTGCTCGTAGCGGTTGGAATCGCCGTGACATGGCCCCGCAGCAGGCCGGAGGCGAGCAGCAGCGGACCGGACCTGCCACTGGATCAGCCACGAGAGCAACCAGGGGCCGTTCCGGCAGAGAGCACAGAATCGCCCTGGCACGAACGTGCCCAGATGCCCACCCGCCGGGCACACCTGGCGCTCGCCGCAGTCGCGGGCCGGATCCTGGCCATCGGAGGCCAAACCCCTGAGGGGATCACGGCCGCTGTGGAGGTATACAATCCCGAAAACGATTTATGGACACCAGGAAGCGACAAGCCCACACCGGTGGCCTACATCTCGGCTGTTGCCATCGGACCGGAGGTGTACGTGCCAGGCGGCTGCGATGCAGAAAGCACACCGACGCGGTTGGTCGAAGTATACGATGCCCTGGCCGACTCCTGGCGAGAGGCCAGCCCATTGCCAGAACCACGCTGTGCCTACGCACTGGCCATGCTGGACCAAAGACTCTACCTCTTCGGCGGGTGGGACGGGGAGCAGTACGTCGCCACGGTGTACGTGTACGATCCCCAGGCGGACACCTGGACCGAAGGGTTCCCGATGCACATAGGGCGGGGCGTCGCCGCGGCCGCTCCCCTGGGGGGACTCCTCTACGTCGTTGGCGGATACGATGGCGAGCGAGAATTGACCACGTGCACGGTCTACGACCCGGCAGCGGAGACGTGGGAAGGGTGCGCACCGCTGGCCGTGGGGCGGGAAGGCCTGGGCCTGGCAGCCCTCGGTGGCCAACTCTACGCCATCGGTGGGGGTGGCCGGACCAGTTACCTGGGCTTCAACGAGCGCTACAACCCAACCAACGACACCTGGAGTCCCGTTGAAACGCCACTGGTAGGAGAGTGGCGTAGCCCGGGTGTGGTTGCGTTCGAGACCACCATCCACGCGATCGGAGGCTGGAGCAGCGACTACCTGAGCCTGAACCAGGCGTACGAACCACTTCCCTTCCGTATCTTTCTCCCCGTGAGCCAGCAAGAATAGAGCGAAAGGTCATAGCGCCGGCCCGGCCAGCCGGGCGATTTTGACTCCCACCTCGCGCCAGGTGATCTTCGAAATCCCCAGTTTCTGGCGCAGCCTGTCAGCCTCCATTCCCGCCCGGTAGTCACGCACCGAGCAGGTCCAGCGCAACATCTCGAAGGAGAGAGCATGGCCCAGGTCGGCACGTTGGGCCACGTCGGCCAGGACGTACTCCAGGTTGCGGGCAGTGCAGGGGAAAAGCGATTCCTGCGGCTGGTACTGGACGCGGTATTCAGCCAGCACCGCCGGCCACCACAGTGGCAACTGTAGTTTGCGCTCTTTGTGGCGGCGGCGAGGGTTGGCGTAGCGGATCCACAACACCGGCTGGGTGGGGTCGCTGAGGTCAATGTGATTCGTCACGATGTTCATACATTCGCTCTTCTTGACGCCGGTGTGCAGGAGCAACGTCACCAGTAAATGGGGACGGACATCCGGTTTTCCCGCGTGACGCAGGCGCTGCGTCACCTCCAGCACTCGCGCCACCTCATCGTCGGAGAGGATCTTGGACAGCGGCGTCATCACTGGCCTGTGAGCCACGGGGGCAGCGGGATCGGAGGAAAGCACCTCCGCCTCAGCCAGCCAGCCAAAAAAGACCTTGAGCGTGGTCACGCGCCGGGCCAGCGACTTGGGGTTACAGGACACGCCGCGCCCGTGCACCAACCAGTCGGTGAAACGATTGAGGTCTTGCGTGGAGACGGCACCAACGGCGGTCCCCACCCCGACAAACTGGACCAGGATATTGAGGTCGGAGAGGAAGGCCTTGATAGTATTTTCGGCGAAGCCCTGCTGCTGCATATAAGCCTGGAAACCACTGATAGCAGCACGCAGCGAGGAGCGCGCATCCAGGCCCAGCCGGGCCAGGGTTTGTGGAGACTCCTCTATAGAGACAAGGACATCCGCGTCGGGCAAGACTAATTGTTCAGCCATTCCACACCCCCTCTTCGTGTAGCCGTTCGTCTGAGCCTATTCTACGCTCAAGTAAAGAAAATGTCAACTGTTTACCTGGCTTGACCAGGCCAGGCAGTGCCAGTATAATAACCGAAGCGAGCGACTTAGAAAGGATTAGCAATGACACTGGAAAACATCCTTCAAGATATCCACGGATTGGACGCGCGTTTGCGGGAACTCGAACAACAGTACGGGTTGCTCTCCGAAGATCTATACGCGTTGTACCGGCTGGGAGAGCTGGAACAGAGCCGTGACCTGATCCGCTGGGTCGGCTATTATGAACTGCGGCAGGAGCGGCAGCACGCGTATGCGGCTGCCTTGCGCGAACGGCTGCTGGCTCTGCGCAGCGCCAGTGCTGGCGCTCCCATCCCACTGCGCCCACGTTTCGCAGCCCCGACTGAGGCATAACGTGCTCCCCACTTTCGAAGAATATTGCCTCCTGATCGCCAGCCTGCCCAACCGATTTCCGTCCATCCGGTCCTCCACCCTCACCCCGTACACCATCGGCCCGTTCGCGGCCGAAGTGGAAGGTCGGTTGACCTTCGAAGCTGGCTATGTGCTTGATGTGTGGGAGTTGCTTGACCTGTCCAACCACACCATCCGCAGCTACAGTTACGAGCTGAACCGCGCCGGAGAGCGGGTCTGGTGGTACGACCCCACCGAACATCCAGGCGATTCAACTCTGAGCAGTTCCTATCCCCATCATAAGCACATTCCCCCCGACATCGAGCATCACCGCATTCCCGCACCAGAACTCTCCTTAACGCGCCCCAACCTCCTCGTACTGATCGAGGAAGTGGAGCGGTTGCTGAAGGATTGAGTGCCCGCGCTGCCACTGAACGCTTGCGTGTAACTTAGCGCCCCGTGGCGTGTTCTATCACGTGATAATTCTAGACAATATTCGTGTCATTCGGCCATTCGTGACATTCGTGATAGACATTCGTGATCGAAAACTGTCCGGTAGTGAAACCACAGGAGAGCATTATGGAACCCATCAAGGTTATTCTCAACCCGGCCGCGGGCCGGGGGTATGGCACGAAGGTCGAGCCTGAGTTGCGCCGGCTCCTAGGAGCAGAGGGGCTCGAATTCGACCTGGCGCGTACGTCCAGGCCATGGCAGGCGGCGGAATTAGCCGAACAGGCGGTCGGCGATGGCTTCGAGATCATCGTCGCCGCGGGCGGCGACGGCACGTTCAATGAGGTAGTCAACGGCCTTATGGCCGCCTCAGATGGCGAGGAGGCTGGCACGATGGGCGTCATCCCCATCGGCTCCGGCAGCGACTTCGCCAACACGGTGGGTGTGCCTCCCGACTTGCGCGGGGCCTGCCACCGGCTGGCAAACGGCCAGGTCAGGGTGATAGACGTGGGCCGGGTCACACTGCCGGGACGAGCCCCCCGCTACTTCGACAACACCGTGAACGTCGGCTTTGGCGGCGTCGTGACGCTCGAAGCCCTCAAGGTCAAACGGCTGCGCGGAATCGCGCTCTACCTGCCGGTCGTGCTGAAGGTCATCTTTCTGTACTACAAGGCTCCGTCGGTCACCATCGAGTACGACGGGCAGGAGTTGGCTCTACCCGCGGTGATGATCAGCGTGGCCAACGGGCCGCGCGAGGGAGGTGGCTTTTACGTCGCGCCCCAGGCCCAACCGGACGACGGTCTCTTCGATCTGTGCATCGTGCGCGGGGTGAGCCGGCTGGCTATGTTGGGCCTCGTCCCCCACTTTATGAAAGGCACCCACGTGGGCCGCGAGCCGATCACGATGGCCCATGCCCGGCGGGTGACCATCTCCTCGCCGGACGACCTGATCGCCCACATGGACGGCGAGATGCTGTGCACCGACGCCCACCGGATAGAGTTTGAGATACTGCCCCGGCGGCTGCGGGTGCGGTGTTGAACGGAGTGCCGACGATGATCGAACTGTTCTTGGCCGGAGTGTGGGGATATCTGCTGGGAGCGGTGCCTACGGGCGTTCTGGTGTCCCGTGTGCTGCGGGGCACAGACGTGCGCCAGCACGGCAGCGGTCATACCGGGGGGCTAAACGTCTCCCGCGTGGCCGGCATCTGGGCCGGTGCACTGACCGCCGTGGTGGACGTTCTCCTGGGGGCGGCCGCCGTCGCCGGGGCAACGCTGCTGACGGACGATCCCTGGGCGGCGACGGTGGCCGGTGTGATGGCGGTGGTGGGCCACGATTGGTCCGTCTTCATCCACTTCGGCGGTGGCATCGGCCTCTCCAAGTTGACGGGCACGCTGCTGTGCCTGGCGCCGCTGCCCGCGCTGGGGATGGTGGTCGGGTTGGTGCTCTTCTGGTTGATCCTGGTCAGGCTGTTGCGCTTCCATCGCGCCCGCTCTACGATACTGGCGATGGTCGTGATCGGGCCGCTGCTGTGGGCGCTGGGGTTGCCGCTGCACGGTATCCTACTTGGCGTACTGGGCGGGGCGGTGATCATTATCAAGACACTACCCGACTGGAACAGGCGGTACGGATAGAGGACTTTGGACCAGCGCCCGCTTGGCCGCTACCGGCTGCCTAAGGCAACATCAGCGCATCCGTGTATTCCCCAACGAAGCTCGGATTGGTGGTCAGTTCGACATACTCCACACGGCGGGCAATCTCCTCAGCGACCACACGGCAGCGACGGGAGACCAGCGCCAGTTTGGCCCCCATCCCCGCGGCGTTGCCCACCTGGACGAACCGCTCACGCGCCAGCGGCGGGAACATCCCCACCGCCAGCGCACTACCCACGTCCAGGTAGGTGCCAAAAGCACCCGCCACCACCACCCGCTCAACCTGTACTGCCTCCAGTCCAGCCTCCTCCAGCAACACCTCAACTCCAGCGCGGATGGCAGCCTTGGCCAGTTGGATCTCGTTTACATCCTTGCGGGCGATGACCAGGTCGCGGGGCGCTCCCCGTTCGCCAGCCGGAACGAGCAAGAACTCTAACCCGCTGCCCTCCCCACGCACGCGAGGGTGACTACCCTGCATCATCGCGCCGTTCCCTCTCAGCACACCGACTCGTCTCAGTTCAGCCACGCTATCAAGCACTCCAGAGCCACAGATGCCCACCGGCGGCGCGCCGTCAATCGTCTGGTACTCGACCCGCCCGTCAACCAGCCGCACCCACTCGACCGCGCCCGGCGCAGCCCGCATCCCGTCACGAATATGGGCCCCCTCAAAAGCCGGCCCGGAGGCACAGGAGCAACTCAACAGCCGCCCACCCAGCGCCAGGCTGATCTCAGTGTTAGTGCCGATGTCCAACCCCAGCAGGGGCGCGGTGACCGCGCCTCTACCGATGTCAGTCGCCAGGAGCATGGACACATGGTCGGCGCCGACGAAGCCGGCGATGTTGGGCAGGAGATGAACGTTCGCGCCGGGGGCCAGGCGCAGTCCCAGTTCCCGCGCCTTGAGGTCATAAGAGTCAGCCAGGGCGGGCACATAAGGAGCCAGACCCAGTTGGGCCACCGGCAAACCAAGCACCAGGTGATGCATACAGGTGTTGCCCACCAGCACAGCCTCGACGATCTCGGCACTATCCCGCCCGACCTGCGCGCACAACTCGCGGGCCAGATCATCCAGCCGGCCGACGACTGCCTGCTGGAGTTCCCGCGCCTGACTCTCTCCCCCCATCGCGTAGGAAATGCGGGCCATCACGTCTTCCCCGTAGGCAATCTGGGGATTCATCGCGCCAGCGGCCGCCAGCGTCTCGCCGCTCTCCAGGTCCACCAGGTAGACAGCCACTTTGGTCGTGCCAATGTCCACCGCCAGTCCCAGCGGTGAGGTAGCGACCGGCGCGACGGCGACGATCTCATCATCCCGGATGACTATGCGAATACGCCAATCGTTCTCCCGCAGCAAACCGGGGAGTTGGCACAACACCTCATGATCATAGCGCATCTCTCCCCTCTCCTCCCCTCCGGGGGGGGCAAGGAGGGGGTATTGCTGCCGGAGCGCTTCGCATAACCGAGTCGTGTCGGCTTGCAAGTCGGTTAGGCTGGGCGGAGTCAAGACCACATCGAAGGCCCGCACAGACGGATCCAGTTCGACCGTGCGCTCGCGGCCCTCGATCTGCGCCCGCTGCGGGGCCGTGATAGAGGCCGGCGGAACATCCACCCGCACGTCACCCAGCACGCGGGCCTGGCAGGCCAGCCGGAGCCCCTCGGCCACGACATCCCGTTCCGCCTCGGTGGGGGGCGTGACCTGGCCAGCGACGACGCGCACGCGGCAGGTCCCGCAAGTGCCCGCGCCACCACAGATTCCATTCAGCCCCACGCCCGCCTGGCGAGCGGCCTCCAGCAACGTCGTACCCTGCGCAACCCGCGCCCGGCGGCCGAGAGGCTCGAAGTCCACTGTTGATTTGTTAGTTGGTTCGTTGATTGATTCGTCAGCCATAGCAAGTCCCTTCACACGTGACTACTTCATCGCACACGCCAGGGGCAACGCCCGCGCTTGGAGCAGAAATCGCAGGTAACCGCGTCGGGCCGCATCTCCGGTCCCAGCCCGACCACGAAAGAGGCGGACTTGCGCGGCAGCATAAGACAACTTTCGGTCAGCCGGACGCCGATCTGCCCGGCGGGGACCAGGCCGAAAAGCACCCGCTGCTGCCAGATCGACCAGCCCTCCTGGCCCGGGCTGGCACGCATACCCGCGCCCAATCCGCGCGCTGTGGCCTCGTCCCGTATCCGAGCGACGACCATCCGGGAGACCTCCCCGAGAGCGCCGACGCCAGCCCCATCCAGCGCCAGCGCCTGCAGAGGGTCTGCGGCAAAGAGCGCATCCACCCGTTCCTCCAGCGCCGACCCGATGCTGGACACGGCGACGGCGATTTGAGTCGCTCCCGCCAATGCACGCGCCACCAGCGGCCCCTCGAAGGCTACCTCCCCATCTAAGACCACTGTCTGGTGGTGAAAGTCACGCACCGGCAGGATAGTGTACAGTGCAACAGGGGCAAGCAACGTCTGCGCTTCAGCAAGCACCCCCTGCGCCACCGCAACAATCTCCGGGCGGACGCGAGTCGGATCAACACCCTGCCCCCGTAGGGCATGTGCCACCTCAAGCGAAGGTTGAAAATCGGTTATGGTAGTTATGGTAGACATTGGCGTCAGCATACAGGGGCATTTCGCGCCGACCACGCTAGCGCGGCCAGGCACTCCCCAGCCGCGATTTCAATCGCCAGCCCCTCCTTCTTCAACTTCCTCCTCGACTTCGACCTCGGCTTCGCTCTCAGCCCTCTCGACGACAGGCAACAGAAGCAGGAAGAACGCACCACCGCCTTCTGCCAACGAGTGCATACCCTCGACTTTGCCCAGGTAGTCGTCTGGAGCGCCGGGCCTGTGGCGGTAAATGCGGCCGTCCGATTTGACCTCCGCCATGTACCGATCCGGGCCAAGACAATGGCTATAAACCTTGCCATCGTCCAACCGCACCTGGCCCAGGTACTTGTCGGGACCGTGTCGGTGGCGGTAGACCTTGCCGCTGTCCAGTTCCACGCGGCCCAGATACTCATCCAGCCCATGGCGATGGCGGTAGACCTTGCCGTTTTCGGGCTCGACCCGGCCCAGGTACTCATCCGGTGCGCCGCGTTTGTGACGATAGACTTTTCCCATCGGGATCCTCCTTGTATTTTGCTACCAGGTACTTCATCAGGGAATGTTTAGAACCAATACCGTCTTTTATCACGAATGGCACGAATATACGAATTCCACGAATATTTGACTATAATCCTGGACAAAATTCGTGCTATTTGTCCATTCGTGATATTAGTGATCAAAAAGTCCCCACTATCGAATTGCCCTACAATGCCTCAAAAACGCCAGCAGGTTCGAACCATTTTTGTACTGATCTGAGAGATACCTCCGGTCTGTTGCCCATTATACTCTGGGGCCTCGAACGGGGCAAGGCACAGGTCTAACGTCTGGGCAACAGCCGGGCAGCGGCGATCCCGGCCAGCCCGAAGATACCAGCAGCAAACAGGAAAGGAGCGCGCAGTCCCAGCCAGACAGCCAGCGCGCTGCCCACCATCGGCCCGATACCGTTCGCCACTGAGACCACGCTGGCGTCCACCCCGTAGACGATACCCTCCTGCCCCTCCGGCGCCAGCCGGGCCAACGAGGCGCTGATCGAGGCCAGAATCCCCCCCATCGCCAACCCCGTCCCTGCCTGTAAAAGCAGCAACCAGCCAGGGGCGTCGACGAGGGACTGGGGGACGTAGCACACGGCCGAAGCAATCGCGCAAGCCATCAGAATCCCACGGTAGCCTATGCGGTCACCCAGCCGCCCCAACCACAGAGCACCCACTGCACCGGCTACAGCGCTGACCCCACTGACCAACCCTGTGATGGAGGCCACACGGGCGCCGGCCAGAGCGATGTCCTGGATGAAGAGCGGCAACACCGGCCCCAGCAAACGCGCTCCCAGCCGCATCACCAACCGTACCCCCAGCAAGCCAAGCAACGGCGGCGAACCCAGCACCGGGGCCAGCCGGTTCCACACGCGGCGACGCAGGGCCAGCCTGCCCGTGTCGGCCGCAACTTGCTCCTCCACCGGTGGCACAACGGGCCGAAATTCCTCTTTGACGAAGATCAGCACCCCCAATGCAGCCAGGAACAACAACACGCCCGTGACCAAGAAGGCCGCCCGGTAGCCGAGGCTATCGGCCACCAGTCCTCCCAACAGCGGCCCTGCTGAGGCTCCGGCGTAGACTGCCATCTGGAGCATACCCATCGCATAGCCGATGCGCTCGCGGGGCGCAGCCGTGGCGACGAGCGCAGTTGCTGCGGTGACCGTCCCGGTCAGCACACCCTGCAAAGCGCGCAGAAGCGTCAGTTGCTGCACGTTCTGCGCGAAGCCCATCAAGGCGATCAGCAAGGCTCCGCTGAACATCGCCCTCTCGACCATCACCTTACGACCATAGCGATCGCTGAGCGCACCCCAGATAGGACCGAAGATCGCCATCGTCACCGCGTGAGCAGAGAGAACGACCCCAGACCAGATTTGGACCTCCTGCTCGCCGCGCACGCCCAGATCCGATATATAGAGCGGCAGGAGGGGAGTGACGACGGTGAAGCCGGCGACGGCCACCAGTTCGGCGAACCAGATGACACGCAGGTTGCGTTGCCAAGACGTAGAGACCGTGGAGATGTCGGTAGCTCTAGGCATAGCATACTCGTGTTTTGAGCCATTGTTGCCTGCTCATAGCTCAGCGTATTGTACCGGAGTATGCTCCCACGCGCAAGCTCCCGCGTGAGCGACGGCGAAACGAGACCGCCCCGACCCGCAACGGTGGGGGCGTTTTCGCTTCTTGTCAAGTCAAATGAAAATGAGATAGGTCAGGCTCCCACTCGACAGATGTTTGTGGTATAATGCGATACGATGGCAGAATTCGTCCATCTCCACGTGCACAGCGAATACTCGCTTCTCGATGGCCTCAGCAGTTGTCAGGAACTGGCCGAGCATGCCGCCGAACTGGGCATGCCCGCCCTGGCCCTCACCGACCACGGCACGATGTACGGCGCGGTCCAGTTCTACAAGGCATGCAAGACGGCCGGCATCAAGCCGATCATCGGCATGGAATCATACCTGGCCCGCCGGGGCCGCCAGGACCGAGACGTGCAACGCGACCGCAAACCATACCACCTCCTGCTCCTGGCCCAGAACGATGCCGGCTACCACAACCTGATGCGCCTGGCAACTATCGCCCAACTGGAGGGCTTCTACTATAAGCCACGCATTGATAAAGAAGTGCTGGACCAACACGCCGATGGACTCATCACCCTCTCCGGCTGCGGCACCTCAGAGGTTCCTCGCCTGATTCGTGACGGCCAACTTGAACAGGCACGCCAGGCCATCTGCTGGTACCGCGACGTCTTCCCCGGCCGGTACTACCTGGAACTCCAGGAACACGACATCCCCGAGCTCGCGGAAGTCAACCGCCAACTGATCGCCTTCGCCCGCGAATTCGACCTGCCGCTGGTCGCCACCAACGATGTGCACTACGCCAGGCGGGAAGAGTCCGAAAGCCACGACGTGCTACTGTGCATCCAGACCGGCAAGACCACCAATGAGCCGAACCGCATGCGCATGAACAACGATAGTTTCTACCTCAAGAGCGCCGAGGAAATGGCGGCGCTCTTTCCGGAAGTGCCTCAGGCACTGACCAACACGCTGCGCATCGCGGAGATGTGCGAACTGGAACTGGAGTTCGGCCACTACCACCTGCCCCCCTTTCAGGTGCCAGAAAGACACGATGCGCAGTCCTACTTGCGCCACCTGTGCGAGGAGGGATTACAGCAGCGGTACGCAGTCATCACCCCCCAGATTCGCGAGCGGCTCGAGTACGAACTGGACATCATCCATCGCATGGGCTTCGACACCTACTTCCTCATCGTCTGGGACCTATGCCGGTTCGCCCAGGAACAAGACATCTGGTGGAACGTGCGAGGGTCGGGGGCCAGTTCCATCGTCGCCTACAGCCTCGGCATCACCAACCTGGAGCCACTACAGCACGGCCTGATTTTCGAGCGTTTCCTCAACCTGGGCCGTGTGACCATGCCCGACATTGACCTGGACTATCCCGATGACCAGCGGGACCGCTTGATCCGTTACACCATCGAGAAGTACGGACAGGAGCAGGTGGCCCAGATCATCACCTTTGGCACGATGGGAGCCAAGGCAGCGATCCGGGACGTAGGACGGGCACTCGACTATCCCTTGCCAGATGTTGACCGCATCGCCCGCCTGGTGCCATCCGGCCCCAAAGTCAAACTCGATAAGGCACTGCAAGAAGTACCCGAACTGCACGAGCAATACGAGACGCAAGCACATATCCGGCAACTGATCGACACGGCCCTGGGTGTGGAGGGGAATGTGCGCCACGCCAGCACCCACGCCGCTGGCGTCATCGTTTCCGACGTCCCACTGGTCAAATACACCCCTCTGAACAGGCCCACGCGCGGCGGCGATGGTGGCGAGATCGGCGTCGTCACCCAGTACACGATGGATGAACTGGAAGAACTGGGGCTGCTCAAGATTGACTTCCTGGGCCTTTCCACCCTGACCATCATGCGCCACGCATGCGAACTGATCCGCCAGCGGCATAATGTGGACCTGAATCTGAACAACATTCCTACCGACGATCCGGCTATCTACGACCTACTCTCGCGGGGGGACGTGATGGGCGTCTTTCAAGTGGAAGGGCAAGGTATGCGGCGGGTGCTGATGAAAATGCAGCCCTCCCAATTCGATCACATCATCGCCACCATCAGCCTCTTCCGCCCCGGTCCGATGGAACACATTGACGACTACATTAACTGCATGCACGGCCACAAATCGGTCGAATACCGCCACCCCAGCCTGGAGCCGATCCTGCGGGAGACCTACGGGGTGTGCGTCTACCAGGAACAGATCATTCGCATTCTGACGGACATTGCCGGTTACTCCGCGCCCGAGGCCGACCTGGTCAGGCGGGCCGTGGGCAAGAAAAAGAAGGCTGCATTGCTCAATCACCGCGCCTCCTTCGTCGAAGGGGCAATAAAACACGGCGGCCTGCCCCAAGAGGCGGCCGAGGCCATCTTCAACGACATCGAATACTTCGCTCGATATGGCTTCAACAAGGCACATGCGGCCGACTACGCCGTCCTCACCTGCCAGACCGCCTATCTCAAGGCAAAGTACCCAGTCGAATACATGGCCGCGCTCCTCAGCGTCGAGCGAAACAACACCGAAAAAATCGGCCTCCTCATCGCCGAGTGCAGCCGTATGGGGATTGAGGTGCTCCCCCCCAACGTCAACGACTCTGGCCTGGACTTCACCATTGAGAAACAGGCTGACGGCACGCCCGCGATCCGCTTTGGAATGGGGGCCATCAAGAACGTAGGCGCAGGGCCGGTCGAGACAATCCTGGCTGCCCGCCAGGCAGGGGGCCCCTTCCGCGACATGGATGATTTCTGCCGCCGCGTGGACCTGCGGCAGGTCAACCGGCGGGCGCTGGAGAGTCTGATCAAGGTGGGGGCATTGCACCGCTTCGGCACGCGCTCGCAACTTCTGCCCATCGTGGAGCGCATCATCGGGCTGAGCGCCAGCCTGCACCACGCCCGTGACGTAGGACAGATGAGCCTGTTCGGTGAAGCCACCGGTGTGCGCCTAGCCGAAGAGACGCTGCTGCCCCCACTCTCCAAGACACCTGAAGTGCCACAGAAAAACATCCTGGCCTGGGAAAAAGAATTGGTCGGTGTCTACATATCCGAGCACCCACTGGTGCAGGCCCTGCTCAGGCTGCGAGACGTCGTGACCGGTCACGTCGGGGCGCTGAGCGAGGAGATGAACGGACAACAGGTGATCGTCGCCGGAATGTTGCAGCGGGTACGTCGCCATACGACGAAGAAGGGGGCCGAGATGGCTTTCGTGACCCTGGAGGACCTGCAGGGCACATGCGACGTCGTCGTCTTCCCCCGAGTGTGGAACAGGACCAAACACCTGTGGCAGCCAGAGCGCGTCCTGGTAGTAAGCGGCAAGGTGGACACCGGGCGACGTGACGAGCCCAACCTGCTGTGCGACTGGGTCAAGACCCCCGACGAGATGGCTGTTCCAACCGGGCAGGACCGCCCGCAGACCACCGTGCCACCACCGTCCCACCGTTCGGCTGAGACTTCGGCGAGCTCGGTCGAGCCGCGCATGGTGAAACCCTCGCCATCTTCGGTGCATACCGTCTGCGTGACGTTGACCCGCAGTGGGGAGCAAGGCCGGGACGTGGAGACGCTGCGCAAAGTCCACAGCCTGTTGGCAGGTCATCCCGGCCAGGATCGCTTCGTCATTCATCTGGTCGGCGGCACGAACAGGCCGGTCGAACTGGCGTTTCCGAACGATACGACGCGCTATTGCCCCGAACTGACACGGAAACTGGCCGTCATCGTCGGGACGGAGGCGGTGCGGGTAGAGGCAGTGCAGGTAGAGAAGGAGATAAAATGAAAGGACCGGAACGCGTGCAGGCCGCCCTGAAGGCGGCGGGGCTGGACATCAGCATCATAAAACTGCAAGAGAGTGCTCGCACAGCACAACTGGCTGCTGACGCACTCGGTACCGCTCTGGGCAGCATCGTCAAGTCGTTGCTCTTCCTGGCCGACGGCAAGCCAGTACTGGTGCTGGTGGCCGGCGATCGGCGAGCCGACCCGGCCAAGTTAAAGAGACTGCTGGGAGCGCGGCGGGCAATGATCGCCGACGCTGAGCGCGTGCGACAGGAGACTGGCTTCAGCATCGGTGGTGTGCCACCTATCGGCCATAGGCGACCGCTGCCGACGTGGATTGATGATTCGCTGGCCCGTTTCGAGACAGTCTACGCGGCGGCCGGCCATCCCCACGCCGTGTTTCCAATTACCTTCGAGACGCTGACACGTATCACTGGCGGTCACGTGGCCGACGTGACAGAAACTCCACCTACGGAGGAGGGAGGAAAATGAGAATCGGTATTCTGACAGGAGGAGGAGACGTCCCGGGACTGAACCCCTGCATCAAGGCATTGGTCTACCGCGCCATTAACGAGGGGCATGAGCCCATTGGCATCCGCCGTGGCTGGCGCGGCCTCCTCTTCTACAACCCTGACGATCCCGCTACATACGAGGAATGCACGACGCCGCTTGATAAACTCATAGTGCGTACCATAGACCGTACCGGCGGCACCTTCCTGCACACCTCGCGCACCAATCCTGGCCGCATGCGCCCCTCGCATGCGCCGGACTTTCTGCGCCCTGAGGGAGAGTTAGACGACAGCCAGACGCTTGACTTCACCGATCACGTATTGAAGGCGTTGGAACACCTCGAGATTGACATACTGACCCCCATCGGAGGGGAGGACACGTTGGGATACGCAGCCCGTATCCATCGGGAGGGCTTCCCCGTCATCAGCATCCCCAAGACGATGGACAACGACGTCTTCGGCACCGACTTCTGCATCGGCTTCTCCACCGCCATCACACGCAGCGTGCACTTCATCCACCAGTTACGTTCCACGGCCGGCTCCCACGAGCGCATCGGCGTGATTGAACTGTTCGGGCGGCACTCTGGCGAAACGTCGCTCATCTCGGCTTACCTGGCTGGCGTGGATCGGGCCATCATCTCCGAGGTTCCTTTCGACATCGAGAGACTGGCCGACCTGTTGATGCAGGACAAACGGGCCAATCCCAGTAACTACGCCATGATGACCATCTCGGAGGGCGCTCATGAGATCGGCGAGGAGATTGTTCAGACCGGTGTGGCCGACCCCTACGGCCACAAAAAGCTGGGCGGTATCGGCGCAGTCACAGCGACCAAACTTGAGCAGATCACCGGCGAGAAGACGATGTGCCAGGAAGTGGCCTACCTGATGCGCTCGGGCGCGCCGGACGCGCTGGACATCATGGTGGCAGTCAACTACGCCAACACAGCGATGGACCTGCTCGCCATTGGCAAGTTCGGACGCATGGTCGCGCTCAGAGACGGGCGCTATATAGACGTCTCGGCCGAATCGCCTACGCTGGGAGTCAAACACGTGGACGTGCGGGCGCTCTACGATATGGACAACTACCGGCCCAAAGTATGGCACGTGCTGAGCAAGCCGATGTTCCTGTACTAGCCACCGGGAGGCTGAGATGAAACGTATTGGGGTGCTGACAAGCGGCGGGGACAATCCCGGTCTCAATCCCTGCATCCGGGCCGTAGTACGTACAGGACTCCACCTGGGGGCGGAGGTAATGGGCATCCGCCGAGGCTACGCCGGTCTGGTAGACGGCGAAATAGAGGAGATGGACGCCCGCTCAGTGGGCGGCATTATCGGGCGCGGGGGGACGATTCTGGGCACCGCCCGCTGTCCTGAGTTCTACGAGCCCAAAGGACGGCGGGAGGCGCTGCGCAGCCTCAACCGCTTCGGGATAGATGGACTGGTAGTCATAGGTGGCAACGGCTCCCTCAATGGCGCGCTGGAACTGTGGCGCATGGGTTTCCCGACTATCGGTGTCCCCAGCACTATCGACAATGACGTTAGCGGCACCGATATCTCCATCGGTGTGGACACGGCGCTTAACACCATCCTGGATGCCATAGACAAGATCAAGGACACCGCATCGTCCCACAACCGAGCCTTTCTCATCGAGACGATGGGGCGCGACTCGGGCTACCTGGCGCTGGCGAGCGGCATCGCTGGCGGGGCAGAACTGGTGCTGATTCCCGAGGTAGAGACGACGTTTGAGGAAATCTGCCAGATAATTGACGACGCCTACATTCGGGGTAAGGCGCACTGCATCATCGTCGTCGCCGAGGGATGGAAGCCAGGGACACAGGCACTGGCCGGGCAACTGCGCGAACGTCAGGAGGAGTTGGGCTTTTCGGTGCGGGTCACACAACTGGGACACGTCCAGCGGGGCGGCTCTGCCAGTGCCTTCGACCGGCTGCTGGCCACCCGGTTGGGAGCGTTCGCGGTGCGTGAACTGATCGCCGGCAACGGTGGGAACATAGCCGGCTGGGCCAAGAACACCGCCGCGCTGATCCCCTTGGAGGAAGCGGTGGCCTTCGAGAAGCAGATAAGCCCAGAGTTGTGCGAGTTGGCGAGAATTATGGAGCAATAGGAACGAGCATCTCACGCACCAGTGCCTCAATCCGGTCAGCCAACTCCCGGATGGCCTGCGGTAGTTGCGTGGTCCCGCAGCCGGGCGTGCGGCAGACATAGAGATGTGCTCGACATTCCACTCGTCCCAGACCAGTTCGTCAATGCGCACGGCGATGCGCACCTACATGATCATCGGCTCGCGATAGAGGCCGAAGACCTCTCGGAAGACGTCCATCATCTCCTGCAACGTGGCGTAGACGCGCACAGCGTCCAAGATGCGCGGCATCGTGTTCTCGGTGCCCTGGGCGGCTATGCGCAGCCGGTCGAGCGCCTGACCTACCGCTCCGTTGTCTCGCTCCGCCCGCACCTGCGCCAGCCGGGCACATTGCCTCTCGTATCCCTGTGGGTCTATCTTCAACAGCGGCACTTGCAGCGGCTCGTCCGCCACAAATTCGTTTATTCCGACGATGACGCGCCGCCGCTCGTCAATCTCCCGCTGGTAGCGATAGGCAGCGTCGGCGATCTCCTGCTGAAAGAAGCCAGCCTCGATGGCCGGAATGACCCCGCCTAATGCCTCGATTCCCTCGAAGTAGTCGTAGGCCTGCCGCTCCATACGGTCGGTGAGCGCTTCGATGGCATAAGCCCCACCCAGCGGATCCACAGTGTTGGTGACACCGCTCTCGTGGGCAATGATCTGCTGGGTGCGTAGCGCGATGGTGACGGCACGTTCGCTGGGGAGGGCCAGCGCTTCATCCAGGCTGTTGGTGTGCAAAGATTGGGTGCCGCCCAGCACCGCTGCCAAAGCCTGAATCGCCACCCGCACAACGTTGATCTCCGGCTGCTGGGCAGTGAGCGAGCATCCTGCCGTCTGTGTGTGGAAACGCAACCACCAGGAGCGAGGGTTCTGCGCGCCGAAGGTGCGGCGCATCTCCCGCGCCCAGATGCGGCGGGCGGCACGAAACTTGGCGACCTCCTCCAGGAAGTCGTTGTGGCAGTTGAAGAAGAAGGAAAGACGAGGCGCAAAAGCGTCAACGTCCAGCCCGCGCTCCAATGCCCAGCGAACGTACTCCATCCCATCGGCCAAGGTGAACGCCAACTCCTGCGCCGCCGTCGAGCCGGCCTCCCGGATATGGTAGCCTGAGATGGAGATGGTGTTCCACTTCGGCAGGTGCTGAGTGCCGAACTCGACGGTGTCGGTCACCAGCCGCATTGAGGGCTGAGGCGGGAAGATATACTCCTTCTGAGCGATGTACTCCTTGAGAATGTCATTCTGAATAGTGCCGCCGAGTTGACGCATCGGCACGCCTTGCTTTTCGGCGGCGGCGATATACATAGCCCAGGTAATAGCCGCCGGCGAGTTGATGGTCATCGAGGTGGTCACCTTGTCCAGGGGAATGGTGTCGAAGAGAATCTCCATATCGCGCAGCGAGGAGACGGCGACACCGCACTTGCCAAACTCCCCCTCCGCCTCCGGGTCGTCGGTGTCGTAACCGTAGAGCGTGGGCAGGTCAAAGGCCACCGAGAGGCCAGTCTGCCCCTGTTCCAGCAGGTACTTGAAGCGGTTGTTGGTCTCCTCGGCAGCGCCGAATCCGGCGAACATGCGCATCGTCCACAGCCGGCCCCGGTGCATCGTGGGATGGACCCCCCGGGTGAAAGGGTACTCGCCGGGAAAGCCCAAATTTTCCACGTAATCCCCCTCCACGTCCAGCGGGGTGTACAGACGCTCGACGGGCTCGCCGGATGTCGTGATAAACTCCTCGTATCGTTCAGGACGCCGATTGAGGGTCTCTCTCAGTGTGGTCTGTTCCCAGCGTTCATGGCTCTGTTGGACAGCCTGTAGATCATTATCCATTGTTCAACCCCCAGGAAAAAATAACATTGCCGCGATTATACCCTGCTTCGGCGGAAAGCGGGAATCTTTGCCCGCCTCTTCGCTCAACCCCTGGTACTACTGTCCTCCATGCGCTTACCGCGCCCCTACAGCCCCATACGACCGATCCGCAATCGCCTGCCCTTCCGGCCCCAGCAGCCACTGGGCAAACTCGCGGGCCTCACCGGCCGGCTCGGCAGTGGCTGCCAGATAGAGCAGGCGCGAGAGCGGGTAACTCCCGTCGGAGAGGGCGTTCGAGGATGTTGGCAAGATGCCCTCCACCGGCAGCATCCGCACGCGATCAGCGATGGATTCCTCCATCCACAGCGTCGAAACATAGCCGATGGTGCCCGGAGCGCGTTCCACGTACTCGATGACTGCCTCGCTGGAGGGCATCACGACGCCGATGAGCGCGACGTCGTAGTCACCCAGCACCGCGCCCTCGAACGCAGCGCGAGTGCCGGAGCCTTCCTCGCGGCTGACGATGGTGAGCACCATCCCACCCCACTCCTGCACCCGGCCGCGGAAGATGTCCCGCAGGTGCACAATCCCCGTCTCCGCGAACGGCGTAGCAGGATGAACGATGACAGCAACACCATCTCGGGCGAAGGGTTGGTACCACAGCGGCCCCTCATCGGCAGTCTCTCGTAGCCAAGAGAGCAGCGCCAAGTCTGCCCCACCTGCCCGCAGAGTCTGTTCGGCCACCGAAGAGTTGAACATCTCGACCTGGACTGTGACCCAGGGGCAATCCTCCTCGTAGGCAGCGGCCAGTTCCTCGGCCAGTGGCCCGCAGGAATCGGCGCTCACCAACCGCAGGACGACAGGCTCGCGGGTGACGGTGAGGGGTTGGGAAGCGCAGGCGGTCAGGAGGAACGCCAGAACCCCTGGCACAAGCCTTTTGCGTACAATCATTGATCCGTGGGCTTAATGACGATCATCAGGTAATTTACGGCAGCCCAGGCACGCAGAAAAGCAGGTAGCGGGACAATCGCGGGGCCAGTAGGAAGCGCCGGGTCGTGTACGTGAACGCTTTCCCCGCTCATTTCGACCACTACCAATGCGTGGATTGCCTCAACGTCCCAACGAGGAAGAGGTGGTGTCCAGACGTGGACGATGCAAGGATATCCCGCTTCTACCTGTTGGCGCAGATAAGACTGTGACCCGGGCCGAACATCAGCGGTAAAACCAAGCGCGGGTAAGTATAGCATTAGATTGACGGGACTTGTACCACCAGGGCGGGTCTTCAACAAGGCACGCAATTCTGCCTCGGCGTGTTCGGCACCGAAGAAAGCCAGCACCATGCGGGTGCAGGCAGCCAGACAACTGTAGTCTAATTCTTGCTCAAAGTGCGGCACGTTCACAGAGTGCCTCGGCACGAGCCAGCAGATCCTCGCTAGTCTGACCGTCGGCCACCATCACCTCGCCTGTCTCAGCATCTATCAGCAGGTGCCCCACTATACCAAGGGGGCCCTTACGGGAAGGCGCATATTGCACCGGCACACGCCAGCACAATGTTGGCCCTACGACCAGTTCCGGCTGGCCAGCACAGAGTTGATCGCCAGCCCGCATAACCAAAAAATAGTTGGCCTTCTGCTTAGCCGTAAAGGCCGAGATGTTAATATCTGTGCTAACTTCGATCTTCACCATCACCCGGCTTGTAGCCGGAAGATCCAATCCCACTACCGTTGCCTGCTCCGCCATTGATTTCACCCCCTGTGTCCCATTATACCCTGCATCCGAGGCACAAACAAGTTACGTCGTCCATACCCCTCGCATCAACGATACGAACAGGCAGGCGACACCCACGACAGCGCAGTAGACAGCGAACGGGTAGAGCCGGTGACGCTGCAGGTAGCGCAGCAGGAAATGAATGCAGCCGAAACCGACGATGCCCGCCGCCAGGAAGCCAACGACGAGCGCCGGGGCCTGCGCCGCCAGACCACCCATCTGCGCCAAATCCACCACCTTGAGCAGCCCCGCGCCGAGGATGATGGGAGTCGCCAGGAGAAAACTAAACCTCGCGGCAGGCTCCCGTTGCAACCCCCGCGCCAGCCCGGCGGCGATAGTCGCGCCGGAGCGAGAAATGCCTGGCAAGATAGCCAATGCCTGGGCCAGCCCGATCACCAATGCGTCCAGCCAGGTCAGTTTGTCAAGGTCACGCTCCCGACGACCCAACCATTCTGTACCGGTCAGAAACGCCGCCGTGACCAGCAAGAAGCCAGCCGCTGCGATGGGGCGAGCGAACATCCCCTCGAAGAAATCTTCCAGCAGCCAGCCGATCAGCGCCCCAGGCAGCGTGCCCAGCAGGATGAACCAGGCCAGCCGGGCCTCCGGGGCCTCAGAACCTGGCGAAGGTTCAGCGCCGCTAGAAACCAGGTTTTTCGGAAAAAACCTGGTTTCTTTTTCTGTCAGCACACGCAGAGAGCGAAAAGCCGCACCGACGAGCGAGACCCAATCACGCCAGAAGTAGACGACGACGGCAAGCGCCGTGCCCCAGTGAACCACAGCGTCAAAGGCCAGGCCCGATGCAGGCCATCCGAGAAGCCAGGGCACGAGCACCAGGTGGCCCGAACTGCTGACAGGGAGGAACTCGGTCGCGCCCTGGAGAATGCCGAGGAGAAATGCCTGGAAGATATTCACGGTTTGTGTTCCTCAACACTGGATACTGGAGGCTGGAGGCTGGGCTCAAGCGCCAGACGGGCGAGAATAGCGGCACCGTCCTCCAAGCCAGCGGGCCTCACGCGTCCCTGCTCAACCACGGTCGGCACAGCCCTGACGGCGACGATGCGACCACCTTGCAATGTGACACGCAGGATAGCCCCCCAGCGGCAATCGGCCGGGTAGGGCTGATCGAAAAGGAAGTTGCCCAGGCTATAAGCAACCAAAGCCTCCCCCACCCACTCGACCCGCTGCAGGACGTGGGGCCCGTGCCCAACGATGATGCCGGCCCCAGCCTCGGCCAGCGCTCTGGCGATGGCCCGTTGGCGCGGGCCAGGAGCGGCCTGGTACTCGCCCCCCCAGTGGATGGAGACGATGATCATGTCCGACTGTTCCGCTGCAGTGGCTACCACCTCGGCTGCAGCCTCTAAATCGAGGGGCATGACGCTGTCGTCGAAGGCCAGGCAGGAGAGAGTAGATGAGGGATGAGTAGATGAGGGATGAGTAAACGAGGTAGAAGTAGATGCGAACGTAGGCTGCCCCACCGGGATGATGGCGGCCTCCTGCAGCACTCGCCGCGTCTCGGCCAGCCCCGCCTGGCCTGCATCCAGCGCGTGGTTGTTGGCCAGGGAGACGACGTCGAAACCGGCTGTCTGAAGGGCGGCGACCGCCTCCGGCGGTGCTCTCAGGTCATACCGCCCCCCCAGCTGGGGGGATGAAAGGGAGGCTGTCCCACTCATCAAGGAAGATGAGGGAGGGCTGTCCCCCCCGGTGGGGGGGATGAAGGGGGAGAACGGTGCAGTCGTCAGCGGCGACTCCAGGTTGGCGAAAGCCAGGACTTCGGCGAACTCAGCCGAGCCGTCCGCCTCGGCCAGCCAGGGCTGCACCTCAACGAAGGCAGCCTCCCAGTCCCCATCCAGCGCCTGCGCCACTCCACGCCCCAGCATCACGTCGCCGACGAAAGCGATCGTGAGAGTCGGGCCGTCGGCTTCGCTCAAGACAAGTGGGGCGGGCTCGACTGGAAGGAGGAAGAAGGAAGCAAGGAAACAAGAAGGGACACACGCCCACAGCAATGCCGTGAGACTTCCGCGCTTCCTCACTTCCCCGTTTCCCATCTTCGTTCATTCGCTAACAAAGGAAGTCGTCCACTCCGGCCGCTCGGGCGCTTCGCCAGCCCCCAGCATCGCCCGCCAGGACTCATCAGTCAACCTGTCTTCCATCGGCCAGGAGAACTCGTAGTAGGAGAAGACGCCACCTTTGGCGATGTGCAGTCCGCCCTGGCCATCCGGCACGACGGCGTAGATCTCGAAGATACGGCCAATGGCCTCCTCCAGCACCGTGCCAGAGCCAGTCGCCACGTCGGCCACGAGCGCCGCCTGATCGTCCTCCTCGAAGAAAGGCATACCCTCACCTTCCTGGTCGGCGGCGGCCAGCGTCATCGCCTCCAGTGTACCTCCGTACCACTTAATGCGCTCGTAGTCGTCGTTGGTCAGCGGCTCGCCGGCCAGTTCGCGTTGCGATACGTCGAGCAGGAAAGTGAGCAGATTGTCCAGACGGTTCAGATTGGCGCCCGTGTTCTCGCTCAGAAGGCCACGGCTCTGAAGCCCGTCGCGCGTCATGCGGGTGAGCGCCAGCAGGCGGGCATAGGCCTCCGGGTTAGGCTCGACCCAGCCGCGGGGTGGCTCTGGCGGCGGGCCGCCACCCATCTCCGCCATGGATTGTTTGGCGTAGAGGATGGTGTCGTGCTTCAGTTCAGTCCAGGAACCCAGCGCCGTGTGCAGGTCCTTGCGCGTCCAGGCCTGGGTCTGCATAAAGGCCGGGTACTGCGAATCCTTCGGCTCCAGCAGCGGCTGGAAGGAGTAGAGCCAGGTCCAGTACAGGTTCTGGGTCCAGGAATCCAACTCCAGCGCCGAGATCTCCCCGCGCAACTTCGTCATCTGCTCCGGGTAGTTGGCGTAGGCAGTCTCGCCCATCCCTTCGAGGATGGAGTACGCCTCCTCAGAGCCCAGCACGGCCATCACGTCGAGACCCTTGGGCAACCAGCGTTCATTGCCCATCACACCCACCTCGCGCCAAGTCAGTTCATCGAAGATGTAGGCGTCCAGGACAAAACGCTGGCCCATGAAGCGGAAGCCTTGTGTCACCTGCTCCTTGTCCTCCCAGATGTAGACCCACATGGAATTGACCTGTGGAGGCGGCAGTTGGCGAGCTGCCTCGACGAAGGCAGCGAACTTCGATTCGTCGGCGATGGCGGAGGCAGGTGCATCAGGGCCGTAGGTAGCGTCCCACAACGCGCCGTACTCGTGAAAGCCCAGGTCATCTGCCTTGCCAACGATGAACACGGTGGGATCGTAGACCCGCGCCCAGACGTCGGCGGCCGGATCGCCGTCCACGTTGGTGTTGCGCAGGATGTAGGTGATGAGCAGCGCCATGCGGGTCTCATTGGGCTTTTGCAGCCGCATGTTGATGCGGCCGTACCACATCATCGTGCGGAAGTAGCGCTCGAGTTGCTCACTGCGGGTGTAGTGGCCCCGGGGGACGTACTGGGAGTAGTCCTCGCACATGCAGGGCTGGTCCAGGCACTCCGGCGGGGGATTGGGATCGCAGGGGTCGCAGTTCTCCGGGCAATCCTGGCCGAAGACGGGGCTGGCGACGAAACCTTCGTGGGCCTCAATCAAGGCCAGTTCCGCCTGCACCAGGTCAGCCACCTCCGGCGGGGCGACGGCGGTGGGGTCGATGAGAGCATCGGCGACGGCAAAATAGGCCAGCACGCTGCGAACGGGCCTCTCCAGTTCTGTGCCCTGCAGTTCGGCGCAGAGGTCCTGGGCAGACTGGACGCAGGCACGAGTGAGCGCCGCGATGTCCGGCTCGAAGTGCTCCCGCTCCAGGTCGCGCAGCATCTTGTCGAAAAGTAGGTGGTAGACGTGATAGACAGAGTCGGTCGTGACAAAGACAGGGATTTCTTCGTAGCGGGCGTCCTCGTAGACCTGGAAGAACTCCAGCCACTCGGCCGGCGAGACGACGAAGCCGTTCTGCGCCAGCAGCGCGCCCTGCGCATCGCTGAAAGTGAACCGGTCGTAGTTGCCCAGCGCCGCCAGATCCACCGGCAGGACATAGCCCTCGTAAGCCGAGGGCAGGTTGACGGGAATCTGGGGATAGGAAGCGAAACCCGGCCCGCGCACGTTCGGCGGCGGGGTGGGCGGGACGACAGTCGGCTGAGCAGGCAGCGTCGCCGTCGTAGGGGATAGCACGGTCGCCGGGGGCGGTGTCGACGTCGTGGGCAGGTTGCAGGCCAGCATGGCGGCGATGAGAGTCAGCAGTGCGATTATGCTACCTCTTGGCTTATGCATCGGGAAACCTCCTTGGGCAAAATACGGGTCAGCGGACCGCTATGTCTAGTGTAGCATCATTGTTCCCATCAGTCAAGCGGAGTTCGCGGAAGGTCCCCGGTGGCGAGCGCCATTCCAGCCCGAAGCCGAAGCCGTTCCAGTGCCAGACATCCACGTGGGTGGCGGGGCCATAGCGGCCGGTGGTGTAGTCCCCCTCCAGCGTCAGCACCTCGTTCCGCCCGTCCCCGTCCACGTCCCCCACCACCAGTGCCAGGAGCGGCGCGGGCAACGCAGACCCGGCCCAGATTTCGCGCCCACCCTGGGGGTCCAGCAGGATGAGGTGACAACTGTCGCCCGCCGCGTCGTGGAAGCCAGCGATGGGACTGGGAACAGAAACCCAGCGCTGGATGGGCCAGTCGCGCCAGGGCCGCCAGACCAAGAGCACCCACTCGGGGGAGCCATCGTCGGTGACGTCGGCCAGGACCGAAGCGGTGATGTGCCAGGTGGG
>CAYLPU010000008.1:0-18914 GCA_964385635.1 uncultured Anaerolineales bacterium
CTGTGTGTATCCGTGTGCTATTTGTGCCTGTTTTGGGAAGAGCCTGAGCAGTTACGTCGCTTTTTTCAGTAGAGTCCTGGCATAGCAATCGGACACTACGCCTGGTACTCTGAGCGCTCCCGCCCGAAGGCGGGCAGTTGCCTCGTGGGGACTTGAACCCCGATGAGGGCCTGGTTACCCTGGGGGGCGCGATAGGGAGACGCAAAAAGGGCCGCTCCCGTAGATGGGAGCGGCCTGTTTGATAGAGACCCCATACGGTAAGCGTTCACGTGGGGGCCAAGAAACCGGGTTTTTCGTACAGGGAGACATCCCTGGCAACGGAAAAGCACCTGCAAGCAATGCTACTCCGCTTGCGGAGCACCAAAAACCCGGTTTCTGATCTACCCCCTGAACGAATACGTCAAAACATCGCAGCGCCACGTCGTATCTTCGGGGTCGCCAGGGACGAAAAAAGGGGCGGTTTCACTCCCCCCCCGTCGTCCTTGTGCCTTGCCCCTGTCCTCTCGGTTGTTGCTTATCTACTACGCTTCGCATTGCTTCGCTTTCTTCACTTCGACCGATGCCAGCAGGCGTGGGATACAGAGCAGTGTCCTCAGCGCGATAGTGCTATTCATCCTGCAACTTCCATTCCATCTCGGCAAGGAGATTTCTTCGCACCTTGGGATGCAGGTTCAGACAAGCATACAAGACAACGAGGCTATATCTTATCAGATCGATATCCCTTGTCAGATTGGCATCCCTTAGGGAGTGCCCTCCAACAAGCGCATGAAGTTTTTCTCCGTGGAATAGATTATTTCGTACAGTTCTGACCAGTTTCAAGAGCCACTTAAGGCGAGGTTCATTCCCGGAAGGTATACTGTCTCTCCATCCCAACTCATCATCCTGAACAACCTGCTTCTTCGGCGGGGAATCTTGCAAGTACGCTACAGCATGTTGTAGTTCTGCTGTTTGGTCGGGTCTAAACGCATCCTCCATGTCGGACGCGAACTTATCCCAATTAGCCGAAGCTCTCTTGTCATTGCCACTCACATACCCAGCACGCTTCAGAGCGTATTCAAAGCGGGAGAAGACAACGAAGAACTCAATAAGTGTTTCTTTCACATCCAGGTGATCAAGGAGCCTTTCGTTGAAGAGCTTGTCAAAGAGTTCGCGATATGGGTACATTCAACCTCCTAACACTGACTGCAATTCTCCACACTGGCGCGCATCGGCGAGGCAAAGCGGGCAAGTTTACGCAAACAGTCGTTATGTCTATGTAACTTCACGGCAATCGTTTCTCGACCGCCTCAATGACCCGAGCAATGTCGTGTAATGGTATGACGTCCCTGTCAAACACTATGAACAAGGAAACAGCACGCCCTTTCCGGAATACGATCATATGTGTCACGGCGGAATCAGGAATATCCCAGTATGTACCGTAGACCTCATCACCAATCCCCGCGAGCGGAAGATCTTCAACTTTCCAGCCATCGTGAGAAGCCGCATCGCTTGACCCTGCTCGAAAATCAGCTGTATGCAACGAGTAGGCATTCCGTGCTTTGTCTTCCGAACTGTAGATCGCAATATGACAGCCTGCGCCTGCTAAGTCATGCGTACCCTCAAAAACAACTCCGTAGTAATCAACCACATAATCACGCAAAGTGATCAGATTTGGAACTTCAGATATACGCTCTTCAAGGATCCATCCCGAGGGAAAGTCTGTCTCTTGGCACACAATGGCTGGCAAGTCCAATGTCTCCCAGGATACTAGGACGGGAGCAATCCTCGTTTGAGTTGGAGAGACTACCGCACTCGGCAACTGAATCAAACCTAATGCGTAGACAAGTAAGCATCCGGCCAGAAGCAACAAGGCTGTTCCGCCGCCTCCCAGAAGCACCCATTTCCAGCTTGAGCTAGTCGTTTTTCTTTTCGCTTCTGCACGTGGTACAGACTTGCGGCCCCCGCTGCCAAGATCAGGCCTGACATCCTTTATCGTTTCCACGACTGGCTGTGTTGGAGGTTTATCCTTGAGCGGTTTGACTTCTGGCGCTGGCGACGAAACTACACTCAACGGTCGCACACCTTCCCTGGTGATCAGTGACTCTAGCCCTCGCCTCGCCAAGTTGTTGTTGGGGCTAATCGCCAAGACGTTTTCCAGGCAGGTGCGGCGCTCCTGGTGTGTGTCTACTGCGCCACTCAGCCATAGCCAGGCCATCTCGTTGCGCTCGTCTTGTTTGACAACTTGCATGAGTAGCCCGTATGCCTCTGTCTTGTGCCCAGCTTTGAGGGCAGCGACTCCTTGCTTTAGAAGATCATCTGTGGTCATATCGTATCTCCTGAGAGTTCTTGTTTGACACCTGCCGTATACTTCAGTATTGCAGCCTTGCTCAATCGCCAGCACACCACCGCCAGGCTTACGGCCGTAAGCGCCACGATAGGCCAGCGGATCCCCGGGGGCGTTGCGTCGGTGATGTCCAGGCAGCCGATGGCCAGCGCCAGCAACCCGCCGATGGTTGACAGGATAGCGCGTTCGGGTTTGGTCATTGTCCCTCGATGCGGGCTGCCCTTCAGCGGTCGAAGGGCCGAAGGGCAGCCCGGTCAAACTATTCTATGACCAAACTCTCTAACTGCCACTTATCGTCTCCCACGTACTCAACGGTGCATACAAAGTCCGCTCTGATCATCGCACCGAAGGCGTTTTCAGCATCGACATACGCGGATACTCTGTAACGTCCATCGCCCAAGTGCCTAACGTATTCATCTGAATACCGAGGAAACTTAGCAGTCGACGGGGCTTTGAGATCGTCTTCGACGAAATTCTTACACATCACCCACGCCATAGTTGCACTATGCTCAGCATCGTCGTCTCCTGAATCTGGCCCGGAGCAAAGCCGGCATGCAACTATTGCGAGTATGACGACAACCACGATGAACAAGGTCGTCTTGGCATTTTCTGTTTTCGCTTTGTGGATAACACGCTCTTTGTCATCTTTTGGCTTAGTAGCATGGGGAATGGCTCCCGACGACGACAGACTAGTTCCTCTGAGTTTATTCAACCGCTCGGCCGCTCTAGCAGGCTGTTCGGGGGGTGTCGCAGCAGGTTCGGCACTTGGTATTGGTGGAGACACCGATCTCAACGGCCGCACGCCCTCCTTGGCAATCAGTGACTCTAACCCGCGCCTCGCTATCCCGTTATTGGGGTTGATTGCCAAGACGTTTTCCAGGCAGGTGCGGCGCTCCTGGTGCGTGTCTACCGCACCGCTCAGCCATAGCCAAGCCATCTCGTTGCGCTCGTCCTGTTGGACAACCTGCATCAGAAGACTGCGGGCTTCTGCCTTGCGGCCCTCATTGAGGGCAGCGATTCCTTGTTTCAAAAGGTCATCGGTTGTCATCCCGTGCCTCCCGGAGACTCATCGGCTATCTCTAATGCTCTCCACTACCCTGCCCAGCCAAGCAACCTCTACCGCCAGTCAGCGCCCGGTTCCACTGGAGATGGACGGGGGCTTAGGCAATCATCTGGGTATTATCTTGAGCCGCGACGGTAGACGTGATCCCTCTCCTTGCTGTGGCGCCTGCAGCAACCCCGTGAGACGCCAGTGGTTGCTTGACGGCACGAGTTTGACTTCATTTGCCTGAGTCGTCGTACTGGATGTCACCGACAGTCTCACGTCATCAATGAAGAACTGGGTATCATACTGACCATCATTGAAGGCCTTGAAGCCTATATGAACAGTTCGACCCCGGAACGCGGACATATCATACGTTGCGTGGATCCAGTCCTGTGACTGATCAACATTGCTGAATTGGCCGCAGAAAGCCAACACATCCCCAGTTGTGTCCCAGATCGCACACCGCATCTCATCGTATGCAGTTTGAGTGGAGTCACTGGTGCGGATCAATCGCCAGTAGGAGAGTTGAGGCGAGGACACAGCGGCTGGGATTGTCACCTCCTGGTATATCTGGTCAGCCGCATTCACGGCCCCGCCCATATACACGCCCCAATTGCCGGTGCGTGCGCCCAAGTGGTGGATCATTTCGCCAATGTTTGAGGACTGCACCCATGGCAGGGCAGGCGGTCCGGTTTCAAATCCGCCATTGATGATCAACTCCGCTTGGCTCACAACTGTGGACTGTACGTTGCTCCAGGAACTGTCTCCCCACGAGTTTCGTCCCTTGACACGATAGTAGTAGGTGCCCGGCGTTTTCCCTGGGTCGGGTACGGTCCACGACAGGCTTACGCCTTGGTATACCACCTGTGCACCAGAGAATGATGCGTTTGTCGCTTCTTCCAGGATGTAGGTGGTAGCCAAGTCGGCTTCTTGCCACGTAACGGCATAGTAGCTGTCTTGGTCTGTGTTGTCAATCGGGTTCAGCACAGGTGTGTAGGGGATGGGCGGCCAACGCTTCATAACCAGTGGCAAGTAAACAAAGTGGGCGATGTTGACGGTAGTAGTGGCTATGGCGATCCCGACCGAGTTGCTGGCGGTTACGATCGCGGTGTAGACGCCAAGGTTCGGGTAGGCGTGGGTCACGGCGGGACCGATGTCGGTGTTCCCGTCGCCAAGGTCCCAGGTGTAGTTGACATTGCTGCCTGCTGTGGTGCTAGCCGCCAGCGTGGTGACATGACCTGACGGTGTGGGACTGTCGTTGGTCGCGGCGAGTCCGGCGATGGGCACGTCAGTGATTATTGTCGCTACTGCCATGCTGCCGACGGCGCTATAACCGGTATCAGCGACCACATGGTAGTCGCTATTGACGATGGTCCCGGCAACTGGAGCCGTGACAGCAAACTGGACAGAGGTGCTACTACTCACCGCCAGACTGGCTGCCGTCCAACTGACAACATTATTGACTCTCGTTCCACCGCTGACGTAATTTGCTCCCGCAGGAATAGAATCAGTAATAGCCAGATTGGTGGCGGGCAATTGGCCGTCATTGGTCACAGTCAAGGTGTAGGTGATCAGGTCACCCACCATTGCCGCGATTGGGCCTGTCTTGCCAATCGTCAAACTCGGAGGGTTCTGATTCAGCCAAACCCTGTCAGCCTGACGGAAATTCCCCACAAAGGCATCGAGGTCGCCGTCACCGTCCACGTCGCCCAAAGCCACATCCGTGCTGTCTGAACCGCCCAGGCTCTGACCGCTGTCGATAAAGTATCCTGTCCCGTCGTTCAGCCACACCTTGTTGGCATAACCACTATAGTTGCCGACGAAGGCATCAAGGTCGCCATCGCCGTCCACATCTCCCAAGTGCACGGCAAAGCTGGATGAACTGCCCAGGCTCTGACCGCTGTCGATAAAGTATCCTGTCCCGTCGTTCAGCCATACCTTGTTGGCTCGACCGTCATGAATGGTGCCGTTTGCAGTAAAAGCGTCGAGGCTGCCGTCCCCGTTCACATCGCCGAGGGCCACGGCGTAGCTATCTGGACTGTTGAGGCTGTGACCGCTGTCGATAAAGTGTCCTGTCCCATCGTTCAGCCAGATCTTGTCAGCTCGAGTCCAGGTCGCGACGAAGGCATCGAGGTCGCCGTCACCGTCCACATCACCTAGGGCCACGTCGATGCTGCTGGTGCTGGCAAAGCTCTGGCCGCTGTCGATAAAGCGTCCTGTCCCATCGTTCAACCAGACCTTGTCGGCTTGCGTCCAGTTGCCGACAAAGGCATCAAGGTCACCGTCGCCGTCCACATCGCCCAGGTGTACGGAGTAAGTGTACGCACTGCCGAGGCTCTGGCCGCTGTCGATAAAGTATCCTGTCCCGTCGTTCAGCCACACCTTGTTGGCGCTGCTCTCATTCCCGACAAAGACATCGAGGTCGCCGTCACCGTCCACATCGCCCAGAGCCATGCCCCGACTGAATGAAGTACCCAGGCTCTGGCCGCTGTCGATGAAGTTCCCGCTTCCATCGTTCAGCCATACGCGATTGGCGTTAGCTTGACCGTCATTGCCCCTATTAGCGACAAAAGCATCCAGGTCACCGTCGCCGTCCAGGTCACCGAGGGCTACGACCTTGGTGTCAGAGCTACCCAAAGTCTGGCCGCTGTCGGTAAACACGCCGCTGCCGCCCACCGGGGCTGCCCAGAATTGCCAGACCGTGGGTGAAATCGGCCCTTGCCCGCTCAGGGTCAGCGTGCCGGTGGTCGCGCTGACTTGCACCAGTTCGCCTGGTTTGAAGGGCTGGACAGGCGTCAGGCTGATAGTGCCGCCGTTCACGGCGTGACCTTGGGCCAGGAGGCCGGTTTGTGTGGCATACACGGCAAAAGTGCGTTTCGTGACCGTGGTTAAGCTGATGGCTTCACCGTAGGTGATGGATACGCTCGTCGTGAGCGCGGCTGTGTGGGTGTTGGGCAGCGGAGCAAGGCTAGTGACTTGCAGGTTGGCAGAGACTCTGCCCACAAACGCATCAGTGCTGCGTTCGGCCGGTGTGCTGTCCCCTTCGACTTGGCTCAGGTCAGGGCCTTCAACGCTCAGGGTAGACGCCGGTTGCGAGGCTGCGCTGGTGTGAGCAACCCTGGGGCTTGATGTTATCACCAGGCTGAGGAGAAGGGCGAAGGCGAGGAATCGTTGCCTCTTCATTCCTTGGCCTGCTTCGCTAGGCGGGTCTTCGGGTGGGATGTCCCCCGCTGGTGCGTGCTGGTCAGATTGGTCACTGCTCGGGCTCCTCCGTGGAAGCTACCGGGGTTTCCTCTTACCTTACACGTATTGAGCGCAGCCCAGCTTTTCGGGGAAGGCGGTCCCTGATTGCCGCCGGTCTGTGACCAGGGATCCCCAGGTGGCAGCAGCGGCGGTGCCCAGGCCGCTACTATGCAATCTCGCAGCTCTTCATCGCCCAGAGCCTGAATAAGTGCCCAGAGTGTGGGACCGCCAGCCCGTCCCAAACTGCCCAGCAAACGGGATGCCGTTCCCCGAACGTGTCCATCCTCTGCGCCCAGGCGCTGGAGCATGTCTGGGCGAGAGGCGCTATCTTGTGTAGTTTGCTTCACGCCTCCCGCTCCAGATCTTCCTCTTGCTCTTCCCTGTCTTCCCACTCGATGCCCAGTTTATTGAGCACCTCCCGGATCTCATCAAACGCAGCCTGTCTCTCTACAGAGCCCTGGTTACTCTCTATGCCTGCAGTCTCCCACAGTTGGAAGCGGTGTCCGGCACAGGCACGGAAATTGAGAAAGTGGTATTCCTTCTTGTGCCGGTACGCTGACACCAGCTTATCATGTGCATGTTTAAGCTGTCTCGGGGGTGTCAGGTTTGCCATATCAGCCACGATCTCCAGGTGCTTGATCTCTAGTTCCCGAAACCTCGTGTCCAGAGTGTGCCCGTAGGAGAGACACCAACTGCTTGTCATCCCCTTTCCCCCGTTCAGGCTATGGTACCAGTCATGCCACTCCCACCACATCTCTTCCATGTCATCCAGCAGCGGGTCAAGCTCATCCAGATACGCCTCAACCTCTGCCTTCACATCGGGCGTAGGTGTGGATGCAGGCAATGGCTTAGGCGTCCAGGTCGGAATTGGGGTCGCGGTGGGAACTGCAGGCTGCGGGGTAGCTACAGGCTGATGGGCAACCGGCTGCGACATGGGGTCACCGTAGGAACGTGTCATTGTGTTGTACACAACGAACCCTATTCCGCAGAGCACTGCTACTGTCAAAGTTGCCAGGATGGCAACAACGGTGACCTGAAACTTGCTCATCTTCATCAGGTTTCTCCTCGTGGTCTCCAGAGCCTATTTCACCAGGTGTGTCCGTAAGAGACACGTCAGGAACAACATCCCGCTACTGACACCTTCGCCGTGCTGAACTCTCCGCCAAGGCACTCTTGCTGCACCGTCTCGGACTTGGGTGCAGCCACGACTTGTCTTGCTAGTCCAGTATACTGTACCCTTGTGTGAAGGTCAATAGATAAAGTGTGCTATTTCCTGCGCGAGGGCCGATACCGCCGTCGCCCTCGGTCTTCGCTCCGCCCGAGTCCGAGCATCGGCAACTGGGCTCACTCGGCCCCCTGCAGGGTTACGCCGCAGAACTCGGCAGGGCGGCTCAGCGAGCGGCGCAATGTGGCACCGGCTGCTGCGCTATCACCAGTCGTCGGACAAAGCCTCCTCGGCGATTGCGCCCTCCAGGTCGTCCAGTTGCCTGCGTAGGTGGTCTATCTCTTGATCGAGGCCCAGGGTTCTCATCCCGTCCAATTGCTCGCGCAGATGGCCTACTTCATACTCCACTCCCAGGCATATTGCCCGATCTTCCAGGTTATCAAGTTCCTGGCGCAGGCGTTCCGCCTCATAGTCCGGCCTCAGGGGGTGCATCCAGTCCTCCAGGGGAGGCTGGGGTGGTGGGTAGTATCCTCCTCCTATCGCCTCAGCTATTGCCATGCCAGCATCTTGAGACGATGGAGCGCCGGGGTCAAGGTCGAGACCCGAGCACTCGATTGTGCTGTCATCGATTCCAGCCCCGTGGTACTGTGCACGGGTGCAGCCGTTGGGAAACACCTCGTCCTCGTGGGAGTAGTGTCCGATTCCTGGTCGATGAGCGGGCCCAGACAGTGTTCTAGAACGGGGCTGTTTTGGGACTTCTACTGTGTCTGTAGGGCGTATCTCGTCACTGGCTTTCTTGGTGTCCTCCAAAGCGGTTGGATACTTCGTGGTTGAGTGCTTCTTACGTTTGGTCCTTTTTCGCCACCACGGGCTCACTCGGAGCGCAATGAACGCAACCGGCACGGCCAAGCACAGGCACCCGACGACCACGCTCAAGAGCACCTTTTGTATGAACTCGGCATTTTCCATCGTACAGGTCTCCGGCGCGTTTTCCGGCTAGAACTTTGCCATAGAAGCGCAGTCTGGTGCTGGTGTTGATGCCCTACTTGTCGGCCTGCTCTACACATCGGAGTGCAACGAGAGCATCATCAATCGAGAGGTCCCAGTCCACAAACCGCTCGATTGCCGAGCGAGTTCGCTGGATGGTTGCGCCTGGCCCAAATACCACGAGTCCCACAGGTTCACCTCCTGAGACAACCTGGTGGCCTCTGGCCTTTTCCCCCCGCCAACTTCTTGCCCATGTACGTGTGGCTCGCCGGCCAGGATCAGACTTGGTGTGGTCTATCGTCTCTTGCATCTTGCGGACTTTCGCCTGGTCGGGCTCGTCGCTGTCGCTAATCCGGTTCAGGTAGGCCGCAGCCTCACGGCACTTGTGCAAGTGATCCGGTATTTGAAGGTCAGTCAACTCAATTCCGTGATCTCCGCACCAGTGGAAGACTTTGACCAACTGACGCAACTCTATCTGGCCGCTGGGAGCAAGAATCTCTTGTAAGTGTTCACCCCTCCCTCCCAGGGAGGGGCAGGGGGAGGGTAAAGTCTGCAAAACTGGCGAAAGAGCTCGTAAATTCAGTCTTTTTCGAGAGAAATTTCCACCCTCACCCCAACCCTCTCCCTGGCAGGGAGAGGGGGCTGAACGCTTACAATCTCTTTAGCCTGTTCCAGTTTCTCAATCAGTTGTGCGTAACTCTCTGGCTGATTGTTACGCAGCCAATGCCACGCATCTACCGTCATCGTGTACTCCTTGAGAACTATGGGCTGGCAGAGTACTCGCCGCTGGAAGAAGGGAGCATCGAAAGGGTCGTCAATCACCCCATTGTGCTGTTGCGGTACTGGCTGACTTGTGGGTTCAGCATTCAGTATAGCCTGGAATCGGCATTCTCAGGATTTCACTTACGTTACAGTAACGTTTCGGATTGGCGAGATATGCGACATAGCCGCCTCTCTCCCATGTGCAGGAAACCGCATTACCGTAAGTCGAGCCGGTTCCCAGCCAGGGGTGGGCAGTCATACTATACACTTCCGTGGCATTAGGCTTTGCCTTAGGGAATTCCAGAATTTGGATTATCCCAAACTGGGCAAGGCCAGCCTTGAGGCGGGGCGTTGAAACACCCCGCTGATACTACGAAACCCGTTAAAACGGGTTAAAACGGCCTCATTTAGTGCGTTTTCAACGCACTTCCCCTATCAAACGACGATTTCAATCGTCGGAATTTGGAACTTACCAGTCCCCCAGAGCTTCATCCGCTATGCCGCCTAGATGCGCTTCGTATTCGTTGCGGATTTGCTCCATCTCATGCTCGATCTGGCTGGTCTCAAGCCACCCCAGATTCTCTGTTCTCAACTTCTGGTCTAGCCGGGAATAGGTTTCCGCCTCGCTAAACATGGCGATGCTTTCTAACTGGGACACCATTTGATCTACAGAGCGTGACCATGGCTCACCAAGCATTTCTTCCCCCTTGTTCTACGTAGTTTTGTACAGTATACCACAGGAGACCCAAGGGTTGCAATGGCCTACCAGGTGCCTTGAACCACGAAAGGCGCGAAAGGGCACGAAAAGCGCGAAAGGCTTTCGTGACTTTCGTCTTCTTTCGTGACCTTCGTGTTTCAAAACAGACGACAGAGAGAGGGTTCTTCGGTTGCCCATTCTACACCTCCGACGCTTGCTTGTTTTGGTCGCAAGAGGCCCGCCGCACCTTGACGGTGGGCGGGCTGTGTCGTACTTCAATGTTTACCGCCAAGGCGCTCTTGCTGCCCTGGCTACCATCTCGGACTTGAGTGCAGCCACGACTTGTCTTGCCAATTCAGTATACTGTATTCCTGTACGAAGGTCAATAGCCAAAGTGTGCTATTCCTGCGCGAGGACCGATACCGCCGTCGCCCTCGGCCTCCGCTCCGCCCGAGTCCGGGCATTGGCAACGGGCTCGTCCAGCCCCCTGTGGGGTTCCGCCGCAGAAGTGCATCCCAGAGAGCAGGCATGAGTCAGGACAGTCCTGGGGTCAGAACGGGGTTTGCGTAGGGCAATCGCTCCCGCGTAGGTCAGGGGCTTGGCGGCGGGGGGGAGACAGAGCTTCGTTTTGTACAGTGTTTGCAGTAGGCCACAGTTAGATAGGAGCATGTGGGTTCGGGATGGGCTCGGGGTTAGGTTATTGCCTGGGGATGGGTAGCCCGGAATGGGGAGAGGCTGGGTGGGGATGGCACGGTGTAGCGTCAAGCGGGACGTACTGAATTGGCGGCGGGGTGGGCGACCGCCCCGCCGACCATGACTTAGGCCGCCTTTCTCCCTACCCCACAACACCTCTTGTACTTCTTGCCACTCCCACAAGAACAAGGATCATTTCGCCCTGGTCTCCTCTCAGCCTTCACCCGTGTAGGAGAATTGAGCACTCGCTCGAGATCTGATATGTCCTCAGGTTCGTGAGGCTCAATCCCAGCAATGAAATGCCACCCATGTTCATTACATATTGTCGCGACCTCGGCAACTCTTTCCTGCGTCTGAACCCGAACGATAATCGGCCTCTTTTTTGAGCCAAGTCTGGGCATATCCCCTCCTGGAACGGCCTGACTTCCCCGCTCATCCCCCACGCTTCAGGCGAACGAATCACGGGGCGTGGTTTCGAGCGAACGGACCGCAGAGCGACAGGTTAGGCGCGCAACCTACCCATACCTGCACCCTGGCCTTACAATCCCCAGACTTCTCCCATATCAGTAATTGACGGGTCATCATAGCGGGCTAGCGTTGCCAACCACTCCGGCATTTCTTCCTTGATGGTTTCTTTGAGCGAATCCAAATCGTCTTGACTCACCAACTCGCGTTCGTGCAAAAACGTGTAGAACTTTTTCAAACTCGCCGCGTTACTCTTTACTGATGATGCACTCGACCACATCGCCTTTTTTATGAACCAATATCCGAGAAACATACCAATGCTGTGCACTCCTTCTTGTGGCTCCTCTGCATCTTCATACAACAAGAATTCGTTGATGTAGAAGTCAATATTCTCAGTGTGCTTGTCGATTGTCTTACTTGAGAGACCTGACTGCTGTAACCAGGTTGCGAAATCATCTAATAGTTTCCCATTAGATTCTCTGATTCTTTCACACTCAATCTCGTATTGCTCATAATCATCTGACATCAATATACCTCCAAGTGTTTTTTGTTGAGGGCAATATCGGTTCTGTGTAGTACTTCAGTGTTTACCACCAAGGCACTCTTGCTGCCCTGGCTACCACCTCGGACTTGAGTGCAGCCACGACCTGTCTTGCTAATTCAGTATACTGTATTCCTGTATGAGGGTCAATAGCCAAAGTGTGCTATTTCCTGCGCGAGGATTGTCTTTGACTATGGGTTTTTGAGTGTCTCGTCGTGATGGCCGACGTTGCGCAGGATGAGCAGGTCTCCACGACGCTCGTAGGTGATACGGTAGTCTTGGTCAACACGGGCATAGAAAATGCCCTGATGGCCGGATAGCCGCTTAGCACGTAGGCCGGGGTGGTGGAAATTCTGATCAAGCAGAGCGAGGATGCGTTTGACCTTCTTGCGAATGTGCACCGGCAACTTGAGAAGCGCACGGTTGAAGCGTTTGCTACGACGTACCGGCATCACGGTGCCTCGCTGGCGGACAATTCAGCCTCTTGCCGCTCCAAATCGGCGATCAGGTCTGCCATGGTTTCAAAGTCGTCATAGCGACCAGCCGCTAGATCCTCATCCGCTTCGCGCTCGGCGGCTTGCCATTCGGGGGTGTAGAAGAACGCTTCGTCGGCGTCCACCAGCCGGCTGGGGCGCAGCAGGATGGTGCGGTCTTCCTGGACTTCGGCGATCAGGAAGTCCCCTTCGTACACACCGGCCGCTTCCCGTATGACAGCAGGGAGCGTGATCTGATACTTCTTACGAACCTTGATCGTTTCCATCTCCAATCTCCAACCTTTACTCTCCACTCCCTGCTCTCCAGTCGGACATTCCGACTTTCCGACGCCATGATACCACATCTCGCCCAAATCGCAAAAAGTAGGTTTGACTATTCGGGCAATCTAGGGCAACATGGGCGTGTGATGGCAATCCGCTACCTACGTCAAATCCAGGGGTTCAGTCGCAACGCCCGCCTATACCTGCTCGCTGCTTTCATCCGTGGCATCCAGTTCGGCATCTTCCGCCTGATCTTCAACCTGTACATCGTCAGCCTGGGCTACCGCCAGGACTTCCTGGGGCTGCTGCGTGCACTCGACCCGCTGGTGATGTTGCTGGCCTCCCTGCCGGCGGGCATTCTGAGCGACCGCATCGGGCGCAAGCGCGCGCTGCTCCTGAGCAGCGTGGGACGGATGTTCTCGCTGCTGGGCTTTGTGTTTGCCCCCGGTGCGGCAGGATTGCTCGTCAGTTCGGCCGCCCTGGGTGGGGCAAAGACGTTGCTGCACGTCTCGCGCCTGCCCTTCATGGTAGAGAACTCCGACGAGCATAACCGCACCGCTCTCTTCAGCGCCGACTTCTCGCTGCTGATGCTGGCTGGATTCCTCGGCAACCTGCTGGGTGGTTGGCTACCCGGCTGGTTGGGAACCTGGATGGGGGTGGCAGCCGAAAGCGCGGCCCCCTACCGCCTCACTGTGGTGGCGATGGCTGTCCTGATTGCCCTCTCGGCGGCGCCTTACCTCTTTTTGCAGCCACGGCAAGAAGCATACGTGGCAGACCAGCGCCACTCCCCTTGGACGGCGTTCCGCGAGTGGCCGCTATTGGTCAGACTGCTCCTGCCTACCCTGCTGATCTCACTGGGTGGAGGGTTGCTGGTGCCCTTCCTGAACCTGTATATGAAGCAGACCTTCACCCTGCCCGACAGTACACTCGGCTTCCTCTTCGCTATCGCCGACCTGTGTACCGGCCTGGCGCTGCTCGTAGCCCCGCTCCTCGGCAAGCGCTGGGGCAAGGTGGGTGCTACGGCCATCACACAGGTGGCTACAGCGCCGTTCTTGTTGGCCCTGGGTTTCGTGCCAGCGCTGCCCGTCGCCGTCGCCACGCTGTGGGGGCAGGCCGGGCTGATGCGCGCAGGCGATCCCCTGTACTCGGCTTTCACGATGGAGCGGGTGAAGCCCCGGCAGCGTGGCACAGTCGCCAGCCTGCGCAATATGGCCTGGACGTTCGGGCGTGCGGCGGGGCAGTCGTTGAGCGGGCTAGTGCAAGTGCAGTGGGGCTTTGGGCCGCTGTTTGTCGCCAGCCCCGCGCTCTACCTGGCAAGCGCGGGGCTGATCTTCACCTTCTTTGCTCGAAAGGAGAAATCACCATGAACCTGAAGAATACCGTAACCCATAGTTGGGACTGGTGGGCCTACCAGTTCCGCGTCGTCCATCGCCAGGGTATTGAGGGCATTGATTTCTGGGATGACCGCCTGGTCACTTTCATCGTCCAGGTGCTCAACCTCAAGCCCGGCGAACGACTGCTCGATCTGGCCTGCGGCTCTGGCGTGCACACTCTGCGGTTGGCACGGCACGGGCTCGAGGTGGTCGGGCTCGATATTGCCCCCAGCCTGGTGCACTACTGCACCGAGCAGGCCGCCACCGAGGGGCTGGACAACCTCACCTTCGTGGAGGGGGACATGCGTGCGCTGACATACCAGGAGGAGTTCGACGCCCTGGTCGTGCTTAGCACCAGTTTCGGCTTCTTCGACGACGAGAGCAACCAACGAGTGCTCGAGGGCATCGCCCGGGCGCTCAGGCCCGACGGACAGGTGTTGCTGCAACTCTCGGACCCCGTCACTTTCGTCGAGCGGCAGCGACAGCGCCGCTACTGGCGGGAGCAGCCGGAGGGTATCTACTGGACGGAGGCCTGGTTCGATCCGGCTACCTACATCAGCCACGGCATCTTCCACTTCACCGACAACGACGGGGTGACGCACCTGTGGGACGACCACGAGCGCGTGCGGCTCTACACGCTGCCCGAACTGCGCCCTATGTTCGACCAGGCTGGCTTGGAGATCCGCACGGTTTACGGTGACGTATTGGCTCCTCCTATGTCCTACGGCCCTGACTGGCATCAGGAGATGATCGTGGTGGGGGGACGAGCAGGGGAAGGGACGTAGAGTATCGCAACGCCGGCCAGGGCCAACGCCAAATCGGCCACCTGGCCGGCCCGCCAACCCGCTACCAGGGCTACCTGGTCGACCCGTGCGAACCCCAGTCCATACGAGCCAATGCTGTAGAGGGCCAGCCATAGGGGAAATACGAACCCTTCAAACCGCGTGCGTCGCCCCGTGATGACGACAGCGGCCAGCACGAGCGCGCTCCAGCCCGCCCCCAGCAGTTGCACTGCCACTCGCGGTGCACGGATACCGTATAGGTCGGGGAGTTCCAGGCTCAGCGCCCAGAGCAGCCCTTGTCCGGGGTATGTCTCCAGCCCATAGGCGCAACCGTCCAGCAGGCACCCCAGCCAGGCACAGACCGCCAGCACCGCAACGCCCGGCGTCAGCACATCCAACGTTTGCCGCAACGAGGCCCGCCGGATGGTGCAGTAGGCCAGCACGGCGACCAGACTGCCTATCAGCCCCCCGTGCCAGGCCAGTCCTCCGTCCCACAGCCGCAGTGCCTGGCGTAAGTGGTCGCCGTAGTAGATCCAGTGGGCTGCGACGTACACCGCGCGGGCACCGGCCAACCCGCCCAGTGCGGCAGCCAACGCCACGTCCAGCATCCGCGCTGCGCTGCATCCCCGTCGCCGCGCTTCCAGGCACACGATCACCGCGCCACCCAGCAGCCCGATGTCGAGTAGCGCGGTATAACTCGGTACGGCGAGCGGGCCAAGACGAAACAGTACCGGGTACAATCCTAACCTCCCAGAGATGCAGCAATTCCTGCTTTGGGAATTTTGCTCAAGCGCATCGGCCTAAAAGAGCCGATGCTGGGACAAAAAGCGCCCAGCATGTATCTTCTCAAAAATTCGGGGAAAGAAACCGGGTTTTTTCTGAAAAACCCGGTTTCTCGTCTGTCAAACCCCAGTTTATTGAGAAGATACCCCAGCACCGTCTGTTTTACGGCGGTGCGGCCTTAAAACGGGATTTGCTGTCAATGGCACAGCGTTGCTGTGAGAGGATGTCTACTTGATCTCTATGACCGCGCCGGCAGCCTCCAGTCTGGACTTGGCGTCCTCGGCCGCCCCCTTGGCGACGGCCTCCAGCACAGTGCTGGGCGCGCTGTCCACCAGGTCCTTGGCCTCCTTCAGGCCCAGAGCGATGAGTTGCCGCACGGTTTTGATGACCTCGATCTTCTTGGGGCCGATCTCTTTGATGACGACGTCGAATTCGGTCTTCTCCTCCTCCATCTCGGCCGCCGCTGCCATGGGCATCGCGGCCATCGCTACTGGCGCTGCCGCGCTCACGCCCAACTTGTCCTCCAGCATCTTGACCAAGTCAGACGCTTCCAACAACGAGAGTTTGCTGATCTCTTCTACGATCTTTTCCAGGTCTGCCATCGTTTCCTTTTCTCCTTAATTCAATGTGTGCCTATGCGCTCGTGATAATGATGCTTAGGCAGGCTGAGGGGCCTGCTCCAGCGTGGTTCCGGGCATTGTGTCCGACTCTTTCAGTTTGTCTACGTAGGCCTGCAGCACGTTAAGTACCTGCCGAATGCCACTGGCGACGACGCCAGCCATTTGACTGGCCGGATAGTTTATGGTACCGAGTACCTGGGCCAAGAGCACATCCCGTGGCGGGAGATTGGCGATGGCACGCACCTGCTCCGCCGACATCACCGACGTGTCCACCAATCCACCCTTGATGCGCAATGTCTCCAGTTCCTTTGCTGCATCCGTCAGTACCTTGGCTACCGGCGGGGCCTCGTCGGGACAAAAGCCGATGGCCGTTGGCCCGATAAGCCACTCCTCTGGCAATGACATCCCTACTTCTTTCAAGGCCAGCGCCAGCAGCCGGTTCTTGACTACCTGAAACTTACCACCGGCAGGACGCATTGCGTTCCTGATTTCGCTCATGTCGCCCACGCTCAACCCCCGATAGTCGGTCAGGATAATCCCTTGGCTCTGCTTGAGTTGCTCGACGTACTGCGCGACGAGTTCATCCTTCCGCTGCTTTGAAATTGCCAACCTGTTCACCTCCTTCTGATAAATGAAAAATCCCTACGCTGTGCCAACGCAGGGACATTAGTAGTAAGGGCGCGGTGATCGTGCCCCTACTTCACCCGACCAACTACGGGTGATTGCACTCTGCCTCGGCAGGCCAGACTTAAGCGCCCTGGGGCGCGCCTGCTGTCTCTGGCTATATGTTGTCCAGATGGTGATTCTAGAACAAAACCTCCAGTGCCTCGGCTTGGATTGGGTCCACCTTGATTCCAGGCCCCATCGAAGACGTAACGATGATCCGGCGTATGAATATTCCCTTACTGACAGAGGGCCTGGCTTTTGTGACTGCGTCTACCACTGTCGCAAAGTTATCGAGCAGTTTCTCAGCCGGGAAACTTACCTTGCCGATAGATATATGCAGATTCGCGGTCTTATCCACGCGGAACTCCACGCGACCGGCCTTTGCCTCTTGGATCAGACGCGGCAGATTCTTCTCCGGCGCCACTGTACCAGCCTTAGGATTGGGCATCAGTCCCCGTGGACCTAGCACGCGCCCCAGTCGTCCCACTTTGCCCATCATCTCCGGCACAGCAATGGCCACGTCAAACTCCGTCCAGCCGTTCTGGATCTTCTTGATCCACTCGTCGTCGGATGCCACGTAGTCGGCACCGGCTTCCTGAGCGATCTTATCTGCCTCGCCGGCGGCGAAGACCAGCACGCGCACCTCTTTGCCCAGGCCGTGAGGCAACAGGACGACACCGCGTACTTGTTGATCAGAGTGGCGCGGGTCTACTCCCAATCGGAAATGCGTGTCCACAGTAGCATCGAAATTGGTGTAACTGGTCTCTCTTACCAGTTCCAATGCCTCCTGCGGCGAGTAGAGCCGCATACGGTTCACTTTCTCCAGTGCTTCGCGGTGTTTCTTACCCCGTTTTGACATTATTCCTCCTGTGTGGTTCTGGCGGGCTATGCCCTCCCACAATGCAACCTACCAACTAGTCTGCGATTTCGATCCCCATGCTCCGCGCGGTGCCCTCAATCTGTCGCATAGCACCTTCCAGACTAATGGCGTTCAGGTCCTTCATCTTCAATTTCGCGATCTCCTCCAACTGAGCGCGGGTGATGTTTCCCACCTTATCCCGGTTGGGTTCGGCCGAGCCACGCTCCACGCCGGCCGCTTTGCGCAGCAGATCGGGCGCGGGCGGTGTCTTGAGCACAAACTTGAAAGACCCGTCGTGATAGATGGTGATCTCGGCTGGGATGACGTTCCCCCTCTGGCCGGCCGTGCGGGCATTGTACTCCTTGCAGAATTGCATCAGGTTGATACCATACTGCGCCAGCGCAGGTCCCACCGGGGGCGCAGGGTTGGCCTTCCCAGCCTCAATCTGTAACTTCACAACCACTTTGATTTTCTTCATCTTCCTCCATCCCAAAATCAGGCTTTCTCTACCTGCAGGAAGTCGAGTTCGACCGGCGTATCGCGACCGAAGAAAGAAACCATCACCCGCACCTTGGCCCGTTCCATATTAATCTCATCCACCATACCGATGAACTCGTTGAAGGGGCCATCAATGATACGCACTTTCTGGCCTTGTTTGAATGTGACCTTGATCTTGGGAGCCTCGGCCTCCATACGCTTCATGATGGCCTGGACCTCTTCGGGGCGCAGGGGTGTTGGCTCGTTTCCCATCCCCACAAATCCGGTGACGCCCGGCGTGTTACGCACTGTGTGCCAGGAATCGTCAGTCAGGATCATCTGCACCAGGATGTAGCCTGGGAAGACATTCCGTTCGACCGTCCGTCGCTTCCCGTCACGAATCTCGATTTCGTCCTCGGTCGGGACTACAACCTGGAAAATCTGATCCTGCATCTGCATCGTCTCAATGCGCTGCTCCAGGTTGTGCTTGACTTTGTTCTCATAGCCGGAATAGCAGTGGATCACGTACCAGGCACGGTTGTCTTGAGGCTCCGATACCTCGGTCTCAATCTTCTTGGCAGTTTCCTCGGCCTCAGTCTTCTTGGCAGTTTCCTCGGTCTCAATCTTCTTGGCAGTTTCCTCGGTCTCAATCTTCTTGGCAGTTTCCTCGGTCTCAAT
>CAYLPU010000008.1:19014-75967 GCA_964385635.1 uncultured Anaerolineales bacterium
GTCTCAATCTTCTTGGCAGTTTCCTCGGCCTCAATCTTCTTGGCAGTTTCCTCGGCCTCAGTCTTCTTGGCAGTTTCCTCGGTCTCAGTCTTCCTGGCAGTTTCCTCGGTCTCAGTCTTCCTGGCAGTTTCCTCGGTCTCGATCTTCTTGGTAGTTTCCTCAGTCTCGATCTTCTTGGCAGTTTCCTCGGTCTTGATCTTCTTGGTAGTTTCCTCGGCCTGGGTCTCAGACACCTGCGCTTCCGGAGCGGCCTCTTCCACAAGTTGCTTCGCTTGCTTTTCCTTCTCCTCTATCTCGTCACGAGCGATCACTGGTGCCTCCTCGGCTGTGTCATCTCCAGACTCTGGCAAGGCTGGTACCAGCACATCGGCGCCCTCTTTGGCTCCAGACTCTACGTCGAGATCGATTTCCTCTGCGAACATCGCTGCTGCCCGTCCAGTTTACTCTACTATGCTGTCTGCCGACTCATGATCACGGCGACCACCACAGCCGCGACCACGACGACGACCAGGGCTCCGATGGCAACTGCGCTGCCGGCCAGGAGCCCTCCCAGTTCCAGGGTAAACAGGTAATCCAGCAGGCCCAGGAGAATGGCCATAGATACAGTGACCATCAGGACGATTCTCGTCAGGCTCCATGCCTCCTGACGAGTCGGCCAGCTTACCTTGCGCAGTTCTGCGCGCGTCTCGCGGAAATAGCGCGTGACGGCGTTTCCCTTCCCCGGCTTTGCTTTCTTTTTCGTTGCTTTTGCCACGTCTAGTGTCTCCTGGTGTCAGAGCATCCTAATTTCAAGACACCGCCTCTAGGCACGGCGGTGTCTTGAAGTCCGTCTCAGGCAGGCCAGGCAGGAATCGAACCCGCAACCTACGGTTTTGGAGACCGTTGCTCTCCCATATTGAGCTACTGGCCTGTGAGTTTCTACTTCTTCTCGCGGTGCTGCGTATGTCTACGGCAACGGGGACAGAATTTCTTCAACTCTATACGGCCGGAATCGTTACGCCGATTCTTCTCGGTCGTATAGTTATGCTCTTTACACTCTGTGCAGGCAAGTGTGATTACCATTCGGACTGCTTTTTTAGCCATTCAGCCTCGTATCCATCTATCTATTTCGCGCAGAGCCCACGATGGGAATTGAACCCATGGCCACACCCTTACCAAGGGTGTGCTCTACCGACTGAGCTACGTGGGCCAGTCCTGGATCGTAAGCCACAGATTGCTGACCCAGCCAGTTTGACTCTAATTTTACCTCATTTTGCCAATGTGTCAAATCTGAGAACGATGAATTCCGGCGCCATTGCCGCAAAAGTCGCCCTGACGGTTGACCGTCATTCTGAGCGTAGCGAAGAATCTCCTTATTACGGTGGTGGAGACCCTTCGCTTCGCTCAGGGTGACAGGGCGGGTTTTGCGCTATTGCGTCTTTTTGGCTGGGTACAGTTTCGGGTTCCTTAGGCCAGGAAAGACAGCAGCGGGCCTGCCAGCAAGATCAGCAGGAACAGCACGCCGACGATGATGCCAATGATTGCGCCCACGCCCAACGGCCGCACAGGCCTCACTTCCTCCCCGGCTGCTATTTGCTTGACGGCGCGCACAGTCTGCCGGACGAGAGTTTCGGTGTCCCAGCGATCCACTCCGGCCCACTCCCAGTCCCGGGAGCGAGTGGGGACCAGCAACTTGCGCGCCGGGCTGTTCGCCACAGCCTGGGCAACTTCGCGGGACACCGCGCCCTCCACCCCGCCGGGCACGGCGATCATCCACGGCCCAACAATCAACCCTGCCTGCGCCAAGCGAGCGGTGTCCTCACCGGGGTCCGTAACGCCGGCCGTAGTGCCAGGCCCGGTCAACACAATTGGCTCCAGATCCAATTCCGGTGTCTCCCGCCTCAACGCATCCACCACTGCACGCCCAAAACGGCCATCGCCCACATCCACCACGGCCACGCGCAACCCTTCCAGGCGTCTGACTTCTTCCTGACCAGACAGCCTGTGGTCGTTGCGCAGGGCAAACCCGTGATAGAGCCACACGCCCACGGCGATCAGGCTGAAGGCAATCGAGTGGCCTAACTCGCTCAGGGTGGGAGCATCGGAACCCAGGAACCAACTCAATATCTTAAAAACGATGAACACCGCGCTGGAAAGCACCGTCATAGTAGCGACGAACAGGAAGAAGTACAGGTAAATCTTGCGCACCGTCGAGCGGCGCGCGTCTGTGCCGGCCGGGCCGGACTCCGCCGCCCGGCTGTCCGCCTGCCGCCAGGGCAAGATCCACACCGGCAGCCCGGCGACGATGGCCGCCGTAAACCAGGCGAGTTGCCCCCGGAGTTCGCTGCCGAAACTCTCTTCCAAGAAACGGATGATCACACTGGCGACGCCGCTCAACCCCACCAGCAGCGCGGAAAGGCCAACGGCGGCGACCAGGTACAGGTACAGCCGCCGCACCCCCGCCTGGCGCGCCGCTTCCCCGGCCTTTTCAGCGTCATCTCGGATCACGAAAGTGTGGTAGGCCCACAGTATCCCCATCCCGACGATGATCGACAGCGGGATGCGGATATCGCCCTCCGGGGGCAGGCCGAGGATACGGCGGAAGATGCTTGCCAGGATGCCGGCACCGTTGGCGACCGCTCCCAGCGCCCCGATGAAGACCGCCCCATACAGATACAACTTTCGCAGGGCCGATTCACGTTCTTCTTCGCCCGGCCCGTCGAACAACTGTTGCGCCCAGCGCCAGAAGATCAGCCACAGCGGCACCCCCACAATCAGCCGGGTGATCTCAGGCATCAAGCCCACGTCAAGCGAACTACTGCTGACCATGCTGACCCCGAATTGCAGCGTGATCCAGCGCAATAGATGGATGATCGCCAGCATCGTCACTGTCAGTCCCGCTCCGCTGAAGCCCAGTATGTACAACCGCCGCACTGTGGCCGTGCCGCCCGTCTCCGGGACAGCCTCGGAATCACCAGCCATGATCCGCCGGTGATAGAACCACAGCAGGCTCAAAACGAGCATGGCCAGCAGATGGTAGACAACCGCATCGCCAGAGGTCAGCCTGTGGGGCCGCCTGTCCAGGACGGATGCGGCCTGAAGCAAGGTACCAATCAGATCAAAACCGTTTGCCGTGAACGGACCCAGGAACGCAGCCAGCGTACCGTACAGGTAGAAGCGACGCAGAGTGGCTTCACGCTCCTCCGCTGCCTTCCCGGCCAACCGCTGCCCCCACAGCCAGTGGGCCAGGAAAATCGGCAGGCCGATCAGAATCACCGCGATTGGAAAGGCGATCGCCGTAGGCGGCGGATTGAGTCGTGAGATCAACAGATTGCGCAATAGGGCGATGACCGCCCAGGTCACCGCCTGCAGGCTGATCGCGCTGACGAGATAGACGTACCAACGACGGACAGTAGACATCATGGCCTCCTCTCCCCAAGAGGGTGGCTACTCGCACCCCTCGCTATCCTTCCAACACCACAAGAAGCAATAATCTGCGTCCACAATCCTCCACTCACTGTCCTCGAGTCGCAACTTCACCTCGAAGATGGTAGTGTACTGGTTGCTGTCAAACAGATCGCCGCCGGAGAAGCGCGACTTGCGCACATCCACCACTGCCCGATTGCCGGTAACGCTGGCCGACTCGACCGCCAGGGTGGTGTCCGTGTCGAAGCGGAAACGCCGGGAAGAATCTTCGACGTCCTCAGCGAACGCATCTGCGGAGGCCGGATAGCCCTCGAGCGTGGGTGAGAGATAACCGTAGGCGCGCTCGTAATCTCCCTTTTTCAACGCCAGCAGGTAATTGTGCGTCACACCTTCGGGAGTGTCTTCCGCCCGGTACGCTGGCTCAGGCCGGGTGAGAGCGACGACAAAAGCCACGACGACTAGCAACACAATCCCGGCGACGATGCGAAGGAGAAACTTGTCTGTGCTTTTCATGTGGAACTCCTTTTGCCACCAACTACGATGGGCGAAGGTCCCCTGACCGAGCCCAAGGATCTCTCGCCTCGGTCAGGAGACCTTCGGCGAACGAGGTCAGGAGACCTTCGGCGAACGACGTTGGCTCGTCGGTTTGAGGCGAAGCTTCACTGGGTAGTACCCCTTGGGGACTTTTTCACGTTTCACGCTTCACGTCCCCGCAAGAGTGTATCACATCAGGGGCAAAAGTGCAACCGTACCCGTGCGTCGTGCCGGAGAGAACCTCGGCCGGGAACCTTTACCTGGCCTACGGCGTCTTTAGGATAGCGTTAGCAAGTCTCAAGAGGTGCGCTGTGGGGGCGATCTCCCCAGCCACTCGAGAGCCTCAAACAGACAGAAGGAGGAATGTCATAGACACCCAATCCCCCGCTGCAAAACCGCCCGCCCGTGCCCGTGTGGGCAAGCGCTGGCTCGCCACCGCGCTCCACGTGCTCATCATCCTGTCCATCGTCACCGGCTTCGTGGCGCTACAGTGGGTCGCCACGCTGCCAGAGCGCGTGGACGACCAGCAAACAGTCGTGATAGGGCAGACCCGCTTCGCCCCCGATAGCGACGCGTCGGTGCGCGTGGTGGTGCAGGACTTCGGCGCTGGACAGCCCATTGCTGGCGCCCAGGTGAAGGTCAGCCTGAAGCCCGCCGGCGGTCGGGCCATCTCCCTCTTCGAGGGACAGACCGACGAGACTGGCAGCCTACCGGTCCACTTCCACGTGCCCGCCGACACGCCTGCCGAGGCGCGACTCATCGTGGAGACCAGATCGGCGGTGGGGCGTGACCGGGTGGAACAGCCGGTGACCATCCAACGCGAGTACCGGCTGCTCCTCACCAGCGACAAGCCCCTCTATCAGCCCGGCCAGACCATCCACATGCGCGCGCTGGCCCTCAGCACCTTCGACCTGACCTCCGCCCGTGGCGCGACCGTTGACTTCCTGGTGCAGGACCCCAGGGGCAACAAGGTCTTCCGCCAGAGCGTCGTTGCCTCCGACTTTGGCGTCGCCGCCGCCGACTTCATCCTGGCCGACCTGGTCAACCAGGGCAACTACAAACTCAGCGTCTCCATCGGCGACACTCGCTCCGAGAAGACGGTCGAGGTGCGTCCCTACGTGCTGCCCAAGTTCGGCGTGAACGTCTCCACCGACCGCTCCTTCTACCTCCCCGGCCAGCGGGTCGAGGGGCTGGTGCAGGCCGACTACTTCTTCGGCAAGCCCGTGGCAGATGGAGAGGTGCAGGTTGTCGGCAGCGTGTGGGACGTGGAGCGCACGGTAGTGGTGGACATAAGCGGCCAGACCGACGAGAACGGCACATACGAGTTCGGCTTTGACTTGCCCGAATACTTTGCCGGGTCAGGGCTAGAGTCAGGGCAGGCCCAGTTCGCTCTGGAGGTCACGGTCGTAGATCAGACCGAGCACGCCGAGCAGACCGGCCAGGTATTGCCCATCGCCGCCCAGCCACTGGTCATCGAACTGGTCGCCGAAAGCGGTATGCTCAAGCCGGGGGTCGAGAACATCATCTACATCCTCACATCCTACCCCGACGGTCGCCCCGCGCCAAGCAGATTGCAGATCCGCGTGGACGGCGGCGAGCCAACCGAACTCACCAGCGGCGAGTTCGGCCTGGCCGAGTTCACCTTCACGCCGCAGCCGGACGGCTACCACGTCCTTGATGTCTTTGCCCAGGACGAGACCGGCCTTTCGGCCAGGCGGCAGGTGGACTTCCAGACTGAGTATGGAAGCGATAGCGTGCTCCTGCGCGCCGACCGGGCCGCCTACGTCGTCGGCGAGACGATGAACCTGGTAGCCCTCACGCCGGTCGTTTCCGGCGACGTCTACCTGGACATCGTCAAGGCCGGGCAGACTCTCTCCACCCGCTCGGCCCGCGTGCAGGGCGGCAAAGCGGAATTCGCCGTTGACGTGAGCCCCGACCTTTACGGCACGCTGGAACTGCATGCCTACAAGGTGCTGCTGGATGGCACCATCGTGCGCGACACGAGGGTGGTGGTTGTGGATGAACCTAACGACCTGGCCATCACTGTCACCGCTGGCAAGGACACCTATCTGCCGGGCGAGACAGCGACGATTGACTTCCAGATAAGTGATGCAGAGAACCAGGAGGTAGGAGTGCAGACGGCGCTGGGGCTGGCAATTGTGGACGAGTCGGTCTTCGCCCTGCAGCGCCAGGACCCCGGCTTTGCCAAACTGTACTTCCTGCTGGAGCAGGAGTTGCTGGAGCCCTTCTATCAGATCAAAGGCTTTGAACCGCCGGCTGCTATTCCCCCTGACAAGGAGCAAATCCGGTTGGCGCAGGATGAGGCAGCCAAGGCCACCTGGGCTGGAGCGCCGGTCTTGGCGGCTTCCCAGCCCATCAACTCGCGCCAGGAGAAGATGGTCGCCGTCCTCGTGGCGCAGGAGAAGGGATTCGAGCGCATTGGACAGACATCCGCAGTCGGGTTGATCCTCATCCCGCTGGCGCTGTGGGCGGTCGTGGTCGTCACTGTGCACCAATCCGGGATCGTGAAGCGTTCGCTCAAGCGCCTGGCCGTTGCCTCTGGCATCCTTCTGCTGACCGGAGAGTGTCTGGCCGGCTGGGTGGTGGCTATGAGTAGGACCTTCTACTACCTCGACCCGCAAGTGGTGCTCATCCCGCTGGCCGTTGCCTTTGGCCTGGGATTGCTGATCTTCGCCGGCTACGCCTGGGTGAAGCGCGACCCGGCGGCCAAATTCATCACGCTGCTGACACTGGCCTGGCCTGCGCTGCTCTTCTTGCTGGTTCAGGTTTCGGACCAGGGAGGCTCGCCGGATGAATCGTTGATCATCGCGGGGATCCTGACTTTGCTGCTCGTCCCCGGCGCATATCTCCTCTTTGGGCAGGCACGTTGGGTACAAGAGCGTCGCTTTGCCGGGGCGCTGGTCACCGGGCTGGGCGCGCTGTCGGCGCTGCCGGCGGTGGTGATCCTGCCGGCGATCCTCCTCTTCGCTACAGCGCGAGGCGCGCCGATGGGCGCGATCGCCCCGGTAACACAAGATATGGAACTAGAGGGGGTGGCGCTCGAAATGCCGTTGGCCCCTGCCCCCACAGCGGCACCAGAGGAGAAGGCGGCGGAGGAAGCGGGGCTGGACACCGAAAACGGACAGGCAGCCGGAGCCGAGGCCCCCCGCCTGCGCCAGTACTTCCCCGAGACCCTCTACTGGGCACCGGAGGTCGTCACCGACGAGAGTGGCTTCGTCTCCCTCGAAATCCCGATGGCCGACTCCATCACCACCTGGCGGCTGACGGCACTGGCCTCGTCCCAGGACGGGCGGCTGGGGTTTACCACCCGCGGCGTGCGCGTCTTCCAGGACTTCTTCGTGGACATTGACTTGCCTGTCTCGCTGACGCAGGGGGACGAGATCAGCATCCCGGTCGGCGTCTTCAACTACCTGCCCGAACCTCAGCAGGTGCGGCTGGTCGTCGAGCAGGAGAACTGGTTCGAACTGTTGGGCAAAGGGGAGCAGACGCTGGACATCGCTTCCAACGACATCGACGTGGTCTATTTCCCCATCCGCGTGCTCCCAGGTGTAAAGGCCGGGCGGCAGGGCTTCCAGGTGACCGCCTGGGGCGAACAGATGAGCGACGCCATCCGGCGCGAGGTGAACGTCGTGCCGGACGGCAAGGAGTTCCGCCTCACCGAGAGCGACTGGCTGCGTGAGAGCAAGGAAATCGAATTTACCGTTCCGGCGGAGGCCATGCCAGAGACGCCTTACGTCGAGGTCAAAATCTACCCTGGGGTGATGGCCCAGGCAGTCGAGGGGTTGGAGAAGATCCTGCGACTGCCCCACGGCTGATTTGAACAAAGTACGTCGGCGACGTACCCGAATGTTCTGATCCTCGACTATATGCAGACCACCGGCAACGCCAACCCTGAGGTGCAGATGCAGGCCGAAAAATACGTCGGCACCGGCTACCAGCGTTTGCTCACCTTCGAGGTGGACGGCAGCGGCTTCTCCCTCTTCGGCAACGCACCGGCGAACCCCTTCCTCACCGCCTACGGGCTGATGGAGTTCAACGACATGGCCAAGGTCTACCCGGTAGATGAGGCGCTCATCGAGCGGACGGCGCAGTGGCTGCTGGCGCAGCAGGGGCCGGACGGCACGTGGATCGACCAGGGCTATTCTGAACACTGGCACATTGACTCCAAAGTGCCCACCACCGCCTACATCGCCTGGGCGTTGATCGAGGCCGGCTATGAAGACACGCCACAGGTGGGGCAGGCCATCGCCTCCATCCGCGAGTTCGCCCTGACTCCCTCTCCCTCCCAGGGAGAGGGCCGGGGTGAGGGCGAGGATGCCTACAGCCTGGCGCTGGTCGCCAACGCACTGACCGCCTACGACCCCGATCACTCGATGACGCGGGCCGTGCTCGACCGGCTGTACGAGATGCGTGTGGAAGAGGATGGCGCTGTCTACTGGCAGACCGGGGCAGCCTCGTTCATGGGAGCGACCGGCGAGAGCGGCAGCCTGGAGACGACGGCGTTGGCAGCCATCGCCCTGATGCGCGGCAACACCCACTCCGACGCAGTCAGTGGCGCGCTGGCCTATCTCATCCAGGGTAAGGACTCCTGGGGCACGTGGTCCACCACTCAGGCCACCATCCTCTCGCTCAAGGCGTTGCTGCTGGCAACCGAGCAGGCAGGACAGGTCGAAGGCTCTGCCACGGTGCGTGTGAGCCTGAACAAAGAACAGACGCAGGAGATCGTCATTGACGAGGCCAATGCCGACGTGGTGCACCTGGTCACCTTCGAGCGCGGTTTCTCGCCCAGTGGCGCCAACCGGGTGCAAATCGAACTGGAAGGAGGCGGCAACCTGATGTACCAGGTCGCCACCCGCTTCTACCTGCCCTGGGACCAGGTGCCTATGGTGGAGATGATGGACGAACTCATCTCCATTGACCTGGACTACGACCGCACCCGGCTATCCGTCAACGACGAGGTGACGGTGGACGTGGGCGTGAGGCTAAACAGAGAGGGTGTGGTCAAGATGGCGCTGATTGACCTGGGCGTGCCGCCCGGCTTCTCCATACTGACCGAGGACCTGAGCCGGTTGGTGGAACAGAAAGTCATCGCCCGCTACGAACTGACCGGGCGGCAGATCATCATCTACCTGGAGGACTTCTCGTCCGAGTCGCCGCTGGCCTTCAGTTACCGGCTGCGGGCGCGCTTCCCGATGCGTGCGCAGACGCCCCCCTCCAGCGCGTATGACTATTACAATCCCGCCGACACGACCACACGTGCGCCGCTGGAGGTGACGGTGAGCGAGTAGCCACGAGGTGCGCTTCCCATTGGGGCTGTTCACCTTACACTACTATGCCCAACGTGGCCCTATCACCGATCCGGGCGAGTATGCCAGGTGAGTACCCCCGCCGCGACTTGAACGCGGGCCACCGGCTTCGGAGGCCGGTGCTCTATCCACTGAGCTACGGGGGCATTGTGCAGTCTCTTTATACCACATAAGGCCCTAAGGCGCAAATCTGTGCTGTGAGGTCAGCCGGGCCGCCAGCCGGATTGCTTCTATCAGGCTCTCCTCGCTCGCCATCCCCTGCCAGGCGATGTCGAAGGCTGTGCCGTGATCCACCGACGTGCGCACGATGGGCAGCCCCAACGTCACCGTCACGCTGCGCTCGAAGCCGTGGGTCTTGATCGGGATGTGTCCCTGGTCGTGGTACATCGCCACCACCGCGTCGAACTCGCCCCGGATGGCGCGGAAGAAGACCGAATCGGCCGGGATGGGGCCATGGGCTTCGATCCCTTTCGCTCGTGCCGCTTCTACTGCCGGTCCGATCTCTTCGGTTTCCTCCCGTCCCAGCAACCCCTCGTCGCCGCCGTGGGGGTTGAGCGCGCCCACGGCCAGCCGTGGGCGTGGGATGCCCATCTCTCGCAGCCCCGCATCGGTCAGGCAGATTGTCTCCAGCACCCGCTCGCGCGTGATGTGCGCGGCCACTTCCCGCAGCGGCACGTGGCGCGTGACGTGCACTACCCTCAATCCGGGCGTCGCCAGCATCGTTGTCACCCGCTCCGCGCCGGTGAGCGTCGCCAGCAACTCGGTGTGCCCGATGTGGGGGCAGCCAGCGGCCCGCAGCGCCACCTTGTTGATCGGCCCGGTGGCGATTCCGTCCACCTGTCCAGCCAGCGCTAGTTCGACTGCCCGCTCCACGTAGGCCACTGCTGCTCGCCCCGCAGCCGCCGAGACCGTGCCTGGCTGCAGCGCCTCAAGGTCCACGTTGCACAGGTCCAATACATCCGGCGCGGCGGGGTCGAAGCGGGCCTCGGTCAGGTCGGCAATGGGGTGAAAGGCCAGCGGGGCAGCCACCAACGCGACTACCTGTGCCAGCACGCCCGCGTCCCCGACGACGAGCGGACGACAGCAACTCTGCACTTCGTCCCGTGCCAGCGCTTTGACCGTGACCTCCGGCCCCACGCCAGCGGGGTCGCCCATCGTGATGGCGATAACCGGTCGCTCGCTCACAACCGCAACTCCATCTGGATCTCGTCCCGCACCGGGATGCCGGCAAAGCCTGGTTCGATCCTGCTGTGGTGCTCCAGCAGCCTGCCCACGAGCACGTTTGTAATCGTGAACCCAAGCCGCTGGTAGAGGTTCAGCGCGGGCAGGTCGTCGTTGGTCGTGGCGACGGTGAGACACCCCGCACCCTCGGCGCGTGCGACCTCGATCACCGCTGCGAGCAACCCTCGCGCCGCGCCCCGGCCCTGCCACTGCGGCAGGACGTCGAGCATCACCAGGTTGATCGCCTCCCCTTCGCGGGCGTAAGTGGCCACGCCGACGATCTCATCGCCATCGTAGGCGAGGTAGGCTGGTAGCACATCCACCCGGTAACTGCGGTCGAAGCACTCGATCTCTACCTCACCCCAGAAGTAGTCCGCCAGTTCGGCGATGCGCAGGCGGTCGGCGGGTGTGGCGGGCCGGATGGTGAGGGGCGGCCGGGGTGGTTCTCCCCGCGGCCCGGTCACCTCCAGCTGGGCGTGAACCGGGCATAGGTAGGCGCCGCTCTCGCGGTCGCGATAGATGGCATTGGCATTGCAGTAGGCACACGTGGGCATTCTTTGCTCCTTTACCTCTTTGCTCCTTATTGAAGGGTGTGCTACAATTATACCCTGCTATGACAGGGCGGCAACTTTCAAGGTGGTGTCTCTGTGAGTGACTACTCGCTTACAACCTGGCGGCTGCTCCGCTCGGCCCCGGCCGACGGGGCGACCAATATGGCGGTGGACGAGGCGATCCTGCGTGCAGTCGCGGCGGGACGGGTTCCACCCACGCTCCGTCTCTACGCCTGGGATCCCGCGTGTCTCTCGCTGGGCCGGGCGCAGCCGCTGGCCGACGTGGACCTGTGGGCCCTGCAGGCCGCAGGCTTTGACCTGGTGCGCCGGCCCACCGGCGGCAAGGGTATCCTCCACGTGAATGAACTGACCTACAGCGTGGTCGCGCCGGAGGCGGAGCCCCGGGTGGCTGGCGGGATCGTGGAGAGTTACCGCTGCCTCAGCGCCGGGTTAATGCGTGGGCTCGAACGGCTGGGGGTAGCAGGCATCGTCACCGACCAGCGGACAACTTCCCTCCTCGTAGAGGGGGCTGGAGGGGGGAGAGAGAATCGTCGCCTCGAAGGGCCGGTCTGCTTCGAGGTGGTCTCCGACTACGAGATCGCGTTCGGCGGTCGGAAACTGGTGGGCAGCGCCCAGATGCGCACCCGGTCTGTGGTGCTCCAGCACGGTGCGCTGCCGCTATGCGGCGACATCGCCCGCATCTGCCCGCTGCTAGCCGCCCACCCTGACCCCGCCCGGGTGCGTGCCCGCGCCACGACCATTGAGGCAGCCCTGGGCCGGCCGGTGACCTGGGACGAGGGAGCCGCTGCGCTGGCGGCGGGCTTCGCTGAGGCACTGAACCTGCACCTTGAGCCGGGCACGTTGACCGGCGAGGAGCGCGCCTGGGCGGAGGAACTGCGGGTGGAGAAGCACACTACGGAGGGATGGACGGGGCGCGTTTGACTATCCTCCTGGACGTGCTATACTGAGCGCATCCAGATCACGTTTCACGTTTCACACATCACGTCATGATCATCGGTGCCTGTAGCGTCGAATTGCATCTCCCCGGCAACGGCTCGTTAAAAGGGAAGCGCGGCATCCTCAAGCCGCTCCTGGCCCGTCTGCGCCGTGAGTTCAACCTGGCCGCCGCTGAAGTGGATTGCCATGACTCCTGGCAATCGGCCGAGGTGGCTTTCGTCACCGTCGCCAATGACCCCGGCCGTGTCCACGCCGTCCTCGAACGAGCCGTGCGCTGGATTGAGACCCACCATCCCGAGGTGCAGGTCGTGGACTGGGAGATTGAGATTCTGTAGCCGTGTCCCCTCCCCCGGCCCCTCTCTCACGGGGGGAGGGAGAAAAAACCGGAGACTCCAATGAGACTGACATTGTCCGCGTGTCCACCGTTCTCTTTGTCTGCCGTCGTAAGGTCGCACGGTTGGGCGGACCTATTGCCCTTTGGCAGAGATGCTGGCACCGGTGAGCTTACGCGCGTCGAGCGGCTGGCCTCGGGGCGGGTGGTGGAGATGTTCGTCCAAGAGGAAGCCAGCGGCGTGAGTGTCGAGGTGCACGACCGGTTGAGCGGGGCCGAGCACGAGGAAGTCGCCCACAAGGTGGAGTGGATGCTGGGGCTGAGTCAGGATTTCTCCGCTTTCTACGCCCTGGCGCGCGAAGAGTCCCGACTGGCATATGTCGAGGAGGGAGCGCGGGGACGTATCCTCCGTTCGTCCACGCTCTTTGAGGACGTTGTCAAGACGATTCTGACCACCAATACGCGCTGGACTGGCACCATCCGCATGGTCAAGGCCCTGGTCTCTCAGTTCGGCACATCGTTGCCTGCCGACCCCACCCGCCGTGCCTTCCCCACTCCTGATCAATTGGCCGCTACGGACGAGAGGACGCTACGCTCGGCAACGCGGCTGGGCTATCGAGCACCCTACATGCTGGAACTGGCGCGTTCTGTGACCGCCAGCACCCTCGACCTGGAGGCGCTGAAGACAGCCGGCATCCCGACCACCCAACTGCGCAAGCGATTACTGGCGCTCAAGGGAGTGGGAGACTACGCGGCAGCCAACCTGCTCATTCTGTTGGGTCGCTACGACTTCGTTCCCGTGGATTCCTGGGCGATCAAGATGGTCTCACACGAGTGGCACAGCGGCGAGCCGGTCGGTCGGGCCGAGATTGAAGCGGCCTTTGAGCGCTGGGGGGAGTGGAAGGGACTCGCGTACTGGTTCTGGGACTGGTCATACGAGGGTGAGGAGTAGCAGTAGCTCTTGTCCTTCAGGCGTAATTATGCTAAAATAGGACCCTTGATGGAATTGTGGGCGGGGAAACCTTACCCCCACGGCGCTGTAGACCACAGGACTACAAAGCGGCGTGTTTTGTCCCCGCTGTGCCCTCCAAAGGAGATAAATCATGCACATCGATCTTACACAGGTAGACCCCGAGGAATTCGAACTGCTCTGTGAAGACCTGCTCCAGGCTATGGGCTTCTTCATTGACGCCAAGGTCTCGCGCGGCCCCGACCTGGGCAGAGACGTCATCGCGGTTCAGACAACGACCGATCTTGCGGGTTTCTCTGAGACGCACCGCTACCTGATAGAATGCAAGCACTATGCCAAAAGCGGTAGATCAGTGCGAGAGAGAGACCTCGGCAGCCCCATTGCGCGCATGGGCACCCATGATTGCGATCGTTACATCCTCATCACCAGTACTGTCCCCAGCGAACAAGCGCGCAAGCAACTCGCCAAAGTTACCAGTACTGTGCCCTACTACCAGGCGACCACTTGGTCTAAGGGCGACCTGGCTCGACTGCTGGACGAGTACCCAAATGTACGCGAGCGCTATTTCCCATCTCCGCCAGCAGAACCGCCGACTCCCGTCGGTGCATTGGCCGAGACTGTCGAGCAGCTACTTACGGTTATGGGTTTCACCTGCCAGGAGCGCCGATCTACTGCTGACCGTGTGCGCCTGATTTGTACTCGAAAGGGTACACTCACCGGCCGCGTGGTTGTAGTATGCAAAGAGGGCCTAGTCGAGCGAGGCGACGTGGAATCGCTGATCGCTGAGACAAAATCGCACGAGTTGGGCGGTGCTGTGCTGGTGACCCACACTCGCATCTCTCCCGCTGCGCGGGAATTGGCTGCCAAAACCGGGGACACGGTGCGGGCTTTCACACTGGACGAGTTCTACCGCGAGTTGATTGACTTCGAGCCCTACGTCCGCGCGATGGTGGACAGCTACGAGAAGAGCGAACTCAGTTCCTGCTACGTAGACCTGGGGTGTCAGAGCAGTGATAAGAGCATCTACAAACCGATGGATGAGTACGTGGACAACTGGCTGGACGACCCAGCCCGCAACCACATCTCTATCCTTGGTGATTATGGCACAGGCAAGACCTCCTTCTGTCGCCAATACGCGGCCAGACTGGGACGCCGCTGGTTGGCTGATCCTGACCGGAACCGTATACCCATTCTCATCTCGCTGCGCGACTACGCCAAGTCCATGAACCTGGGGCAACTCATCACTGATTTCCTGGTAAACCGGTACTCTATTCCAGCCGGGTACGAGGCATTCCGTCGGTTCAATGCCGCTGGCAAACTAGTGCTCCTGTTCGACGGTTTTGATGAAATGGCGCAAAAGGTAGACGACCAGACCACCGTGAACAATTTCGAGGAGCTAGCCCGGGCAGTGGAAGCCAACAGCAAGGTGGTCCTCACTTGTCGCATGTCCTACTTCCGAACCAGCGAGGAGGCCCAGAGGTTGCTTTCCCAGCGAGGGCAGCAACTGTTGGCGTATGCTCAAAGTCCACCGGAGCAAGTGGCGATTGACCTGACCAACCGGCCTAATTTTGAGATTGTGCGCTTACTGCCCTTTGACCAACAAGACATCCAGTTTGTGCTGCGAGCGCGCTACCCGAACAAGTGGAGACAATACTGGCAGGAGATCAAGAGCACTTACAACCTGGCAGAACTGGCACAGAGGCCGGTGCTCCTGGATATGATCGCTCACTCTCTCCCTGAACTGAAGCCCATGCACGCGATCAACGCAGCCCGGCTGTACGAGAGCTACACCGACATGTGGCTGTTGCGCGACGAGGAAAAGGGTCGCACACTCATCACTCGTGAGGACAAGCGTCTGTTCATGCAAGAACTGGCCCTGGAGATGCTGCGTCGCGACGAGTTGAGTATTCACTACGCGCGGCTGCCGGAACGTATCCGTAAGTATTACAAGTTGGAGAGAGCGCACGAGGTTGACTACTTTGATCACGACATACGCACCTGCTCGTTCCTGAAACGCGACGATGAGGGAGACTATCACTTCGTGCATAGGAGCTTCCAGGAATTCTTCGTGGCCCAATGGCTGGCACCCAGGCTGCTGGATGGCAGCGCGCCAGAAACGCGCATCAACGAAGAGATACGAGGCTTTGTACATGGTCTGCTGACGGAAGCCGATTGGCCTCCATCGTTACCGACGGGGGTGAAGGTCCCGGAAGGGATGGTTTGGGTGCCGCCAGGTCCGTTCATTATGGGGTCAGAGAACGAAGAGGGCATATGGGTAATCATGTTGGAGGAAGGCTTCTTCGTCACCCGCACGCCGGTGACCAACGATGAGTTTGCACGTTTCGTGGAGGCCACGGGATATGTAACCACAGCGGAGAAAGAAGGAGGATTAGATCCTGAAACGCTCCGACCCATAATAGGCTTCGACTGGCGTCACCCCGATGGCCCCAGCAGCAGCAGCGAAGACCGTATGGACCATCCGGTCGTGCAGGTAAGCTGGCAGGATGCTATGGCGTACGCAGAGTGGGCCGGCGGGAGACTGCTCGCCGAGCAAGAGTGGGAGAAGGCGGCTCGTGGCATTGATGGACGTATCTATCCCTGGGGAGATGACCCAGACGCTGCCCTGTGCAATACCCGTGAAAGCGGCATACGCACAACTACCCCGGTCGGCCGGTATTCGCCGGACGGTGACAGCCCCTGTGGGTGTGCGGATATGGCGGGAAACGTATGGGAGTGGACAAGGAGCGAGTGGCAGTCGGATAGTGGGCGCGGAGTATTGCAGGGAGGTTCCTCAAACAACTCTATGGACAGTGCCCCCGCCGCATGCCGCATTAGAATCAGCCCAGATCACCGCAACAGGGACGTTGGATTTCGGGTGGCGGTGACGGCTCAGACTGTTTTCCGCGGCAACCGGGGGTAGATCAGAAACCGGGTTTTTGAGGCTCCACAAGAAACTGGGGTTTGACAGATGAGAAACCGGGTTTTTTCAGAAAAAACCCGGTTTCTTTCCCCGAATTTTTAAGAAGATACGCTTACTTCCAGTCTACCGGCTTCTGGAAGACGACAACATATTCGTGTTTGAAGATGTAGTACCCGCCAGCTAGTGCCCGGTAGCGCCACAGGTTGCTATTGCGCCCCTTGCCCCTTTCATTGCCGGTGATGTTCTTGACCACGATAGCCTTTGGGCGAAAGCCGGCCCGCTGCATCCGCTCCAGGCAGTAGAGGCCCAGAGGTATCAGTTCGCCTTTGGTGTACTTGTCGCCGATGACCAGCACGGCGAATCTGCCCGGTTCCAGCAGGTCGAAGCCGTGACTGGCGACGGTCTCGAAGAGGTCGAGGAAGGCATCCAGAGTGGTGGCGTTGGAGAGGTCTTCCGGCAGGTCGCTAAAGCGCAGAATGTCGTGGTAGGGCGGGTGGAGCACCAGCAGTTGAACGTGCCCGGTGCCCATTGAGACCAGCGCCTCCCGCACGCGGGCCACTGTCTCCGCGCGGGTGGAGTCGCCCTGGAGAATATGGATGCGGTCGTCGAGCAGGGCAGGGCGGATCTTGGCCCGCACGGTTTCTACCAGGTCGGGCTTCAGTTCGACGCCGACCAGCCTCCGGTTCAGCCGCACGGCCTCAATGGCCGAGGTTCCCGAGCCGAGGAAGAGGTCGAGAACGACGTCGTCTTCCTTTGTGTAGCGCAGGTAAGTCTGGGTGGCGATCTGGGGGACGAAGTTGCCGTGGTAGTCGAGCCGGTGACCGCCGGTGCGGTCACGGGCCTCGATCAGCCACAGGCTGTCGGTCCAGACGTGGTCGTACTCCCGCCAGCGGTTGAGGTCGATGTCGGAGTAGGGCAGGGTTTTGGAAGCGCTCACATCTTCGTCCTTTTCACGATTTCGTCGAAGATATCGGTTCCTCTCTTGCCGCTTTTCCCACTCACGGCCACCCCCAGGTCACGCCGAAAGCCGTGTGACAGGTCGTCCCCCGTGGCGTGGCGGGTGAGGGCCAGGGCACGGACACCGTTACCGATGGCGTAGCGAGGCTCGTGCCGGTCCAGGTCGTCGAAGAAGAAGGTGCAACCCGTAGAGACACTACCACACGTTCTCAGCATAAACGCCATCACCTCTCACAACGAAGCTATCCTCATATCGAAGCAGAAACCAAGTACGCCATTTGTCGGGATGTTCCAAGCTTTCATCTCCCTTTCCGGTCACGGTATAGCCTGCTCTGCGAAGACAGGCAGCTACCCTTGCCCGATCCGCAAAGTTGGATAGCATATAGTGCTTGAAGGACTCTCCCGCTTCTAGCCTTGCCGTAAGCGAAAAAGTGCCAGGCATGTCCGTTTGTCGGTATCTCAGCGCAGGATCTGCAGTCCAGTCACTCATCGGACCGGTCAGATAGATATCGGCGCCGACTTCTTCAAGACCAGGAATTTGCAGAACCAGGGTCCTTTCACGAATCTCCCCAAGCTCTGGCTCATCGGACATGATTGGGAGTTCTCTTGCTCGTGCCCGCGGTATTTGGATGTCGAACAGAATCCCGTCAGGAGCTCGCATGTAGAGCACCGGAGTGGCCCATTCCACCGACCCTGTCTCCGAATAGACTGCCTTTCTCCCTTCCGACACCGCAGCATCTACTGGACATCCGTCAGCCAGGGCCTTGTAGAACTCACTGGAAAACCAGTACGCGGCATTCCCTGTGATTGCGAATTGCATCGCCACTACAGCCGGGATGCCTGCCCGAACCAAGCCCATTGCAACGCCCGTAAAAGCATCAGTCTTGGCGAGTTGTGCGCCCTCACAGGCATTGAGGAATACGAGCCGGATCGAGGGTTCATCACCAATGATCACTTTAATCCGATCACCCGTCACTGGCCTACTTACGCCCACATCGTCCTCAAACAGGAGGAGACCTTCTTCGGTCCGCTCATCAAATTTTCCGTGCCCAATGAAATGCAAAGCATGAAACTTGGTCTTGCGAAGACAGGAACGCAGCTGGGCAAGTGTATCATGGCCCTCAACGATCTCAAAGTCCACCAGTCGATTGCGTTGGAGGGGTAACAGGGCCTTGTAAATACGCCGTCTTTCTTCGCGCAGTCCTGGAACGGGGCTATCTTCCGGGCTCGCAATCAGGATGAGAATTCGTAGAGGAGGTTGTATCTGCAGCGGTTTCGGAGGTCTGGGCAACGGGATATAGCGGACGACAGGAGTGCTCTTGCTCAGAGCAATAAAATCTCCATATTCAGAATCATATAAAAGCTCCCACGGCAAACCCAGAAGCCCAGTGGCCCTCGGGTCAATACGGAGCTTGAATCGGAGTCCCTTGCCCGCCTGCTCTGCCATACTCAAGCCGCGCCAATAGTTCTCTTTCATCTTTCGCGGGAGTGCATCGAAGAGTACGGCACCGACTGTCTGGGCCAGTTGAATTTCTGGACTGACCCTTCTCGTCAACCCCCGTCCCAGTATTGCTTCCCCAATCTTCGATTTGGCAGAACTGAGTTGATCCTCATCAAGTACCAGGAGAGCTTGAAGAGCGTTGCCAGCAGGTCCACTGGCCGAGATATGGTAGCCCTTGCCCTCCTCCCGCAATTCGAGGCGAATCTCAAAGTCTAGGAATTCTATACTTGCCATTTGCGACCTCCATACCGCTCCCAAACGACGCTCGGCCTATCAGCGATGTCATCCATCATTATGGACTTGAGTAGAACAATGTACTCTCCATGACTCCAAACAAGAGGGGTCGCTGAGCCGGTTCCTTCGCCGGTATCCTCCCATACCTGCTCAGGCAACATCCCGCCGGCATTGGCAAACCTAGCCATTGTTTCCAGGTACAGCCTGGCTTCGTTGATACGACCCCGCGCCAACTCATACATGCCACGCTCACCAGTGAGTAGTGTCCATAGGCGGCCTTGGCCGGGGATGCCACCGCCACGGGTCGTTTCGCCGTACCTATCAGAGTTGTATCGGTACCAACTGGGCCCACGCGGTGTCTCAACCTTGAGCATTTGATCGAGTTTCGACAGCGATTCGAGGATACTGGGATCATCCGCGGATTTCACCCCTAGCCGCACCAACTCCAGAAAACTGGGGTCCACAATGGCTCGCTGATCATGCAGGCCGCCACCATTTGCGATTTGGATAGTCTGCTCGGCATTAGGATCACCCTCCTGCGAGATACGTAAATAGTATCGGCCGTCGTCGAGCAAGCCATTGGTCGTAAAACACCATTCCTCAACCCTTTGCTCCCATTCGTCGGCGACCTGGAGATAGCGGTCCGCACTTTCCAGATCGCTGGCTCGTTGGGCCAGATCGGCTGCACACACCAAGGCAGCGATCTCAGCGGCTATGGTGGCCGGCGAGTAACCGCTGTTCTCTTCCCACCGTTCCTGGGGGGTAGCCGGTCCGTGCTGTACGATGTAGTCAGCGGCGGGCTTAACCAGGCTGTGATAACGATCCGTTGCCTCCAACCACCAAGCCAAGATAATCGGATCGGCTACCTCATCCATCTGAATCGACGGCCAGTAAGGAGTTCCATCCACCCGCGCGTTTTGAGGGAAACTACCATCTGGCTTTTGTAGTACTTCATCCAAGTAATGCAGCACATCTGCCACTGTCTGACTATCGCCTGCAGCCAGTAACGCCATAGCCGAGTGATAAAGGTCTCTGGGCCAAACGTAGCGATAGCCGGTGTACTCCTCTTCGTCTGGCCTGCGATGGCCCCAGGGCAGTGACAGTGAGGCCACAATAGCTCCTCGATGTGTCTTGTCTTCATGGGCTTTGATGATCATAGCACTAAGGTAGTAAAAGTCAGTTGCTCTGGCTTCCAGGGTGTCAAGGGACGCGCAATATCTTTGCCAACCGGCGATGTACTCCTGCTTGATTGGTTCAAAGCCGCGAGTCAGGCTGGCGTCGGCCGCGTCAATAGCCGCCTGCGCCGAAGGGCCAAACCCCAAAGCTGCTGTCCACACTTCCGTCGTTGGCAACTCCAATGTAAAGGCGATCCGGTTGTTCTCGACCCGCTCAGTTGGCCGACCATGGCCATTTGCTGCAGAGGCATCATCGGTACCAGCAAGTACGTCCCGCAGGGAGGCGTGCAACCAGTGCGGGCTTACTTTCAGGGCACAATGGATGTCTCTATCCCAGGCCAAGACAGCCCCAGCCCCTTGGTCGATGCAGCCGCTATCCTCCTCACCTGAGTTCCTGATATGCGGCATGAAGTAAAGATAGAGTCGGTAATCGGCTGGCTTACCTTGAAGGGCCTCGAAGGTCACCCGCACCAGCAGTGTATGGCGCGCCGGGTCAGTGACGACCTCCTTGATCAGCCGGTACCGTCCTTCTTTATCGGTCGAAATCACTTGATAGGCCAACGCTCGCTTATCGAGAAGCGTGATCGTGTGGAAGCAATCTTCCGTCTCATCATGGATGCTCTCGCCGTCACTGACGAGACATGTCATCTCCTTGACATTCGCAATGTCGATGGTTGGGTACGAGACCTCGGTGATCGCGTCATCCGCCAACGTGAACCAGACTTTCGAAGGGTTTTCTTCGGGTCCCAGTTCATAGGTGTAAGATGTGCCAACGCCCGTCTTGGCCCCGGTTGTCCACGAGGCGCTAGCTGTATCTCGCTCCCGCAAGTGCTGCCTCATTCTAGTCTCTCCTAAGTCACAATCGAGTTTCACATACTCTTCTTATTTTGCCCTCTGTCGTCTCGACGGAACGCAAGAACTCGGCTGCCGATTCGGGCGTGACAGTATTAATCATCATTCCCGCGCCCAGTTCAAAACCAGCGGCGATAGTTAATCTAGGAAGGATCTCAACATGCCAGTGGTAGGTCTCGGTCACGTCCTCTCTGCAGGGAGCCGTATGAAGGTAGTAATTGAATGGTGGATCATTCAGCCCTCTATACAACTTACCCAAGACGATCTTTAATGCCCTTGGTGCGCTTACCTTTTCGCTTTCGGTGATTTGCTCAAAGTTGGCGCTATGGCGCTTGGGAACGATCCACACCTCAAAGGGCAAGCGGGAGGCGTACGGGGCGAAGGCGAGGAAATGGTCATCTTCCCAAACCAGTCGCTCTCCTGTCTTTTTCTCCTGCTTGATTATGTCGCAGTAGACGCAGCAGCCATTCTCCCGCAAATAGCGGGCAGACCCGGCAAGTTCCTCGGCTACTGTTGAAGGGACTATGGGGATTGCGAACAACTGAGAATGTGGGTGTTTGCGCGAGGCTCCTGCTGGCTTGCCGTGGTTATGGACAATTAGGATGTATTTGATTAGGGGATTGTCCTTGTACGCCAAGTAACGCTCTTGGTAGGAGCGAATCACGTCGCGGATTTCCTTGTCAGATAGAGTAACTAAAGTTTGGCCATGTCCAGGGCTACTGATAAGCACTTCGCAAGAGCCAACAGCGTGTGTGCTCCTGTACATCCCTCTTTTAATGGGCGCGAGATCACCTGAAAGGGTGAAAGCAGGATAGAGATTTGGCACCACTCGCAGCAGCCAACCGGGCGCATTTGGGAGAGACTTATGCGAGCGATAGGCCATCACCTCCGGTGGGGTCAGGTGCTCATTTCCTACGCAGAAAGGACAGGTTCCTTCTTCTACGTATTCGGCACGTTGAGCAAAATCCTCAGGGCGCTCTGCTCTCTCAGGAGCAACAACCACCCATTTCTCGGTGATTGGGTCTTGACGCAGTTCAGGCATTCTACCACCTTAAATCACCCGCTCAGTCTTGGCTGCCTCTCACAGCTTGATATGTTGGGGCCATATGAGGAGCAAGGTACTAAAGCGCGTGGCCGAGGTACGAATCACACCGATGGCGATTGGGCTTCTCTATGCAACCGGGTGGCTTTCCGATATAGCTTGATGTACTTCCGTGCCGGGGCTTTCCAAGAGAAGTCAACCGCCATTCCCCGCTGCTGCAACTCGCGCCAGGCCTTCTTGTTGCGGTAGACCTTCATCGCCCGCGTCAACGTTTCCTGGCACGCTTCGGAAGTGTAGTCTGTGAATGCGAATCCTGTGCCGCGGCCTCTCCAGCCTTTGTGATCGGTGACTGTGTCGGCCAGCCCGCCGGTGACGTGCACGATGGGGACGCAACCGTAACGCATCGCGATCATCTGCCCCAGCCCGCACGGCTCGACACCGCTGGGCATCAGGAACATGTCCGCGCCAGCGTAGATGCGTCGCGCCAGCACATCATCGAACTTGAGGAAGGCGCGCATTCTATCGGGGAAGCGATCATGGACGCGCACGAACATCTCGTGGTACTTGGGCTGCCCGGTACCGAGCAGGACGAACTGGCCGTCTCCTTCGAGAAGCCACTCCAGCACCGGCTCCATCAGGTCCATCCCCTTGACTTCGTCCAGCCGCGAGACCATCCCGACGAGGGGCACCTCGGGTCGCACGGGGAGACGCGCTCGTTGTTGCAGAGCGGTCTTGTTGGCTGCCCGCCGGTCAAGCGTCTTGGCGTCGAAGCGGTGGGGGATGCTGGGATCCGTGGTCGGGTTCCACTCTTCGTAGTCAATCCCGTTGAGCACGCCGAAGAGTCGCTCCTGTCGCTCTCGCAGCAGGGGGTCTAACCCCATCCCCATCTCTGGGGTGAGGATTTCCTGCGCGTACCGCTTGCTGACGGTGTTGATCAGGTCGGCGTGCGCGATGCCCTGCGCCATCCAGTTTACTGTCCCAGGCCGCTCGACGGGTAGATGTTTCACGTGTTCCATCTGCGCGAAGGTCAGGATCAGCCGGCCGGCGACGCCCTGGTGGGCCGGGTTGTGAATGGTGAAGAGGGTGGCGATATCCCGGTAGAGGGGGTCTTTCCGGCCGGCTGTGTTCAGCCAGACTGGTACAATACCGGTGTGCCAGTCGTTGGCGTGTATCACGTCCGGTTGCCAGTCCAGGAGGCGGAGCGCGGCGAGCGATGCCTGGCCGAAGACAGCGAAGCGCTGCGCGTCGTCCTCGAAGCCGTAGACGCGGTCACGGGCAGAGAAGTACAGATCGTTCCAGATAAGATAGACGGGGACATCCCCATCAAGGGTGCTGCCGATCAGGTGAACGTACTCCTCCCCAGGCCCGACCGGGACGAGGAAAGGCGCCCCGATTTTCTCAAAATGGAACTGATCACTGTGGATAGTGCCGTAGCGCGGTATCATCAGCCGCACGTCGTGACCCAACGCCCGGATGGCCTTGGGCAACGAGCCGGCCACGTCCGCCAGTCCGCCCACCTTGGCGAAGGGAACGGCTTCGGCGGCGAGAAACAGTATTTTGAGCGGCTTTCCGGTCATAATCTACCCCCTCAGGACGGGTGTATCCGTCGCGCTCATGATCTGTCGGCGAAATCTAGTCTATTGCACTGCCCACCAACGATAGTCTACGTCCGGGAAGACCTTGTCCAACTCCCACAATTCATCAGCCAGCACCCGGTCGGGATGGCTCGCCTCCACGCTGGCGATCAGTCGTTCGAATCGCTCCACGTGCCCCGTGAAGCGCTGGATGGCGTACTCCCGCGCCTGGCCCGTGGTGACCAGGAACAGCCAGTCGGAGGATTCCAGCAGGAGCAATTCCCGCGCCGCCTGATTCAACACCACCTCTTCGTCCGGGTCTACAACCTGCAACCGTTCGACTGAGCGCTCACGACGAAGTCTCGAACTTGCAATCTGCTCTATGCGCTTCTCCGCCTCGTGGATCGGTTGCCACATCCAGTGCGTCTCCGGGTTGTCCCACGTCCAGTGACCGCCGCCCAATCCCCACGAACTTTCGGGGAGCGCCAGCACTTCATCGGGTGGATGGGCCTCCAGGTACTCGCTGACGGTCATCAGCGTGACACTCTCCGACGACGCCAGGTGCCGGAGCACTTCGCGGATCCAGCCCACTCCCTCGAACCACCAATGGCCGAAGAGCTCGGTGTCGTAGTTAGAGGCGATGATGCCAAACTGCCCAGTCTCGTCATGATACTGGGTCAGAAGGTCGCTCACCAGCCAGGCAAAGTGGCGACCGTGCTCGCCGACCTTGCCCTGTGCCCAGTCGGGGTGATACCAGTCCTTGTGCCCCAGATCCACCTGCGCGCCGGTCACGCGCCAGTACTGCAACCCCGAAATATGGTCCTTCTTATGGAACTCGCGATAGTCGTAGTCACCCGGATAGCCCCAATCGGCCGACCAGACTTGCATGCCGGTGCGGTTGTTGCGGCCGATCGCCGCCACGCCGGAGTGCTCGCTGACCACGCCGGGGGTGGTGTTGACGACGTAGTAGGGGCGGTAGGTGCTGCGCGGTTGGTCTGGCGACGCGAACTGTTCCAGCGGCAGGACGTAATTGCGTAGGATGGCTCCGTAAGGGCCGATGGCGTCGCCGGCCGCCTTGCCCACCGGGCGCCCTCCCTCAATCGTGTGCGTCTCGACCAAGAAGCAACCCAGGTTCTCCGCCGCCAGGAAACTTTCAAGCCCCGGCCGCGCGGTGCCGTCGTCGGCGATGTAGGCGGGGCGGTAGGCACATTCGGGTAGCCATAAGGCGCGAGGGGCGCGCCCGAAGTGCCGTTTGTACGAAACGATACCGGCCTTCAGTTGGCCCCGCATGGCTCCATCGGTGCCCAGCAGTGGCAGGTAGCCATGGGTTGCTGCGCAGGTGATAATCTCCACCACGCCAGCATCTTGCAGGCAGCGGAACGCCCCCACGACGTCGCGATTGTAGCGCTGTTGAAAGGAACGCAGGATGTTGCTGTACCAATCCCGATAGAAAATCGCCAGGTACTCGGCCTGGGGGTTCTCTTCTTCTCGGAAGCGGGGGATGTCTCCCTCGGCGGCCTGTATCTTCTCCCCCAGATAGGCCTCGAAGTGCTCCTGTACCAGCGAGTCAGCCAATTGCTCACACAAGATAGGGGTCAGACCGAGGGTCAACCTGGCGGGGAGTCCGGCTTCGTGCAGATCGTAGAGCGAGTTCAAGAGGGGAATGTAGGTCTCGGCGGCGGCCTCATGAAGCCATTCCTCGCCGTGGGGCCAGCGACCAGCCCGGCGGCAATAGGGCAGGTGGCTGTGTAGGACGAAGGTAAACGCGCCGATTTTGTCCATTGTGTGGTCTCCCCGCTTATTATGTTGGCCGTCACGTGGAAGCAGGCGTAGGCGTGCGGGTAGGGAAGGGAGTGGGGATGGACGTAGGAGTAGGCGTGACGCGGCGTGGTGGTACGAAGGCCACCACCATGCTGAGCCCCATGCTGATGACGACCAGCAGACTGATGATCCACACAATGATTCGCGTGCGCCGAGTCTGTGAGCGACGCATGGTGCCTCCTGTGAACAGTTGCTAACTGATGGTCATTATAGCACAGCAATGGAAAGACACAAGCAGGCACGGGTGGGGGATACCGCAATAAGTCAAACGTGAAAAGTCAACCCAACTGATGCGCCCGCGTCAATCTGCCGGTCGGCGGCCTCGAGCGTTCGACAGGCTCACGCCAGATTGAGTGCTGAAGAGTTACCTGTTCCTGCGAATTCTCCTGCTTTTCCCCACGTCTTTGGCGTTTGGCTATTTTGCAGCAGTATGGTATAATATCGCCAAGTAGGACGAAGTAGGTTTTGGCTGTAATATCAAAGATTGCCCAGACTTGCGGAGACTGGGTGGTCTTTTTTTGTTTTGCCCGTGCTGCTTCGCCCAAAAACACACAAATTAAGGAGTACAGAAAGTGACTGAAAAAGAAACCGGAACCGTCAAATGGTTCAGCGATTCTAAAGGATTTGGCTTTATCTCTCGTGAGGTCGGAGAGGACGTATTTGTCCATCACTCGGCCGTCGAGGGAGAGGGTTTCCGCTCACTGCAGGAGAACCAGCAGGTCGAGTTCTCTGTCGAGCAGGGACCCAAGGGGTTGTGTGCCGTCAGTGTGAGGGCTCTATAGCCAGGCTTGAGCGGCCGCGTGCCGCGTCTGGAGTAAAGCAGTAGGGTAAAACCCACCCGAAAGACGTACAACCGCACGGCTTCTCCGCAGGCCGTGCGGTTTTTCTGTTCCTGGGAAGTTTCTCTCTCATCCGCTGATCCTCTCTGCCTCGAAGCTTACCTTCTCCCTCTTCCCCCACGCTTCAAGCGAATGAATCGCAGTGCGTGGTTTCGAGCGAACGAATCGCAGGTGCGCTTGTTGGGCACCTATCCTCAATATGGCGGATCCGCAGGCCCCACAATACCCACACATCCCAACCCTGGGGGAATTCACCAAAGGCATTGCTTCACCATAGTTGTCGTGTGGGTGCGTCCGGGCATGCTCATCGCACAAAGTCCCCGGCTCTTGTAATTCGTACACGCACTCGAGACACAGCCACGAGGCTGGCTGGCCGCACTCGACACATTGCGCTTCCGGCGGATCGTTGCGCGCCATCAAGAAAATCGGGTGAGAGGTTAGCGGTTTTCCTTTTCTTCCATCAACCACTTTGATCAGGGTCTCTGACGAGGTCCCAAAATCGTAGATATGCGCAAGTTCAAGCCCCGGCCTGAATACCTGCTCCACCCGTCTCCTCTTTGAAATCTCCCCTCCACCCCAGCCCCCGACGGAAAACCGGCTCAGGTGCCCGCAACACTCTAACCAGACCGCACGCAAGTAGTGATCCAAGTCCGCCAACGTGGCTGAGCCTCTCGTCTCCAGGTGCAGCCAGAAATCACCCCACCAGGCATCCTGCACTTGCAGATGATAGAGGATTTGCTCTTTGCCAGGCTCTTGATTGGCAGCACTGGTAGCCTCTTCACGTTGCGGACAAGCTTTCAAATGCCTCACCAGGCCGCCCCTCGTCATTTCGCGCCCACAGAAGACGCATTTCCCTCGCGTTTGTTTTTTCCGTGCCATAGTTTCACCTCGCTGTTATTGATCATGTGCTGCCCAAGTTCGGATAGCTTGTCTGACTGATCGTGTCATTTCAATGGAAAAGTCTGCCGAGAATTTTCTGGCGTAATAATGCTGGCCAACGTTGGTTGCGTTGCCAAAATAGCGTTGGGGGTCTCTCGACTCGAGCATTTTGTCCAAAGCCGTCTTGTCAAATCTTTTGTACGTGTTCTCAAAATGTATGTACTCCTGGAGAAATCTAGGCGCAAGCTCTTTCGCAGACAAAGTGGTTTTGGGATAGCCGAAGCAAAGAAGTGTGATTGGAAAAACGTATTGCGGCAGATCGAATAGCTCCTTGTGATGTTCATAGTTCTCCATAATATCGCCGATGTAGCAAGAACCAACCCCCAGCGATTCTGCGGCGATTACGGCAGTTTGGGCAGCGATCAGGGCATCACAACACGCCAAGAGCAAATCACCTTCACCTGGAACACGAATCTCTTTCCCCTCTGCTTCACAATAGGATTCTACATCTGATGCGATAAAAACGTCGAACCATCGCTGGTAATCCGCAAGAAAGAGTAGAACTAGAGGGGCTTTGGCGATAAAGGGTTGATTATCGCAAGACTTGACGAGTTTCTGCTTGATGGTTTGATCTTGAACTTCGATGATCGAGTAAAGCATCAGGTTCCCAGCGGTGGGGGCACGCATAGCCGAGTGGATTATCAAATCCACAGTGTCTCTATCAATTGGCCTGTCCTCGTAGGCTCTTACTGACCTACGGTTTTGAATCACTCGTATAGTCTCGTTCACGTGTATCCTCCTAAGGCAATTGTGGGTGGATCAGTTGGCTTTTCTGAACCTGTCACCCGGTTGCACCCTCGACGATCTCGATCTCTTCCTCCGCCAACCTATGCAACTCATACACCAGCCCGTCAATCTGCCGGTCGGTGGCCTTGATTTGGCGCTGGTAGAGTTCCTTGTCAGCAGGGATGGTAGCGGCGGCCAGTTTGCGGTGCAGCGCCAACATACGCTCCACCAGCGCGACCATTTTGTCGTGGCGGGCCACGTCCGCCGGGTCGTCAAAGTTGATGGTGCGGATGGGGAGTTGCTCAATGTATTGACGGTTGTAAGCGTAGTAGCCACCTCGGAATGGACTGCTCGTCTGCTTTAATAACCAGTCGAGTAGCGTTGAATTCAACAAACCAAGCAGGTAGTAGTAGGTTAATGATAGGTATTTGTCCTTAATCGTTATACCGTAGCCTCCACCTCCGCCACCACCGCTTCCGACAAAATAGTAGTAGTCGGTCATGTCGAGAGTAAAAGACGTGCGACTGGCGATGCTTGGAGTGAGGATTTTCTCCTGTTCCATCTCGCTCAAGTTTTGAGAGCGGCTAAAAGCGTACCATTTGCCATGTTTCCACTTTCCCCTTTCGCGGGCTTCAAGTCTCTGACGATTCTCTTTCAAATATGCCCAGGCATTTGGAAACAGTTTAGCTAATTTCTGAGCGGATAGCAGTTCTGCCTTTCTGCTCACCAGCTCATAGGGAAACAGAATTGACTTGGTGATTTCAGAAACGTGGTAACGCCTCAGATTTACAGAGCCTTTGCAGAGCGGGTGCATCAATTCTGCTTCAATGTGGTATGTTTTCTGCGTAGCCGCTGATTTATACTCTGTCTCTGAGACATTTTCCATAATGAACACTGGGTCAGCACCAGTGACCAGACCTTGGAATATCCTTGCTGCCACATCCCCCAACTTCACCGGCATCTCACTCAACCGCTCGAACAGCGGTGCCCCCGGCCCCACGACGAAGTTCCATTCCTTCCCTGTCACCCTATTGGCGCGGATTTCGCCCTCGACCGCCTCACTGCTGGCCCGCCAATCACCCAGGTCGTGGGCTTTGACGTAACGGAAGTGCTTGTTGCCTTTCCTGTCCAGGAAAAGCAGGCAGGTATAAGTGGTCGCCCCGGCAAAGACCTGCTGGTCGCCAAAGTGGACGATCTCGGTCAGGTGCTTTCCCCCGGCAAGCAACCCGCGCAAAGGCTGTCCATATTTGGCCTGGAAGAACTTGTGCGGCAAGATGTAGCCCATCCGCCCCCGCTCGTTGAGTAGTTGCAGTGCCCGCTCCACAAAGACGACATAAATATCGTAGTTGCCCTTGCTGGCCGCCGCGTAGCGCTGCTTGTAAAACTCTACCTCGGTCGGCGCCCACTCTTTCATCGTCTGGATGCGAATGTACGGCGGGTTGCTAATCACACAATCAAACCCGCCATCCGCCATAATCTCCGAGAACTCCCTCCCCCAGTCGAACGGGTTCACCCGCCGCATCTCCTCCTCATCTGGCATCAGTTGCGCCTCGAAATAGTCTGACCCGATGAGCGAGTTGCCGCACTTGACGTTGTCCCCCAGGTTGGGCAGCGCCCGCTCGCGCCATAGCGCCAATTGCCGCCCCAACGTCTCCTGGCTCTCCCCCTCCAGCACCTTGAGCAGCAGGCTCAGTTTCGTCACCTCCACCGCCTGGCGGTCGATGTCCACGCCGTAGATGTTGTTCAGCAGGATGCGCTTCTTCTCGGCGGTGGTCAATCGCCACCCCCCTCCGGCTCCCCCCCGGGAGGGGGGAGAGGGGGAGGGAGTCTGGTAGAGCGCGGGCCGCTTGCCGCGGGCGTGCTTGGCCGGGTCGTGGTCCTCGTACCATTGGCGATGATAGTCGAGCAGACATTGGTACGCGCCCAGCAGGAACGAGCCGGAACCGCAGGCGGGGTCAACAATCCGTATTTTGGCGATCTGCCGGGGTGTCTTGCCCTCAATGAGTTTGCCGACTGTCTGCCGGACAATATAGTCCACGATGTAGGTGGGCGTGTAATAGACGCCACCCGCCTTCTTGACCTCCGGCTTCTCCTCCACCTTCGCCCGGTGGGCGGGCGTCAAGCGGATGACCTTGCCCAGGAACTGCTCGTACACCTGGCCCAGCACCTCAGGCGGGAGCACCGAGAACTCGTAGGGAGACTGGGGATAGTAGAGGCTGGCCAGGATCGGCTTGAGCACCTTGTCGTCCACGGCCAATGATTTGCTCAGTGTGTCGGCCTGGAAGTCAAAGATGCCGGAGTCGTACTTCTCCTCGGCCTGCCGGTAGAGGTCGCCTAGCCGGGCATAGATGTGGGGGCCACTGGTGAGGGCCAGAAGACGACCGTACTCCTCTATACCCCGGTCCTCGCACATACGCAGGAACAGAATGCGGTCAACGGTGCGCTGCACGGCGAAGTTCAGTTCGTGCACCGACAGGGTCGGGTTGCGCAGGGCGACGCAACGGGCCAGCACGTCGCGCCAGCCCTCGATCTCCTTGAGGAACTCGGCGTCCACCTCGCCGGTGCCGCGCTTGCGTTTGGTGTCCTGTACGTACCGGTCGAAGGAGCCCTTGAGCACCGACTCCCTGGCGAACACGCCGTAAATGTCGTCAAAGTGGTCTTTCTCCAGGTACTGGTCGAACGTGAGGTACGTGATGCGACCCACGCTGACCTTGTCGCTGGGCCTGGGGCGCTGGCGGCAGTCGTAGACGGCGAACTCCTCGAAGTCGGTGAGGATGGACAGAGGGAGTTTTGCGCTCCAGGCGTAGCGGCGCAGTTGGTAGGCCGGGCCGATGTCCCCTTTGACCGAGACTGAGGGCTTTTTGGCCTCCAGGAAGAACTTGCGGGCGCCGCCGACGCGGAAGCAATAGTCGGGCGCGCGGGTTGCACCACCGACCTTGATGGCGTCCTCGTGGACCACGTCCTTGTATTGCTCGGCGTATCCCTGGACGTTACGCACATCCCAACCGAGCGCCTCGAACATGGGATCAATGAACTCGACGCGCACGCGGGTCTCTTTGTAGTCGGCGTGTTTGTAGTCGTCCAGGCTGCGGGCGAAGCGCTCCACCAGACGTTCGATCTCGCTCCTGGCCTCTGTGTAAGTAGCGGGGATGGGCTTATCCCCCTTCATAGGTTGCTCCTTCGGCTGTGGGTTGCTCCTGATTATACTCAATTCCGCCGCGAGCGCCAAGGCGACTGCCCGAATCCACGGCGATGGTTGTTGACTGACCCAAACATATACACAAAAAAAACCCGGCGCATCGGCCAACCGGGGAGTTTGGGGTCTGGACAGATGGGGAGTCTTTTCCCTGGTCAGGCGACCAGGGGTCGCTTCTCGCGGGCGTCAAGAAAAAACACCCCGGCTGACGCGCCGGGGTGCTTTAACGCGACAAGGTCAGTTGGACCTCCCCCTCGGGATCAGGCAGGTCACCAGCAGTTGAGACAATAACATCACGAGCACAGACGTTCTGAGCGAAGCCATGACAGACAAGGTAACACGCCCGACCTATGCAACCAGCCGGCGTGCCAGGCTCCGCCTTCTCTCCGGCTAATGTGCGCGCCTCAGTAGCACGGAATGAACAGCCTCTGACCTGCCCAGATGCGGTTCATATTGTAGATACGGTTGGCCCTGGCGATGCTCCAGGCGCTCACGCCGTACGCGCGGCCAATGCCGAGCAGAGTGTTCCCATGCCGCACGGTGTAGTACGAGCCACACCGGTGCGGCTGGTAATAGGGCGACCCGGCCGGGATGTAGAGTCGCTGCCCGGCATAGATCTGGTTCGGGTTGGCGAGCCGGTTGGCCGAAGCAATGGCCCACGGGTTAACGTTGTAGAGCCGGCCAATGGAGAACAACGTCTCCCCTCGGACGACCCAGTGCCAGGTGGGCCCACACATCGCCGGGGCAGCAGCAACCGGTGTGACAACCATCAGAGAAAGGGCCAGGACAAACAGGGTGATCAGCAGGGCTTTGGTACGCATGATAAACCTCCTTCTTTCGCACCCAATACCCAAAGCAGCATCAGCGTCGTGCTATGCTAACAACAGCTTACAGATTTCTCACCTTGTTTGAGTTACAACTTCATTACAGTTAAGTTACGACTTCGTTACAGTTAGGTTTCAACTTCGTCGACGCCAACGGTTCAGATGCCGTCACTCGCCATTGAGTGTAGATTGTGCACACAGGGTGGATAAGGTAGCCTGAGATATTCTAAGTCGTTACGTTTCCCGCAGGTCAGTCCGGCGGCAGATAGCGGGAGACGCCGCCCCCGGTGCCGAACCACAGCGCGCCGTCGGAAGCCACGGCGATGGATAGGACGCTATTGCTCACCAGACCATCGTCGGTGATGAACGTGGTCCAGGCCTCGCCGTCGAAGCGGGAAACGCCGCCACCGGTACCGAACCACAGCGCGCCATCGGAAGCCACGGCGATGGATAGGACGCTATTATCCGCCAGGCCATCGTCGGCGGTGTACGTGGTCCAGGTCTCGCCGTCGAAGCGGGAGACGCCCTTCCCAGTGCCGAACCACAGCGCGCCGTCGGGAGCCACGGCGATAGACCCGACGTAACTGTGCGCCGGCAGGTCAACGCCGATGGTGTGGGTGGTCCAGGTCTCGCCATCGAAGCGGGAGACATCACTGCCAAAGGTGCCGAACCACAGCGCGCCGTCCGGGGCCACGGCGATGGACCAGGTAGGATTATTCACCAGGCCATCGTCTTCGGTGTAGGTGGTCCAGGTCTCGCCGTCGAAGCGGGAGACGCCCCAGCCGGTGCCGAACCACAGCGCGCCGTCAGGAGCCACGACGATGGAGCGGACATCGCCGCTCCTCCCCAGACCGTCGTCGGTGGTGTAGGAGGTCCAGGCCTCGCCGTCAAAACGGAAAACGCCGCCGCCCTTGGTGCCGAACCACAGCGCGCCGTCCGGGGCCACGGCGATGCACGAGACGGGATACTGGTGGCGGCCGTGGGCGGTGGGGTAGGTGGTCCAGGTCTCCCCGTCAAAGCGAGAGGCTCCGCGCCAGGCGCCGAACCACAGCGCGCCATCGGGGGCCACGGCGATGGCTCCGACGTCATTCGCCGCCGGGCCGTCGGTGGTGGCGTAGGTAGTCCAGGCTTCGCCCTGAGGCTCAGCCCGAAGGGTCTCGCCGTCGAAGCGAGATACGCCACCCTGGGTGCCGAACCACAGCGCGCCGTCGGGGGCCACGGCGATGGAGGTGACGATGTCGCTCGCCAGGCCGTCGGCAGCGGTATAGGTGGTCCAGGTCTCGCCGTCGAAGCGGGAGACGCCCCCTCGGCGCAGCCAGGCGAACCACAGCGCGCCGTCAGGAGCCACGGCGATGGACGCGACTTCAGTTGTTGAACCCTCGATAGTATAGGTGGTCCAGGTCTCGCCATCGAAGCGGGAGATGCCCTCCCAGATGCCGAACCACAGTGCGCCGTCGAGAGCCACGACGATGGATGAGACACCTCGGCCCGCCAGGCCGTCGTCGGTGGTGTAGGTGGTCCAGGCCTCGCCGTCGAAGCGGGAGACGCCACCGTCCGAGGCGCCGAACCACAGCGCGCCGTCGGGGGCCACGGCGATGGACAGGACATCATTGCCCGCCAGGCCATCGTCGGTGGTGTAGGTGGTCCAGGCTTCGCCCTGAGGCTCAGCCCGAAGGGTCTCGCCGTCGAAACGGGAGACGCCCTCTCTAGTGCCGAACCACAGCGCGCCATCGGGGGCCACGGCGATGGACGCGACGAAATTGTCCGCCAGGCCGTCGTCGGCGGTGTAGGTGGTCCAGGTCTCACCGTCGAAGCGGGAGATGCCCTTCCCAGTGCCGAACCACAGCGCGCCGTCGGGTGCCACGGCGATAGAATAGACGCTATTGTCCGCCAGGCCATCGTTCACTGTGTACCTGGTGTACGTGCCATCAGCCGGGTCCCACCGGACGACTCCGCCACCCGCGCTCGCGGTCCACAGGTTGCCGTCGCGGTCAAAGACCATATCAAACACATAATTCGCGTCAGTGTACGAGGTCCAGCCAGGATGCGGATCGGGCACCGGTGTGGGGGTGGGCGGAACCGGCGTCGCGGTAGCGGTTGGCGCAGGCGGGCTGGTGGGAGTGGAAGTGGGTGCAGGTAGGCTGGTAGGCTCGGCAGTAGAGGTCGGCGTTGAGATTGGTGCGCACGCCGTCACGAGCAAAATCAGCACAACCAGTACTGCAAGTGTGGTTTGAAGCAGTCCATAGTTCATCGGTACTACCTTCTTCAGTTTCATTTCTCGTCATCTCCTTTTCTTGTTTTGGTCTAAACAGTTTCATGGCCGGCTGAATAATTCCTCCAGACGGTCCACAATAATCTGGCAGCCGTTCACGTCGGAAACGCCGCACTGCACCTCTCCCCATATCTGGATGTCAGGTGGAGGATCGGTAAGCTTATCCATACTCCGCAAGTCCTCCAGCGCGGCTTCCAACGCTTCATCGGCGCCCCGAATCCCGTATTGAATGCCGAAAGGACCGTAAGAGTCCAGAATGAAGCAGTCATCGAACCCCCCCAGGCCGCGGCCAAAGAAGTACCGCCCTTCCCATCCCTCCACGGGGTTGGGATCGGGATAAGGGCCTGCCCCCTCCGGGATGACGCGGGTGACGGTGACCTGGCAGCCGTCGTAGTCGGGCACCCCACAAGCGATCGCGCCCCAGAAGTGGGCGTTGGTGTCGCTGTCGCGCAGTCCCTCGATTTCGGTCTCCAAAGCGGCGTCGGCGCCGGTCAGGCCCACGTCGCCAGCGCCCAGGGGGAGCAGGCGGAGAAAGTCGTCGTATCGCGCATCAGCAGGGAGGCCAACGACCTGCCCATACCAGCCGACCACTAGGGACCCGTAGTGAACGCCCAACAGGGGTGATTCTTCAGATACGAGTTCAAAACGTTTCACCCTGATCCCGCAACCACCGTAGCTGGGAACGCCGCACTGAATCTCCCCCCATATTCGAATGATTGCAGACGTGTCCCGCAAATCCTCCAGTTGGGTCTGCAGCACTTCGTCGGCGCCTTGCAACCCGTATCGGACGGGGAAGGGACCATCCAGAACAAAGTAGTCGTCGAACTGGGCCATGCCGGGAACAGAGAAGAACTGACCCTGCCAGCCTTCGACCGGGTCGGGGTCGAAGCGAGGGCCTGGCGGCGTGCCGGGGTCCAGGCGGATCACGACGAGCTGGCAGCCGCCGTAGTCGGGTGCGTCGCAGGTGAGCGTACCCCAGAAGTGGGCATACTTGCCAGGTTCTTCCTTGTCGCGCAGGGCCACGATCTCGGCCTCAACGTCGGCGTCGGCGCCGGTCAGGCCGATCTCGCCGATCCCTTCGGGCTCCAAGACGAGGTAGTCGTCGAACTGACCGCCAGCCGGCAGGCTGACGACGCGGCCGAGCCAGCCCACGACGGTGATCTCCGTTGGCGGCGGAGCGGGCGCTGGGGTATCCACGGTGTCTTCTGGAGGAAGGACGCCCATGCAACGCCAGTTTATCTCTGCCTGTCTTGTTCTCACGTTGACGACACATGCAGGATTGCATCCCTCCTTCTCCACATCCAGATCGATCCACCAGGTGGCCGTCCAGTCGTTGTAGAGGGCATTCTCCAGAAGCGGTCCTGCCTCGCCGCACTCGCTGTTGGCCGCGATCTCTCTGGCCTCTGCCTCACTCATCGTTTCGGCCAGCGCTGGATCGGCTCCGATGGTAAAGTGACAGATCGCCTCGTGGCGCCTGCTGTAGCTAAAGTAGGCCTCGGTGACACCCACGGCGCGGGCGCGGAAGATAAAGACCTCCTCGCCTGCGGCGTCGTCGGCGGTGCGGTCTACCAGCTCAAGCAGCGCCTCGCTATACTCCACCTCCCACTCGTTGCCACTGGAGAGATCCGTTTCGAGCGCGAGCGTGTAGGTCTCGCCCTCCCGCAACTCGACCGAATGACTGACTGGCCGCGGCCCGGTCGTCGGCGGTGCGACAGGCTCAACCGTGGCCGGCCCGCAGCCGCCCAAGATCAACGCGCTCAGAATGAGCGCCAATCCTACAACATACAGTTTGCTTCTCATTTCTTGTCTCCTCACTTTGTCTTCCCCCACACCTCAATCTCGGCCAGGCAGGTATCGTCGTGCCGGGAGCCGGGGTAGACCTCTCCGATGACGATTTTGACAAAGGTGGTCTCAATACTCGGGCCGGGGGCGCGAGCCAGAACGATCCTCTGCATTCCGCGGGTGTCGGAGAGATCCATTTCGATCTGCTCTCCGTTGGAAAAGACAAAGGTCACCCGCTTGATCCGGTTATTGGCATAAAAGATGTCGGCGTCGCGGTCGTAGCCCACGTCCAGGTTGATGTACTGAATCTCGACGGTTCCGGGGAAGGAGAGCTGTATCCATTCGCCAAGACCCGGCCCAGCAACACCCTCCACCCAGGAGGTCTCAAGCGCACTATCCATCGCCATCCAAGATTGATACTGGCCTCCACGATCCGTAGGAAGATGCGAAGACGCGTTAGACGTGGCAAAGGGCATAAGATTCCTGGCCTCCGCCGCCGGCCCCGATACGGCTTCGATCCGTTCCACTTGAATCTGGCGACCCTCTACGTCGGGGATACCGGTGAGCAACTGGCCCCACACCTGCACCTGCGCACCTGTCCACCGGTACTGCTCGATCTGCTGGCGCATGGTGGCGTCCGCGTTCATCGCCTCAATACCGAAGCGCTGGCCGTCGTTGCGCTCAAAGTAGTCGTCGCACTGGGAGCCCCATAAGAACTTGCCAATCATGCCAATCCAGCCCTCCACCGGCTCCTCTGTGGTCGGAGGTGGCGTCGGGACCTCCTGGACCTCGAGCCGGGTCACCTGAATCTGGGTAGCGTTATAGTCGGGGACGTCGTGATGCAGAGTGCCCCACACGTGGACTGTCGTGCCCGTGTCACGCAAGGTCACGATCTGAGCCTGGATATCCGGATTCAGAGACTCGATACCATACTGGCCTCCATCCACGATTTGTCTTTGGAAGTAATCGTCGAACTGCGAGCCGGGAGGATTGCTGACGATCTCGCCCCACCAGTTCTCCACCGGTTCCGTCCGACTTTCCACCGTTGTTGGCGCGGGCGTGGGCACAGGTGCAGGCGTGGGTGCAGGCGCAGGTTGGCCTACGACCTCGACGCGGTTCACGACGATCTCTGTGCCGAAGGCATCAATGGCGGGGCACACAAGTTCCCCCCACACGCGGACGATGGTCCCCGTATCGCGCAGGCCTGCCAACTGGGCGGCGATTGCAGAGTCGAGGCTGTCAATGCCATATCCCACGGGGAAGTCACCCGCCAGGATAAAGTTGTCGTCGAACTGAGACCCTGGGGAAGTACCGACGATGGTGCCCTCCCAGCCCTCTACGGGGTCGGGGTCGAAGGACGGGCCCGGCCTGGCCTCGCGCAAGCGGGTCACGACGAGCTGGCAGCCGCCGTAGTCGAGCACGGGGCAGGTGAGCGTACCCCAGAAGTGAGCATAGGTGGTGCTGTCGCGCAGCATCTGGATCTGGGCCGCGACGGTGTTGTCGGCGCCCTCCACACCGATCTCGCCAGCCCCCTCGGGTTCCAAGGCGAGGTAGTCGTCGAACTGACCGCCGGCCGGCAGGCTGACGACACGGCCCATCCAGCCCACGACGGCCTGTCCAGCAGAGGGAGCGAGCGTCTCCGTCACCTGCCCCGCTGCGTCTACTTCTCCCTCCCACTGGAACCCGGTGACCGGGTTAGCCACGACGACCTGGTAGACGACCTGTTCAGGCAGCACGATCGGATAGGTGATCGTGACCACCCAGTCCTCGGCCGTGTACTGGCAGGTTACCGAGCCGACCAGCCCTTCTGGAGTAATGTCTTCCTCCGTCCAGGTCAGCCCCAGTGCGGGAGCCTGCTCGCCATAGCGTCCGCTGATGAAAGCCAGGGCCACGTCGCGGGCGGCCCGGACCTCGTCTGGGGTTTCCTCGGCGGCCTCCGTCGGAGTGGCCGTTGGGGTTATATGCCCCCCTTCGGGCATCGGAGACACAGATGGCTCTACGATGATCGCCGGAGGAGTAGTGGGTGACACGCAGCCACCAATGACCACAGTGCTTAGAATGAGCATCAATACCAAAAGATACAGTTTACCTTTCATTTCTTACCCCCTTTTCCTGGTATACATCAGGTGTAACTGCTCAGGCTCTTCCCAAAACAGGCACAAATAGCACACGGATACACACAGATGAACTGGCCGCATCCGTTGACACGGGTTCTCACAGGTTTTTTATCTTTATCTGCGTACATCCGTATGATCCGTGTTCTATTTATGACTGGCTGAGCAGTTACCATCAGGTTGACTTTGCCTTCGGGTTGACGACGCGTCCGACAAACAGTATTGCGTTGGTCTCAATGTCGCGGATGAGAAATATGAAGGGACGGTCAACGGTGACCTCAACTCCCTTCTCTACCGGCACTGCTACCGCGGTGGCTGCTGCCGCTTCTGTGCCTGCCTCATCCACAGAGACAAACGCCTTGTGGATCACCGCTTCGATGAACAGGTCACGGCTGCCGGTCATTCCGGAGAAATCCGCAGCACCGGTGAAGGCATCCGGCATACCCATCGCAGCGAGAGTCTCTACTAGACTGAAGCCCGATTCGAATTCGAATTTCGGCATGGTCAGAGCGACCTGCCTGTGTGCCAGGCTCTCCAAGATGGCGTTCAACCGCCCAGCGTCCAGCGCCCCTTCAAACGGTTCAAACTTGCCCACCGCAGGAAGCAAGATCACCATCGAGAGTTCCCCGCCGTCGTACGGCAGTTCGACTGCCTGATACCCTTCGCCCTCGGCATAACCGAAGGGCGCGGTTTGCGTCATCATCGGCACAGTGACTTGGCCGCCGTCAAGCAGATAGAACGTGCCAGCAGCGGTCAGATCCTCTCTGAAGGGATACTGCCACGCCGCATTGAAGTAGATGGCGTTGGTGAGCACCAGCCGCGTCAACTCGTCAATGACGCCCTGCGGAATCAGGTCTTCTATCCTGCCCTCCGTCTGGTCGCTGACCCAATCGTTGATGGTGACACGGGACTCTTCCGGCGCGTTCACAAAATCGAGGGGTCTCAGCCCGGCGCCGTAGTTTTCGGCCAGGACGTCGAGGAATTCGGAGAGGAACTGGAAGTCCTCTTGACCCCAGGTGGCGTTGACGATGTTCAGCCGGAAGCCCTCTCCATCCTTACCCTCGGCACCTTCACCCCGACGGGCGAGTGCGAGGTCCAGACCGTTGAATGTGGGATGCAGGCGGTCTTGCGGGAGGATGAAGTAGAGGATTTCCGCCATCTGTTGCTCGGTCTCACCGCGAGCGCCGGCATACGTCATCGCCAGTGCTAGAGAGATGCTGTGTGGAGAGTAGAACAGGTTGTCATTCTCCTCATCTTCCCTAAGGATCTGGTAGAGATCGAAGGCGAAGGCACAGTTTCCGCTGACCAGGTCCGCCAGATCCGGGGCAGCCACGTCGGGTGAGGTCATCCGCTGTTTTGCCGACCGTGCGATCTCCGGCCCATTGCCGCAGCCACTGACGATCAATGTACTCAGGATGAGCACGAGTCCCAAGATAGATAGTTTGCTCTTCATCTCTCGCCTCCTGGTATTATAGTTTTCCATGTTCTAACCAGATTTGGGAGCCAAAAAGGCTCCCACGCCCCCGCCGACAGTTCCCACAACCACTAGCACTACGCCAGCCAAGGTCGTATTCGGTGCCCAACGGCTAACTACGATGGCTACGAGCAGTACGACCAGACCGGCGCCGAGTCCACTCAAAGCGCCAGGGCGCATGCTATCGATCTGCCCCAGCCGGGGCAGCAAGGTGCCCACCGGCTATCGGGCACAGAAATGCTACCAGCCCCGTCAGCAGCCAGGGAAAGTTGTCCCGATAGATGCCGTTCAAGACAATAAAAGCAATGGCCCACGAGAATAGGGTTACCAAGGCTCCAGCAACAACGGCTATGATTTTCGTCTTCATCGTATTTGCCTCCATATCGCAGATGAACTCGTCCACTCAGCTTGCCAACTGGCCAGCGATGGGGTATCTTATATCACTCACATCCTTTCAATTGTGTTGCAGTGCGAAATCTCCCGATTTCGCGCACTCCATGATTCTGCCTTGACTCGTTGGCTTTGGCCTTGCCGTATTCTAGACGAATTGAGGGTCAAAAAGGTTCCACCCTAGTTCTGAAGACTCCTTGACTATTTGGGAATATCGGGCGGCATCGACTTCCGCTACTGTGAAATCCCCAGGAAAGTCGCTTCCGAAAGCTGCTCCAGCGTGCCATCGGGATGCAGGCGGAAGGTGCCTCCCCCCTCCCCAGGCCAGGCAATCGTCAGCAAGAGCGAACCGTCGTCCTCGAAGTGAGCCACTTTGTAGTGGGTAGGCTGGGGGGCCAAAATCTCTCGCTGCGTCCCCGCGGCCAAATCCACCTGGAACAGAGCGAAACCTTCACTGCCCCAATCACCGTAGGCGACGGTATAGATCAGCGTCGAACCGTCGGGCGAGAACACCACGTCCCCGACCTGCGCGTACCCGAGCTCGGCCGGGAGGGTCATGATTTCTGTCGTCTGGCCGCTTGCCAGGTCGGTGAGGTTGACCTTGAAGCCCTGGTCTTCCACGTATAGGAAGCGGGCCAGTCGCGTCCCGTCGTCGCTGAGGGCAGCCACCGGGCCAGGGAAGGACTCCGGCGCCGGGTCGTGCAGGGGCGTGAGTTGGCCGGTGGCGACGTCCAGCACACTGAACGCGCCGTATCTGGCGAACAAACCGCCGATACCATAAGGTTGCAGGTACACGAAAACCTGCGAACCATCGGGCGAGAAACCCCAGGGGGTTAGTTTCTGGTGTTCGTGGATGACGTACGTGGTCAAGAGGCGCGTCTCGCCGGTGACGATGGTGGCTATGTAGAGATCGGAAGTGAGCGTGATCTCGTTGCCCGCCGTCTCAAAGGAAAATCGATTCCAGACAATTTGAGTTCCATCAGGCGAGATGGCCCAATCCACCGTCTCAAAGTTATCCTCCGGGATGTCCATAAAATCAAAGCGTTCGTCCTGCCCGGTCTCGTTCGCCCGGTGTACTGTGCCGCCAGTGCCTTCTTGATAGTAAACCCACTCCCCAAGCACCTGGTATCTTGTACCCAGCGCGGGTACAGAGTTGGCGCCGCCGCTGAGACTGTCCATCCAGGTCAACGTCGTCCCCGACTCGTCCGGCATGAGATCCACATAGACCCACGTCTCCGCCGGCTCGACCGGGGTTGGCGTCTCGGTGGGCTGGGCTGTGGCGGTCTCCGTCGGGGCAGTTGTTGGAATTTCGGTGGGTTGCTCTGTGGCGGAGATGGTGGGGCTGCACTCGTCTCGGTAAAAGGCCCATTCTTCACACTCGCTCCCGTCGGGGAAGATGCACACGCCGTACTGACCGCCGTCCGCGTCTGTGCGCATCTCCAGGGTGTAGCCCTGCTCCGCGCAGTAAACGGACGCCGGGTTTGCCAGCCCGGTGGTAGGCTCGGCTGTGGTCGTCCCGCAGCCACTGATGATCAACGTACTCAGGATGAGCACGAATCCCAAAATAGATAGTTTGCTTTTCATTTTTTGTCTCCTTTTCGAGTTTTGACTAAAATGCTGTGCCATCTTGTCTTCGGCCACAGCGTAGCACACCCCCCAGGAAAGTACAACAACCTTCCTTACTGCTCCCCTGGCCCACAGTCGCCGTTGAAGAACTCAATCTCCAGGCAGGATGAGCCATCGGGGAATACGCAGGTGGCCCCATTCGCGCCAATTTCCAGCGTGTAGCCTTGCTGCACGCAATAGGAATGTTCCTGCCCACAACGCCCCGACATAAACTCCCATTCCTCACACTCAGTCCCATCCGGGAAGACACACACGATCTCAAGGATATAGTCTGGTACAACAGGCATACCAGGTATAACGGGCGTACCAGGTTGGGGGACCTCAAGCGTTTCAGGTGTGGGTTCAGTGGACGTCTCGGGTTGAGGCTCCTGTTCGCCAAATTTGCGCTCGCGGGTTGTATACTCGTAGCCCAGCCCGGTGCAGTAGACTGCGGCGGGGTTGGGCATGTCGATTGGCCCCTCGACCGGTGGTGACTCAATGACCGTCTCAGGCTGTGGTTTCCCACACGCGGTCAGCGCAAGAACCATCATGGCTGAAATCACTAACAACACTGGCTTATTGCACATTTCCGTTCTCTCCTTCTGGCAAGCTGTTCCCTCTCCAAATCTCCGCAGCACAGTCGAGGGCGGATCAAACACTCGGGTCTACGACGCGCCCAACAAACAGGATGGTGCCAGTCTCGATGTCGCGGATGAGAAATGTGAAGGGACGGTCAACGGTGACCTCAACAGGCTCCTCTGGCGGTGCCGACGCTGGCATCACCACTGCGGTGGCCGCTGCTGCCTCGGTACCCGCTTCGTCCACGGAGACGAATGCCTTGTGGATCACCTCTGCGATGAACAGGTCACGGTCGCCAGTCATTCCAGAGAAGTCAGCGGCCTCAGCGAAGGCACCCTGCATGCCCATCGCGGCGAGCGAGTCCTTCAGACTAAAGTCCGACTCAAACTCGAATTTCGGCATGGTCAGAGCGACCTGCCTGTGTGCCAGATCTTTGACGATACCATCCACCCGCTCGGCGCCCAGCGAGCCTTCAAAGGCCTCAAATTCGCCGGCATCGGGGAGCAGGACCACCATCGAAAGCTCCCAGCCGTCGTAGGGGAGTTCGACCGCCTGATACCCCTCGCCCTCTGCGTAACCGAAGGACCCCATCTGCTCCATCATCGGCACGGTGACCTGGCCGCCATCAAGCAGGTGGAACGTGCCATCATCGGTCTGGTCCGGTTCGAAGGGTTCGGCCCAGGCAGCGTTGAAGTAGATGGCGTTGGTGAGCACCAGCCGCGTCAATTCATCTATGACACCCTGCGGAATCAGGTCTTCAATCCTGTCCTCCGTCTGGTCGCTGACCCAGTCGTTGATGGTGACACGGGACTCTTCCGGCGCGTTCCTGAAATCGAGAAGCCTCAACCCAGCACCGTAGTTTTCGGCCAGAACATTGAGGTACTCGGAGAGGAACCCGTACTCGTCTTGCCCCCACAAGGCGTTGACAATGTTCAGCCGGAAGCCCTCTCCATCCTTACCCTCGGCACCTTCACCCCGGCGAGCGAGTTCGATGTCCAGGCCGTTGAACGCGGGATGCAGGCGGTCTTGCGGGAGGATGAAGTGGAGTGTATCCGCCATCTGCTGTTCGGTCTCACCGCGAGCCCCGGCATACGTCATCGCCAGCGCCAGCGAGATGCTGTATGGAGAGTAAAACAGGTTGTCATTCTCCTCATCTTCCCTAAGGACCTGGTAGAGGTCGAAGGCGAAGGCACTGTTTCCGCTGACCAGATCCGCCAGGTCCGGGGCGGCCACATCGGGTGAAGTCACCCGCTGCTTTGCCGACCGTGCGATCTCTGCCCCATTGCCGCAACTCGCCAGGCCGAGCAATGCGAGCATCGTTAGTACACTCAGTGATATGTTTCTCATCTTACTCATCTCCTAATTCTTATTCTTGGCATGACTTAAATTGGCCCTACCATGTTCTAGACGGCTGAGGGCCAAAAAAGGTTCCACCTTTAATCTGGAGAGTCAAGCCGTATCACTTGCGCCTGCATTCATCCACGGCCGCCAGCAATCGCTCTGGCGGGTCTCCCTTGCTGACAAAGGCATCGGCGCCGGCGGCCAACGCTGCCCGGCGCGCCTCCGGCCGCCCGCTGAGAGCAATCACCACCAAGCCCGGCCGCACTGCCCGTAACCTCGCCAGCACGGCATCACCGTCCTGACCTGGCAGCTCCCAGTCGAGCAACACCAAGTCGGGTCGCTGCCCGGCGGTCAGTTCCAGGGCCTGCTCCATGTCTACAGCCTCGCCCACCACCGTCACGCCGCTCCCCTGCTCCAGCAGCAGCCGCAGGGCGGAGCGCACCTGGGGCCGATCGTCAGCGATCAATACACGCATTGCCTTGTTTGCTTCATTGTCCATTTCGTCTCATCTCCGCTCCCAGTGTAGCACAGAAAACTCCCCAGCGCATCGGCCAACCGGGGAGTTTTGGACCTAGTCAGGTGGCTAGTCTTTTCCCTGGTCAGGTGACCAGGTTTACCTTGAGCCCTTCGACTTCGCTCAGGACGTGCCTGTCGAAAGGTTGTGCTGCAGTGCCAGGGCCACCGCCTCGGTGCGGCCGGTGACGCCCAGTTTGGAGAGGACGTTGCTGACGTGGAACTTCACGGTGGAACGGCTCATCACCAGCCGCTCGGCGATCCCAGGGTTGCTCAGCCCCTCGACCATCAGCGCCAGCACCTCCCGCTCCCGGGGGGTCAGGTCGTAGCCTGGAGACGGCGGTTCCCTCGTGGCCTGGATCAGTACCTGGGCTGCCTCAGGAGCCAGCGTAGACCGCCCTGCGTGGGCCGCCTGGATGGCGTCGGCCAACTCGTCGGCTGAGACGTTTTTCAGCAGGTATCCGATAGCCCCGGCCTGCAGCGCTCCCTGCACCAAACCTTTCTCCTTGAAGCTGGTCAGGGCGACGACCTGAATATGCGGCCAGCGCTCCCGGATCGCTCGGGTGGCGGCAGCGCCGTCCATCACGGGCATCACCAGGTCCATCAACACCACGTCGGGCTGGAGCTGTTCGCACAGGCGCACGGCCTCCTCGCCGCCGCCCGCCTCGCCAACCAGTTCCAGGTCATCGAAGGCCAGTAGAAAGGCCCCTAGTCCGCTGCGTACCACGGCGTGGTCATCAACGAGCATTACGCGAATGTGGGTTTTCTCGTTCATAGGTCTTCCTCCTTGAATTGCAGACAGACAGGCAGGCAGGGAGTAAGGATTAGGGAGTAGGAAGTAAGGGACTTTGCTGAGCAAAGTGAATCTTCCTCACACTTCGTCATCCTCTACTTCTCGCTCCATACGACCGTCACCTCCGTCCCGCGCCCAATCTCGCTTTCGACCGTCAGTGTGGCGCCAATGGTCTCGGCCCGCTCATGCATGATGCCCAGCCCCAGGCTCTCCAGCGGCACACTGCCGGAATCGAAGCCACGTCCGTCGTCGCCGATGCATAATTCCACCGACTTCGGCTCGCAGCGAAGGCTCACCGTCGCCTGGCTGGCCTTGGCGTGTTTGGCCACGTTGTTCAGCGCCTCCTGGGCGATGCGGTACAGCGCCACTTTCACGTCGGGCGGTAGGGAGCGCTCTCCCTCCACCTCCACGACGACCGGCACCCGCGCCCGTCCGGTGGTGGCCTCGGCCAGTTGACGCAGCAGGTCACCCAACTCCGCCTCGATCAGGGCAGACGGTCGGAGTTCCAGCAGCAACGTGCGCATCTCCGCCAGCGCCCCCCGGGTCAACTGGCGCACTTCCTCCAGACGGTGCCGTCCGACATCTGGGTCCCGCTCCCACAGACGGGGCAGCACCTCGGCAATGAGACTGGCCGAAAAGAGGGTTTGGGTGACGGCGTCGTGCAGGTCGCGGGCCAACCGCTGGCGTTCCTCCACAACTGCCAACTCCTGCGCCTGTTCGTACAGTTGGGCGTTCTCGACGGCCAGGGCGGCTCGTTGGACCAGGGCTACGAAGAGCCGCTGCTCATCGCCACCGAAAGCGCGGGGTTGGGCATAACTCACGTTGAACACGCCGAAGACCTGACCGCCGATTTCGATAGGGACGTGCATGAAAGAGCGGATGCCTTCGGGCCCGGTGATACGTCCGGCGACGCACAGGTCAGTGGATACATCCTCTACGACGATTGGCTCACCGCTGGCAGCCACGCGCCCCACGACCCCCTCCCCCAGGGCGAAGGACATCTGAGCCATCGTCTCAGGACTGAAGCCGTGAGCAGCCCGCACTACCAGCCTCTCTCGCTCTGCATCCCACACCATCAGCGAGCTTTTGTTTGCCTGGAGGATGTCCACTGCGATGTCTACCAGTGCTTGTAATACCTCATCCAGACGTAGGTGGCGGTACAGCTCTTCGTCGGCACGGTAGAGGGCCTCCAATTCCTGCGTGCGCTGCTCAATCTCGTGCGTCCTTTCCTCAACCTGAATTTCAAGCTCACGGCTTCGCGCCTCGACGCTTCTGACCCGCAGCCGGTAACCGCCGATCACGCCCCCCACCAGCACCAGGGCGACGATCCCCCTGAACCACCACGTCTCCCAGACCGGTGGCGTGACGGTGATGTAGACTGCGACTCCTTCCTCATTCCAGACCCCATCGTTGTTCGAGCCTTTGAGCCGGAAGACGTAATCCCCTCCCCTCAGATTCGTATAGCTGGCATAGTGGCGCGCCCCGGCGTAAACCCAATCCTGGTCTTGTCCCTCCAGCATGTAGGCGTATTGGTTCTTTTCTGGGGCGGTGTAATCCAGGGCCGCAAACTCGAACGAAATGAAGTTGTCCTTGTAGGACAACTGGATGTGCTCGTTTGCGGGTAGATCCGTGCGCACCGTCTGGTTGAACTTGCTGAAAGCCGTGATGACAATCGGGGGGATGTGTGGATTGTCCGTGACCTGCTCAGGATAGAAGGCGTTGAAGCCCTGGATGCCCCCAAAGAACATTTCTCCACGATTACTCCGAAAATAGGCTCCAGCATTAAACTCATTGTTCTGCAAACCATCGCTTACATCGTAATTGCGGAAGGTCTCTGTGCGCGGGTCGAATCTGGACAACCCATTGTTGGTGCTGAGCCACAGGAATCCTTCTGCATCGGCCAGGATGCCATAAACTGTATCATTGGGCAATCCGTCTTTCTCCGTGTAATAGGTAAACGTTTGAGTGGCACGGTCAAAGCGGTTTAGCCCCCCTCCAAACGTTCCGACCCAAACCACCCCTGTCGGGTCTTCACAAAATGACGACACCGCGTCACTGCTCAGGCTTTGCGGGTTATCAGGATCGTGCTTGTAACGCGTAAATCGGCTATTGGCGCCATCCCAGAGATTGATCCCCCCCCGCGTGCCCACCCATAACACGCCGGCCCGGTCCTCATAGATCGCCCGCACGCAGTTATCGCTCAGGCTGAAAGGGTCACCTGCATCATGTTGGTAATGGACAAAGGTTCCAGTGGCGCGATCCAAGCGGTTAAGGCCTCCATTCCAGGTTCCAATCCATAGGTTACCCGACCGGTCCTCGTAAATCACGAACGCATCGTTATCACTCAAGCTACCCGGATCGTGGGGGTCGTGCCGGTAGTGAGTAAACGTCCCCGTCTGAGGGTCAAATCGGTTGAGCCCCCCGTAATTTGTCCCAACCCACAACATGCCGGCACGATCCTCGTAGATGGCGCGCACGTCATTGTTGCTCAGACTGGTGGGGTCTGCGGGGTCGTGTTGGTAAACGGTGAATGTATCCGAGACGCGATCCAGCTTGTTGAGCCCCCCGCCGAACGTTCCGATCCACAGCAAGCCACTCCGATCCTCGTAAATGGACCAAACTATGTTATCGCTCAGGCTGTTGGGAAGATTGGGGTTGTGTTGGTATAGAGCGAATTGATCGGCCGTCCGGTTGTATTTGCTCAGCCCGCCTCCCAGGGTACCAATCCACAGCACGCCGGACCGATCCTCGTAAATGGACCGGACCGAATCGCCGCTCAGACTGTGCGGGTCATTCGGGTCGTGCCGGAAATGGATGAAACTATTCTGACGCCGGTCCAGCCCTTCGGCTCCGCTCAGGACAAGTTGGTCAAGTCCGTTTTGGGTTCCAACCCACAGCCTCCCGGCGCGATCTTGTAGAATGGCCCACACTCGGTTATCACTCAAACTGTGTGGATCGTCCGGGTTATGCTGGTAATGGATAAAGGTCTGGGTAGAACGGTCCAATTGGTCGAGTCCCCCTCCTTCCGTGCCGATCCACAGCACCCCCTGGCGATCCTCAAAGATGGCTTGTACCTTGTTTTCACTCAGGCTTTGCGGGGCACTAGGATCGTGCTGATAGTGGGTAAACGTTCCGGTCGTTCGGTCAAACCGGTCTAGCCCGCTATGCGTTCCAATCCACAGTTCTCCGCTGCGGTCTTCATAGATCACCCTCACAGTATTATCGGACAGTGTCTTGGGATCGTCCGGGTCATGCTGGTAATGGGTAAACGTGTTCGTCGCCCGATCCAGTTGGTCAAGCCCGCCATCTACAGTTCCAACCCAGAGCATCCCCGTATGGTCCTCATAAATGGATGAGACCTCCATCCCGCTCAGGCTTTGCAGGTCTTGCTGATCGTGCTGATAATGGATAAACGTTTCGGTCGTTCGATCAAACCGGTCCAGCCTGTTCCTCGTTCCCACCCACAGTTCCCCACTCCGGTCTTCATAGATCGTCCTCACATAGTTATTGGACAATGTCATAGGATCATCCGGGTCATGTTTGTACACGACAAACTCGTAGCCGTCGTATTTATTGAGTCCGTCTTCCGTACTAAACCACATGAACCCTCGCTGATCCTGCAGAACCGCAAATACCGAGCTTTGGGATAGACCGTCCTCAAGCGATATTCGCTCAAATCGAATGGTATTCGTCTGCCCCTGCGGAGCAGGAGATATTTCAGTCCGTGCATAGCCGGCGGCAGGCAGACTGCCGGTGACGCTCCCCGGACCGCGTGCCATCGCCAGTAGGCTGGCAAGACTTGCTAAGCAAACGGCAAGAAGGGGAGTCAAGAATCGCTTTTTGGATTTCATCAGAAGCACCTCTTTTCCAGACAACGACCACTCCCGTGTAGCCATCCGTGGCCGGACTGGCTTTCAATCTTCAGCGTTGCACGGCTTGCTTCGTGGCAATCACGCATAGGGTGCTATTCCACTCTGCTTCGGCGTCGTCACTGCTAGATCGGCGGGCATTGCCAAGCGCCCAAAACAGTCTCAATGTGCTGGGCCACGGCCAAAGCCACGTCCTCGCGCCAGGGACGGGCCACCACTTGCACCCCGATGGGCAAACCCCCGGGCGATGTGCCAGCACGAACGACCACACACGGCCATGTAGCGGCGCGAAATATCAAGCGACGCGTCTATTTGACTTGGTCGCCTTTCCTCGACATGCATGCCTGCCTCAGCAAGCGCAGCGTAGGCTTTCTCTCCAGGCTTTGGCTTTTTTATCCATTTCTTTGATCAGTCCATCTTTTCCTGCCATATAACCCTCGATGCCGTGTGGGAACCTTTGAGCTAAGTCTTCCTTCAAACAACTGTAGGCCTGTGCTTCTTCAGGATGAGCGATCATATAGTCTCTAAAGTTCAGATGGTGTTCTATTCCAGGATGTCCAGTCGGGAGTATATGAATATGGTGCGTCCGAGTAGCGTCACCGCCCTTGATGAAGAATCGCCTTCCGGGGATGCCAAACTCTCCTTGTGGCCGGTACCCCTGTCTGGCCATTTCCTCGTTGAAATCGTCCATCTTCTCAATGTCTTGCACCTCAACCAACATATCAATGATGGGCTTGGCGCTGATGCTGGGGATAGCAGTACTACCGATGTGATGGATGGCTACTACTTCCTGGCCTAAAACTGCGACGATTCTATCGGCTTCAGTCTTGAACAGATGGGGCCAACCTGGATCGTATGGGACAACTTCAATTCTTCTGACCATGTCGCTCACCTGATATCATAGTCCTCTGTTGTTGCTCGGACCATTTCTTTCCCTCGTCAGTAGCTTATTCGGATTTGTCAGCCCGATACATATCGTAGCAATCGAGTTCTCGAAACAGATCAGCGCACACGATGCTGGTTTTGTTCCCGGCCTGTTCTGGCTCAATACAGTTTCTCTTTGTCCTCAAAACCCTTGCGCCACCCCTTGTTGACTCTGAAGACATAACTACGCCATCCTTGCTCAACTTTTAGCAAAGAATACAGCGTTTGCAAATGGGCTATCCCCCTATCTCTGTGGTTCTCTGTGTCTTCTCCGTGTAACTCTGTGTAACGACTGCCTCATACTTTCATATCCGGGTCCGCAGCCCAAATCCAAGATGCTCGGCTTCTCCGGTAGCAGAGAGACAAAATCCTGGATGGAAGGCATGAGTACAGTGTTCTCATACCAGTCCTCAGCGGTTCTTTCGGCCGTCAGATTATAGAATTGCCTCATATCTTTATCCATTAATCATTACCGCGCTGCAAAAGAAAAATGGCTCCCGCCGATATTATACTTCAGCGGCGGCGCTGACACAAATAAACGTCCTCCCACCACGCAAAAACTCCCCGGCATCGGCCAGCCGGGGAGTTTTGAGACTAGCGAGGTGGCTAGTCTTTTTAGGCCATTATTTCGTCCTACCCCATACCTCGATTTCGGCCAAGCACGTATCGTCGTACTTCCACCCAGGAAAGACCTCTTCGATGACCACTTTGACGAAGGTGGTCTGTATATTCGGCCCAGGGGCGCGAACCAGGGGGATCATCTGCATTCCCTGCTTATCGCCGAAGCCCAGTTCGACTTGCTCCCCGTTGGAGAAGATGAGGGTCACCCGCTTTATGCGGTTGTTCTTGGCGAAGATGTCCGCGTTCTTGTCATAGCCCATGTCCATGCTGATGCTGTGAACCTCGATCGTTCTGGGGAAGGTGAGCATAATCCACTCGCCAACGCCCGACCCGGCGACGCCCTCAACCCAGGCACTCTCGCGCCTGCCGTCGGTGGCCATCCAGGACTGATATTGGCCCCAGCGATCCGTGCGCAGGTGCGAGGACGCGCTGACGGTCGCAAAGGGCGTGAGGTTTCTGGTCGTTACCGGTGCCGACACGACCTCCAGACATTCAACTGCGATGTACCGGCCTCCATAGCTGGGAACATCGGTGCGTAGCGCGCCCCATACGCGGATCTGCTCGCCTGTCCACCGAAGCTCCTCGATCCGGCGCCCTACGAGGCCATCTATTCCTCCGATGCCGAAACCCTGCCCGTCCGAACGCTCGAAGTAGTGGGTGTGCTGGGAGCCAGGCGGGAGGTTGACGATCTGGCCCACCCAGCCGTCAACCGTGTCCTGCGCAGGGCTGGGGGCAGGCCCAGGTAGAGCGCCAGGGATTGTCAGTCGCTGGCCCACGTAGATGCGGGTGCTTCGCAAATTGTTCGCCCGTATGATCGCCTGAACGGTCGTGCCGAACCGGCGAGCGATGCTAAAGAGTGTGTCGCCGCGCCGCACGATGTAGACGGCGCCGGCAGGAATGACCAACCGCTGGCCGGCGTAGACCAACGAGTTCCAGCGCAGTCCGTTGGCCTGTGCCAGTTGGCTCACGCTGACGCCGTGGTGGGCCGCGATGCTGAGCAGTGTATCGCCCGGCTGGACAATGTAGGTGCCCGAGCCTTGGGCTTGGACTGGCGTAGCACAGATTCCTAGAATGAGAATGGCAGCGATGATGGTAACAACTAGACGTTTCATGACAGAGCCTCCTTTTTTGTTCTTGGTGTACCTCAAGTTGACTTTACTGTGTTCTAGATATACGTTCACTTTTGGGACCTCCTTTCAGGTTTTGGCTAGAATGTCATCTCGCCTTATCTCTGCCTACAGTGTAACACAAAAAACTCGCCGGCGCATCGGCCAACCGGGGAGTTTTGGACCTGGTCAGGTGGGGGGTCTTTTTCCTGGTCAGGTGACCAGGTGGGCCCTCCGCGCATCGATCACCTCGCAATACAAACAAAACGCCCGGCGATGCGCCGGGCGTTTGCATTACGCATGGGGTGATCGGGTGAGTCCATCCCTTATCGCATTGTATCACTCGGTCAATTCAAACGACTCGACGATTTGATCCACCACGGCCTGCGAGGCTTCGAGAATGGCGATGGCCTGGTAATCAGCCGTGAATTCGTGCAGGCTGATGGAAAACTCCAGGCCTCCTATCTGCACACCAGCAGTACCGTTGTAGTGCACAGCCTTGTCTTTGCCGTCGTATACTAGCACGTCTCTGCGCAGTTCTTGCCCCAGAAATATCATCGCGCCCCTGGTTTCGAAGTCGCCTGCGGGGAGACCGACAAGTCCCAGGCGGACATCTTCCGCGACGCGCCTGTACCCAATGACCAACGTCAGCGTTTGCTGGCTGAGTGTTACAACGTTCGGCCCTTCCTGAACCACCCAGGCGGGCGGGTGACGAAAAGCGAAACCATAGTCCGTGTTGGTATAACTGGCCCAGCCTGGATATGGGTCTTCTAGCGTACCCGGTGGTGGGGTTGAGGTCGCCCTTTGCTCATAGGAGGCCACGATCTGCAGCAACACGTCCCTGGTCGTCTCCAGGTAGTCTTCAAAAGTGGCGGTCTCGCTGGGCGCGGCACCATACTCAATCCGCGTACCATCTGCCAGGCTGACTATCAAAGTCTCATTATGATACATCAGCGTCTCCCCTGGTCCAATCTCTTCGTATCCTGCAGCCGTGTAGCTCTGGCCCTCGATAACGATGATGTCGCTTTTACCGACTCCCCCATAAGCACGACCTGTGCGGCCGCAGATGGCGTATCGAAAGCCTTGATTGGGTGGCGCAGAGATGTTGATGTAGCCCAGCTCATAACTGACGCTGACGCACAATTTGTCAGTGTACGTTTCCCGAAGTTGCACCATGTATTCGCCCGCTGACATCCCTTCCGGCAGTTCATCAGTTGGGAAGCCATCGACGCCAGTCTCGGTGATTGTAGCGCTCGCTGGGTAGCTGAACTGATACCCGTAGACGTCATTCACGTAGACCAGCCAATCTTCGGTGGATTGCTCCGTGTCGGGTATTTCCACGGCGACTTCTAGCGACTGAATCATTGTGTCGAGCAACGACAGGTCGGGCGTGAAGCTGGACATATCCTCCGCGTCCAGTCGCTGCTCGATTTCCTGAATGTAGCTATCGAAGTTGTCCCGAAAGTCGTCGCCTGGGTCCTCCGTCACGGCGGCGGGCAGCGTGGGATGCGATACCGGCAGAATAGCCGCCACGTAGTAGCTGCCATCATCCGTCATTCCCTGGAAGGTGTAGAACATCTCCTGGTTGTTGATTGGGACATAAGCCTGACCGTACTGGGTCACGAAGCACACGCCCGCCCCGTTCTGGAAACTGATGTAGGAGGCTTGGGTGCGCATCATCTGGACGGCGTTGAACAGCGGCAGGAAGGGGATTCCATCTGGCGTGGCTGGCTTCTCCGCCAGAAATTGCCGTAAGGCTGCGATGGTGTTCGCGGCGGCTTCGCTGCTGGCCTCAAACTCACTGACAGGGTAAACGACAATTTGTGGTTCGTGGAACGTTTCCGGCAGGATATAACCATCGAACGAGAGCCGGAAGTGCTCCGGCTCGACCTCCCATTCGGCGACGCCATCGGGCCCTACGGCGGGAACGGTTTCGGCCACCACCTCAGCGGCAAGCGTGTCATCGTACGAGAAGCTGATCCCTTCATAGAGCACATCGGGGCCTGGCGTGCTCGTCGGCAGCGGCTCGCTCGTCGGCTCGGGCACACTCGTTGCTTCTGGGGGTGAGGTGGGCACATCCACCGGCGTGGCCGTTGGCGGTTCGGTAGGCTGGGCCGTGGCTGGCCCGCAGCCACTGAAAACCAGCACGCTCAGAATGAGCACGAATACCAAAGTAGAGCATTTACTCTCCATTCCTCGCCTCTCAAACAACGCTGTGCCATCAACGCTGCTTATTCACGTCACGATCAGTCGCCCAGGAACCTCCAGATCTCATCGTTCGCGTTTACGCCCCAGACCGTTCCATCTGCTGCAACCGAAACCTGCTTCAGGTGTTCTTCTATCTGCTGCCACTCGTTCTCGCCCAAATACATCCAGGTCTCATCGTTCGCGTTCACGCCCCAGATGTCTTTCGCTGCCCCAACCGAAACCTGTTTCAGGCTTCCTTCTACTATCTGCTGCCACTCGTTCTCGCCCAAGTATCTCCAGATTTTATCGTTCGCGTTCACGCCCCAGACCGTTCCATCTGCTGCAACCGAAACCTGCTTCAGGTGTTCTTCTATCTGCTGCCACTCGTTCTCGCCCAGGTATCTCCAGATCTCGCCGTTCGCGTTCACGCCCCAGATACTTTTCGCTGATCCAACGGAAACCTGTTTCAGGCTTCCTTCTATCTGCTCCCATGCGTTCTCGCCCAGGTATCTCCAGATTTTTTCGTTCGCGTTTACGCCCCAGACCGTTCCATCTGCTGCAACTGAAACCTGCTTCAGGTTTCCTTCTATCTGCTGCCACTTGTTGTCTCCCAAATACCTCCAGATTTCGTCGCCCGCGTTTGTGCCCCAGACATCTTCCGCTGATCCAACGGAGACCTGCTTGAGACTTCCACTGATGTTGCGCCAAGTGCTCATTATAACCTCCTGTTTTGAAAGTCTACGCTACCAGACAGCCAGCGTCGCCTCCGGCACGCCAGCGCGCACGTCCGCGCTGCCGTGGACGGATGGCCCGCTCTGATTATAGCCAAATAGCAGCGGTTGCACAAACTACCACTCTACATCGGAGATGGCGACCCGGGCCAGGCGATGGAGGTCGGGTTCACCAAAGGACCGCAGAAAGCCATGCAGATCAAACTTGGGGCCGACCACCAGGCGAGCGGCGAAGCCATCGGCGCTTTGCTCATAATCCCCCTGAAAAAGAACCCTCTTCTTGAGTGCCTTAGCAGGCAGATCGAACCGGTAGCCCGAGCCTTCCCATCGGACGTTGCAGGGGACGTACGCGGCGCGCAGGAAATCCAAGAGTCGCCGCCCGGCGTCGGGGAAATCGGCGACAGGTAGAGTGAGAGAGAGCCGCATCCGTCGAAAGCGGCCCGGCTCAAACCCTTCCGCCAGGGAGAGGAACTCAAAGCCAGTCACCTTCTCGTCGGAGCTCCCCTCAGTGGTGGTGAGGGTGTGGACCAGCGCTACGGAGTCCCAGGCTTTGAGCGCGAAGACCGTCTCACCGTAGAAACCGGCGTAGCGGCGACGGTTCTCTCGTGTGGTGAAAAGGCTCTCCCGCGCCGACAGGAGATTGTCCGTCAGCGCCGGGCAGCCAGCGAGCAACCCCCGCAATACCCAGGCGTTCATCCACTCGGGAGAGACACCGGCCACCAGTGGGGGCAGTCTCAACCGCACGTACACCGGCTCCAGCCGCCGCTTGACCTGCATCACCTCCTGCAAACGAGCCAGATAGTGCTCGTCATCCGGCCGATGCATGCGGTGACCGGTAATCGCCTGTCGCTGTACATCGTCCGAGCATGCCCCGCACCCCAGGCAGCGGCCGGGCCCGGCCTCACTCCCCAGGCAATACCCTTTATCCAGGCCCCGCTTGGCCTGTTGATACTGCTCATACAGAAAGGTCGGCGCCACGTTGGAGCGCACGAACTGGAGCGCAAAGGGATAATCCGGGCCTTTTTCCCCCAGCAGCGACGGAGTCCAGTGGCCATGCGCGACCATCCAGGCACGCAACGTTTCCCAGTAGCCAGGCGAGAGTCGCTTGTCATAGCAGTACCCCTCCTCGGCCAGGGAGATCAGTGCTTCGTGAAGCCAATAGCCCCCCATCGCCAGCACTTGCGAACTGCAGTATTCCTCCCAGGGTACCGCCAGACGGAACTCAAAGCCATTTGTCTCGCAGATCGACTTGACCGGGCCGATGATCTCCCGCCACTCGGCCGGGTCGAGAAAGAGGCGGTCGTACCGCAGCGGCGTGAAGGGCATGCGAATCAGCAATCCGACGCTGAATATGATGCGGATGCCGGGGTTGCGCCGCTGGCGAAGCGTTTTCAACCGCTTGACGAAGTCGCGAAACTCCGCCAGGTCCTCCTCCCCTTCGTGACCGGTGAGGATATAGAAAAGCTTGATCTCCCGCACCTTCTGCCCCAGGAGTCGCTTCAGCAATTCCACGATCACATCGCTGGCGAGGCTCTTGTGCAGCCAGGCCCGCATGCGCGCGCTGATTCCCTCCACGCCCAGCGTAAAGGTGCGCTTGTCGGCGATCACCTCCGTCTCCAGAAGCCCTGGCGTACCGTGGAGCACGTCCACCCGCTGGCTCTTGAAGCCCACCCGGTCAAAAAGCCTGTTCAGTTCCAAGAGCAGCGTCATGATGTCTCGATGCGTGTTGAAGTTGAAACTGTACAACTCCAGCGTCTCGCACCCCTGGGCTTGCTTGAGCCGGTGGGCCGTCGCCAGGATGGCCCGAAGCGAAACCTCGCGGTAGGGCTTGCGATCATATCCTTCGAAGCAGAAGGAGCAAAGAGCGGGGCAGCCGAAACTGATCTGCAAGCGGGCGGTCCCCGCCTCAGCGCCACTGAGAAGCGGATAGTCCACCAGCAGATGGTCAGCGCCCGGCACATCCAGCACCGCCTTTTCCACCGGCCGCTCCGGCCAACCCCCCGCCACCCACAGCCCCTTCACCTGAGCCGCTGCGCGGGCCAGCCGGCATCGCTTGTCCAGACCTGCGTGGTCCCGCAGACAGCGGGCCAGCGTGCCGACATGCTCCTCTCCCTCACCGAAAAAGAGCGCGTCCACCAGGCTGTCGCCGTTCTCGGCGACGATTGCCTGGGCCGCCATCGCGTTGGAGCCTCCCAGGATCAGGGGCGGCCACGACTCGTCCCGCTGGCTGGCTATGAGCGGCACGCTCGACCGGAGCAGCAGATGGGGCAGGTTGACCAGTTCCAGCGTATAACTGTTTGAGATCAACAGCAGATCGAAGTCCTTGACCGGGTGGAAGGACTGCATGCCGACCAGCAGGGGAATCCCGGCCCGCTCCAGCCGTTCCCGGTCGTGACGGGGAGGAAAGAACGCCATGTCCACGTAGGCATCGGGCAAGACGCGGCGCACTGCCTGGAACAGAAAGAGGTGAGGGGTCGAGCGGTCCACGTCGCGGAAAGGGGACAGGCGCACGATGAGCACCCGGAAGCCTGCCGCACCGAAAGGGGGGTTGCGGAAGGTAGGATTGGGCCGCGGCAGATGCATACGGGCTATCTCCCTATCTCTGTAGTTCTCTGTGTCTTCTCCGTGTAACTCTGTGTAACGACTGCTGGGTTGAGTAGTTGCGATCTCAGTATATTGCAACTCCGCTCGAAAGTCAAAGTTCCGTATTCCCTCAAGTATAATCGCACCGAAGGCAGTTCGTTCCCTCAAATGAA
>CAYLPU010000009.1:0-62814 GCA_964385635.1 uncultured Anaerolineales bacterium
AGCGGAGCGCCGGCTGAGTTGCGCGTCCAGTTCAGCCAGGCGTGGCCCTGGGCCACCGTTCCCTGGCAGGGATTGTGGACCGCCGTCCAACATCAGAAAAGCGTGGGAGGGGACTGGTACGACGTCGTGGGGTGGCGGGGAGGATTGGACGCCGTTGCGGTCGGCGCAGACGGGAAGATCACAGGCCAGAAGACCTGGTGGGTCGCCGGAGAAGACCTGGGCCGGGGGACGTACCGCTGGCTGGTCTACAGAGGGGAAGGGGGCGACCTGCTCGCCACGAGCGCGCCGTTCTACCTGCCCCACGCCGCCGGCGAGCCCGTGACGGTCGAGGTCCCGCTCGCGCCGTAGCCGCGCCCGTACATAGACCCTTCGTAGACCCTTCGGGTTTTCTGAAACCCGGAGGGTCTTTCTGGGCAACACATCACACCTTCTCAAACACCACTCGCCCGTCGCGTGCGTCTACTCTCATCACGTCACCCTCGGCAAACTCGCCCCGCAAGAGCGCCAGCGCTAACGGGTCCTGCACCTCCCGCTGGATCACTCGCTTGAGCGGTCGCGCACCGTAGACCGGATCGTACCCGGTGTCGGCGATGTGTTGGCGAGCCGCATCGGTCAGTTCCAGCCCGATCTGACGCTCCTCCAACAGTTCGCGCAGATGGCGCACCTGGATGTCCACGATCCTCAGCAGGTCGTCCTTCGTCAAACTGCGGAAAATGATGATCTCGTCGATGCGGTTCAGGAACTCAGGCCGGAAGGTGCGGTCCAGTTCCTCCATCACCCGCTCCTGCGCTGCATCCGCCCCCAGTTCTTTGATCCAGCGGCTGCCAGTGTTGCTCGTCATGATGACGACGGTGTTGGTAAAGTCCACCGTGCGCCCGTGGCCGTCGGTCAGCCGTCCCTCGTCGAGCAACTGGAGCAGCGCGTTGAAGACCTCGGTGTGGGCCTTCTCGATCTCGTCGAACAGAACCACGCTGTAGGGCCGCCGCCGGACCGCCTCGGTCAGTTGGCCGCCCTCATCGTAGCCCACGTAGCCCGGAGGCGCGCCAATGAGCCGGGAGACGGTGTGCCGCTCTTGATATTCGCTCATGTCAATGCGCACCACTGCCTCCTCGGTGTCGAAGAGGAACTCGGCCAGCGCCCGGCCCAACTCCGTCTTGCCCACACCGGTCGGCCCCAGGAAGATGAATGTGCCGATGGGCCGGTTGGGGCCCTGGAGACCAACGCGGGCGCGGCGGACGGCGTTGGAGACAGCCTGCACTGCTTCGTCCTGCCCCACCACCCGCTGGTGTAGCGCCTCCTCCATCCGCAGCAGTTTCTCGACCTCACCCTCCAGCAATTTGGAGACAGGGATGCCGGTCCACTCCGCCACCACTTCGGCGATGTCTTCCGAGCCGACTTCCTCCTTGAGCAGCGGATGGTCGCCCTGCAGATCGCGCAGTCGTCCCTCTTGCTTCCGCAATTGCTTCTCCAGTTCGATGAGCGTGCCATACTGCAATTCCGAGGCGCGGGTGTAATCCTGCACCCGTTGCGCCTCCTCGATCTGGTGGCGCACCTGTTCGCTCCGCTCCTTCGTGTCCCGGATCGCCTGGATGGCTCCCTTCTCCTGCTCCCAGCGGGCGCGCAAAGCCCCGCTCTGCTCCTGCAGGTCGGCCAGTTCTCTCTCCAGTTTCTTCAAGCGCTCTTTACTGGCCTTATCTTTCTCCTTCCTCAGCGCCTCCCGCTCAATCTCCAGTTGCATGATGCGCCGGTCCACCTCGTCCAATTCGGCTGGTTTCGAGTCAATCTCCATCCGCAGCCGGGAGGCCGCCTCGTCAATCAGGTCAATCGCCTTGTCCGGCAGGCGCCGGTCGGCGATGTAGCGCTGGCTAAGCGTCGCCGCAGCGATCACGGCCGCGTCCTGGATGCGCACGCCGTGGTGCACCTCGTATCGCTCCTTGAGGCCACGCAGGATGCTGACCGTGTCCTCCACCGACGGCTCGCCCACGTATACCGGCTGGAATCGTCGCTCCAGCGCGGCGTCCTTCTCGATGTACTTGCGGTACTCATCCAAGGTGGTCGCGCCGATGGCATGCAATTCGCCCCGCGCCAGCATCGGCTTGAGCATATTGCTGGCGTCCATGGCCCCCTCAGCCGCACCCGCCCCGATGACGGTGTGCAACTCATCAATGAACAAGATGACCTCGCCCGCTGCGTCGGCCACCTCCTTTAGCACTGCCTTTAGCCGCTCCTCGAACTCGCCCCGGTACTTGGCCCCGGCGATCAACGCGCCCATGTCGAGCGCAACGATGCGCTTGTTCTTCAACCCCTCGGGCACGTCGCCGCGCACGATGCGCTGGGCCAGTCCCTCAGCGATGGCGGTTTTGCCCACACCAGCGTCGCCCACCAGGGCCGGGTTGTTCTTGGTCCGGCGGCCCAGGATCTGCATCACGCGCCGAATCTCGTCGTCCCGCCCGATGACCGGGTCCAGTTTCCCCTGCCGGGCCAGCAGGATCAGGTCCCGCCCGTACTTCTCGAGGGCCTGGTAGGTGGCCTCGGGATGCTGGCTGGTGACCCGCTGACTGCCACGGATACCGGTGAGCGCCCGCAGGACGGCGTCCTCAGTGATGCCGTAGGCCGCCAGGAAGCGGGACGCCCCCCCTCCACGCGATCCGGTCAGCGCCAACAGCAGGTGCTCAGTGCTGGCGTAATCGTCGCGCATGCGGGCAGCCACCTTCTGCGCCTCGTCCAACACGCGCGCCAGTTCACGCGAGAGTCCCACCTGCGCTGTCGCCCCGTAGACCTTGGGTTTGCGTTGTACCTCCCGCTCCAGTGATAGAGCCATCTCGTCCGGGTTCGCCTCCAACTTCTGGACAATCTGCGGCACGATGCCATCGGACTGGCGCAGGAGCAGTAGCAACAAGTGTTCCGGCTCAATCTGGCCATGGCTGTATTCGCCCGCCAGCGATTGGGCGCCGATAATCGCCTCTTGCGCTTTTTGCGTGAACTTGTTTAGATCCACAGTAATCACCTCCACGATGTCCCACAATCAGTACAATTCAAGACCTGGGTAGTTACCCCTATTGTACCTCTCTCTCGTTAGAAAAACCATAGTGCAGCATTGGATTTACGTAAGAAAGTGAAGAAGGTGGTTCGGTAGGCTTCAAAACCCAAAGGGTGTGACAGACCCTGAAGTGCATCCCCTTCGGGTTTCCGTCACTTGGAGCGCAGAGGGTTCTGTGCTACAATAAAGAGGTGATGTCACGAAAACCAGAACCATCAGGATGTCGAATATGGCGTCAAAAGAACTGAGCCAACGCCCTCCCTCACCCACATCCATCCCGGCGGGCTTGAGAAAAATCGCAAGAACTGTGCGTGACTGGTGCCAGGAGCGACCGGTGCGACTGTGCGTGTTGTTCGGATCCCAGGTCAGTGGCAAATCCCATCCCCACAGCGACATAGACCTGGCCCTATGGCCGGCCCACCCCATCTCCCCCTTAACCCGACTGCGTTGGCTGCGTGAACTGGAAACCGCCCTGACCCAGGACGTGAGCCTGGTGCTGGTCTCTCCCGATCTGGACCCTGTGATGGGATTTGAGATCGTGCACCAGGGCTACCTGATCTTTGAAGAGGAACCAGGACTATGGGCAGCGCGACGCGCCCAACTGTGGCACACCTACAACGACAGTCTACCCTTCCGCCGGGCTGCGCGCCAACGGTTGCGCGAGTTCGCCGAGGAGATGCAACGTGCCCCCTGAAGTGCTGCTCCGCAAGCTCACCTACCTGCGTCAACTGCTGACCGACCTGGCTCCCTTTGAGGGCGCGACGCTGGACGCGGTGCGGGCCGAGCATTACAGACTGGAAAGGCTGTTCGAACTGCTGGTTATGGCCGCCAGCGATATCCTGTTCCACGAACTGGCGGACCGAGGCTTGACCCCTGACTCCTACCGAGGCGCGTTCGAACTGGCGGCAGGGCAGGGACTTTTGCCGCCTGACCTGGCCGACAGTTTGCAGCAGGCTGCCGGGATGCGGAACGTGATCGTTCATCTGTACCAAGAGATAGACTATGCGATCCTACGCGATAGCATCGGCCCGGCACTGCGCGACTTCGGGCAATTTGTCGCCCTGTTTGAGGCACGGCTGGACGATGTGGGGTACTAGCAAAAGCCATCAAGATTAGGATACATCAAGCAGTCTCTGACAAATCCAAAACGTGGAGAGAAGAAACATGCCCAAACGAAAAAAACGTCGCATCACCGCGGAGGACCTGTATCGTTTTCAACTGATCAGCGGCAGCCAGATCTCGCCGGATGGACACCATGTCGTCTTCTGTGTCCAGCGAGTAGATAAGAAGACCGAGAAGAAGTACTCCAACCTGTGGATTGCTCCCACCGACAGAGGACGCGCCCACCAGTTCACGTATGGCGATCAAAGCGATAGCCAGCCCAAATGGTCACCCGATGGCAGCGAGATCGCCTTTATCTCCAATCGAGGCGATGAGAAGCAGCCACAGATTTATGTTATCCCCTTGCACGGCGGGGAAGCACGACCGCTCACCGATCTGAAAGGGGAAATCGGCCCGTTTGAATGGTTACCCGACGGCAAGCGGTTCGTCTGCCAGTTCCGCAAAAAGGATAAAGAGGCCATCGCACGGGAAGAAGACGAACGGAAGAAAGAACTGGGCGTCGTTTCACGTCACATCACGCGTGTCTTTTACAAGCTGGATGGAAGCGGGTTCCTGCCCAAAGAACGCTGGCACATCTGGACCATTGACGCCCGCACGGGCAGGGCCAGGCAATTGACCGACAGCGACGTTCACGACGAGTTGGATCCGTGGTGGTCGCCGGACGGAAAGGAAATCGTCTTCTGTTCCAACCGCAGCGACGACCCTGATCTTGACCCGGACGCCGTAGATTTGTTCGTCATTCCGGCCGATGGTGGAGAGCTGCGCAAGATCAAGACGCCCGTGGGGCCAAAGGAAAAACCCACTTTTTCACCAGACGGAAAATGGCTGGCCTACCTCGGGCAAGAGGGACGTGGTCAGTGGTGGAAGAACACCTGTTTGTGGGTTGTCCCGGCGGACGGCAGCGAAGAGTCGAAGAACCTGACGGAGAAGTTCGATTTCGACGTGTCGAGCAGGACAGGCAACGACCTTCCGGGCAGCCTGCCGATGATGCCGCCTACCTGGTCAAAAGATGGGAATAGGCTCTATTTTCAGGTATCGCAGCACGGGAACACTGTTCTCAAATCGGTGACGCTGGACGGCGATGAGCGAGGCCTGCAAACGGCGATCGGGGACAAGGGGGTTGTGGGACCATTCAGTCTGGACAAAGAGCAATCGAGACTCGCCTATTTCCAGGCCAACATGACCGACCTGGGACAGGTCTGGGTGCGAGACGTGACCACTGGACGCTCACACAAACTGACGCGCGTCAACGAGAACCTGCTGCGGGCTCGGGACCTGGGGGAAATAGAGGAAGTTTGGTTCAAAGGCGCTGCCGACAACGATTTGCAGGGCTGGATTCTCAAGCCCCCCGGCTTCGACGAAGCGAAGAAATTCCCTTCGATTCTGGAAATTCACGGCGGCCCCCGGATACAGTACGGCAACTTCTTCATGCACGAGTTCTACTACTTGGCTGCGCACGGTTACGTCGTCTACTTCTGCAACCCGCGCGGAGGGCAGGGATACGGCGAAGAACACGCCCAGGCCATCTGGAACAACTGGGGCACAGCGGACTACGATGATTTGATGGCCTGGGTTGATTTCGTCCAACAGAAACCGTACATCGATACCGCAAGGATGGGAGTCACCGGCGGCAGTTACGGCGGTTACATGACCAACTGGATCATTGGACACACAGACCGGTTCAAGGCGGCGGTCACGCAGCGGAGCGTCAGCAACCTGATCAGCATGTACGGTTCCAGCGACTTCAACTGGAGCTTTCAAGCGGAGTTTGGGGATGAGCCCCCCTGGGAGAACCTCGAGAACTACTGGCGGCAATCGCCGATGAAGTACATCGGCAATGCCCAAACACCCACCCTCGTCATCCACAGCGAACAGGACCTGCGGTGCGCCATCGAGCAGGACGAGCAAGTCTTCGTGGCGTTGAAAAAATTAGGAGTAGACACCAAAATGGTCCGGTTCCCAGACGAACCGCATGGCCTCTCGCGCGGCGGGCGCACGGACCGGCGTATTGAAAGGCTAAAGCACATTCGGCGCTGGTTTGACCGTTATTTGAAGGCAGACCACGAGAACTGAGGATGGGGCCGCAGTAGCGGCCCCATCCTATTCCATTATTGTTCTGAAATCCGCGCCCTAATACCGCAACAGCGCCCCCACACCGAACTTCGCTATCTTGGGGTGATCGTCCACCACCTCTACCTTGCCGCCGTCCTCAATCACCTTCGTCACCAACGCCTCGGCCGCATCGGGAATCTCTACGAACTCACCTCCACAGAAGGGACAAACCTCCAGAGACTGGTCAGTGATGTAAGCGCAGTTGCGACACTGGTAGCCCGTCTGGTGACAGTCACGGGCGATCACCAACGTCTGGATGCGGCCTTCGTGGGCCGCGCCAAGCGTATCGGCCAGACGGATGACGCCGCCACGTCCTTTCGCCGCTGCCGTGAACACCGCATCGACCAGGGCTATCTCGCGCTCTCTCTCCACTCGCTGCAGAATCTCCAATGAGCGCTCGCGCATCTCCGGCTCCGATGCATTCATATCAGCGTTAAAGGAGCCAATCACCTTACCCTGCAATGCTTTGGGCAACGCCTCACGAAACTGAGCCACCATCGGCTCAGCGCCGGCGATAATCAACCTCTGTGGCTTGTGCTTGCGCCAGAAACGCCTGGTCGCCTTGACCGCCTTGCGGATGTTGCGCTGCGCCACCTCCTTCTCGCGCCGGCTGGAGATAGGGGCTCCCCCCCTACGACCCGGCCCACCCGATGAGCCACGCCCCTTCTTGAGCCTGCGCACATCCTCTCCTACGTATTCATCACTGGTCTGCAACTCGCCCATCTCAAAAAGCAGCAGGCGCACCTTCTGCTGGTTTGCCAGCGCCACCAGGTAACTGCCATAGGCGTCCATCAGCGCCGCCAGCGGCCAGATGTAGGGCTTACGGGCCACCGTCACCCCGGAGGCAACAGGAACGGCCAGAGAATACATGCGCCAGAATCCCTCCGCGGCACCAGAGAAGACGACTACCCCACGACCTGACCAATCGTACTCGTGATCAAAAAACCGCTCCACGGCCGACATATCTTCAGGTGCAGCAGATCCTTCCGCATGCTTCAGCATTTGCCGCAGCGCCAATTTATACTCATCCGTCGTGTACTCCGTCGGGTCTACATTTAAGTAGACGCTCAAGATCGGCGTCTGAGCCTGGTATGCTGCCAGTTTGCGCAAATCCTCTCTCTTGAACATCGCTCCCCTTTCATTTTATTAGAAGTTAGCCATCAGCGGCTAGCAGTTAGCGACCATATCAGCCAGTCGGCCAGCGGTCCTCCTCCCTCATCCCTCAAGTTTGTTCATTGTTCATTGTTCATTCGTCGCCGGTCACTCATCACTGCTCATTGACTGCGGTCTCTCTCCCAACGTCACTGGAATCTCCAACTCCTCCCCATCGCGGGCAACCGTCAACACAATCTCCTGCCCCACCTTAGTCTCGCGCACCAGATAGGCGATTAAATCATCGAAGTCGTGCAATTCATATCCGTCAATGGCGACGATGATGTCACCGCCAGTCCTGACCATCATCCCTATGATCTCGACCTCACGGTCGCCGCCCCGCAAGCCAGCCTGGGCTGCGGCGGTCCCAGGTGTAACCTCGGAAATGAGCACTCCTCCAGTCACCGGCAACCCTAGCGGGCCCGCTACCTCCGCCACGGTGAAACGGTTGTCGGAGACGATGCCCAGATACGGATAGCGGTAGAAGCCCTCCTCGATCAGATGGGGCACAATGTGCTTGACCGTGTCGACCGGCACCGCGAAACCAATACCGGAGTTGGTGCCTGTCGTCGAGCGGATGGCCGTGTTGACACCAACCACCCGTCCACGGATGTCCAGCAGTGGCCCGCCAGAGTTGCCCGGATTGATAGCCGCGTCAGTCTGGATGATCTCAGGGTTGGAAAAACTACCATTACCCTGGAACGCCTGGGCCGGCAATGTCCGCCCCAACGCACTGACGACACCGACGGTCATCGTCCCCGCCAGGCCAAAGGGGTTGCCGATGGCAATGACCCGCTGCCCTACCTGGAGCACACTCGAGTCGCCCAGTACCAGCGGCACCAGTCGCTCGGGAGGGACATCCACCTGGATCACCGCCAGGTCGGAGTATGGGTCCCGACCCAGTACCTGGGCATCAACCACGCTACCATCGAAGAAGGTAACCCGGACAACCTCGGCTTCTTCGACGACATGATTGTTGGTGACGATGTGTCCCTCCGTATCTATCACAAAGCCAGACCCGGTGCCAAGCGGCACGAGCACCCCGTCGTGTTCCATCAGCACCTCGACGTAGACCACGGCCGGGTTGGCCCGCTGGTAGAGGTTGACCAGCAGGGCATCTTCCGCATCCATTTCACCGATGGCTTCCTCTGGCATAGGAGTGGGGGTGACGATGAGCACAACAGGTTCAGGAGACTGCGGCACAGTTGGGATGGGCACCGGGGTAGGTGCAACGAAGAACTCCTGGCTGCTGAAAGTGCAGGCGAACACAGCCAGCAGCAGAGGTAACATGAGCACCAGTCGCTTACTTGAGGTCATTCTCTCTCCTTGTCCCGGAGGCCAGACAACTCCTCAAACAATTCCTGCTCACGAGTGCTAAGCCTTTGGGGAACCCGCACCTGGACTGTAGCCAGCAGGTCGCCACGCTGCTGCGGATAACGCGGGTTGGGCATCCCCTTGCCCCGCAGACGGAAAGTCTTGCCGCCGCTCGTGCCGGCGGGGATCCTCAACGACACGTCACCATCCAGCGTCGCCACCCGTACCTGGCCGCCCAGGACAGCAGCATACAGATCCACGTCAACGTCGTGGCGCAGATTATCCCCCTCGCGCCTGAAGACCGGATGTGGCTTGACCGTGACGTTCAAGTACAGATCGCCAGGTAGGCTGCCCCCATAGCCAGCCTCCCCCTTGCTGGCGATGCGCACCTTTGCCCCACTCCGCGCTCCTGGCGGGATCTTCACCCGAATCCTCCGTCCACCCCGCTCCAGCACGCGGGTAGCGCCGTGGAATGCCTCCTCCAGCGATATCTCCACCGAGGCCTCCACATCCTGCCCAAGCTGCACGCGCCGGCTGGCTGTGCGGCGAAAGAGGTCCTCGGAAGTGCGAGCGCGCCCTGCCCCACCTGTCCCGCCAAAGACGCCGCGAAAGAAGTCCGAAAACATACCAGCCCCCGACCCACCGAAGAGATCGCCCAGGTCGCCGCTCCACTCGACATGTGCCCCTCCCGGCGCACCGGTGAACCACTGAGACCAGTCAAACTGACCTGGGTCGCGGCCCGTACGCTGCCAATGCTGCCAACTGGCTCCTAAGCGGTCGTATTTGACCCGTTTCTCCTGGTCCCCCAGAACCTCGTATGCTTCGTTGATCCCCTTGAACCTTTCCTCAGCCTGCTCGTCGCCCGGATTGACGTCGGGATGAAATTGACGGGCCAACCGACGGTAGGCCCGCTTAATATCCTTCTCGCTCGCATCCCGATCCACGCCCAGGATTTTGTAGTAGTCTTTGTATTCCATTCCCACCACCCCACAACAGCCCCTCTTGCACCTTAAGCCATTTTATACCTTAAGCCCCTCCCTGTCAAGCACATACAAAAAAGCGGAGGCAGGCTCATCTGCCCGCCCCCGCCCCACTTCCCGCCTTGTCCGTCGCTAATCTTCTCTGCCAGGAGCCTCTGCCCCCTTCTCCCTGGCTGCCGTGATGACCTCGATCTCTTCGGCCTCAGGCACAACCATTTCCTCTTCCTCTTCCTCCTCTTCCTCCTCCCTCACCAGCACCACACGCGCGATCACCTCGTCTGGGTCGGTAAGGAGCTCTATGCCAGCAGGAATAGCCAGGTCGCGCACGTGCAACGCCTGACCCAACTCGATCAGGTCCGAGAAGTCCACCTCGATCCCGTCCACCAGATCGCCAGGCAGACATTCAACCTCGACAGCAGAGATGCCATACAACATAACACCCTCTTGCCGCTCCACGACTGGAGATTCCCCCACTATCACCAAAGGCACCTCAGCCGTCAGGCGCTCGGTCATCTTCACGCGATAAAAATCCACGTGCAACAGAGTGCCCCGGATAGAGTCGCGCTGCACGTCACGCACAAGGGCCATCTCAGGTTGCTTTCGTCCCTCGACCTTGATGCGGACGAGTTGGCTGCCGCCGACCTGTGAGAGCACCCGCCTCAAACTTGACTCCTCGAATTGTACAGACACAGAGTCGAAACTATGTCCATACATCACGCCCGGCACCCACCCCTGTCGTCGCAGTTGTTTCACCTGCTTACCTATCACCGTTCGCTTTTCGGCTGTCAACTCAACCTGTTCTACGCGCTGATCCATTCAACACCTCCCCAACTCCCGCTTCGTCCGGTGGCAAAGCAGGAACTCTTTGACTCTTTGGCAATCAAACGGGCGGGGCTCGGGCCCGCCCGCACGGCTGGGCTATTGTAGCGCAAACAACCACTTTCGTCAAGCGTACGGCCGCACTTGCGCAGAACGACAAGATTCGTTATCATGTATATAAGGAGAACAAAGGAAAGGACGGAAGAAATGACCACAGCCAAAATCATCGTAAACCCGTACGCAGGCCGCTGGAAGGCCAAGGCGGCCATCCCCGACATCGAGCGGGACTGCCAGAAGATCGGCCTGGACTACGAATTGGTCGTCACCGAGGAGCCAAACCACGGCATCGAACTGGCGCGGGAAGCGGCCTTGGCGGGCTTCTCGCCCATCGTCTCCGCTGGCGGCGACGGTAGCATCAGCGAGGTGGTCAACGGCCTGATGCAGGCCGCGGCCAGCGAGATGGCTGGCCCGCTGGGTATCATCCCGCTCGGTTCGGCCGACGACTTCGCCGACATGCTCGGCCTGGAAAAGGAAGTCGAAGCAGCATGCCGGGCCATCCTGGCGGGACACACGCGCATCATTGACGTGGGATGCGTCAACGGCCGCTACTTCGACAACAACTCGGCCATCGGGCTGGAGCCGATGGTGACCATCACAGAGAGGGCGATGAAGCGGATCCAGGGCACACCGCGCTACATCCTGGCCGCGCTCAAGACCATCCTCAGCCACGAGCCCTGGCACGTACGACTCGTTTGGGACGATGGGGAGTACGACGGGCCAACCGCGCTGGTCTCCGTGGGCAACACCCGCCGCACCGGAGGCGCATTCTGGATGACGCCCCGGGCCGAGCCGGACGATGGATACCTGGACTTCGTGTTCACCGGGAGGCTGGGACGGCTCAAGTTGCTGCGGTTGCTGCCCAAGACCTTCGACGGCAGTCACATCGAGGACCCACGGGTGCGATACGCCCGCACCACCCACCTGACCATCGAGTGCGATCCGCCCACCCCCATCCAGGCCGACGGCGAACTGTTCGAGTTATCTGCGACCCACGTCGAATACACGATCCTGCCAGGCCGGCTACAGGTGATCGTGCCAGATAAGAACACGGATTCCAGAACACCAACAGATGGATAAGGAGGCTACGCCGCCGCTCCCCCTACTCGCTGGTGGGGAACGGCCTCATGGTAATGAGCGACGCTGCTTTCCAGACCAAGCCTTTCTCTAGCGAGGGGGGGGGGACCTCGTCCTTTACCGCCTGCCAGATCGCGGAACAGGGCTGCCTTACGTCGCCCGCGCATGACCCAGAGCGATGCCGGCATAGCCGAAAGGAGTTACCTTGATTTAGCTTTCAGGCTAACCCAACTGCTCGTTTCAGTGCGATATCCAGTGCGTTTTGCAATTCGGAGGTGGTACGTCCCAGTCGGCGCAGGATGAGGGAGCGGTGTAGCGTGGCTATCTTGCCCATCTTGAAAACCGATGTGCTTCTCAAGCCCGTTTGGACAAACGCCGGGTGTGTGACGTCCAGCACGTACTCGGTTGGTTCAGGTACAGGCGGGATGACCGAGGAGATGAAAGCGACCAGGATGTCTCCACCTACCGGGTCGGGAGAGACGATGAGCGCAGGGCGCACCTTCCGTCCACTCAGGTCGGTGAATGGGAATGGAACCAGCACAATGTCTCCACGGTGAAGCAACGGGAGGGTCACGAGACCGGCTCTCCATCCTTAATGGAGTAAATGTCCTCGCGGGGGTCGGCCAGAAAGGCGAAACTGGGGCTCTGTTCGGCCAACACAGCCAGTGCCCAGGCTGGCAAATCATCTGCCAGGGTCGCCTCGTCTTCTGGAACGAAAACGAGCTTGACCTTCTGTCGCTCGGATAGGTAAACGTCACCTAGCGGTCTGAACAGCCCGTTCTCATATATGGCGTCAATCGTCTGAATCATTGGTGTATCTCCTCCTGCTCAATTTAATTGTACCATGCTCATAGCAGGGTGTAAAGTCCGAGTGCCAGCATGCTTTCCTCTTACTCTCCATCCATGCTATAATCGGCCCAGCGCTGGAGGTGACATATGTCTGCAGTAACAACTGAGCGAGTCGTCATCGGTAAGCTGACCTTGGCCGCCGAAGACGGACAATTGTCGATATTTGCTTGAGTGTTTCTCTATCAATTTCGAGACGAAATTCGTGTCTTGTGTCCATTCGTGGCATTCGTGTCCAGGAACTATCCGGCAGTGAAAGAGAGAACCAGATGAACCAGACCCAACAACAAACAGACATGCTCCAGGAACAAATCAAGCGCCGCCGCAAGCGCGGCATGGAAGAACTCGTCAAAATCGTCAACCAGGGCCAGCATCCAGTCTACAGCACCTTCGAAGTGACCTCCACGTCCGAACGAGTCTATACTGTCCAGATTCGCTCGCTCACCGAGCGACTCAACACCTGCACCTGCCCCGACTACCACACCAACACCATCGGTACGTGCAAGCACATTGAGGGCGTGCTGGCCAACCTGGAAGAGGAGTTCGCCGATCAGTGGGAAGATCTTATTACCCAGGCTCCACCCATCGCCCAATTGTACGTCCACCACGCCGAGCGAACCACTGTCCGCGTCACGTTGCCTTTCCCGAAGCGCAAGAGGCTACACGCGTTGCTGACCCGCTACTTCGATGCCGAGGGCGTCCTGCAGGGCAAGGTCACGCAGAGCCTACCCGTGTTGCTCGGCGAATTGAACCGGTTGCCCGCCCGCGAGCACGAGCAGATTCACGTGGACCAGTCTGTGCACGACTACTTGAAAAACCGACAGGACATCGAAGCGGTTCAGCAACAACAAAGCTGGTTCCTCGACCAGGTGGAACAGGGCAACCGTTCGCTCAGCGTTCTCTCGACACCGCTCTACGGCTACCAGGAAGAAGGCTTGCTTCACCTGACCTTTGGCCGGCGCGCGTTGCTGGCCGACGACATGGGCCTGGGCAAGACAGTGCAGGCCATCGCCGCCGCCGCCCTGCTCAAGCAACTGCGCGACATCCAGCACGTGCTGATCGTCTGCCCCGCCTCGCTCAAGCACCAGTGGGCGCGCGAAATCCGCCGTTTCACCTCGCTGTCCGTCCAGGTCATCGAAGGCAACCCGATTCAGCGCCGCCAATTGTACCGAGACCTCCAGTTCTTCAACATCATCAACTACGAACTGGTACGCTTTGACGAGGAAAAGATCGCCCAGTGCGCGTTCGACCTGGTGATGCTCGACGAAGCCCAGAGAATAAAGAACTGGCGCACAAAGACCGCCGACAAGGTCAAGCGACTGCGCAGCCCCTACGCCTTTGTCCTGACCGGGACGCCATTGGAGAACCGGCTGGACGAACTTTACTCGATTTTCCAATTTATTGATCCCACCATCCTCGGCCCACTGTGGCGTTTCAACCAACGGTACTATGAGACCGAACGGCGACCCTCCGGTTCCTACAAGGTGCTGGGCTACAAGAACCTGGACGAACTCCGCCACCGCATCGCGCCTTACGTGCTGCGCCGCGTGCGCGAGGAGGTGCTGCTCGACCTGCCTGAGCGCATTGACAGCAACTTCTTCGTCGAGATGACCGACCCCCAGTGGGCTGCCTATGCCGAATACGAGCGGAGAGTCGCTCAGTTGATGGCGCGAGCACGCCGGCGTCCACTCACGCCGGAGGAACACAAGATCCTCCTGGGGTCCCTGGTCAAAATGCGCCTGATCTGTAACGCACTGGCGCTCCACGATCCAGAGATCAAGCCCCAGGACCGCGAGAAGACCGCCCCCAAACTGCGCGAATTGCGCGAGATTCTCGGCGAGGAAGTCGCCAGCAACGGCCACAAGGCCATTCTCTTCAGCCAATGGACGCGGATGCTCAATCTGACCGAGCCGACGCTGGAAAGGCTCAAGTTGGGTTGGGTCAAACTCACCGGCGACGTGCCCTCCAGGAAGCGCGGCGCGCTCATCGAGCAATTCTTCGAAGACCCCCGCTGCAAGGTATTCCTCTCTACCGACGCCGGCGGCGTGGGACTGAATCTGCAGGCCGCCAGCATGGTGGTCAACCTCGACCTGCCCTGGAACCCGGCCGTGCTTGCCCAACGCATCGCCCGCGCGCACCGTCATGGCCAGCCGCACACCGTCAACGTCATCAATCTGATTGCCAAGGGCACCATCGAGGAACGTATGCTCGACACGCTGGCCGCCAAGCGAGCCGTCTTCGACGCAGCGTTCAACGAGGACAGCACCGTCACCGAACTCTCGTTCAAAGACGCAGGTCAGGGTATCTTGCAGCGGCTCGAAGTGCTTTTGGGCACTCGGGAAGCGATCAAGCCAGAACTGGTGCTCGAACCCACCGCCGTCCCACCCGGGGCAGAACCAGAAGCAGTGCCCACTCCCACGCTGCAGGGCTTCGCCGACATACTGGTGGGACACTATCCAGGCCGTATCCTGCTGGTGCGAGAGGCTCCGCAACTTCCTCCCGCTCCCGCCGACGGTAACATTCTCGTCGTCGTGGACCGTGAACCAGCCAGGCTGCGCTCCAGGGTCGAGAAACTGCTCAACGGACACTACGGCGATTCCCCAGCGCCGGGCTTGTTGCTGATGGAACAGGAGGGCTACCGTGCACTCTCCGCCCTCACCGGCGGGGCGATGGAACAGATGGCCGAGGCGGCCACTGTTTACCAGGCCCCAGCCATTCCCGCGCCGGCCCGCGACGACGAGCGCAAAGCGTTGGAAAAGCGGCTGCGCCGCGCCAACAAGGGTTTCGACACCGCCGACAAGCGGCTCAAACTGGCATCCGTCGTGTTGCAGGGCGGCTTTCCCGAGGAAGTGATGCGTCCCGTGCGCCAGGCGTTAGGGTGGGCGCTGAGCACACACCTCTTGCTCGCTCTTTCCAAGGGCAAAACGCCCGGCGAAGCACTGCCCTCCCCGCGCCTGGTGGAGGCGGAACTGGTCGCCACTGACCGCATCCCCACCGGCCTGGCCGCCCGCGTGGACCGCGTCCGCGTCCTCACCGCACCACCGGCCGAGGACGAAGAGGAAGCCCCACCTCCCAGCGTCAAGGCCGCCGAAGGATTCATCGCCACCATCCAGGAACTAATCGACCTGGGGCGGGAACGAGTCGCGCAGGAGGGGTTGTAGGAAAATGACCAATGACAAATGGCGGGGTGACAGGTTGAGAGGGAAGTAAACAATGGCAGACTATCGTATCGTTATTGACCCGCAGGTACACTTTGGGCGGCCCTGTGTGGCCGGTACGCGCATCCCCGTCTATTGCGTGCTGGAACTGGTGCAGACTGGCATCTCCTTTGATGAGATCATCAGCGATTACTACCCGGACCTTACTTTCGAAGACGTAGCCGCTTGCGTGGAGTACGCCACTGAACTGGTGAAGTCGGAGGAAATCCATCTGGCAAAGGTGGCAGCATGAGATTCCTGGCCGATCAGGACGTTTACCAGTCCACTGTGGATTTCTTACGCGCTCTCGACCACGATGTCGTTTGCGTCAGAGAGATTGGCATGGCCCGAGCATCAGACGAGGAGATTCTGGACCATGCCCACAAGGAACAGCAGATCCTACTGACTAAAGACAAGGACTTCGGTGCGTTGGTCTTCCTGCGCCTGCAAGAGCACAGTGGTGTCATTCTGCTACGCATCGGCCCCCACGACGGTAGACAATGTGCATCAGGAGTTAGCGCGCTTGCTCCAGACACACGCGACGGAAGACCTGCACAGGGCTTTCGTCACCGTGGAACCGGGTCGGCATCGTATACGCATCAGGACATCCGAGCGTGGGTAGCATAGGAGCCGTCGGGGCCATGCAAGAGCCAATTGACCTGGGGCGGTAGAGGCTATAGCAGAAGATTGGGAGGTTGCACCAATGGAGACCCTGACCATTGCCTTGCTGTGCATACTTATCACATTGGTGGTAGGGCTCGTGGCTGCAGTCGTCTGGCTCGCGTCGCGGAGCCGTGGCAAGACGGAAGCAGGGCAAATCGCAGCCCTGCAGGCAGAGATGAAAGCATTGCGCGAGCAAGTCAGCCAGAACCTGGGGGCCGTTACCCAGCAGGTCGCCGTATTCGGCAGCGTGCAGGAAGGAATCGGGAGGGTCACCGAAGCGACCAACCAGATCCTCGCATTAGGCCAGGACATAGCCTCGTTGCAGGATATACTGCGTGCCCCCCAACTACGCGGTGGTCTGGGCGAGATTTTGCTTGGCAATCTGCTGGCGCAGGTTCTGCCAAGTGAGCGATTCCGCCTGCAACACGCCTTCAACGACGGCACCAAGGTAGATGCAGCCATCTTCCTGGCCGACCACATCGTCCCGATAGACGCCAAGTTTCCGCTGGAGAACTTTCGGCGCATGCTGGATGCCGAGGGCGACAAAGAACGTGCGTCCGCTCGTAGGGCCTTCATACGCGACGTCAGACGACGCGTGGACGAAACGGCCAAGTACATCCGGCCGGACGCAGGAACCTTCGAATTCGCTATGATGTACATCCCCGCCGAGAACGTCTATTACGAGATCCTCAGCGCCGAAGACTCGTTCAAGTATGCGCTTGAACAACGTGTGATTCCTGTGTCGCCCAACTCGTTCTTTGCCTATCTGAACGTGATCGTGTTTGGGCTGCGTGGCCTGAAAATCGAGGAAAACGCTCACCTTCTGTTGGGTCAGCTCTCCCGATTGAAAACGGACTTCGCTGGCGTCAAGGATGCGTTTAGAACACTCGGTGGGCACATCGCTCGTGCTCAAAACAAGTACAATGAGGCAGATGTCAAACTAGGACGCTTTGGTGAAAAACTGACCGATGTAGCCACCGGCGCGGCGCTACCGGCCGCCAGCGAGCAGCCTGCGCTGACCGGAGAGTGAGGTGACTGTCGAACTTCTCCTTGCCCCCGCCGGAGGCGGCAAGACCGCCCACGCCATCTCCCGCATCCGCGGACTGTGCGCCTCTGGCCCCTTCGCCCCGGTCTGGGTCGTCTTGCCCAACTTCCCCCAGGTGGCTGGCTTCCGTCGTCGCCTGGCCCGCGCTGGCGGAGCCCTCGGCGTCGAGACCGGCACCTTCTATCGCCTCTACGCCGACATCCTGGCCCGCGCTGGCGTCCCCACACCCCGCCTCTCCAACCCCGTCCAGCACCGGCTCCTGCGGGCCGTCGTGGACACTCTTTGCGAGCAAGACCATCTGCACCACTACGCTCCCCTGCGCGATAAGCCCGGCTTTATCCGCGCCCTGCGCACGCTGATCCAGGAACTGAAGCGTGCCCGCGTCCACCGCGACGATCTCACCGCCGCCGTCGCCGACCAGCCCCCCCGTATAGCGGAACTGGCCGCCATCTACGCCGCCTACCAGGACTGGCTGGTGACAGGCGGCTGGACCGACGCCGAGGGGCAGAGCTGGCTGGCCGCGCGGGCCCTGGGGCGCAACCCCGCCCTCTACGCCAACCTGGCACTCCTGGTCGTGGACGGCTTCGACGAGTTCAACCCCACCCAACTGGAGGTACTGCACCTGCTGGCGGGCCGGGCCGCCGAGACCCTCATCACCCTCACCGGTACCCCCCCTCAGTCCCCCCCGGCTTCGACAGGGGGAACTGAGGGGGGGCACCGAACCGCCCACCGCCGCTTCGCCCGCGCCCGCGCCCTGCTCACTGCAACCCTGGATATTGAGCCCGCTTCCCTTTCCGACGCGAAACGAGGAGACAGTCTCCCTGTCTCCCTCTCCCCCCCTCTCCCTCTCCCCCCGTCTCCCCCTCCCCTCGTCCATCTAGAAGCAAATCTCTTCGAACCCAATCCTACTCCGCTTCCCGCCAACGGCACAGTGAAATTCGTTGAGGCGCGGGACCGCCGCCAGGAAGTGCGCGCCGCTCTGCGCTGGCTCAAAGCCCGCATCGTCCAGGACGGGATGCCCCCTCACGAAGTCGCCCTCCTGGCCCGCGATTTATCCCCTTACCGTCCCTTCCTGGAGGAGACAGCAGCAGAGTTCGGGCTGCCGCTCCACCTGGCCGTCGGTGCCGACCTGCTGACCAACCCCGCCGTCGCCGCGCTCCTCTCACTGCTCTCGCTCCCCGTCCTGGACTGGCCTCGCCGTCCGGTCATCGAGGCCCTCGCCAGCCCCTATTTCGACTGGTCGGCCCTGTTCGAGCAGAAAGCCCCTCCCCAACCCGCCAGGCTGGACGGAGTCGCCCGGGCCGGGCTGGTCATCAAGGGACTAGATCAGTGGCGCGAGGCCATTGACCGGCTGGCGCGGGCGAAACCTGAGGCAGGAGCGGCCGGTGAAGAGGAAGACCTGGCCTCCAGCGACCTGCCCGCCGGCGAGGAGGCCGTTGCCCTCCGCCGTGCCTTCGACCACTTCGTCGCCCAAATCACCCCGCCGCCGCAGGCCACTGTCCGCGACTACGTCGCCTGGGTGGAGGGCCTCATAGGCGACGATCCAGCACTGGCACACCCGGATGCGACATCTAAAGATGGTCAATCCCTGCACATCGTCACCCGGGCACGAGAGATGAAACGAGAGATTGACGGCCACTCCTTCGCCCAGCGGGACGTCGCCGCGCTGCAGACCCTCAAGGATGTCCTGCGCGGCCTGGTGCTGGCCGAGGCCCTGCTAAACTCCCTTCCCATCTCTTCTTCCTCCACCCGTGGAGGGTGTCAACGGATGGAGGGGGTGTCAACGGATGGGGAGGGGGTGTCAACGGATGGGGAGGGGGCAGGGGTCTCCTACGCCCGCTTCTTCGACGAACTGCGCGGCGCGGCCGAGGCGGCCACCTACACGCTTCCGCCCCCCGAGAAAGCCTACATCCTGGCCACACCGGTGCTCCACGCCCGGGGCCTCTCTTTCTGTGCCGTCGCCCTCCTGGGTCTGTCCGAGGGAGAGTTCCCCGCCACCGAGCGGGAGGACCCCTTGCTGCGGGAGGCGGACCGGGCACTCCTGCGTGAGCGGGGATTACGCCTGGAGCCCCGTCTACGCGGCGAAGAGGTCACCCTGTTCTACGAGGCCATCACCCGCGCCCGGAAACGGCTGTACCTCTGCCACCCCTACCTGGCCGACGATGGGCAGGCGTGGGAGCCATCCCCCTACTGGCAACACCTACGGCGGCTGGTGGACGCTCCGATCCGGCGCGCCCGCCCAGAGGAGACAGCGCCAGACGAGGCCGCCTCATTGCAGGAATTCATCGCAGCGGCGACCCAGGCCGGAACATCACCCGCCCTGGGGGAGGGCAACGAACCCGTGAATCAAGGGTGGCAGGCCGCCCTGGCGGGCGCGGATGTCGTGCGGGCGCGCCTGGCCCGCACGCCGGCCGGCCCACACGAGGGAGATCTGAGCCCGCTGGCCCCCGCCCTGGCAACCCGTTACGGCCCCGACCACGTCTGGTCTAGCAGCCGGTTGGAGACCTACGCCAGGTGCCCCCTACACTTCTACATAGCCCACGTGCTGCACCTGGAGCCACGCACCCTGCCCCAGGAGGGGTTCGACCGCCTCGTCCTGGGCTCCATCTACCACGGCGTCCTGGAGAAAGTCTACCACCTGGCGCCATCCGCCCCGCTCTCCGTCCTGCCGAAGGTGGCACAGGCGGTTTTCGAGGCCGCCCCCAACGAGTACGGCTTCCGCCCCACCCCTCTCTGGGAACAACAGCGGCAGGAGTTTCTACGGGTGCTGGAGAAGACCATCGTCGCGCTGGAGGAGACCCGCGAGGGGTATGAGCCCCACACCCAGGAACTTCCATTCGGCCTTCGCGGTCACCCCCCGCTGATTCTCCAGCATCCAGCATCCAGTACCCAATATCCAGTACCCAGTACCCAGCGTCCAGTATCCAGTATCCAGATCCGAGGCTACGTTGACCGGGTTGATCGTGCCCCCGACGGCTCCCTGCGCGTGATAGACTACAAGGCCGGCTCCTCACGCATCCCCACCCGCGAACTGGAGAAGGGCACGCGGCTCCAATTACCCCTCTACGCCCTGGCGGTGCAGAACGCGCTGCGCCTGGGCCCCGTCGCCGACGGCTTCTACTGGCATATCGGCTCCGCCAGCCCCAGTTACCTGCGCCTGGGGCGATACGAGGGGGGTATAGAGGGAGCAAACGAGGCAGCAATCGGCTACGTGAGGGCCTACGTCACCGCCGTGCGAGAGGGACGGTTCTCCCCCACCCCACCCGCCGCCGGCTGCCCCGACCATTGCCCTGCCGTCGGGTTCTGCTGGCGATACCGGCCGAGGGGGTGGTAGGGTGGTGAGGAAACATGGACGGACTTCTCCCGGCATGGTATAATGAATACAAAGCGAATCCTGGCGATCACGCAAAAGGGAAGTGACAATGTCCAGCGAAATGATGGCTTATGAAGAACAAATCGTCCGCGAGATCCGCGAGACTCCCATGGAATATTGGCCGAACTTGCTCCAGATCATCCGCCTGTTTCGCGAGAGTGTAGGTTTGAAACCCGCCGAAGCCAGCCTCCGCCAGGGATGGCAGGAGGCGATGACAGGACAGACCCGGCTAGTTTCCGAGTTGTGGGATGGCATTGATGCCGACTGAGTCGGCCCAGGCGCGGGTCGAGTTCACACCGGAGTTCAAACGCAACCTCCGTGCATTGTCTAAGAAATACCGCCACATCCGCTCAGATGTCCAGCCAGCGATTGAGCGACTCCAGGCGGGTGAATTCTTCGGTGACCGAATATCCGGAACACAGCATGTTGTGTTCAAAGCGCGCGTGAAGAACAGCGACATCAGGAAAGGGAAAAGCGCCGGATATCGGCTGATCTATCAGGTCAAAGCCTCTAAGTCGGTTGTCCTGGTAACCATCTACTCCAAACTCGACCAGGGAGACATCTCGGCTCACTGGATTCGACGGATACTGGCCGAGTTCGACGAGCTCGGCGGATAGCCCATCGCCTCCACACACGCGGGAACCGCTTGCTCATGTCAACTATCCTCTCCCTTTCTCGGTTCACTGACCAGCAGGCCGACGCCATCCGGGCCCCAGATGAAGCCCTCGTCGTCACCGCCGGCGCTGGCTCCGGGAAGACCCGCACCCTGGTCGGCCGCTACCTGGCCCTGCTGGAATCCGGCCTCCCCCTCCGCTCCATCGTCGCCATCACCTTCACCAACAAAGCGGCCCGTGAGATGCGCGCCCGCATCCGCGCTGCCATCGAAACCTGGCTGGAGCAAACTGCTTGTTGGGCGGTCTCTGCTTGTTGGGCGAAGGTCTCTGACCGAGCCCTCCCCCGGCAACAGTCAGGAGACCTTGCCGAACAGCGATCCCGCTGGGAGAAAGCCTTCGCTGCGCTGGACGGAGCCCGCATCGGCACCATCCATGCCCTATGCGACGAAATTCTCCGCGCCCACCCCGCCGAGGCCAAGGTAGACCCCGATTTCGACGTCCTGGACGAAAACCAGGCCGCCCTGCTACAGGCCCGCGCCATCGAGACCGCCCTGGCCTGGGCCGCCACAGCCCCCGAGGTGGTACCCCTGTTCGAGCACATGACCGAGTACCAACTGCGGCAGGCCCTCCCCACCCTGATGGAGAAACGACTGGACGCCACTGCCGCCTTCGAAGCCAATCCCCTGGACCGCTGGTCCGATGCGCTGGCAGCATGGCTCAGCGAGCGGCTGGAAGCCCCGGACTGGAACATACCCCTGGACCGGCTGACCCATCTCCAGGCTCGCCAGTCCGGCGACAAACTGGAGACCGCCCGGCGGGCGGTCCTGGCCCACTGGACCGATGCCCACACCACACTGGTAGGGGCGAGGTCACCGCGCCCATGGGACACCATCCTCGACGCCCTCCTGGCCCTGCGCGCATCCATCTCTACCGGCGGCAGAAAAGGGAACTGGGATACTGACGACCTGGCAGCGGCGCGAGAGGCGATGAAAGACCTCCGCGCTTACTTCGACGCTGCCCTCGCCCCTCTGCTGAACAAGAAAAAACCATGTTCCTGGGCCTTAGACGAACGATGCGCCAGCGCTCTGCCCCGCCTGCGCCGTCTCTTCGACCACGCCCTGGCGGAATACGACAGCCTCAAACAGGAACGGCGCGCCCTCGACTTCGACGACCTGGAGGCAGAGGCGCTGGCCCTCCTTGCCCACAACGACGAGGTCCGCGCCCGCTGGCAGTCGGAGGTCCGCGCCGTCCTGGTGGACGAGTTCCAGGACACCAACGAACGCCAGCGGCAGATCGTCTATACCCTCAGTGGCTTCGCGCATCACGTTTCACGTTTCACGTTTCACGCACCACCGGCCTCCCTCTTCGTCGTCGGCGACTCCAAACAATCCATATACAGATTCCGTGGCGCTGACGTGACCGTCTTCCGCCGCGTCCAGGCCGACGTGACCGGTGCTGGCGGGCGACATATCCCCCTCGACCTCACCTTCCGCGCCCACGCCCCTCTGGTCGCCCTCACCAATACACTCCTGGCCCCCATCCTGGGGGAAAAGGACGACCCTCAGCGGCCCTATGCCGTCCCCTTCGCGCCGCTGACCGCCTTCCGGGAAAAACCTCGCCCTGGCATCCATCCCCCCTACGTGGAACTGCACCTGGGGCTGGGGGAGAACGCCGGCGAGGGGCGCACCGCCGCCGCTTTCGCCCTTGCCCGCCGCCTGCGCCGGTTGCGCGAGGAGGAGGGAGTAGAATGGAAAGAGATCGCATTACTCTTCCGCGCCTCCACCGGGTTCCCCTCTTACGAGGACGCACTGGAGCAGGCCGGCATCCCCTTCGTCACTGTCGCCGGGCGGGGCTTCTACGACCGGCCGGAGGTACGCGACCTGCTCAACGGCCTCACCGCCCTGGTTGACCCCACCGACGACCTGGCGCTGGCCGGGATCCTCCGCTCCCCCGCCTTCGCCCTCAGCGACACCGCCCTCTACCTGCTGCGCTACAGCAGCTCTTCCTCCTGTCCCCCTGTCCCCCCATCCGTATCTTCTCAAAAATTCGGGGAAAGAAACCGGGTTTTTTCTGAAAAACCCGGTTTCTCATCTGTCAAACCCCAGTTTGTTGAGAAGATACCCCCATCCCCCTGTTCCCTCTGGGATGCCCTCAACGGCCCGCTGGACCACCTGGATCCATCTGACGCCACCCGCGCCCGCCGTGCCCGGGAGGTCATCGCTGAACTCAACGCTCTGGTTGGGCGCACCACCGTCGGGCACTTATTGGGACAGTTCCTGAACATCACCTACTACCGGGCCGCCCTCTCCCTGGCCGGTGGCCACCGGCTGTGGCGGAACGTGGACAAACTGCTGGCCGACGCCCACCGAAGCGGCCTGGTCAGCGTGGGCGAGTTCCTGGAATACGTCCGGTCCCTGCGCGACGTGGCCGCCCGCGAGGGAGAGGCTCCCGTCGAGGCCGAGGGGGCCGTGCAGTTGATGACCGTCCACAAGGCCAAGGGGCTGGAGTTCCCCGTCGTCGTCATCGCCGATGCAGCCCACAGTGGCCGCGGCCACACCTCGCCCGTCCTCGTCTCGCCCGACCTGGGCATCCTGCTGGGCCTGAGGGAGGAAAAGTCCCTGCCAGCCACCTACCGGCTGGCGACCCTGTGCGAAGCAGACCAGGAAGACGCCGAATCCCGGCGGCTCCTCTACGTCGCCGCCACCCGCGCCTCCGAGAAACTTTTCGTCAGCGGGCACGTCAAGGCGAAGAAAGACGGCACCCCCGAACTACGCGGCTGGCTGGCCTGGCTGGGAGAGGTCACCGGCCTGGCCCAGGCGCAACTACCCAGTCCCCCCTCTCCATCCATTGACACCCCCTCCCCATCCGTTGACACCCCCCAGCCCCTCGACCTGGATTGGGGCGGCGGCAAACTGACCTGTGTGCTCTACCCACTGCCAGGAGACAAGGAGACAAGGAGACATAGAGACTATTCCCCCTCTCCCCCTCTCCCTGTCCCCCACTCCTCCCAACCTGGTTGCGCCGCTGACCTTCGACACCCTTGCCGACGTCGACTCAAAAGTACGCGAGAGAGAGAGAGCGACCCGCCACCCCGCGTCTGGCGCGTCGTGCCGACAGCCCAGAAGCCTACAGGCCCCGCCTGGGTCGTGGGAAACCTGGTTCACGCCGCCCTGCGCTACTGGCGCTTCCCAGACCGGCCTGGCTTCGAGGACTTCCTGCGCCCCTACGCGCTGGAGGCCGGCCTGACCGACCCGGAGGAGATCCGCCGCACGGTCGCCGCAGCCCGTCGCCTCCTGGCCCGCTTCCAGGCCCACCCCCTCTACGCCGAACTGGACCAGGCAGAGCGGCACCACGAGGTACCCTACACCGTCGAGGTGGATGACGTCCCCAGGAGCGGCATCGTGGACCTGCTCGTCCGCTCCGACGATGGCTGGACACTGGTCGAGTTCAAGACCGATAGACTGCGGGCCGGGGCCGACCTGAAGGCTCACGCCCGGCAGAAAAAGTACGACGAGCAGGTGCATGAATACGTCGCAGCAGTGACCCCTTTCCTGGGCGAGCGCCCGCGCGCGCTGCTGGTTTTCCTGAACGTGGGCCGAGGGGTGGAAGCGCTCATACTTGACACCGCGTCAGAGTGTAGTAAAATTCAGTCACTGAATTTTGGATCGTGAACTCTGAGCCTGACGGAAATTCCCTTCTGCACCAGGGCAATCGCATTTATCCCATTCGCTCGGCCTGGATCGCCAGATCCAGACCCTGGCCACTGGATTTGGCAATCCAGCGGGAGCAAAAAGGGCTTTTCGGTGTCCCAAAGTCCGCCCGACATCATAAACGCGATTGCCCTGGCTTCTGCACCCATAACCGGGCAAGAGCATGGGCACTTCTACGGGACAAGATGGGACGCCAGGGAAGCCAACATGGGTCAATGTCCCATAGACACAGCCCGTGAGAACGAGTATACTATTCTTGAGCATCAAAGGTGAACATCAGGAAATCCAACCACGTTAGCCGATGTCGGAAATAGAGCGACAACTGCGCATTCTAGAGGCACTGGAGCAGGAACCGGCGACGACCCAGGCTCGTCTAGCCGCCCAGTTGGGCGTGGCCGTGGGCAGCGTCAACTGGTATCTCAGGCGGCTGATCCGCAAGGGGTACGTGAAGGCGACACGAATGGAGCGCCGCCGGATGAAGTACTTCGTCACACCCCAGGGGCTGGCCCTTAAGGCCCGGCTGACGTCAGAGTACCTGGCAGCCTCGTTGCGGGTCTACCGGGAATTGCGCCAGGCGGCGCGGGAGACGCTGGCCCAGGTGCGCGGGGCTGGCTACGCGGCGGTCAAGGCCGGCGGACGGGGCGAAGCAATGGAGATTTTCCACCTGACCTGTCTGGAGGAAGAGGTCTCTGTCGAAAAGGCCCCTGCCTCACCCCTCCCGGAGGTGCGGGCAGAGGGGACAGGGTTTGTGGTGGAGTGGCCGGGATAGAAGCGATTGAGCAATGAGGCAATGAGAACAACACACGGCTGGCCCCACACTCGCTGTGGTGGGAAACCCTGCACCGACCTTCCGTCACTGTGCAATGATACTATAACACAAGTGAAACGCCAACAATGCCAGTTCTGAGTTATACTAGCTCACAGGCAACTGCTCAGCCAGTTATAAATGGGACACGGGCCAACACGGATGTACGCAGACAAAGATAAAAAAAATCCGTGAGAACCCGTTTCATCTGTGTGTATCCGTGTGCTATTTTGTGCGGCTGGGCGATGGCGACTGTGAGAATCGGATTGAGAATCGGAATGAGTGAGACCATCGCAAGAGTCGGACGCAAAAGACATACTCGACCCAAGGAGAAACTCGCACTTGCCGCCTCTGTGATTGCAGCAAAGCGGATTTCGACCGCAGTCGCTGGATTGAGCCTCCTGGCGCTCGTGCTACTCAGACTCTGCCCGGTGTTCCACCCCATCCTGATCCCACTACGACTGGTGCCTGCTTTTGTCCTCTTTCTCTTTTTACCCGGATTCATTCTCCTGAACTGGCTGCTGCCCGAGATGGTAGAAAGTTGTGTGGAAAGCGTACCGCTGGCACTTGGGGCCAGCCTGGCCTTTTGGGTGCCGGTGTTCTTGGCGATGCTGACGCTGGCCGTCTCGCCGACGACGCTATTGCTCGTCGCGCTGCTGGCCCTGCTGGTGCTGCTTGTGGCCTACCTGATTCTGGCGCCCAATGTAGACGAACGGGAGATCCGCCTGGCGCCCGCAGGACGCGAGTTCTGGATCGTCTGGTGTGGAATGGCACTGGGATGCGCACTGATGATCTATACGGGAAGCTATTTGCGCAGCGACGTGGTATGGTTCCACCTGCCCACGATGCGCAGGGTGGTTGACGGAACCCACTTGAGTCGTGGATACGTGGTGGGACGCTCTATCGGGTCTTCGAGGAGTTATATATTTCCACTGTGGCACATCGTGGAAGCGTTGATCTCCATAGTGGCCGGTGTCGAACCCGCTCACGTTTTTTACCATGGGCCGGCCCTCCTGGTACCCACGTCAGTGCTGGCGGTCTATTCGCTGGTCAAAGCGCTTTTCAGGAGCGACCGCATAGCGTGTCTCTCCACACCTGTTTATCTGCTGGCTGTGTGCTATGCCCGTCCACAGTCATGGGGTGTTCCGTTTGCTAACTGGCTCACCATCAACTACCCCGGAGGACTGAACCGGTGGATCTTGACGCCGGTGGTTTTAGCTCTCCTGGTATACTACCTTCAATGTCAATCGTCGCGCGTCTGGGTGTTGGGCGGGGCGGTCTACATGCTGGGTCTTACAATGGGAGCAATCCACGCCAACCAACTCTTTTATGTGCTGGTCTGGCTGCTTGTTCTCCTGGCAACGTATCCTATCCTCATCGGCTGGAACCGGCGAGTATCAATACGAGCCGCGAGCATCGTGATCATCTTTGCTCTCTCCTTCGTGGCAGCGTTTTGGTTTGCCGACACCTGGCTGACGCCCGATCACGATTTGTCATATTTCGGAACGGTCCAACGTGACAATGCACCTGGAGGCGGCTATGACGCGTCACAGACGAAAATCACCGCACCCTATCTGGTGGTTGCAGCCTCAGCCTTGTTTCCCTTACTGCTGGCAACCGGTCGAAAGAAAATGCCACTTGGCGTCGCCTTTGTGTTTGCCGGGTTGATCGCTTCTCCTTTATTGCATTTGGAGCCGCATATCCCGCCCATAGCGATACAGGTGATCCCAAAATTCGGGCGAATGAATGAGGAGATCCCAATCTTCGCGTCTATACTTATCGTCACCGCCACGATCGGTACGCTGCTGCCCCTCCTGGATCACTGGGTAGTGCAGAAGAGTGTAATCCTGGTGCGACGACTGAGCGGCTGGGCGCGATGGGTAGGATTTCTTGAAATCTGTGCAACCGGCGCTCTATTGATCTGGCTCACCACACGCTGGCAGTCCCTGAAGGAATTTGTCCCCCACGAGTGGTTGACTCTATCGCCTCCCCTCTTTTTCGCGTATCTGGCTTTCGTGGCACTGTTAGCCATATTGGCCGGATTGTGGTTTGCCAAGGGCAGTCTTCTGGATATGGTTTCACGTGTGTGGAAGGTGAAAGAACCGCAATATCCATCGCTCACAGTGATAGTCGCAGCCGCTTCCGCGGCTCTTCTGATCATTCCTGCGTTTTTCTGGTTACAGCCCCCTGAAGGCGGGCCACTGCTGAAAAGCGACTTGAACACGGAGGCTGGGGCTGCCCGGTTCCACAACTCCACCGTCTGGGATCCCGAGCTCATCCACTTCCTGCGCGACCACACAGCCGAGAACGCAATAGTCTGGTCTGATTCCGAGTGCTACTCCCTGCTCATTCCTGTCTATGTCAACCGGTTCGCTGCGCGGGTGAATTGGGCATACAAAGGAATTGAAAATCTGAGACAACATAATCCCACCTATGTCTTGCTCTCGCAACCCTCCACATCGCCTACCCACATGAATGACCTCATGTACTTGAGCCGTGCATTTCAGGCCGACGTAGGGCCCTTTGAACGGGTCTACGAATCCGCGCAGGTCACGCTGTTCCGCATGAGCGCAGCCCCCCAACAGACCGCTGAGTTGCAGTTGAATTATGTTCTCGCTGGCAATGTCCATCTCGACGGGGAGGAATGGGACAAGGCTATCACCGAGTACGAGGCCGCTCTCACACTCGACCCCGATGACCCACTGGCCCGCCTTGGACTGGGTCGGGCATACCAGGCCCAAGGTGAGATGAAAAAAGCAATAGCGGAACTCGAGGAAGCGGTGGCTGCGAATCCAGAAGACGCGCGGCTGCATTTCTACCTGGGCCAAGCCTATGCAGAATTCGCGGGGACGGCGGGGACTGGCAGGCAAACTTACCTCCAAGAAGCCGCTGAGGCGTACCGGCGATCTTACATTCTCAACTGGCACACCACAGCACGTGAGGGTCTGACGGAGGCGTGCGAGAAACTGGAAGGCTGGTGTCAGCAGCAAGGCATGCTCGATGATATAGTGGCATACTTTGAGGAGATCGCGGAATCGGATCCGACAGACGGCAAATTGCAGCTCGAACTGGCCCATTGGTACTACGCAGCGGGACGCTACGAGGAAGCCGCAGCTACCTACCTTAGGGCCGCGGATCTGTGCCCAGAGGATGCTAACATATACATCTCTCTTGGAACAGTCTATGTGGCTCAACATAGGATAGATGACGCTGTGGCGGCACTTGAGCGGGCGATTGAACTGGACCCTGTGCAGGGACGCGCGGGGCTGGCCCAGGTATACGAGCGCGAAGGCCGGATGGACGAAGCGATCTCCCTCTATCTGGCTGCCACCGATGCAGCGGATGGACGCACGAAGGCTATTCTCCTTGAAAAAGTGGGACAGATCTATGAGGCTCAAGGCAAATTGGATAAGGCTATGGCACATTATCTAGCCGCAGCGCAGGCCACAGTCGACTCTGGCACGAAGCGAGCATTACACCGGCGCGTGGCGGATATGTACCTGGCGGCCGGCAATCCAGAAGGCGCCCGGTGTCTCGTCCGGAGCGTGTTGTGGAACGATCCCCGGAATGCTGGATCGTGGTCGTTGGCCACAGATGTCTATCCCGACCTGATTGAGTGGTACGAGGAGCAGGGAGAGATAACCCTGGCAAGGGCGATGACCTGGGAACTCCTGGCCATCGCCCCCAGGCACAATGCCGCTTTGCAGGCGCTCACTTACTATGACTTTACTGCGAACTTGAGCACTGCCGAAATAGAAGCCACGGAGGAGTCCTCCCCCCATGTCAGGCTCATTGAGTTCACCATGCCCACCGGGGATCAGCAGCCGGTGCTTTCAATGATTCCAGAGGCTCGGGTCTCTTACAGACTCGAGGTGCCGTCGGAGCCGTCGCTTCTTCGGTTCAGCGCAGGCTTGAACCCCAGGTCGTGGGACCTGGAGGGGGACGGCAGCACCTTTGAAGTCTATGTGACCGATGAGAAGAGAGCACGCCGGTTGTTGTTTTCGGAACATATCGGCAACACCCTCGAAGATCGAGGATGGCACGACCGAGAGGTGAGTCTGTTGCCCTACGCTGGCCACGAGGTGACGATCACCTTCGTGACCCAACCAGGCCCAGCGAGCGATTTCACCGGCGACGAGGCCGGCTGGGCAAACCCGCGACTCATGTGGGCCGAGACGGGGGCACAGAGGTTCTGGGACTTTTCAGAAGAGGAAATATCGGCGGCAGATGCCTTGAAGGCGTCTCCAGGGCTCTTTGCGACGCTATGCCCACTGGAATGAAGGTTCTGATCACAGTTGGAATATTCCCTCCCGACATCGGCGGCCCAGCCACCTATGTGCCGCGGATTGCCAGTGCTCTGGCGAAACGGGGACACCAGGTCATCGTGGTCGCTCCCCGAGAGCCAGGCGTTCCGTGTCCTATCGTTGCTCCACCCTACCGGTTGGTGCGTTTTCACCAGGCGCACCTTCTGCGGTACGCGAATTACTTCATCGAACTGTGGCGCGCATTGGTCACCATTCTTCGCGAATGTCAGGCGTGTGATGCGATGTTCGTCAATGGCTTAAACCTGGCTGCCACACTGGTTAGCCGATTCACGAGTAAGCCGATGATTGTCAAGGTGGTAGGAGATGGGGCCTGGGAACTGGCGCACACCCGTGGTTGGACCACGCTGAACCTGGACGAGTTTCAGAAAGCACGCGGCTTGCGAATCGGTCTCTCCAGAATAGCACTGCACGCGGCGGCAAAGCGCGCGCGGGTGGTGATCACTCCCAGTCATTATCTGGCTCGCATAGTCGAGGGGTGGGGAGTGCCCAGTAACCGGATTCATGTAGTTTACAATGCGTTTGTCGCGCCAGATCAACAGGAGGATCAGCTACCTGATGTAGACATCCCTCCAGGTTTCTACCAAGGGCTTCGCCTGGTGACAGTCGGACGACTGGTACCGCACAAACGCATTTCCAGCATTATTACCACGCTTGGCAGGATGGACGACGCAAAATTGGTAGTTGTTGGCGACGGCCCATTAAGACAGAGTCTGCAGACTTTGGTGGAGAGACTGGCGCTAGCCGACCGAGTTTTCTTGACGGGCCGACTACCTCAGGAGAAGGTTTGGAGTTTGCTGACACGATACGCCGGAACACTGATCCTCAATTCGACATACGAGGGTTTTCCCCATATTTTGCTTGAGGCAGCGTACTTTGGCGTGCCGATAGTGGCGACAGCAGTGGGCGGGACGCCAGAGATCATACAGGACGGGGAGACCGGCCTGCTGATCCCACCTGACTCACCCGGAGACTTGTTGGCTGCTTTGCGGCGGTTGCAAGCCGACCTTGATTTGCGCCATCGCCTGGCGACGAATGCGCAGCGCATGGTAGCGCGATTCTCTCTTGAGCGGACGGTCGAAGAAACAGAAAAGGTGTTGAGAATAACATGAATGTGCTCTTACTGGGATATACTTCCTCAATTTTCCAAGACACGCCCACTGCCGGCGATACTAGAACGCGAATGACTGATTATGCCCGCCGCCTGGACGAGTTGGAGCCCGGTAGCAAGCTAACTTTGGTCTGTTACACGCCCGACAGGATATCGGGAATAAGAAAAAGCGGAGAGAACTTGTGGTTTGTGCCGGCTTATGCTCCCAATCCACATCTCTTTTTCCTGTCAGGTTGGTCTCAGGCGACTCGCTTGCCCAAGCACCTTTGGCCAGATGTGGTTTCCAGTCAGTCTCCCTTCGAGGATGCAGTTTTGGGGTTATTACTGAGCAAACGGTTTAAGGCCAAATTTGAGGTTCAGACACACTTTGGAATTATGTCGCCTTTCTGGATCAAGGAGCACGCCATCATCAACCGTTTGCGCATCCGCTTGGCCCAATTCTGCTATCAGCAAGCAGACAAAGTGCGGGTTCCCTCCTCGCGGCTCAAACGTGAAATAGTCAGACAATTGAGAATAGAAGCCAATAAGATCCGGGTGGTGATCATTCCGTCTTCATTTGGCAATAACCGCACTAATAAAGCACAATCTAGTGTCCAGCAATACCATTTTCCAGACGATTACCAGCAGTATGTGTTATATGTAGGTAGCTTATACTGGCCGAAGAATATACCATTCTTGTTGGATATTATGACAAAGGTGGCTGTCCGTCGCCCCAACGTGGGATTTGTTGTAGCCGGTGACGGCCCTCACCGCGAGTTGCTCCAACGAGGAGTCAAAAGACGTAATCTGCAAGATCAAATCTACTTATTGGGCAAAGTCCCACACCAGCATATTGGCGATCTGTTTCTTCAGGCAAATGCCCTTATTCTACCCTCTTACTATGAAGGATTGGCCCGCGTCCAATTGGAAGCATACGCTGCTGGTATCCCATGTGTCAGCACATTGGTCAGCGGCACTGATGACGTGATCCTTGACGGAGAAACAGGCTTCATCGTTGAGGTGAATGATCTGTCCGCGTTTGTGGACCGGTTGATATGGTTGCTCGACCACCCAGATGAAGCCGAGGAAATGGGCTTGAAAGGGCGGCATTATGTGTTGACGAAGTACGCATACGGGCGAGTAGTGGATGAACTGGTGCAAGGTTGGGTTGATTTGGCAAGCCAAGAGTGATGGTGAGCGATGAGACTGGTGATGATTACCCCTCGGGTCGATTCGTCCGACTCAATACACGGATTTATTGTCGGTTGGATTGCGGCATTAGCGAAACAGGTTGAACAGCTTTGGGTGGTCACACCTCGCGCCGAGCCGGTTCCTCTGCCTGACAACGTAAGGGTCTACGAAGTGGGACGAGACTATAGCAAGGGGGAATCCGTTTTCCACGCCCTGCACAATTTTCACCGTGTCATGTGGCACCTGACGCACGACGAGCACGTGGACGGCATCTTCACCCACATGTTCCCCATGTTCGCCGTCCTGGCAGCGCCTTATGCCAAGTTGGGGCAGATTCCGTTGGTGATGTGGTACACTCACAAGAATGTCAGTTGGCAGTTGCGATTGGCAGGTAAACTGGCGGATCGCATTGTCACGGCTTCGAGGGGTAGTTGCCGGTTGAATAGCAATAAGATCAGGGTTGTGGGCCATGGGATTGATACCGAGCAATTTCTGCCAGCGCCTCTTGCTCGCCGCCCCGATCAGGCACTCACCATCCTGTCCGTGGGGCGCATTTCCCCAGCCAAAAACTATGAGATTATTATCGAAGCCGTTGGCAGGCTAGTTCAGCAAAAAAGGCTACCACGCCTTCGCCTGAGACTGGTGGGAGATGCACCGAACGTAGAACAAGGGTCTTATTTCGAGGAACTGAAGAACCAAGTCGTCGCCAAGAACCTATCGGAATACGTATCTTTCGAGGGTGCGATTCCCTACGAACAGATTGTGCCAATATACCAGCAAGCCGATGTGTTCGTCAGCGCATCGCAGACCGGTTTGGACAAGGCGGTTCTGGAGGCAATGGCCTGCGGATTGATTCCGGTTGTGTCGCTGAACGAGTTCGCGGCCACGTTGAATGAATACGCTGAGGTGCTGATGTACGAACCCGGGAATGTCCCGGCTCTAACCAGCAGGCTGCAAAACATTCTACTGATGTCTCCTGGCGAGCGGAAAAAACTAAGCGGCGAGGCGCGTAGGTTGGTGAAAGAAAAGCACGATGTTAATGCGCTGGTGGGTAGAATAGTAAACCTGTTCGAAGAACGCTTGGTAAACGCGAGCGGTTTCTGATGAGAACTTTCGGGCCTACAATACATTGGGGGCGCTCACGCTATCAGTTTGCAGTTGAGAACCTGGTAGGCCCACACGTTCTTTCAGTTGGTAACATCGGCGACCAGGGAGCGTGGCGAGCATTGCTAAAGGCTGCTAGTGCTCATCAGATAGAAGTGTGGGGCTTAGATTACGATTTGGAAGCAGCAATAACACTTCAACAACCCCAATTTGCTCATCAGGTTGTGGGTGATGTCCAGAGACTCCCTTTTGGTGAAGACTCGTTTTCGGCTGTCTGGATGGGTCAAATTACCGAGCATCTTTATACTCCCCTGACAACTCTGCAGCTTGTGTATGAAGCGTTGGTTCCTGGTGGAGTATTGGTACTGGACACACCCAACGTATACGAACTAGGCCGCATGATGCGCTGGATATTTAGGGGTGAGGATAGCATGTTGGGAGATCCAACTCATGTCATCTTCTATTCGTTCACATCTATCTATGTTTTGCTTGAGAACGCAGGTTTTCAGTCCATTCAGTTAACCAGTGATGGAAAGATCACCCTGGGCTTTGCTTCAACCGTGATACGGTTGCAGACAGTGCCTCGTGCACTGCATTTCTTGGAGAGATTTGGCTCTCATATCTTGGCCGTGGCTAGAAAGCCGGGAGCGTCTGCCCCTACTCATCCCATAGCGCGATTGGTATGCCCGATTACGCGGCAACCGCTCGTTCGAGAAAATGAAAAGCTATATGTAGCAGGCAGCAACATCTCCTATCCTATTCGAAATGGGATTCCTTGTTTGCGCCCAATAGATGCTGACAAGCAAACAAGGCAGCCGGTCTAGACCAGCACAGCGCTAACCAGACAGAGAAATGGCAAAGTTGATCTATATATCCACCGCCCGCATTCCAAGCGAGAAAGCGCATCCTTACCAAATCTTGCAGATGTGCGATGCCTTCGCCGGGCACGGTATTAATGTTGAGTTGTTGCATCCCTATCGAGATAACACCCCGGCAATGGTCGCAATTGACGACGTGTGGGAGTATTATGGCTTACAACACCAGTTCACACTGTCTACACTCCCCACATTCGATATCTTGCATCGCACCGAGCATTTCCTGGCCAAATTCCCACCATTGTTGTTTCGAGCTGGGCAGAGGTTTACGTTTAATTTGCTAATGGCAACTTATAATCGGTCGGCATTGAAATACTTACACCACCACACGGCTGATGTCTACTACCTGAGAGACAAACAGGTCTTGTGGGCATTGATCCGCGCCCGGCCAGATTTGGCCCCACGCATCGTCTACGAAGTCCATGATTTTCCCAAGGCCAAGGCGGGTCAGAAAAAAGCGCTCATCGCCCTACCACAGATTGCCGGGATCATTGCCGTCACCCATCACCTGAAAACATTGTACACCCAGGCAGGCGGCCCACCAGAGAGGATATTGGTTGCACCAGATGGGGTGAATTTGCGCCAGTTTGAGCGAGTGACGATGACCCAGCAGGAAGCACGCACATATCTCAAGTTGCCAATGGAACGGTTTGTGGTGGGTTACGTAGGCCGATTACACACCCTCGGAAAAGAGAAAGGTATAAGCCATCTCATTGAGGCAATAGCAATACTAAGGCAAAGTTCGCCTTCACCTGGCGCGACATTGTGCTGTGTAGGAGGCCCTGAGGAAATGGCCATGCGATACCAAGAACTCGCAAGTCAGTTGGGGCTCGCCCCAGATGAGGTCATCTTTGTCCCACAGGTCCCACCAGCGGAAGTTCCGCTATACTTGCGCGCCTTTGATCTGTGCGCTATGCCTTTCCCGTGGACCCAACACTACGCTTATTATATGTCTCCACTCAAGATGTTTGAGTATATGGCCGCACAGCGGCCGATCATCGCCACGAAATTGCCTTCTGTACAAGAGATATTGCGACACGGCAATAATGCTTATCTTGTTCCACCGGACGACCCGCAAGCCCTGGCGGAGGGTATTTGCTGGCTGGCCACACATCCCGACGCGGCGCAATCAATAGCCAAGCAGGCTCGGGCGGATGTGCAACAGTACACGTGGTCGGAACGCGCGCGGCGGGCCCTAAAGTTTGTGGCCCCAAGCCTTGTGCCAGATTTGGGCAAGGTGCCAAATCTGTCTTACGAGTAGCAGCCATGCAAGTGACATCCATTGTGGGAGCCCGCCCAAATTTCGTCAAACTGGCTGCGTTGGATGCCGCTTTTGGATGCTTTCCAGAAATCGATCACCAGATCGTGCACACAGGACAGCATTACGACTTCGAGCTAAGCCAGTTGTTCTTTCAGGAGTTACACATCCCTGAGCCCACACACTACCTGGGCATCGGCTCGGGCACACATGCCGAGCAAGTAGGCAAAGCAATGATGGCATTGGAGGGATTGTTGAGCGCCAATCATCCCGACTGGGTGTTGGCTATAGGAGATGTGAACGCTACGCTTTCCACTGCCCTGGTAACGAAGAAAATGGGACTCCGGCTGGCCCACGTTGAAGCTGGCCTGCGCAGTTTCGACTGGACGATGCCGGAGGAGATCAACCGAATGGTTACGGATAGGCTATCCGACCTGCTTTTTGTCTCCGAGCCATCTGGCGTGGATAATCTGTTGCGTGAAGGGACTCCGGAATCTCGAATTAGATTCGTCGGCAACGTCATGATTGATACGTTGAAGGCAAACTTTGATTTAGTGGGTAGGCGCACTATTCTAGCTGATCTAGGGTTACACCCTCGACAATATGGCGTGATCACTCTACACCGTCCATCCAACACGGATGAGCCTGAAAAGCTGCGGGCCTGGATGAACGTTTTTGAGCAGTTATCCACAGACTACTTCCCTTTCGTATTCCCAGTACATCCCCGCACCAGGGAACGACTATCTCTGTTACGCTTCACACCAACCAATTCTGATCGCTTGCTCCTAATCGAGCCGGTCGGCTACTTGGACATGTTGGCATTACAAAAAAATGCGCGGCTGATTATGACGGACTCAGGAGGCATTCAGGAAGAGACAACTACCCTAGGTATACCTTGTTTGACACTGCGTGATAACACTGAGCGACCTGTAACCATAAGTGATGGGACAAACCGCTTAGTAGGTAGCAATCCCCAGAACCTACTTGAGGCTGTCAATGCTGCTTTGAATACCCCCGTAACAGAGCATCTGCCACCCTATTGGGATGGAAATGCTGCGCAACGGATCGCGAGTTACCTGGTGAATAACCCAAAATTACCTCTACGACGAAGGTGAGAATGATGAAAATTCTGTACCTCACTGATGATCGTTCAATCTATGCCCAAGGTTACTATTACATGGATTGGGTTAACGTTTTCAAGAAACATCACGATCTGATTCTCTGGGGACCCGGGTTCCCCACTCCCGACCAAGGATGCATGTCACAAGTAGATCTGCTCATCATTGGACATGGTGCCTATGATGTGCTAAAAGCGAGTAGGTATTATTCTCAGCGTAAACGACTATGGCAATGGGTGACCCGTACTCCCTCTTTTGGGCACTGGCCGGCATATATCCGCCAGCTGAGATGTCCTAAGGTATTCTTCTCAAAAAATGATTATAAAGAACTCGATATGAAAGTTTCCTTGGCCAAGCGTGAAAAGATTCATCTGGTTATTACACATAGCAAACAAGCCGTGGCTTCTTTTCGTTCTGCGGGTGTCACATGCGAATGGATACCCTTCGGCGTCGACCTCGACAGATTTGCGAATTACAAGCGTGAGCGTGATATTGACATAGGGTTTCGTGGTAATACCAACGACCAATGGAATGATGGCATACGAAGTGCTCTCATCGAGGCTGTTCTCAATACTTGCGATGACTTGCGACTAGACATCGTCACCAGTCGAAATGCCGAGAACTTTCTTTTCGGCCGGCCCTACGTAGACTGGATCAACAGATGTCATCTCATCATAAACACCGTTTCAGCCATAGGTACGGTAGGCCCAAAATGGTGGGAAGAGATGGCATGCGGTTGCGTTCCTCTGGCTCCTATTGCTGATTACGAAGGCTTGGTGGAACCTGGCCAACACTATCTGGCTGTAAAGCCTGACTTCTCTGATTTACGTTTGCAGGTCAATCGCTTTTTTCAAGACTCCGGGTTTCGTCAACAGTTGGAGCAAAACGTTGCTGATGTGGCCGTCCAGGCAAGTATGGAGCACCGGTATCAAGAGTTATGGCATGCCATAGAAATGTAAATCATAGCAAAATGGAGTAGCGATGCCAAAACAAGATTGGATCGAGAATAATGTGCAGCGTATCTTCCAACGCGAGGAGTTGTATCCTACGGGAAGAATCAAGACCGTATTGGACGTAGGCTGCGGCCTGTCATTGAAGTCTCAGTATATCAATGCAGAAATACGGGTGGGACTTGACATCTACCGTCCCTATCTGGAAAAAATCGAAGCTGAAGTACCCTACGTCACAATCAATGCTGATGCGCTGGAGATCGGCAAGTTATTTCTGCCACGTTCTTTTGACTTGGTTCTCTTACTCGACATCATCGAACACCTAGAGAAAAACGATGCGCTCTATCTACTCGATATGGCTGAAGAGATAGCACGAGTAGCCGTTATCATTGAGACCCCTAAGGGATACATCCCCCAAGACATCGACATTTGGGGCTGGGGTGGGCATACCTACCAGACTCACCGCTGTGGCTGGGAACCTGAGGAGTTTACAGCGCGTGGCTATCAAGTAGTATTGCGAGATTATACGATGAGTGACGTCAGGCGACACACAGAACTAGAGATTGATCCGCATATTCAAATGATCAATGCGATCAAGCGCTTCGATCTTGAGGATAAGTAAAGCCACCAGACTGATTATACAACTAATAGGAGGGCAGATATCATGCGTATCTTGGTCACGGGCGGGTTGGGGACAGTTGGGCACGTACTGGTTTCTGAGCTTCGCAAGCGCGGGCATGATGTTTGGTTATGCGATTTGCCGCATCACCACGATCCAAAATACATGCGTTGTGATATAGGAAGCTTTCGCCAAGTACGGCGCGTGCTGACCGCTCAACGGTTTGATCTGGTCTATCATCTTGCTGCTGAGTTTGGACGTTGGAATGGCGAAACTTTCTATGATACCCTATGGCGGTCTAACGTGGTGGGTACCAAGAACATTATTCGGCTACAAGAAGAGCAAGGTTTTCGTCTAGTCTTCTTCAGCTCATCGGAAGTATATGGCGATTGGCCCGGCGTAATGCGCGAGGATGCCATGGACAAATACGCAATACGGCAACTAAACGATTACGCAATCACCAAATGGGCTAGCGAATTGCAAATCATGAACTCGGCTGCACAGTTTGGCACAGAATCCGTACGTGTACGACTGTTCAACACATATGGCCCAGGCGAGTACTACAGTCCCTATCGTAGCGTAATATGCAAATTCATTTACTCCGCGCTACACGATATTCCTTACACAGTTTATCTCAATCATCATCGCACCTCTACCTATGCCACGGATACTGTGCATACTGTAGCCAATATAGCGGATAATTTTATCCCGGGGGAAGTCTATAATATTGGTGGTACTGAATACCACGACATCAAGCAGCTATCCGATATGATCCTGGATTACTTAGGGATGGATGATAGCTTAGTCACGTATGCTGAGGCTGAACCATTTACAACTAAAGACAAAAAGGTGGATGTTTCAAAGGCTGTCCGTGACCTAGATCACCGAATTATTGTGCCATTAGCGGTGGGAATACCTAAGACTATTGATTGGATGAGATCCGTGTACCAAGTTCATCTGCATGACAACAGACGTCCGCCACAGACCCAAGTTCCATTGTGATACACAATATGGAACAATATCGTGAAACGCGAGTGCAGCAATACCTCAGCAGGGTGCTTAAGCGATTGCACGACTCTCTACAACTAGATGTGCGCTATTTCCTCAAAGGGAGTTGTTGGCTATTTCTCCCTATCCTAGCTAGCTATTTGCTAAGCCTGCTTCGTTCAGTCGCGTTTGCGCACCTGACAGAACAAAGTACTTATGGTCAATTTCGCTTTGTTACAGACATCATTGGCATGGCTGGCATCATGACCTTGCCGGGCATTAACACGGCGTTAGTCGAAACTGTCTCACGCGGGAACCTGGGCTCTCTTGCAGACGCGGCCCGTGCCCGCGCCAGATGGGGAGTGTTCGGTAGCCTGGCAATGGCCGGTGTGTCGCTGTACTACTTGTACCGTGGACAGCACGAGTTGGTAGTCGCGCTTCTTATCGCTGGCGCTTTTTTGCCCCTTACCTCAGCCCTTCAGGTTGTTCAGGCTTACTATAATGGACGCAAGCGTTTTGACATGGTCAGCCTGATCAACATAGGGGCAGTAGTACTCAGCACAGTTACCTTGTTGCTGATCCTGTGGCTTCAAAAAGGACTAGCCTGGTTAGTTATAGCGAACAGTGGCTCCCAATTCGTGCTATACCTGGTATATTACTTATCCGCGGCCCGACGTGTTCGGGGAGCCCCACGTGACCCAGAAATGGTCGCCTATGGCCGCTCTCTAACCTGGGCCCAGGCTATTGGTTCGGTGACTTTCTACCTGGATAGTGTGATCCTGGGATTCTCCGCCGGGTTCGTAGATGTGGCTGTCTACAAGATCGCTTCTACCTTGCCTGAGAGCCTCAAAGGCCTGATGAAAATTCTGATGCCGCTGGCCATGCCCAAAATCGCTGAACAGCCAGACAAACGGGTATACACCCGGCGCACCCGCCGACACCTGCTGTATCTGCTGATATTCAACCTGGTCGTCGTTCTTGCGGCAATTGTGGCCATTCCTATTGTCGTATCGCTTCTCTACGGTGAGCGTTACGCTGCCTCAGTGGGCTACGCCCAATTGCTCATGCTATCTCTGGCGGGAGGCTGGCCCAGTTCATTCTTTGCCGCTGCCCTGCAGGCACGTCGGCAGACCCAGGCCATCTACCGCTCTAACTTGGTTTACGGCGTACTGCAACTGAGCATGCTCTTGATCTTTGTGCCTCTGTGGGGTATAAGGGGTATCGTATTCAGTCGCATTGTCTCTCGTTGGGGCATAGCACTCTACCAGTGGCGGGCGGTCACTAGAATCTGATGTACAAGGGGGCAGTGTTCATGCACCTTGACCTTACCAAGGATTACGGTTTTACAGTCGCTGTAGATCACACAACCGACTTACCTGTCTGGGATTCCTTTCGATTGGCGCGGATTGGCGAAATATTCCGAACGTGCCGAACTATCATAGATTTTGGCGACTCATCTCGTGCTTTAGCCAGTCTATTCGAGGATGACTTGGTGGATAAGCAACGCATATCGCTAGACATCAATCCGCTCTTTCAGCCACATATCGCGGCAGACATTTGTCACCTACCGCTGCCGAAAGAGCGAATAGATGGCATCATCTGCGCAGCCATGCTGGAGCACGTCTACAATCCCTTCCTGGCTATGGCCGAGCTTTACCGGGTACTGGCGACAGGCGGGAAACTGTTCATCTACGTGCCATGGATGTTTAATTACCATGCTAGCGACCAGTATCAAGACTATTACCGCTTCTCTCGTGACGGCATCCGTTACTTGCTCCAGGGTTTCTCTCAGATCGAGTTGTGTCCTGTCCGAGGCCGTGTCGAGACCATACTGAACTTGATTCCCAGATTTGGAAAGCGTTCCCGTTTTATCCACTGGTTTGGCGGTCTCATCAGGAAGATAGACCACCTGAGCGAACGGCACACTTCCGGGTTTAACGTTTATGCCATCAAATAACTCGTCACCTCACCGATTGCTGTTCATCATCGCCAACTTGGGCGGCGGTGGTGCCGAACGGGCGCTGGTCAACCTTATCAACCACCTGGACCGAACCCGCTTTCAGCCGCACCTGGCCCTCTTTCAGAAGGAAGGCGTTTTCCTGGAAGCGTTAGCGCCCGACGTGCCGGTGCACGAAATTCAACCAAGAGACCTCGGCCTCTTGCACCGTAGCTGGGTCCGCGTTCGCGCCATCAAGCGCTTGTGCAACACGCTTCACCCTGCCTTGGTGATGAGCGTACTGTGGCAGGTGAACATCGTGACGCTTCTGGCACACGCGCTCCTCAACCTGGACTGCCCGGTTGTGACGAACGAGCAGAATACACTCACAAGAGGAGCGCGAAACATCTGGCAAAGAAAATGGCTCTTCTGGCCGCTGGCGCACCGGGTATACAAGCGAGCAGCAAAAGTGATCACCATCTCGAGCGGGATCGCCTCCGAACTGCAAGACGCGCTCTCTCTACCGCCCAGTAAGTTCCAGGTCATCAACAATCCCACCCTGGTAGACGACATACAGAACCAGGCCCACCTTCCCTCCGCATCTCTGCCTGACGAGCATTCCCGCCTGATCGCCGTAGGCAGGTTAGCCAAGCAGAAGAACTACCCTCTTCTGCTGCGGGCCACAGGGAGAGTGCTCAAAGAGGAGAACGTACATCTATACATACTCGGAGAAGGCCCAGAGCGCCCCAATCTGGAAGAGCTGATCCGGACGCTGGGTCTCGAACGGTTCGTCGATCTACTAGGATTCCAGCCGAACCCCTTCGCCTATATGGGGCAGGCCGATGTTTTCGTGTTGAGTTCGAATTTCGAGGGCTTCGGCAATGTCATCGCCGAGGCAATGGCCCTGGGCGTGCCTGTAATCGCTACCGATTGTCCATACGGCCCGCGCGAGATTCTGGCCGATGGCAAGTACGGCCTGCTCGTACCCCCTGGCGACGAGTCCGCGCTGGTCGAGGCTATCCTATCTTTGTTACGTGATCCAGATGCCCGCCATCAACTTGCCGTAGAAGCACGAAAACGGGCAGAGGACTTCTCTACTGAGAGAATCGTCCCTCAGTACGAACAGTTGTTCGTAAATCTGATCGCGAATTAGGGTATCATGTGCAACGTCATTACCTATGTCTGATTGCATCCCCATCCTCCACCTCATCACCGAACTAAACGTCGGCGGCGCCGAGAAGGCTCTAGCCCGACTCCTGACCCATCTGGATCGTGACCGATTCGCCCCAACCGTCGCCTGTCTTTACGGGGGAGACGGCTCTGTAGCAGACGAAATTCGCGCTCTGGACATCCCGGTGATTGATCTGAAGATGACTGCCAAGTGGCGTTGGGATGCCCTCTGGAGGCTCCACCGTCTGTTGCGCCGGGAGTGCCCAACCATCCTGCACACCTGGATGTTCCATGCCAACCTCTCCGGCCGGGTGTTGGGCCGTCTCACAGGAGTACCTATCGTCATCAGCAGCGAGCGCACGATGGGTATGGAGAGCCGCTGGCGCTACCTGCTCAATCGGATCACCGATCCACTGACCGACCAGGTGGTCTGCGTCTCGCATCAGGTCGCTGGTTTCGTCGTGCAAGAAGTGGGCATACCACGACACAAGACCGCCGTTATCCCCAACGGCATTGACCTGCAGGATTTCGAGCACCTGCCCAACAAACAGCGAGCACGTGCGGCGCTGGGGTTGTCCCCAGATCAGATGCTGGTAGGGACAGTGGCCCGGCTGGATCCAGTCAAGCGGCTGGACGTCCTGCTTCAAGCGATGCCGTCACTGCCCGATGTATGCGCCGTCATTGTCGGCGACGGGCCAGAGCAGTCGCCATTGGAGACGATGAGTGCACGATTGGAGATTGCGAGTCGCGTCCGCTTCGCCGGTCAACAAGACGACGTGCGGCCCTGGCTGGCCGCGCTGGATGTGTTTGTGCTCTCCTCAGATTGGGAAGGAATGTCTAACGCTCTATTGGAGGCAATGGCCGCTGGGCTTCCGGTCGTCGCTACGGCGGTTGGTGGTACACCGGGAGTAGTGGTGGACGGCGTCACCGGACTGCTGGCGCCTCCCCGCAACCCGGTCGCCCTGGCCGAAGCGATCACAACACTTTTGCGCAATCCCGACCTGCGGCGTGAAATGGGACAGGCCGGACGGGAACGAGTGGAGAGAGAATTCAGCGTGGTGAGGATGGTGCGAAAGACGGAGGCCCTGTATGAGGAATTGGTCAAGGTGAAGATGGGGCTGGAGTGGATCGAGGGGGCGGCCGGTTGAATGGGATACGACGAGTGACAAACTGCCCACAGGTGACATCAGACGGCAACTATGGTATACTTGGCGTAGGTAAGTGTGGAGAAAGACAATGACCGGTGCGAGTATGCCAGCGACAGTTCCCATTCAGATCGAAACGTACCGTCGCACCTTTCGGCAGCGGATGCAACGCGAGCGGGAAGAGCGGGAAGAGCGGCGACGGCGGGCGCTGCAGGCCGCGCGGGAGAAGGCCCCGGTCATCCTGGCAGGGTACCCATCCGTGCGACGGGCCTACCTGTTCGGCTCCGTCACCCGGCCTGGCGCTTTTCATCCGGCCTCGGACATTGACATTGCCCTGGAAGGGACGACGGCGGAAGAGTATTTCGCTGTATGGCGGGATTTGGACCGTGCCCTGTCCGATTGGATGGTAGACGTGCGTGAAATCAACGATTCCTCTTCCTTCGCCAACCTGATCCGCGAAACAGGAATACTGATCTATGAACGAGACAGTCCGCCTACTGCAAAGCGAGATCCGATCTGATTTAGAGGACATCGCCCAGGCCTACGAAAGGCTGAACCAATTCGCCGATTGAGATGCCCGCGACTGAAGGTATTGACCGAGCAGTTTTGGCTTGGAAATCACGATCACTTTGCCGGTCAACGAGACGCGTGGGAGGCACGCCGGAGGTGGTCGTGGGGGGATCGTTCGGCAGGCCGAGGCTCTCTACGAAACACTACTGCGCGAGAAAGGATACTGAATGGCTCTCTACCTGGTCACCGGCGGAGCCGGCTTCATCGGCTCCAACATTGTAGCGGAACTGGTGCGGCGCGGGGAACGGGTGCGCGTGCTGGATGACTTCAGCACCGGCCGGCGGGAGAATCTCGCCCCGTTCCTGGAGCACATCGAACTTATCAAGGGCGACCTGCGAGACCTGCCCACCGTGCGCCGGGCGGTGGAAGGGGTGGACTACATCCTGCACCAGGCCGCTCTGCCCTCAGTGCAGCGTTCGATTGATGACCCTCTCGCAACTAACGCCACCAATATCACCGGCACCCTGAACCTCTTGCTCGCTGCCCACGAGGCTGGCGCAAGGCGTGTCGTCTTCGCCTCCTCCTCCGCCATCTACGGTGATAGTCCCACCCTTCCCAAGCGGGAGGATATGCTTCCTCAGCCCAAGTCGCCCTACGCCGTCTCTAAACTGACCGGAGAGCACTACTGCCGCACCTTCACCGAAGTGCACGGGTTGGAAACGGCATGCCTGCGCTACTTCAACGTCTTCGGCCCCCACCAGGACCCCGCCTCCGAATACGCAGCGGTCATTCCCAAATTCATCACCGCTATGCTGCGGGGCAAACCCCCTACCATCTACGGTGACGGACTCCAATCCCGCGACTTCACTTACGTCTCCAACGTCGTACACGCCAACCTGCTGGCCGCCACCGCTCCCGGCGTCGCCGGTCGGGTGCTCAACGTCGCCTGCGGGCAGCGGTATACCCTCCTGGATCTGATCGCCATCCTCAACGACATCCTGGGCACTCAGATCATGCCCGTCCACACCGATCCTCACCCTGGCGACGTGCGCCACTCACTGGCCGACATGACGGCCGCGCAGGAAGTCCTGGGCTACCGGACCGGGGTGGACTTTCACGAAGGGCTGCGACGGACGGTGACATGGTACAAGAAACACACCACCGCAGCATAAGTGTCTCTGTGACCAAAACCAGCGTCCTACAAATCATCACCCGCCTGATCGTTGGCGGAGCACAGGAAACCGTTGTGCTCACTGCCGACATGCTTGACAAATCGCGGTGGACCGTGCATATCCTCTCCGGTCCGCAGACCGGTTCGGAGGGCAGCCTCATCGAACACGTCCGTGAGCGGGGTGTCCCCCTCACCATCGAACCGGCACTCGTGCGCGAGATCAACCCCATCAAAGACTTGCTGGCTTTCACCCGCCTGACGCGCTTCATCAAGCGTGGTCGTTACACCATCGTCCACACTAACAGCAGCAAGGCCGGCATCCTGGGCCGGTGGGCCGCTTACCTGGCCGGCGTCCCCATCATCGTGCACACGGTGCACGGCTGGGGGCATCACGATCGCCAACATCCTCTGGTGCGCCGCTTCTACCTCCTGCTGGAACAGATCACCCAGCGTATCACCGACAAACTCATCGTCGTCTCCTTCCGGGATACCGAGAAAGGGCTGGCCGACGGCATCGGTACGCCGGAGAAGTACATCACCATCCGCAGCGGCATTGAACTGGACCGCTTCCGACGGCCCTCCCGGCCACGGGAGGCTGTCCGGGCCAAAATGGGGATTCCCCTGGACGCAGATGTGGTCGGCACAGTGACGCGGCTTTCGCCCCAGAAGGCTCCTCTCGACTTCACGATCGCGGCGGCGCAGGTGGCGGCACGGAGGCCCGACGTCCACTTCGTCATCGTGGGCGACGGTCCGCTGCGGGCTGACGTGGAGGCGCAGGTGGATGCCCTGAAACTCGCCGATCGCGTTCACCTCACCGGCCTGCGCCGCGACGTTCCCGACCTAATGCACGCTTTCGACGTCTTCGCGCTGACCTCGCTGTGGGAGGGACTGCCCCGGGTCCTGCCCCAGGCGATGGCGGCCAGGCTGCCCATCGTCGCCACAGCGGTGGACGGCAACGCCGAGGCGGTGACGGATGGGGACAATGGCTTCCTGACGCCTCCCGGAGACCCCCAGGCGATGGCCTCTGCGCTGCTGCGGCTGCTGGAGAACCCGGCCCTGGCCATGGGGATGGGCAACGCCAATCGAACCCGGGCTGAGGTCTTCGATGTGCACAAGATGGTCAGCGACATCGCAGTTCTCTACGAGGCGCTCCTGGCAGAGCGCACTCAGCGCTGACCTCCGGTTGCAGTATTCTCCGCTGTGGCGTATAATGATCGTCGGAGTGAGGAGCAGGCAATGGAAACAGCGAGCGAGAGCACACGGCGGGAACAGTCCCGGACTCCCCGGCTGGACGAAACTGGCATCAAGGCCTTCCTGTCCATGCAGCCGGATGTGGTCGCGGCCTACCTCTTTGGCTCCCTGGCAGAGGAGCGGGCAACGGTCCACTCCGACGTGGATATCGCCGTCCTGCTCGCCGGCGGTTCCGACCCGCTAGCGGTGGGGGACCGCCAGTTGGAGCTGATGGGCGAACTGGAACGGTTTGCCGACCGGGAGGTGGACGTGGTCATCCTGAACACCGCCCCGCCCATCCTCCAGCACCAGGTGCTCCGGCACGGGCGGCTGCTCTTCGAGCGCGACCGGCGGGCGCGGGTGGAGTTCGAGGTGCAGGCTGGGCAGATCTATGCCGACTTAAAGCCGATGTACGACTTCCACACCCGTGACTTGCTGCAGAAAATCAAGGAGGTGGGCCTTGGGGGACGCAGACGACGTCGTCACCAGCCGGCTCAGGCTACTCGCTGAGTATGTGGACGAACTGCTCGACTACAGGGCGCAGGCCAGCAGTTTCCGGGTCTACCAGGACAACAAGATGCTACGCCGTGCCGTCGAACGCGCTCTCCAGGTGGCCGTGGAGGCCTGCCTGGACATTGGCCGGCGCATCATCGCCCTGGAGGGATTCCGGTATCCGGAGAACAACCAGGACGTCTTCCGGGGTCTAGCCGAAGAAGGAGTAGTGTCAGCGGACCTCCTACCGACGCTGCTGGAAATGGCCCGATTCCGCAACCTGATCGTCCACGACTACGCCCGGATTGACGATGCCAGGGTATACGGCATCCTGAAGAAGCGGTTGAGTGACTTTGACGCCTTCGCTGAAGCAGTCCGGGCCTACCTTGAGGAGGAGTGATATCCGCAAGAGGTGAACTGCCTCAGGTGTATCAAGATACTGCAGGCGAGCGCTGATTGAGCGCCGTCCCGAGTCTGTCGAGACCTGACAATTGGAGAAGCGCCATGTCACCAGCAGTGGAGACCAAAACAGCAGAACTGACCCTGGAAGTAGCCCAACTCTGGCCCCCTCGCGGCCAGTGGACGGAGACCGATTACTTCGCCCTGCCCGATACCGGCCGGCTCACCGAACTTTCCAAAGGAGAACTTATTGTGCCTCCTCATCCTACGGACACACATCAGGCTGTCGTGGGCAGAATGTACCGGCGCCTGTGGGACTTCGTGGAGCAGCATGACCTGGGCACAGTGCGCTTCGCCCCGCTCCCTGTACGTCTCTGGCCGGGCAAGATCCGCGAGCCGGACGTGCTCTTCGTCTCCCACGAACACGCCGACCGCATCGGGGAGCAGTTCTACGGCCCTCCGGACCTGGTGATGGAAATCCTGTCCGCTGGCACATGGCGCACCGACCGGCTGGAGAAAATGGTCGAGTATGCCCAGGCGGACATCCAGGAGTACTGGCTTGTGGACCCGCAAGCAGAGACTATAGAAGTGCTTGTGTTGCGTGAGGGGGCTTATGTGTTGCTGGACAAGTGGGGCACAGGCGAGACCGCCCGGTCGGAATTGCTGGAAGGATTCGAGGTGGCAGTCAATGAGGTGTTTGGCTCAGAGTGAGCGCCTATGGCGATCTACGTGGACGTCTCCGCCGCCGTTCACCGCCGCGCAGGGCTGGGGCGGTATGCCGAGAGCCTGGCCCGCGCTCTGGTCGCCGCTCACCCGGACCGTTACGCCCTGTTCTACAACCGCGGGCGGGGGGTGGAGCCGCTGGCAGGCCTGGAGCACCTGCCCACCCGCACAGTTTCGCTGGGCTACAAACCGTACCGTTTGCTGGTCTGGCTGGGGCAACTGGCCGGCGTTGGTTTTGACCGGCTCATCCCCGACGCCGGACTCTTCCACGCCACTGAGCATCTTCTGCCGTCGTTGCGATCCATTCCCTCCATCCTCACCGTCCACGATCTCATCTTCCGCCACCTGCCATCCCACCACAAGCCCCTCAATCGCTGGTATCTGAACCTGACCATGCCCCTCTACTGCCGTCGAGCCACCCACATCATCGCCATCTCCGAGTGCACCCGGCGCGACCTGATCGGTACATACGGTCTCTCGCCAGAGAAAATCACGGTCATCTACGAGGCAGCCGGCCCTCGCTTTCGGCCCCAGCCACCGGAGGCAGTGACCTCCGTCCATACCCGGTACAGTCTCCCGGACCGCTACCTGCTCTTCGTCGGCACCATCGAACCGCGCAAGAACCTGACCCGGCTATTGACCGCCTTTGAGGCAATCCATTCCAAGGAGATGACCGACGGGCTAGTAATCGTAGGGAGGCGGGGTTGGCTATACAAAGATTTTTTTGCCCGGCTGGAGCAATCGCCAGTCAGAGACGCTGTCCTCTTCCCCGGCTATGTACCCGACGAGGACCTGCCAGCCATCTACGCTGGAGCGCAGGCACTGGTCTTCCCCAGCCTCTACGAGGGCTTCGGCCTGCCGGTGCTGGAGGCGCTGGCCTGCGGGACCCCCGTCGTGGCCTCCCGCGCCTCCAGCATCCCAGAGGTCGGTGGAGGGGCTGTGTTGTACTTCAACCCTGCCAGTGCAGGAGAGATAACCGAGGCAATCCACCTCGTCCTGCAAGATCCTGACCTGCGAGAAGAGATGCGAGAGCGTGGAATGACCCAGGCGGCCCGGTTCTCGTGGGATCAGGTAGCAATCGAGACAGAAGCCGTGTACGATGTTGCGCAGAAGGCTTGACTTTTGGTCTGCCTGGGGTATGATATGTCCAGTCGCTCAAAGGGTGGTTTGCACGCTCAAAGGGGGTTTGCAACCCCCGTTCACCAATAGAGTGCTCAATCAAGTCGAGCGACTTCTCCCACCCCAGGAGGGGATAGAACTATGAGAATTCTGGTCACCGGCGGCGCAGGCTTCATCGGTTCCAACCTGGTGGATGTCCTGATGGAGCAGGATCACGAGATCACTGTCATAGACAACCTGTCTGTAGGCAAGATCAGTAACATCGAGCATCACCTGGAAAGTGACCGCTTCCACTTCGTCAACGACTCGATCCTAAACGTAGGCACGCTGGAGCGAATCATACGCCAGGTTGACTTGATCTATCATCTGGCAGCCGTGGTCGGTGTCAAGTACGTCGTCGAAGATCCGTTGGGCGCCATAATCACCAACGTCCGGGGTACTGAGAACGTCCTCGAATTGTCATTCAAGTATTGGGTGAGAACAGTCATCGCCTCCAGTTCCGAAATCTACGGCAAATCCACGGAGGTCCCACTGCGGGAGGACAGCGACCGGCTGCTCGGCCCCACCACTGTCGGCCGCTGGTCCTACTCCGACGCCAAGGCGATTGACGAATACTTCGCGCTGGCCTACGCAAAGAAGGGACTACCGGTCTCTTTTGTCCGCTACTTCAACGCCTACGGCCCACGGCTCGATCCCAGAGGGTATGGCAGCGTCATCGCCAAGTTCATCACCCAAGCGCTGCGGGGCGAGCCATTGACAGTGTACGACGATGGAGAGCAGACCCGCTGTTACACCTACGTGGCCGATGCTGTGGAGGGCACTATCCTGGCCGCCACTGTCCGAGAGGCGGCAGGGCAAGCCTTCAATATCGGTTCCAATCGGGAAACCAGCGCCAACAAACTGGCGCAACTGATCCGGGAATTGACCGATTCCCGTTCAGAGATCGTTCACGCGTCCTACATTTCCGCCTACGGCTCCCATTTTGAGGAGACCCGTCGTCGTGTGCCTGACATAAGCCACGCTCGAGAGGTATTGGGGTTCGAGGCACAGACGGTTTTCGAAGCGGGGTTGCAGCGGACGCTGGAATGGTTCCGAGGTCGGGAGACAATAGGCTGGTGAGATCGTAGGGCGGTTTTGCTAACCGCCATGCTTTCTCCGAGATCGTGGAGAGCGAGACGAAGAACGACGCATGGGAAGTCACCCGAGGTCTCTCCAGGGAATGCCAGGGAATGCCTAGATGAATACGAACTCCACCAAACTTGGCGTATTCTGTGACAAGGTGCTGGAGATTGGCTGGCTCCTGGCAGTGATCATCACCCCACTCTTCTTCAACGTCTACTCCAGCCGGGTCTTCGAGCCGGACAAGTTGACCACACTGCGCACCGTTGCCGTTATTATGTCCGCCGTCTGGCTGGTCAAGTTTATAGATGAGCGAGGCAGCGGCCGGCACGAGATTGGATTCACCTGGCACACGCCACTGGTCCTCCCCACCCTCTTCACAGTCGCGGTCTACCTCCTCAGCACCCTCCTATCCGTCACACCCCGAGTCAGCCTGTTGGGCTCCTACCAACGTCTGCAGGGCACATACACGACGCTATCCTACATTGTGATATTTCTCATTATCCTGCAGGGGCTGCGCACACGGGCACAACTCAATCGGTTGATCACAGTGATCATCCTCAACAGCCTCCCTGTCGCCCTCTATGGCCTCATCCAGCGTAACAGGCTGGATCCACTGCCCTGGGGCGGGGACGTGACCGGACGAGTGTCCTCCAGCATGGGGAACCCCATCTTCGTCGCCGCCTACCTGATCATGGCCGCGCTTCTCACGCTGGCGCGCATCGTGGACTCCTTCCGGTCCATCTTGACCGACGAGGAAACGGTTGCAGCAGACGTCCCCCGCGCCGCGGCCTACATTTTCATCTTCCTCGTCCAGATCATCGCTACCTGGTACAGCCAGAGCCGGGGACCGCTGATGGGCCTTCTGGCCGGGCTGGGGATGTGGGCGTTCCTGGGGCTGCTGGCCCTCCAGCACGCTGCCCGGCAAGACCAGCCTCTGAACCCTCGTGATCTTCTGAGAGACGCGGGACGGGGGCTGGCCTTCGGGCTGGGCAGCCTGGCGGCGGCGGGCGCAGCAGCAGCACTCCTCTATTTTATTGGCCAGGCCATCGCCGGGCCGGGGAGCAGCCTGCCCCAGAGTATCGCAATGATCGCAGCAGTGCTGGTCTTGTTAGGTGCCTGGCTGGCCTTCATCGTCAACCGCCAGGGCTGGCGCTGGCTATGGCTCAGTGCGTTGGCGATGGTGATTCCCCTGGCTATCTCGTTTCTGCTCATCAACCCGGGCGGGCCGTTCCACGAAAGGGCTCTGAATAATCGCTCGCTGAACAGACTGGCCAGAGTGCTGGAGCACGAAAGCGGCACCGGCATGGTTCGCAGCCTCATCTGGGAAGGCGCGCTCGATCTCATTATGCCCCACAAACCTATCAGGTACCCGCCGACGACGGCGCATCCAGAGGGACGGCCCGACGCCTTCAATGCCCTACGCCCGCTGGTGGGATACGGGCCAGAGTCTATGTACGTGGCTTACAACCCTTTCTATCCACCGCTCCTGGGCCACTACGAATCGCGTACCGCCTCCCCTGACCGCTCACACAACGAGACGATGGACTCGTTGGTCATCACCGGCCTCCTGGGCCTCGTCGCCTACATCTGGCTCTTCGGCGGCGTGTTCTACCTCGGTCTGCATTGGCTGGGATTCCTGCCCTCCGATTGGCGGCGCACTCTCTTTTTCGCCCTACAGGCCGTGGGGGCAGTCACCGCCGTGGCAGCGGTTGGCTCCGCCATTGGCCCCCATTTCTTAGGTCTGGCCATCCCAGTCGGGATGGCCAGTGGGCTGTTCCTCTACCTGATCGTCTACGGTTTCTCCGTGTACTGGGACCCGGAGGCAGCCCCGAAGACCCACCCTCACTCCATCCTGCTGATCGGCATCATGTCCGCTGTGATGGCCCACTTCATTGAGGTCAACTTCGGCATCGCCATCGCCTCCACGCGCACCACCTTCTGGGTCTACACCGGGATACTCGTGGTGACTGGGATGAATCTCATTCATGAACGGGAAACAGGGCCACAAGGGCAAGGGAAAAAAGCAGGGGACACAGGAAGCAGGAAGCCAGGAAGCAAAAGACACAAGAAACGGCGCAAGGCTCCTCCGCCACCGCCCCCTGCCAAATCACCTCTGCCCACCTGGCTATGGCCGATATTGGCCGAGGCCATCGTCGGCGGCTTCATCCTGGGTACATTGGCCTTCGACTTCATCAACAACGCCGAGCGGCTCTCTCAACCTCTGGCCATCATCTGGCGCGCGCTCACCATCCTGCCAGCGCAGCAGAACCGCGCCTCCTACGGCGCACTGATGATCTTCACCCTCACCTGGTTGATCAGCGCAGTCGTCTTCATCTCGGAAATGGCCAAGAGCGGAGCATTTCGCGAACGCACCGGGGACGGGATTCCGGCGATAGCCCTGTACCTGCTGATCTCCCTGACAACAGGATTTGGGCTCGCCCTGGTGTTGGCCAGCCGCCAGGGTTCGCTAGTCAGCATCCAGGCCCAGACGATAGAGGATGTGATCGACATCGCCAAGCGCGTCGCCAGCCTCTTGACCGCCTATTACGGGTTCATCGTCGTTGTGCTGATTGGAGGTGGTGTGGCGCTCCTCCTGGGAGAACAGCGACAGCCACGGCAGACCCCACAACCCTGGAGCGCAATCGTGCTTGTCGTGCTGATCGTGCTGGCTTGTGCCACCGCCGTGGTGACCAACCTGCAGCCCATCCAGGCCGATATTGTCTACAAACAGGCTGACCCTTATGACCGGGGCGGGCAGTGGCTAGTGGCGATCGAACACTACAAGCACGCGATTGAACTGACCCCCAAAGAGGATTTCTATTACCTGTACCTGGGACGAGCCTACCTGGAGTACGCCTCGACCCTTGAGGACCCTACGGTGCGAGACGTGGTGCTGCGTGAAACAGAGCAGACGCTGCTCGAGGCACGCGATATCAACCCGCTCAACACTGACCATAGTGCCAATCTGGCCCGTATGTACCGCCGTTGGGGGGAGTTCGCCCCTGATCCTGAGACGCGCCAATCCCTGTTTCAACAATCGTCGGACAACTACGCCCTAGCGACCTCGCTTAGCCCTCAGAACGCCATCCTCTGGAACGAGTGGGCCACGCTCTATCTCTACGCCAGCGACTTTGAGCGTGCCCAGGAAAAGGTTTCCCACTCGCTGGAAATGGACGCCGATTTCGATCAGTCCTGGATGGTTCAGGCCGATCTCTACATGAATCAGAATCTACTCACGGAGGCCATCGCAGCCTACGAGCGGGCGGTGGAGATCAACCCGCGCCTGACCGATGCCTGGCTCCGCATAGGGGACATCCATCTGAACCAGAACCAGTTGGAGGACGCAGCCACCGCCTACGAGCACGCGATCGAGTTGAGCCCCAACCGCACCCAAGTCTGGCGCGTGCTGGGCTCTGTCTACGCCCAGTTGGGCCGGGCAGGCGAGGCTGTCACTGCTCTCCAGCAAGCACTGGAACTGGCCCCCGAGGCTTCTGACGCCTGGGATACCCACCGTATGCTGGCCATCATCTACAATCAACTCGGCCAGAACGATATGGCGCTCTCCCACGCACAGACGGCGCTGCAGTTGGCGCCAGAAGATCAGCAGCCTGGCTTGCAGGAGTTGACGGCACAATTGCAGCCGTCGCCAGAAGGAGGACAACCGTGACCGTCTACCTCCTCACCTTCGCTGGCGCGCTGGTGCTGGCCATTGGCGTCACGCCCGCGGCCCGCTGGCTGGCACCCCGGATAGGCGTGATAGACAGACCCGCCGCGCGTAAGATCCACCACCATCCCGTTCCCCGCATGGGAGGCGTGGCAATCTATCTAGCCGTCATCATCGCGGCCTTTTTCCTGGGAGAGCGCTACAATTTCACCCAGTTCGGGAGCATCCTCGTTGGCGCTACAGGTGTCTCCTTTATGGGACTGGTAGACGACCGATGGGGCTTGCGCCCGCTGATCAAAATGCTCGGCCAGACCCTGGCAGCGCTGTTGCTCTACGCGAGTGGCATCTACGTCGGCACCTTCCACGACCCCATCCTGAACCTGATCACGACAGTGTTGTGGGTTGGATACATCACCAACGCAGTCAACTTCCTCGATAACATGGATGGACTGGCCGGCGGTATCTCAGCCATCGCGGCCATCTTCTTCGCCCTGATGTGCTCCTTCAGCGGGCAGTATCTGGTCGGCGCCCTATCCATCACCGTGTTGGGGGCCTGTCTGGGCTTCTTGCTCTACAACCTTAACCCGGCCAGCATCTTCATGGGAGACTCAGGGGCTCTGTTTCTTGGCTTCATACTGGCCGCCATCGGCATCAAACTACGCTTCCCAGATAATGTCACCTTCGTCACCTGGATGGTGCCGGTGCTGGTGATGGGGCTGCCCATCTTTGACACCACGATGGTCATCGTCTCACGCTTGCGGCGACACCTGAACCCAGCCACCACACCAGGCCGAGACCACATCTCGCACCGATTAGTGGCGGCAGGGATGACCCAACGCGAGGCGGTCCTGACCCTCTACATCGTCTCCTTCATTCTGGGTCTGCTGGCCACTTTCGTCACCCAGGCTTCTGTCCCAGAGGGATATATCGTTGGTGGCCTTGTCGCCCTGGTGGGTCTGTACAGCCTGTGGCGCGTGGAGCGCCCCCCATTCTTCAGAAATAGGGGGTAGGGAGTAGGGAGTAGGGAGTAGGAACTCAACTCCAAACTCGAAACCCCAAACCCGAATATCTGGATGTCACAATGTCCCCTTTGCAAGATAAGATCGCCAACCGCACCGCTCACGTAGCGGTCATCGGGCTGGGGTACGTCGGCCTACCGCTGGCGACAGCGTTCGCCAAAGCCGGCTTCCGCGTCACCGGCGTAGATGTAGACAAGCACAAGGTGGACTCCATCGCCGTTGGCCAGAGTTACATCCCCGATGTCCCTGACGACGAACTGGGCCCTCACGTCCAGTCGGGCCTCCTCACGGCCACGTCAGATTACGACGTGCTAAGCGAGGCGGATGCCATATTCATCTGCGTTCCTACCCCCTACGACGCTCAACGTGCCCCTGACCTTTCCTACATCCAGGCCGCCAGTTATGGTATCCGGCCACGCATGAGGACCGGCCAACTGATTGTCCTACAGAGCACGACCTATCCGGGCACGACAGAGGAAATTGTCCAACTGATTCTGGAGAAAAGTGGACTCAAGGCCGGCGTAGATTTCTACCTGGCCTTCTCTCCTGAGCGCATTGATCCCGGCAACAAGCAGTGGTCGGCCTATAACACGCCTAAGGTGGTGGGCGGCATCACGCCGGAATGTACCCGGCTGGCGTGCGATCTCCTAAGCCAGATGGGCGCGCTGGTGCACTCCGTCTCTTCCCCCCGTGCCGCCGAGCTGACCAAACTGTTGGAAAACACCTTCCGCGCCGTCAACATCGCCCTGGTCAACGAATTGGCCCTGCTGACGGAGCGAATGGGCATTGACATCTGGGAAGTAATCGAGGCCGCCAAGACCAAACCTTTCGGCTTCATGCCCTTCTACCCTGGAGCCGGAGTGGGCGGGCACTGCATTCCCGTGGATCCCTACTATCTCTCCTGGAAAGCCCGCGAATACGATTACTACACCGAGTTTATCGAACTGGCCGGAGAGGTCAACCAGGCGATGCCTTATCACGTTGTGGACATGATATCTCAGGCTCTCTCCCTGCACAAAAAGCCACTGCATGACGCGCGCGTGCTGGTACTGGGCGCCGCCTTCAAACCCGACATTGACGATGCCCGCAATTCTCCCACCGAACGGATCATCGAACTGCTGTTGAGCCGTGACGCTGTGGTGCGCTACCACGACCCATACGTGCCGTGCTTCCAGGTGGGCGACGACGTCTTCCACCGTGAGGCGATCATACTGGAATCGGTGCCGCTGACAGAGGAGGAAATCGCCGCTGCCGATTGCGTCGTCATCGTCGTCGGTCACCGCAGCCTGGACTATGAACAGGTGGTAAAACACGCCAACCTGGTCGTAGACACGTGCAACGCCACTGCCACTGTGTTTGGCCAAGAGGCTCCGCACGGCGCACAGATGCGACAGAAGGTCATGCGCCTGGGCACGCCGCTAGTCCCTTCCTCGGCCCCTCCCCGCGCCGGGGAGGGAAGGGAAGACTAGCCCGGGATATGCCTAAGCCGCCTTCGCACACCGACGACCAGGACGGAACGCCCGCCGCCCCTCCTCCTCCTCCACCCACCCGGCAGTTGAGGGTTGTCCAGATTCTCACAGTCATCGCGATACTCGCTGCCCTCGGCGCAACCCTTTACTTCCGGGACCGTCTTCAGGAACTGGAGCAATATGGCTATGCCGCCGTCTTCCTGGTGGGGCTGATCAGCAACGCGACGATCATCTTTCCTGTCCCCGGCCTGGCCGTCAGTTCGGTGATGGGCGGCGTTTTCAACCCATGGATCGTGGGCCTCGTCGGTGGTGTGGGTCAGGCCCTGGGGGAACTGACCGGCTACATGGCTGGCTATAGCGGGCAGACACTCGTGGATGGGAATCCTATCTACGACCGATTGACGCGCTGGATGCAGCGCTACGGCGCGCTGACGATTTTCGTGCTGGCCTTCATCCCCAACCCAATCTTCGACCTGGGCGGCATAGCAGCGGGGACGCTGCGTTTCTCGCTGTGGAAGTTCCTGGTGAGTTGCACAGCCGGTAAGGTGGCAAAGAACATCATCTTCGCACTGGCAGGCTACTATGGGATTGAGGCGGTGTTCAAACTGTTTGGCAATTGACGGCAACGTAAGCACGTGGTATAATTCAATCATAAGAACCATTCAGTAAAAGACGGCGAACAGGAAGAGTAGGCGAGAACAGCCCTGGCGAACCGTTTTCGTCATAGAAACGGGAAGAGAAGAGGGTCATCGGCTGCAAGCCCTCGCAGCGCTCACCGCTGAAGGTCGCCTGGGAGTCGAGAGGCTGAACCGGGCCAGCAGATACTTTACCCCTGAGACGCCCCCAATACGGGGGCTGGGGGTTTCTTTGAATAGAGGTTTCTTCGGATAAGTCTCTCCGGGTTCGCCCGTTACAGCGAGAGCCCTTGTTGGAGGGCTACAGAGTGCAACGACAGAATCCGTTGATGTCCTGAAATCCGAGTTCTGCCGCTGAACCAGGGTGGTACCACGGAAGGTCGCCCCTTTCGTCCTTGGACGAGGGGGTTTTTTGCATGGCAAGAAGGAGGAGAACGATGACTGACAAACTTTCCAAAACCTACAACCCCAAAGAGCACGAGGAGCGGATCTACCAGTGGTGGGAAGAGCAGGGCTATTTCCGCCCCGAGAAACAGGTCGAACTGGGCCTGGCCTACGAGGATGGCCTACGCTGGTGCATCACCATGCCGCCGCCCAACGTCACCGGTGTCCTGCACCTGGGCCACGCCATGGTCGCCGCCGTCGAAGACCTGATGACGCGCTACTATCGCATGCGTGGCTTCGAGACCCTCTTCCTGCCTGGCTCCGACCACGCGGGCATCGCCACCCAGAACGTCGTCGAACGGGAACTGGCCAAGGAGGGGGTCACCCGCCACGACCTGGGGCGCGAGAAGTTCGTGAGGCGCGTCTGGGAGTGGAAGGAGGTCTACCACCGCCGCATCACCGACCAGACCAAGCGGCTGGGCGTCTCGTGCGATTGGACGCGGGAGCGCTTCACCCTCGACGAGGGGCTGAGCCACGCCGTGCGCACCGCTTTCGTGCGCCTCTACGAGAAGGGCCTCATCTACCGAGGCACCTACCTGGTCAACTGGTGCCCCCGCTGCGAATCCGCCATCTCCGACCTGGAGGTGATCCCCGAAGAGCGCGCTAGTCACCTCTGGCACATCCGCTACCCGATCATAAACAACGATTGGGATGGGCCAGCCCCCCCTCAATCCCCCCCATGGGGGGGGAAGTCCCCATGGAAATGGGGCAGTGGCAAGTGGGCTGAAGGCGCGACGGCGTTCATCGAGATGGCGACCACCCGCCCGGAGACCATCCTGGGCGATACCGCCGTCGCCGTTCATCCCGACGACCCCCGCTGGCAGCATCTGATCGGCAAGACCGCCGTCCTGCCGGCCATCGGTCGCCACATCCCTATCATCGCGGACGAGGTGGTGGACCCGGAGTTCGGCACTGGCGCGGTGAAGGTCACTCCCGCGCACGACCCCACCGACAACGAAATCGGTATCCGCCACGGCCTGGAGGTCCCCAATGTGATGACCGACACAGCACAGATGAACGAGTTGGCCGGCCCCTACGCCGGTCAGAATCGTTTCGAGTGCCGTGATAACATCGTCGCCGACTTCGAGAGGGAAGGGTTACTCGTCAAAATCGAGCCCTACTTCCACGCCGTGGGCACCTGCGAGCGCTGCCATACTGACATCGAGCCGCGCATTTCTACCCAGTGGTTCGTCAAGACGAAGCCGCTGGCCGAGGCGGCTATGCAGGCCGTGCGCGACGGGCGCACCGCCATCATCCCGGAGCGGGAGGAGCGACGCTTCTTCCACTGGATGGAGAACATCCGCGACTGGTGTATCAGCCGCCAACTCTGGTGGGGCCACCGCATCCCGGTCTGGTACTGCGACCACTGTGGCGAGCGGACCTGCGAGATGACCGATCCCATCGCGTGTGCTCATTGCAGCAGCACAAACATCCACCAGGACGAGGACGTGCTGGACACCTGGTTCTCCTCCGGCCTGTGGCCCTTCTCCACTCTAGGCTGGCCTGATACTGACGCACCCGACTACCGCCGCTACTACCCCACCGATGTGCGTGAAACCGCCTACGAGATACTATTCTTCTGGGTGGCGCGAGAGATGATGCTGGGCATCGAATTGACCGGTCGGACCCCCTACGCCACCGTCTATTTGCACGGCCTGGTGCGCAACGAGGAGGGCAGAAAAATCAGCAAGTCAATGGAGAATATTGATGAGTACGACCCGCTGAACATCATCGAAGTATACGGCTGCGATGCGCTTCGCTATACCCAACTGACCAGTTCCACGCCGGGCCTGGACATGAGCCTCGATCCGCGCCGTCTAGAAGCAGCCCGCAACTTCGCCAACAAGATATGGCAGGCGGCACGGTTCGTCCTTTCGAATCTGGATACTGGATACTCAATGCTGGATATTGACCAATCTCTAATCTCCAATCTACAGCTTCCCGACCGGTGGATTCTCTCGCGCCTGAACCGCCTCATCCAGAGCGTGACTCGTCTTTTCGAGAGCCACCAGTACGGCGAGGCTGGCCGGCAGATCCACGACTTCCTGTGGGGGGAGTACTGCGACTGGTATATCGAGGCCGGCAAGGTGCGGTTCTACGACGAGAGAGCGGACAAGGCTGTCCTGCGGGCCGTCCTGCTTCACGTGCTGGAGACAGCACTGCGGCTGTTGCATCCCTTCATGCCCTTCGTCACCGAGGCCATCTGGCAGACGCTGCCCCAACACCCACTCTCTCCCCCCCCAATGGGGGGGGAAGGGGGGGGGAAGGCACTGATAACGGCCCGCTGGCCAGAGCCGGACGCCGCCTTCCTGGACGAGGAGGCCGAGGAGCAGATGGATTTGACGATGGCGCTTGTCCGGTCCATCCGCAACCGGCGGGCCGAGTACGACGTCACCCCTGGCAAGCGCATCCCGGCCCTGATCGCCGCCGGTGGCGCCACCCAGTTGCTAGACGAACAACGCGCTGTGCTGTGCGTCCTGGCCAAACTCGACCCCGACCAACTGACCATCCAACCAACTATCCAACCACCCGACCAGGCAGCGACCATCATCGTCGGTGAGACCGTCTGCTACCTGCCGCTAGCCGCGCTGGTGGACCTGGAAGCAGAACAGGAGCGGTTGTCAAAGAAGTTGGCCAAGATTGAGGACCGCATCGCCCGAAGCCAGGCATTGCTGGCGGGGGAGTTTGCACAGAGGGCCCCTGCGCACGTCGTCCAGCGCGAGCGGGACAAACTGGCTGATCTGCAAACCGAACAGGCGAAACTGAAGGAGCGGCTGGCAGCGTTGGGATAGGCCGGCCGATTCCCCCTGATAGCGCGAAAAGCCAAAGACTTCCGAAGTCCGGCAGACTTCGGAAGTCTTATGTCCGGTTCACAACACCATTTATGTTTGGTCCATGACAGTAGTTGTGGTATAGTATAGGGGTCAGCGAAACCCACAAATCACGAACGGAGGCCAACTATGCCCGTTGATCCCAAGATCGAAAAATTACACCAGATGCGCGCTTCTGCCCGCCTGGGCGGCGGGCAGGCCCGCATTGACCGCCAGCACGCCCGTGGCAAAATGACCGCCCGCGAGCGGGTGGAGAAACTGCTCGACCCCGGCTCCTTCCGCGAACTGGATATGTTCGTCACCCACCGCGCCACCGGCTTCGGCGTGGAAAAGCAGAAACCCCTGGGGGATAGCGTCGTCACCGGCTGGGGCACGATCAACGACCGCCTGGTCTACGTCTTCTCCCAGGACTTCACCGTCTTCGGCGGCAGCCTCTCCGAGGTTCACGCCGAGAAAGTGTGCAAGATCATGGACCTGGCGCTGAAGAACGGCGCGCCCGTCATCGGTCTCAACGACTCCGGCGGCGCTCGCATCCAGGAGGGAGTCGTCTCCCTGGCCGGATATGCCTACATCTTCCTGCGTAATGTCCTGGCCTCCGGCGTCATCCCCCAGATCTCGGCCATCCTCGGCCCATGCGCCGGGGGGGCTGTCTATTCCCCAGCGATGACCGACTTCACCCTGATGACCAAGGAGACCAGCCATATGTTCATCACCGGCCCGGAGGTCATCAAGGCGGTCACTCACGAGGAGGTGACGTTTGAGGAACTGGGCGGGGCGATGACGCACGCTTCCAAAAGCGGCGTGGCCCACTTCGCCGCCGAGAACGAGGAGCACTGCCTGGCCCTGGTCCGCCAACTCCTCAGTTACATGCCCCAGAATAACCTGGAAGACCCGCCCTTCGTCCCCAGCGTCGATCCCGCGGATCGTATGGACAAGGAACTGAAGGGCATCATCCCGGACAGCCCCTCCAAAGCGTACGATATGAAAAACGTCATCCGGCACGTGGTGGACGATGGGCAGTTCCTGGAGGTTCACGAGCACTGGGCACAGAACATCGTCGTCGGCTTTGCCCGGATGGGCGGCTTCTCCGTCGGCATCGTGGCTCAGCAGCCGATGGCGTTGGCCGGGGTGCTGGACATCAATGCCTCCAGGAAGGGCGCCCGCTTCGTCCGCTTCTGCGACGCCTTTAACATTCCCATCATCACCTTCGAGGACGTGCCGGGCTTCCTGCCGGGGGTGGAACAGGAGCACGGCGGGATCATCCTCAATGGAGCGAAACTCCTGTATGCCTACTGCGAGGCCACCGTCCCAAAGATCACCATCATCACCCGCAAGGCCTACGGTGGGGCCTACGACGTGATGAGTTCCAAGCACATCCGGGGCGACATCTCCTACGCCTGGCCCACGGCCGAGATCGCGGTGATGGGGCCGGATGGCGCGGTCAACATCGTCTTCCGCAAGGAGATCGCCGCCGCCGAGGACCCAGAGGCGGAACGGGAGCGATTAGTACAGGAGTACCGGGAGCAGTTCGCCAATCCCTACATCGCCGCCGCCCGGGGCTACGTTGACGACGTCATCGAGCCCCAGAAGACCCGCCCCCGTCTCATTGAGGCGCTGAAGATGCTGCAGAACAAGCGTGATACGAATCCGCCGAAGAAGCATGGGAATATTCCGCTGTGAATGACAAATGAACAAATCTCAAACTTCAAAAACAGATCCGGGGAGAGTATGATGGAACGGAAAAGAAGTATCGCTGAGGTGGCTTCTCAATTGACGGAACCGTTCAAGCACATCGTCGTCGGACAGGTGGACGACTACTGCGCCTACCTGACCCGTATCCAAGGCTCCTACCTCTTCCACCAGCACGCCAAGGACGAGATGTACCTGGTGTTGGAGGGAGAGATTGGGGTGGACTACGCCGATGGCACTAGCGTCACCCTGGGCCAGGGGGAGAGCCTGGTCGTGCGGGCGGGGGAGAAGCACCGCTCCCGGTCGGAGCAGGGGGCGTTGGTGCTGATGTTCAAAGCCAGAGACCTCTTCGCGGAATAGAACACGGATCAGCAGGATTAGCGGATCAGAACAAATCAGACAATCCTGCCCATCTGTGTTCTAAACACAGACTATGGCAAAGCGGAGTAGAACACGGATAGGCAGGATTAGCGGATCAGAACAAATCAGACAATCCTGCCCATCTGTGTTCTGAACACAGACTATGGCAAAGCGGAATAGAACACGGATCAGCAGGATTAGCGGATCAGAACAAATCAGACAATCCTGCCCATCTGTGTTCTAAAC
>CAYLPU010000009.1:62914-72669 GCA_964385635.1 uncultured Anaerolineales bacterium
TGTGTTCTAAACACAGACTATGGCAAAGCGGAGTAGAACACGGATAGGCAGGATTTACGGATCAGAACAGATCAGATAATCCTGCTCATCCGTGTTCTGAGGATCACCCATGATCAAATTACTACACAAAAAGACCACCGGCACCATCATCGGCGTCTACTACAACGTCTACAACGGCACCGGGCGTACCTACCCCGAGTACATCTACGAGAACGCTATGATAGGCGACTTGCGAGCACTGCACATTCCGTGCCGACAGCAAGACGAATACCAGGTCTTCTATAAAGACAGACTCGTCGGCGTGCAGCGGCTCGACCTGTTCGTTGCGAGCGAAGTTGGCGTCGAACTCAAGGTTATGCCCATCCTGACCAGAATCCATAAAGCGCAGACCATCTCGTACCTCAAAGTCACCGGCAAGCAAGTGGGGCTACTGTTCAATTTCGGCAGCCATGAACCAGAATTCGAACGGCTCTACTTCGACCCCCGTCCGCCGCAGAATGACCCGGACGCAGCTATCCGCGCCCTGCCCAAGTTTCCCGACTCCTACCTCACGCCAGAACTCAGCTACGCCATCGTCGGTGGGCTGTTCGAGGTCCATTCTACCCTGGGACCAGGGTTCATCCACCGCATCTACGCCAATGCTTGCTACCACGAACTGCGACTACGCGGACTGGAGGTGTACGCACGAAAGAAATACCAGATCATCTACGGCAACCGTCCTGTCGGTGAGATCAAGTTTGGACACCTGCGCGTCGGTGACTCTGTGTTCGTTTTTCCCGTTGCCGTGCAAGACATCAACGACGTCCGTATCAACAATCTCAAAGACTGGATGCGTGTTCAGAATGTCCCTCTGGGAATCCTGGCAAACTTCTACGACACCAACCTACGCCCAGTCGTGTTACGAATCTGATCCACAAATCCCGCTAATCCGTGTTCTTGGAGGAAATATGACCAACCCTCTGAAAATCTGCGACCTGATGCTCCGCGACGGCCACCAATCGCTCTTGGCCACCCGCATGCGTACCGACGATATGCTGCCCATCGCCGAGAAGATTGACCAGGTGGGCTACTGGGCAGTGGAGATGTGGGGCGGCGCGACCTTCGACTCCGCCATGCGCTTCTTGGACGAGAACCCCTGGGACCGCATTCGCCGCCTGAAAGCGCTGATGCCCAACACCCCATTTTTGATGCTCTTGCGCGGTCAGAACGTCGTCGGCTACAAACACTACCCCGACGACGTGCTGGAGCGTTTCATCGTCCACGCCCACGCCGATGGCATAAACATCTTCCGCATCTTTGACGCGCTCAACGACGTGCGCAACATGCGCAAGGCGATGGAGGTCGTCAAGCGGGAGGGAGCCCACGTCCAGGCATCCATCTGCTACACCATCGGCCCGCCCTACGACCTGGACTACTTCGTCACGACCGCCAGTCAACTGGCTCGTTTGGGCGCCGACTCTATCTGCATCAAGGATATGGCCGGCCTCATTACTCCCTACGTTGCCTATGAACTGGTCATGCGACTCAGGACAGACGTCGGCCTGCCGGTGCACCTCCACTCCCACTCCACCAGCGGCATGGCGACGGCGGCGCTCCTCAAGGCCGTCGAGGCTGGAGTGGACATCGTGGACACTGCCATCTCGGCTCTTTCGGGGATGACCTCACACCCGCCGACCGAGTCCATTGTGGCGACGCTGGCTGGCACCGAGCGAGACGCTGGCTTCGACCTCAACCTGCTGGCCGAGATCGCCGCCTACTTCGCCGAGGTGCGCAAGAAGTACGCCCGGTTCGAAAGTGGGATGAAGGGGGCGGACGTGCGCGTCTTACAATATCAGATCCCTGGCGGGATGCTCTCCAACCTGGTGTCGCAGTTACGGGGGCAGAACGCCGAGGACAAGTACGAGGAGGTGCTGGCGGAGGTTCCCCGGGTGCGGGCAGAACTGGGCTATCCGCCGCTGGTCACGCCATCCAGCCAACTGGTCGGCACCCAGGCGACGCTCAACGTCGTGCTTGGCGAACGGTACAAGATCATTCCCGAAGAGGTCAGGCAGTACATCCGGGGATACTACGGCCGTCCGCCAGCCCCCATCGACCCCGAGATAAAGCGGCTGGCCATCGGCGACGAGGAGCCGATTGACTGCCGACCTGCCGACCTGATCCCGCCGGGGATGGAGAAGGCGCAAGAGGAGATCGGCGACCTGGCGCGGGACGAAGAGGACGTGATCTCCCACGCCCTGTTCCCCCAGGTGGCCCGGCCCTTCCTGGAGCGCCACGCCCGGGGCGGCGGTGGGAAAGAACCGGTAGCGGCCGCGGTCGCCGGGCTGTTACTCAAGCGGCTGGAGGAACAGGCCGCTGCTATGGCCACACCCGCTGGGCCGACCGTCTCCCCCTGGAAGGTCGCCTGGCGGCCAGGGGCAGGCCGCTGGACCGGGCTGATTGACGGTGCGGGAGGGATGAGGTAAATGATCCACCTCATCCGGGAACGTGCCACATCGGAGCAGTTGGCCGAAATGTTAGATGTCCTTACCCGGCGAGTGTTGGAGATGTCCGGCCTGCTGATTGAAAAGGGAGGGAATGCAGAGTGAAGCAAGAATTCACCCTGACGCTCAACAACGTCGAATACCCGGTGGTCGCAGAGGGCGACACCATCACTGTCAACGGACGTCCTTTCACCGTCGAGGTAGCCGACGACGGCACGGTACTGGTGGACGGTATCGTCTACGACGTCGCGCTGGAGGGAGAGACAGCGACCGTGGGCGGGGAGTCCTACGCAATGCTGGTGAGCGGGCTGATGGTGGCAGCCGCTGCCCCTTCTCCCACCACACCCGGCCCTGCCACACTCCCCGCTGCTGAGGCTGGCGCTGGCGCGGTTCTGGCCATCATGCCAGGCAAGATCATCCGCGTGATGGTGGAACCGGACCAGGAAGTCCAGGAAGGCGACCCTGTCTGCGTGCTGGAGGCAATGAAAATGGAGAACGAACTCCATGCCCGCCAGGGCGGCACCGTGCGAGCGGTGCACGTGAAGCCAGGGGATGACGTGGAGAAGGACGAAGTGCTGGTGGAGATCGAGCATGCGTGACTTCCGGGCAAATCCTCCTCTCCGACTCGCACGCGGCGCCGGGAAAGAACTGGTCGCCGCCGGAATCCCTCTCATCCTCGCCCTGGTCGCGGCCACCATCTGGCCTGGTCTCTATACCTTCCTCCTGGCAGGGCTGCTGACCGCCATCTTCGCCCTTCTCCTATACTTCCTCCGCGACCCGGAACGCGCCACACCGATGGGAGAGGGGCTATTCCTGGCCCCAGCCGACGGGCGAGTGGTAGAGGTGAAGCAGGTGTACGAGCCCCGCTTCCTGGAAGGAAAAGCGGTAAAAATCGGCATCTTTATGTCTCTTCTCGACGTACACGTCAATCGAGCACCAGCGGAGGGACAGGTGATCCTGGTGGAACACGTCGCTGGCAAGTTCCTTCAGGCCTTCCGGCCCGAGGCATCAGAGGTTAACGAGCACAACCTCATCGGCCTGGAGGGTCGTTATGGAAGAGTGTTAGTCAAGCAAGTCGCTGGCATCATGGCACGCCGGATCGCCTGCTGGGTGCACCCTGGTCAGAGACTGCAGGCTGGAGAGCGGCTGGGGGTAATCAAGTTCGGCTCGCGGGTGGATCTGTACCTGCCGCCAGGAGCGGAGCCGGCCATCCGGGTGGGAGATCGGACTCGGGCGGGGATGACTGTGGTCGCGCGATGGAAGAAGAGAGGAGAAATCGAATGAAAGATTCACTACGCAGGCTGCTGCCCAACCTGATCACCTTCTCCAGTCTGGTCTGTGCTTTTTCAGCCGTGGTGCTGGCTATGCACGAGAATCTGATGGCATCTGGTGTCTGTATCCTGGCCGGCTATCTGCTGGACGCCCTGGACGGCGGAGTAGCACGGCGACTGGGAGTTACCAGCGCCTTCGGCCTGCAACTGGATTCCCTGGTCGACATCGTCACCTTTGGAGTTGCCCCCAGCGCACTGGTCTACCAGTACTTACGGCAACTGTCTCTCAGCCCGGCAATCGTGTGGGGTGTGTGTGTAGGGTACATGATCGGCGGAGCCTTCCGGCTGGCCCGCTTCAACCTCCTACCCTCAAAGCACTCCCACAGCGAGAGCGTGGGTCTCACCATCTCCACCTCTGGGGCGACCCTGGCGCTCAGTGTGCTCTCCAACTGCACGTACGACCACCGGCTGATCCCCGCTGCTGTCTTCCCAGCGCTGGTGGTGGCCTTGACCCTGCTGATGATGAGCCGCATCCGATACCCGGCGCTGGCCTCCGTTTTTCAGCGACGCTGGGTGAGCGTAGCGGGGCTAGGCGCCGCAGCCGCGATGGCGGTCTGGCTCTCCCCCCAACTGGTCTGGTTCGGCCTGACCGGAGGTTACGTCTCCTTTGGCCTGGTCCGAGCCGTCTATGCCCTGCTTCGTTGAGTAAGGAAACTTGAAGATCACACTCTCGCACCGTCTCCAGGGCTGGGGTCTCTCCACTTACGCTGAGTTGGTCTGGCGCACCGCCCGTTACCGTATAGAGGGACAGGAGCACGTGGACCGGACCCACGCCTCTGGACGCCCTCTCATCATCGCCGCCTGGCACGGGATGACGATGATGCTCGTGGGCTACATTGCCGCCCAAGAGGATCCCAGCGAGTATGTACTGGTCGTGCCCGACGACCCCAGGGGAGCAGTTCTGAGCGTCTGGGCGCGACGATTGGGCGCTACCCCCTTCGCCGTCTCAATGAAAGCCGACTCGATGGTAGCGGCCCGCCGCCTGCTAGCGCTGATCCGCCAGATGCAGCAGGGAAAGAACCTCTGCCTCAATCCCGATGGCCCTTATGGCCCCTCCCACGAGCCCAAAGGGGGGGTGGTATTCATCGCCCGCAAGGCCGGAGCACTGATCGTCCCGGCCGGGGCCTTCACCACCACCGGCATCCGCCTCCCACGCTGGGACCGATACGTTATCCCTTTTCCTTTCAGCCGTATCACGATCGTCCTGGGGGAGCCACTGGAGGTGCGCCCGGAAGACGATCCAGACCAGATGCGAGCAATAGTGCGGGAGAGGCTAAACGAGGTAGAAAGAACAGCAGAGGCATTGCACTGCGAAGCAAACCATGCATAACCCTCCGGCTCACGCCTTCTCGACCGGAAACTGCACCTCAGTCACGCAAGCGGCTGGATCATCCGCTATGTAGTCGGCGTATCCGACAGCGTCCGGGTCGTCGTAGTCGTTATCCGGGCAGCGCAGATAGACCTCCCGGTCGGGGCCGGTGACTCGATAGCCGTTGGCCTCGATCCAGATCAGTAAGGCAGCGTACGCCTCGCTGAGGGCGTCATAACTGCCCTGGTGGATCACGCAGGCCATCAACTCGGCACCGGGCAATTCGCGTACCTTCACCCGCTCGTTGCCGGGCAGAGGTGCGCTCACCGGAGTGGCCACCTCCAAGTCTACGTCTCGCTCGCGGTACTCGGTGTCGTAGTAGATGGTCAGCGAGGGGCCGCTTGCTTTGGCTCTGTGTTGCTCCAGGTAGACGGACAACTCCTTCCAGAGCGGTCCTTGGTCATGATAGGTGGGAACTACGTCGCGTATGGCGACGACTGTCCGCGGCTCAACTTTCTTGAGCACTATGTCGTAGGTTGACATGGGTTCCTCCTGTTCGATTTGTCTCAGTCGCGCTTCCACCCGCGCCAGTCGCGCCTGCTCTTCCTCCAAACGCTGCAGGATCTCCGCCTGCTTCAACCGCAGCATCCCCCGGATCTGGGCCGGTGGCAGATCGTCGTCCAGCAGCCGGGCGATCTGCTCCAGTGAGAGGCCCAGGTCCTTGAGGGCCAGGACGCGATTGAGCCGGGGCAACTGGTCAACCGAGTAATAGCGATAGCCGGTGAAGCGGTCCACCCGGACCGGTCTGAGCAGCCCAATCTCGTCGTAGTAGCGCAGCGTCTTCACCGACACCTGGCTGATTCTGGAAAAGTCACCGATCTTAAACATTCTCTCTCTCCATCCACGTTTAGTTCTCCGAAGACCTTCACCACTATTATACACCATCCGGTAGGGGGAGAGTCAAGTCCCAAAATGAACATCATTGCCAAGCGCTCCAAAATACGGTATACTTCAGCGCGTGGTTGACCCATCCCCCATCCCCCGCGCACTCATCATCGGCGCCGGCATCGCCGGTATGCAGGCCGCTCTAGACATCGCCAACGCGGGCTACGATGTCGTGCTCGTTGATCGACTGCCCTCCATCGGCGGCCGGATGCACCAACTCTCGGAAACCTTCCCCACGCTCGATTGCGCCCAGTGCATCCTCACCCCCCGCACCGTCGAGGTCGGCCACCACGAACACATTCACCTGCGCACCTACTCCGAGGTCGAGGCGATCGAGGGAAAGATGGGCGATTTCCGCGTGCGTATCCGCCGCCACGCCGCCTACGTGGACTGGGAGAAATGCACCGGCTGTGGCCTCTGCCAGGAGAAATGCCCCCGCAAGGTGACCTCCGATTTCGAGCAACACGTGGGAAAACAAAAGGCGATCTACATCCTCTCTGCCCAGGCGGTGCCGAACAAGCCGGTGATTGACCGCGAGCATTGCATCTTCTTCCAGCGGGGCAAATGTCGCGCCTGTGAAAAACTCTGCCCGGTGGGCGCTATCGACTTCGACCAGAAAGACACGGTCACCGAGGAGCGGGTCGGTGCGATCATTCTTGCTACCGGCTACGACCTCTACGGGCTGGAGAACATGCCTGAGTACGGCGGGGGCAAGGTGCCAGACGTGATTGACGCGCTGGCCTTCGAGAGGCTGCTTTCCGCCTCCGGCCCAACGGCCGGCAAGATTCAGCGTCCCTCGGACGGGAAAGTCCCCCGCGAAGTCGTCTTCGTCCAGTGCGCTGGTTCACGCGACCCCGAAAAGCACCTGCCTTACTGTTCAAAGATCTGTTGTATGTACACCGCAAAGCAGGCCATCCTCTACCGCCACCGGGTCCACGATGGGCAGGTGTACATCTTCTACATCGACATCCGCGCCGCTGGGAAACGGTACGACGAGTTCACCCAGCGAGCAATGGAGGACGAGCACGTGGTTTACCTGCGGGGCAAGGTCTCTCGCATCTTCCGCGCCCCCCCCCAGCTCCCCCCGGCAGCCGGGGGGGGGGATGGGGGGGGCAAGGTAATGGTGTGGGGAGCCGACACGCTCAGCGGCCAGCAGGTACAGATCGCCGCCGACCTGGTAGTGCTGGCCCCAGCGATGCGGCCTCGCCCTGCGACGCGACAACTGGCCGAAATGCTGAGGGTGCCGGTGGACGAGCACGGCTGGCTGCTCTCCCTCGACTCAAACACACACCCAGTAGAGACAGTCCGGCCTGGCATCTTCCTGGCTGGCACTGGCACCGGTCCGATGGACATCCCGGAAACGGTTGCCCACGCCAGCGGCGCGGCGGGCCAGGTGCTCAAGTTGTTCTCCCGCCTTGACATCACTATGAGGGAGAATAAGCAGCAATGGCCCGGATAGGCGTCTTCATCTGTCACTGCGGGCTCAACATCGCCAGCACAGTGGACGTGGGGCGGGTGGCCGAGACGTTGCGCGACTATCCTGGCGTCGCCTTCGCCACCGACTACACGTACATGTGCTCCGACCCTGGCCAGGCGCTCATCCAGCAGGCTATCAGTGAGCACAACCTGGATGGGGTAGTCGTCGCCGCCTGCTCGCCGGCGATGCACGAGTCCACTTTCCGCAAAGCAGCCGCCACCGTTGGGCTGAACCCCTACCTGGTGGAGATCGCCAACATCCGGGAGCAGGTCTCCTGGCCGCACCAGGACGCGCCCGAGGAAGCCACCTGCAAGGCCATTGAGACAGTGCGCGCCCTCGTCGAGAAAGTGCGGTACGACAAGCCGCTGTCGCCGCTGACGCTGCCCATCGCCAAGCGGGCGCTGGTCGTGGGCGGCGGCATCGCCGGACTGACCGCCGCGCTGGACATCGCCGACGCCGGCTACCCGGTGATCCTGGTCGAGCGGTCGGATCACCTGGGTGGGCGGATGACGCAACTCTCGTCCCTCTACCTCAACTTCGACGACAGCGAGAACCTGCTGGAGGAACGCATCGAAGCCGTCAGCCGCCACCCTCTGATCCAGGTGCTCACGAACGCGGAGGTAGTGGAGTTCGAGGGGTACGTGGGGAACTTCAAGGTGGTCGTGGGACCAGGATTCGTAGATTCGAGACTCGGAAGTCCAAATGGAGCCGAGTCTACAAATCCCGAATCCACGAACCTACGAACATTCGACGTAGGCGCCGCTGTGCTCGCCACGGGCTATGATCTCTACCCCAAGGCAAACCTGCCTGAGTACGGCGGCGGGCGGCATCCCGACGTGGTGGACAGCCTGGAATTCGAGGCTATGCTGAAGGCAGGGGAGATCCACCGCCCCTCGGATGGGCGCGTGCCCCGGGAAGTCGTCTGGGTGCAGTGTGCCGGTTCCCGCGACCCTAACCTCCACCGGCCCTACTGCTCCAAAATCTGCTGTATGTACGTCGCCAAGCAGACCATCGCCTATCGCCGTGCAGTCCCCGAGGGCCAGGCATACGTCTTTTACATTGACATCCGTTGCCAGGGCCGCGGTTACGACGAGTTCGTCCAACGGGCGATGGAGGAGTTCGATGTCGTATATCTGCGCGGGAAGGTGTCCAGGATTATTCAGCGGGGGGATCGGTCAGAGACCTTCGCCCAACGGCTGGAGGTGTGGGGAGCCGATACGCTGAGCGGCAAGTCAGTGCGTGTGGGAACCGACCTGGTAGTGCTGGCGATGGCGGCGGTGCCCAGTGCCGGGAGCGACGCTTTGGCCCGCCTCTTGCGAGTCTCCATTGACGAGAGTGGCTTCCTCGCCGAGGCCCACCCCAAACTGCGCCCGGTAGAGAGCCTCACGGCGGGCATCTACCTGGCCGGCGCGGCCCAGTTCCCCAAGGACATTCCGGAGACCGTGGCGCAGGCCGCAGGCGCAGCAGCCAAGGTTCTCCAACTCTTCACCCAGCGCGAGGTGGTAACTGAGCCGACCGTAGCCGTTGTAGACGAGGAACTGTGCGCGGGTTGCGGGCGCTGCGTGCCAGCCTGTCCCTACGACGCTCGTGAACTCGATCCCTGGAGGCCCCTGGCTACGGTCAACGTGGCCCTTTGTCAGGGCTGCGGGGCCTGCGTCGTCGCCTGCCGGAACAAAGCGACCATCGTGCGCAACCTGACTCCGGAGCAAGTGCTGGCGATGGTAGAAGCGGTGTTGTGAAATCTCAAATATTTGTCATTTGTCTCCTATCGCGTTATAATCATCACATTATGAGTAAGATCGCACGCTTTGAAGCGTTGGCTGAACGGCTAGTGGAGGGCACATTCGCCCGCCTCTTTGCCGGGCGGCTCGGCCCGCTGGAGGTCGCCACGCACATCACGCGGGCACTGGAAGACTACCAGGTGCTCTCTCCCGAAGGCATACCGCAGGCTCCCACCCACTACTGGGTCTACCTGCACCCAGATGACTGCGACACGTTGGCGATCGAGCAACTGACATTGGAGGCAGAACTGGCCCACCATGTCGCTGAATTGGCCGCCCAGGCTGGCCTGACACTCGAGGTCACGCCAGTCATCTATATCCTGCCCGATGAGGGAAGGGGCCTCCACGAAGTGCGCGTCGAGGCACGCTGGATGCCGGAGGAAGCAGCCGAAGTAGAGAAGACCCGTGAGATGGGAACCAGCGAAGAGGAGA
>CAYLPU010000010.1:0-72292 GCA_964385635.1 uncultured Anaerolineales bacterium
AGGAGGTCAACTTCACACAGTACCTACTGGTGCAACTTTTGGGGTAAATATCCGTGTGGACTGGAAACTGAGACTGCATCGTTGGTTCGATGCCCTCATCCCTGCGCGTGGCCCCAGTTGGAACGAGGCGGTGGCCTTCGCCCGCGAGATCAAGTCCGATCTGCACGTTACCTCCGATCCGGCGGAGATCGAACGGCAGGACATCGCTATCGCACGACCTACCAGAAGCACCATCGCAACACATCAGGCCAGCGAAGACTTGCGGGCCTGGCTGGGGGACGTGGACTGCCGGCTGCACGCGCTGGTGTTGCTCAACACCATCACAGAGTTGGGCGAACCGGTGGGTGAGGACCTGGCCGAGAGACACACCCGACTGCAGGAGCGCTTGCGCCCGTGCCCGGTCACAGAGGTGGCGGCGAGCGTATCACGGAGGGGACAAGAATGAGGGGGGATAGGACTACAGCGTTTGTTAAAAGGGAAAAAAGATGACTGTCACCGGAATATAATGGGAAGCGCCAGCCGCGCTCTCACCTCCTGCTCCAGCGCCCGGTGAATCTGCAGCGGCACCGACGACGGGGATTGACCCAGACAGCGTGGACCCCATCAAACTCCGCCAGGCGATGCACTCCGCCTACGACCGTCCTGCCTTCGAGATCCTGTGCAAGGAACTGGGTCTGGACTACCACGACCTGCGCGGCGAGACGCTGGAGACGAAGATGCTCTACTTAATTGACTGGCACAGGCGTCGCCGCCGGTATGCTCAACTGGTACGCAAGGCACTGACAGACCATCCATACCTGGCCCAGGAGTTACAGTAGCAGTCCCAACCACCTGACGTTGACAGAATTGACTGTTTGTGTTACCATCATTCCGGAAAATGGGAACAATGGTGACACAAGAAGTCAGCAAACGACAGACGCTCAGCCCAACCGATGCCAGGCTTCTCACCACCATCAGCAGCCAAGGGCAAGATATCTTCACAAATCAGGACGCTGCCTCCGTCTTGGGCTGCTCGTCGGCCGCCGTGCGTAAGCGCTTGCACCATCTGGTCAATAAAGGCTGGCTGCGTCGTCTGGAAAAAGGCAAGTACCTGATTCTACCCCTGTCGGCCGGCCCGTCCGGTGAGTACGCTCCTGACGAGTTCGTCATCGCTGCTCACCTCATCGAGCCCTACTACATCTCCTACTGGAGCGCCCTTCGCTACTACGGCTACAGTGAGCAGGCAGCGCCTACCGTCTACATAGTCACCACGCGACGCAAGCGACCGTTGACTGTGGGAGGTGTGGCGTACCGTTTCGTCACGGTACGAGCGCACAAGTTCTTTGGATCACGCCGGGTCTGGTCAGGCGCAGAGGCGATACAGATGGCCGAGCGGGAGAAGGCCCTGGTGGATTGCCTGGACCGGCTAGACCTGTGCGGTGGAGTGATCGAGGCAGCCAAGGCAATCTGGCGGGGGCGTGATGAGATGGATTGGGAAAAGACGGTGGCCTACGGTCGCCGTATGGGCAACCGGACTGTTCTCAAACGGTTGGGCTTCCTGCTAGAGACTTTTGCTCTGGGCACGCCGTCTCTGTTGGACGCACTGCAAGCCAGCGTTGGAGCGGGTTACACGGTGCTGGATAATCTGTATCCCCCTGAAGATGGGGGGCGGCGCGACCATTGCTGGCACTTGCTGATCAATGTGCCGGAGCACGAGTTGCTAGACTGGCGGGAGCACTGAATGATCGGCCTACCGGAAGTGCAACGTCTGGCTTATCGTGCTGGCGTGAGTGCGCGGATGATTGAGCGGGACTACGTTCTCACCTGGGCTCTCATTGGCATGGCCCGTCATCCGGCTCTTGGCGCAGCGTTGGCTCTTAAAGGCGGCACGGCATTGAAGAAGGTTTACTTCGCCGACTGGCGCTACAGTGAAGACCTGGACTTCACGGCTCAGCAGATCATCACGCCGGAGGTGCTTCTAGCGCAACTGAGTGAGATAGCGCAGGCTGTGGGCGATGAGGCGGGCATTGAACTGGTCGTTGCCTCGTCTGAGCCTAGGTGGGATGGCGAGCGGCTGCGCAACATGACGGTGTATCTGGGCTATATCGGGCCCTTGCATCGCACCCGGCGGCGACGCGAGTGTAAACTCGATTTTACATTTGACGAGGTGATGGTCAACCCACCGGTGCGTCGATCACTGCTGAGCGCATATTCCGACGAGCCTCGGCCGGTCACACCGGTGCTGGCTTACTCGCTGGAGGAGATTGGCGCCGAGAAGTTGCGTACTTTGTTGCAGCGTACCCAACCCCGCGACCTGTACGACGTGTGGCGACTGCTGGTTGAATGTGGTGCGGGCCTGGACCTGTCGCTGGCGGTCGAGACGTTTCGGACCAAGTGTCTTCATAAAGGGTTGACGCCGGAGAGCCTGGCCCAGGCGCTGGCCCCTGCGCAGGTGGACAAGATACGCCGCGCCTGGGCAAGTCGATTGGAGAACCAAATGGCCGACGTGCCGTCGCTGGAACGGGTCATGCGCGAGACGCGGCGAGCATTGCGGGTGCACCTAGCCCTGAGGAGAAACCATGCCACAGGTTACCAAAACTGATACGATACGGGCTTTCGCCGAAAACCTGCCCAATCCGAGCGATCTCGAACCTCAGACAGGGCAGTTCTGGAACCGCTTGAGAGTATGGCACGAGCGCGTCGTAGGCGAGCGGATCCGAGACACTGACCTCGTAAGGAGACGCCTCGAAAGTTTGAGAAAGGGTTTCCTGCAGGCCTTGTGTCTCTGGGTCGGCCTGCCCATAGATGCGGCAACTGTGGCGGACTTGCTCGAGGCACTGCAAGGTAAGATCGCTGCAGATCCCTCCCAGACCTGGTGCCAGGATCTGTTTCTGCTGATCGAACTTCTCCAAGGGAAGAGTCACGATGCCGTCAAGACCATCGGCCGCGTTCTGCTCTCCGAACCCGTTGTCCGCCTCATAGATAGCAACGCCTTCAAGTCCAACGCTCGGCGCTTGGCCTACGCAATGGGAGTATACTACCAGAACCCGGCAGACCTGGCCGTCCTTGTGCTGTTCGAGCATGCGGAGAGAGCCGGGTACACACGCTACGTTTTGGTACCTCGGGCCGAGGAGGGAGAGCACGCCATTACTGAGGACGAGGCCGAGTATGCAGCGCAGCAAATTCGGGAAGGAGCAGACCGATCGGCCCTTACGGTGCCAGTGGTGGACCAGGTGCTGGAACCGCTTGAGGCCAGGCGCGGGGGTGGGAAGCGCAGCATCTGCGCGCGTGTCCTGCGAGAGAATGACGATTCCACGCTGGTCTTCATCTACCGCGTGTTGCGAGAAGCCAGCATCCCCGAGATGGACCAGACCCTCTTCGGGGATGAGGTGGAGACCATCGTGTTGAGATTCAGGGATCGGTTGCGCTATCTGGAGGAGCGCTCAAACAAGCACATCGGGGCCTCAATCGCGGGTGCAATTGCATCTCGCCTCTTGAAGGCTGAGGTTGAGTATATAGACGACACAAGCCGGACAATACGGCAGGCAGTGGATAGTCTCCTGGACGTTCTACTCAAGAAGGAAGATGACCGGTTACGATTGGTGGAAATCTATTTGCATCAATCTCCGCTGGAGGGCAGCCCTACCCTGATCGTGCGTTGTGACAAGAGCGAATCCCTCGCCCCTTCTGTCGAATTCCTCGGGGAAAAGGAAATCCCCCTGCTGGAGGACTTGGAAGATGTGGAGTGCATCGGTCTGGCGTATGACCGCATTGTAGGCGAAAAGAAACGCTCCTACATCTTCAAACTGCGCTTCGAGCCAATCGCAGGGCGGTACTTTGTGCGCTACTCCTGCGGTCGCCTGTCCAGAACCCTCCGCAACCAGTTTGAACGCTATTTGAGGGAGAATTACAATGTCAACGCTATTCCCACAACTGGATAGACGGCTGGTGCGGCGATTGCTCCGCACCGGTATGCACGTACCGAGTGGGCAGACCGAGTCGGGACAAGTGGTCGAAGTCCTCGAAGGACTGGGGCTGGTGGCCGTGACTCACCGGCGATATGTGAAATGTGTCAATCCAGCCGACGAAGACTACTGGGATGTTAAGGACCGCAGTTGCCCAGGCGAGATCGAGCCAGAAGACGACGGTCCCTACGAGTGTCCAGTCTGTGGCCGTACTGTCGAGTATCCGGCCGTCTACAAGGAGGTCTTTGAGGACCTGTACATCACCGTGCAGCAGGAAGGCGTCGCCAACCACCTCTTCACGGTCCTGGAGACACTGGACACCGTTATCGGAATCGAGCCGGTGGACCACATCGCGGCAAAGGTAAGTCTATCGGACGGGAGAGCCCTGATTGTCCCTATCGTGGACTACGCAGGAGCAGGATGGCGAGCGAGTGGACAGGACGCTCAGAAGATTCACGCGTATGTAATCGCCTCTCCCATCAACCAGCCATCACGGGAATATCTGGAACGGGCATACCATATTGAACTGGCCGATGTCCTGGCCAACGACCAGACCTGGCTGGCAAGGGTCCTCGACGCTGCTTCACAGCCCAGGCGGACCGCCTTTATCAGTTACTCTCACAAAGACAGTTCTTTCGTAGACCGGCTGGTGGAAGACCTGGTGGCGAACGGAGTGGGAGTTTGGCTGGATCGCTGGGAGATAAAGGTGGGCGATTCGATCAATGAGAGAGTCCAGAAAGGAATCCAGGATAGCGATTACCTGTCGGTCATTCTGTCCCCGCACTCTGTGAGTTCGCCTTGGGTGCGTGAGGAACTCAACGCCGCACAAGTCAAGCAACTCGAATCCAGACAAGTCATTGTGCTTCCCGTACTGCACCAGGACTGCGACATCCCGCTGTTTCTGAAAGGCAAGTATTATGCCGATTGCCGGGGAGAGCGATATGCACAGGGATTGCAGGAACTGTTAACCGTGTTGGCCCCACCCCCCAAGGTCAGTCCCCTCGCGCCAGTCCACTGGGGCCGATGGCGTCCCGAGGCCCAGAGGACACCTGAGGGCAAAACGCCGGACGCTATCGTTGATCACAGAAGACTGCTTGAACGGCTGTTTGCCTTCATCTGCGACCACTTTGACGGAGAGGAACTGCGGACCCTTTGCTTTGATCTGGATGTTGCGTATGACGACCTCCCCGCTCAAGGGCGAAGGAATAAGGCTCGGGAGTTGATCGCCTACTTGGAAAGGCGAGGACGTTTGGAAGAGTTGCTTGAGTTGCTGAGGGAAGAGCGACCCGATCCATTTGCCGAAGCCGGCTTGATGCTGTAAATTAAGATGGATGCGGTGATGGCCTACACCGAAGCCGCGCCCCGCGCCTAACCAAGGGGCGGCGCTGGCACATTCCTGGACGACGTCTGGCTCGAGGAAGTGATGAGCGAACGTAAAGCATTTATCCATCCGGCAAAGGTTCTTCTCCCGCTGGGCCTGGGCACAGCCCTTTCTCTCATGGGCGACGCGACGTTGTACACAGTGTTGCCCACTCATACTGTCGAAGCCGGCATCGCTCTGAGCAGCGTGGGGATCATTCTGGGCGTCAACCGGGCAGTGCGGGTTTTCCTCAACGGGCTGGCAGGGCTGGCATACGATCGCTGGCCACGTCGGCGGTTGTTTGTGCCAGCGCTGTTCATCGGTGCGCTATCTACGGCGGTGTACGCTGCCACGCACGGTTTCTGGCCGCTGCTGATCGGACGGCTGCTGTGGGGACTGGCCTGGTCGGGCATCTGGGTCGGCGGGGCAACGGTCGTCCTGGACGTGACGACGGCCCAGAGCCGCGGGCGATGGACGGGCCTGTACCAGACCTGGTTCTTCCTGGGGGCAACGCTGGGCTCTCTTGTCGGCGGCTTGCTAACGGACAAAATTGGCTACGCCGCCACTATGTGGGTCGGCGCGACTCTGACTACCCTGGGTGGTCTGGTGGCGTTGTTCTTGCTGCCGGAGACACGCACTATCCAGTCCGATGCCGACGCCACCGTAGTTGAGGGGGACGGGCCCAGGCTGCGCACCCATTCTGGGTTGTGGGTTGCCGCGTCTTTGCAGGGGGTAAATCGCTTCGTCACCTCCGGCGTTCTCTCAGCTACCCTGGCATTGTTGGTGCAGGATCGGCTGCGGCCCGCTGCCCTGGCTCTCGGTGTAGCCACGCTGACCGGTGTGCTCATGGCCGGGCGGATGCTGCTCGGCATGGCAGCCGCTCCACTGGCAGGGATGGTGTCAGACCGGCTGGGGAACCGCTGGAGAGTAGTGGTGTGGGGATTGGCGATCGGCACGATCAGCATGCTCCTGGCGTCCTGGAGTGCGCCGGCTGCCATCCTGACGGGCATATTCTTAGCAGCCGTGACCGGCGGCAGTGTGCAGGCCCTCGTCACTGCCCTCACCGGCGACCTGGCGGGCCGGATGCAGCGGGGGCGCGCTATCGGATTGGTGTACACAGTCGGAGATATCGCCAGCGCTATCGGGCCGGTGGCTGCCTATGCGCTGCTGCCGGTGATCGGGTTGCACGGAGTCTACCTGCTCTGCGCAGGGTTGTTCATGGCGGAGTGGATACTGGTACTGTGGTTCCGACGAAAATTGCCACAGGGACCACTCCCCGCGGCAACCCGCACTCTCGCGCCAGAGTGACATCCCCCAGCCGTGCCACCCACCGGCCGTCGCGCCCTAGCGCGGCTGAAGCCAGCGCGAAATGGGCCATCATACGGCATCCTCTTCACTCGCCAGCACCGCCTTGAGAGCCGCGACCGCTACCTCCAGCATTCCGTCATCCGGGTCGCGAGTCGTCAGCCGCTGGAGCGCCAGGTTCGGCGCGATCAGTACCCGCATCCATGGCCGGTCGGCAAGGCGGGCTGTCAGTCTGATGAACTCGTAGGCCGCCCCGGCGATGACCGGAAGCAGCACGATCCGGCTGAGTAGTCGCCAGATCAACGTGGGCTGGCGGAAGGGGGCGAATATCAGGACCGTCAGCACGACCAGTGTCAGGAGGAAGGCCGTGCCGCAGCGAGTGTGAGCCGTCGGGAAAGGACGCACGCCGTCTACCGTCAGTTCTGCTCCTGCCTCGTAAGCGTTGACCGTCTTGTGCTCCGCGCCGTGGTATGCGAACACACGCCGCACGTCGGGCAGGTACGCGATGGCCCACATGTAGCCCGTGATCAGGAGTAGCCGCACGACTCCCTCCAACAGGCTGCTGAGCCATTCCGAAGGGATGTATGGGGCAAGCAGTCCCACCAGGAACGATGGCAACAGCATGAAGAGCCCTACACCCAGGCCGACCCCCAGGAGTGCCATTCCCCAACCCGCAGGTCCCTCAAGCGACACCTCTTCGCCCGTCGCCACATCGGCCGACATCATCAATGCCTTCATCCCCAGACCAAGCGCGTCCCACAGCATAGCCAACCCGCGCAAGAAAGGGATGCGGCTGAGCGGCCCGCGGTAGAGTGCCTCATTGAGCGGTTCCGTCTTTACGACGATGTGCCCCTCCGGGTGGCGCAGCGCGACCGCCATCGTGCGCGACCCGCGCATCATCACCCCTTCGATTACCGCCTGCCCTCCGTAGTTGAATGGTTTACCCATGCGATGCCGCTCCCTACCAGCCTTCCAGGTACTTGGCCCACGTGCCGTTGCCCGCCACGTAGCGCCCGAAGAGATACTGCGCTGTGGGCCTCGGCTCGAAAGTTTGGCGCAGCAGTTTCATTCGTGCTTCTGCCAGCGTGCGCCCGCCTTTACGCCGATTACATTGCGGGCAGGCCGCCACCAGGTTCTCCCAGGAGTGTTGCCCTCCCCGATAGCGGGGCACGATGTGGTCTATCGTCAGTTGGCTCGCCTGCTGCCCGCAATACTGGCAGCGATACCGGTCTCGGCGCAGGATCTCCCGCTTGCACAGTCGCACGCGCGCGCGCGGCCGGCGCACCACGTAGACCAGGCGGATGACGGACGGGCGCTCGAAGGTGCGGGAGACAGTGTGAATAAACCCCCGGCCGTTCTCCAACACCGTGACATTGCCCGCCAGGATCAACCCCATGGCGCGCTTCGTGTTGCAGACGTTGATAGGCTCGTAATTGCCGTTGAGTACCAGGACAGGTTCGTTCATCGGTCACCCTACTCGTCGTGGGATTGCACCTTGTCCAGTATAGCACACCTGGTCTAAGCCGTCAACGGTTGGATGTCTTCCACAGTCGCGCCACACGCCGGTACTTCACCGCCTCGTAATAGGCCAGCAACAGGCTCAGCCGAAGTCCGTGCAGCCTGTCCCGGTAACCCCGCAGTGTGACGAAGCGCCACCAGAAGTGGCGCATCGCCTGGGTGTAAGGGGTGTAAACATGGGGCCGAATCCCCTCGCGGTAGAGGATTCCGGCGTCGTAGTCGGTGTACTTCTCCTGCCGGGCGATGAAATCGGCCAGGTCATCGTAGTTATAATGGATGAGGGGGTTCTGTAAGTGCCCTTCGGGCCCCTCTACTACTGCCACCTCGTGGACCGGTCGCTCCCAGCGCGCGCAGCCCCGCCGGACCAGGCGCAGTTGGTAATCGGGGTACCAGCCCGCCCCCAGCGTCAGCCGGCCGAAGATGCAGTTGTGGCGGGGCACCCACCAGGCCACCTCCTCGCGATCCACTGCTGTCACCACCGCCTGTATCTCCCCCGCCAACTCCGGCGTGGCCCGCTCGTCGGCGTCCACGAAGAAGACCCAATCTGTGTCCACCCGATCCAGGGCGGCATTGCGCTGCTGGGCGTAGTTCTCGAAGGGGTGCTGGATCACCTCCGCCCCGGCCTGCCGGGCCAGGCCCACCGTCCCGTCGCTGCTGAAGGAGTCGAAGACCACCAGGCGGTCTGCCCAGGCCAGGCTGACCAGGCATTCCTCAATGTTTCGCTCCTCGTTCAGCGTCAGCACGACGGCGGCCAGGGTGGTAGGTGGTATATGAGTAGACGAGTAAATGAGGGAGTCGGTCATAGCGCCAACACAGTCTGGCAGGCTTCCAGGCGAGTCTCCAGTTCGGCAGTGCTAATCTCGCCCCGGTGATGGGCCATGCGGGCCTGTCGCATCTTTCGGCGCATTCCCAACCGCACGAGCCTGCGGGCCAGCCGCCGCTTCAGTGGCGAGTAATGCTTGTCGTAGAGCCGCAGGCGGCTGCGCCATAGCGCGACGAATGAGGCAACGCGCACCTGCCCTGTGCTCCTTCCGGCGTAGTGCACCACCTGGGCGGCTGGCGCGCAAAAGGCAAGCCAGCCCGCCTTGCGCATGCGCCAGCACCAGTCAATCTCCTCGCAGTACATCCAGAAGCCCTCATCCAGGAGACCCACATCTGCGATGGCCTCCGCACGCACCATCATCGTCGCCCCCAGGGGATGGTCCACCGGGAAGGGGGCCTCCCCTTCGTAGAACCGGCGCGGATAGCGACCGTTGAAGGGTGTGTCATAAAAGCGGGCGGGGAGGGGGAAGAACTCGAAAGCCAGTTGGGCCAGGCCCGGAAAGCGAAATGCGCTCTGCTGGAGAGAGCCGTCAGGATAGAGAAGTTTCGCCCCAACTACACTGGCCCGGGGGTGGGCTTCGAGCGCGGAGAGAAGCGCCGCAGTCGCTCCCGGCTGCACCTCCGTATCGGGGTTCAGCAGCCAGACGTATTGTGTGGTGCGTGGTGCGTGATGCGTGAGAATGGCTCTAAGCGCGACGTTGTTACCTGCGGCGAAGCCCAGGTTCTCATCACTAACGATGAGGTGAACGTCGGGGAACTCCCGTGCCACCATCTCCGGTGTGCCGTCGGCGGAACCATTGTCCACCACCCAGACCTCGGCCTCGGTGTCCGAGCGATCCAGGTCGGCGAAGAGGGCACGCAGACAAGCGGTCAGTAGATCGCGCACATTCCAACTGATGATGACGACGGCTAAGTCAAGTAAGGTATTGCTCACAGCACTCAAGCAGTTGAAGCTGAGTAAACTTGGGGGAGAACTCGTAAGTCATTTCTGGCATTTCGCGGATGTGATCTAGGTCTTTTGCCAAGATGGATATCTCTCTTATTGCTTCCTCAACGCTTCGTCGTTCCTGGATTCCTGGCCAGTAACAACAATAATTCTCCAGCAGTCTACCCATCGCGATGGCAAAAAGATCGACAGAATTGACCTTCATCCCTGAGCGAATAACCTGCCTTGTCCAAAGGATAGTCTGCTCGCGAATGGCGCGTTCTAGTTCCTCCCACGAGGGTGACTTTTCAACTGCCAATCGTTTACGACATACCAAGTAAACATCGTATTTGATGTTCCCTTTATCGCTGTGAAAGCCACTTTTTCCCTCTGAACGTGTGACGGGCGTGGCGGAGACATAGAAACCTGAATCTATCAAGGTTTTTGCCAGCAGTGCCCACGCCGATTGTTCAGTGTGGTGGAAAGTGAAGACCATAAATCCATCAGATTTGAGAGTACGGTGACACTCTTTGAACACGCGAGTCAGTCCTTGGGCGAAAACTTGATCTGTCTTGCCCTCCTTTTCATTTTGCACTATTTCCTGTTTGCGGCTCGAGAGTTCAGGTTCGAACCAGAGGTAGTGATCTTTGAGACCCAGACGTAGCCATACGTAGAAAAAGTCGGCCAATTCGGAGTACATTATATTGTCGAAGTAAGGAGGATCGGTGATCACGGCATCCACCGTATCATCAGGGATAAAGTCCATTCTTTCGGCGTTCTGTGCAACTAAGAGGGCATTTTTCCCATCACTCAGACCAGCAAAGTTGGGGCTGAGTCGACCGTTGATTTTCTCATTGCGAACAAAGACTTTCTCCGAGCGGCCGTTGGGATACCGTCGCTCGTAGGGATGATGTCCATATACCTTGCCCCGTCTCATCTTCTGGTAGCAGCGCCGGAAGGTGCCGCGCCCATAGCGCGTGCCCCATACATTGTTTTCTGTTGGCCGCTCAATAGGATGATAAGCATGCAAGCCAAACAGAAGGGAGATTTTGTGGTAGTTAATCTCGTATTTGCAGAACATGTTATTCGCGTCCAAGCAATCCGAGAAAGCCAGGAGTAGCAGTTCCTGGATATTTTCGTCTTCTATCTGTAGAATACCATTGAGCAAGATAGAGAGACTGAGTAATTGACGTTCGTTGAACATCTGCCAGAAGTGCGTATACCCATGATTTACGGGACGGGGATCGCTGCGTCCTTCAGTAGGGATGGCTTGGCGGGGGAAGAGCAAATGGTCTCGGCAGGCTTCGAACCGCGCTTTGATCTCCTCATAGTGTTGTTTATCTTCTTCGTCTACTGCCTTAAAGCCCCGGCTCTCACAGATGGGGCAGTAGTACTCTAGACCAAACATCTTGACGGGTAAGGCGCTTCCGTGTCGGCTCACTGCATTTAAGTGAGTGTCCTCTGCCCCACATTTGGTGCACGTGAACTTACCGTACCCTGATATCCCTTCCGCAGGGTTAAACATGGTGCCGCAGCGGGGGCAAGTTGCCGTTTGTACAATTTTCTGCTCAAGGGCAAAGATATGGAGACAATCTGGACAGACTATTGTCTCAATGTCTCGGCGCCGGTCTATCCAGTAATATGGGAAAAGATCGACTGTTGCTCCACAGTCTGTGCACTGAGCCTGCTTGATCCAAAAGACGTACATGATGTCGGCTTGGTGACCATGCACACATCGTGTTTGGTAGAATTCCTTGATTTGTTGCCCTGCCGTCTTTTCTAGATGTTCGAAAGCACTATCCAGAGATTCCAGGTCTACTGGTTCAATTTCCTTTTTAGTGATGAACCAGGCGACAGGATTGATGTCCACGCCAATGACGCGGCAACCTAATCTGAGGGCCTCCACGACAGTTGTTCCTCCTCCCATGAAGGGATCGAGAACCAAAGGAGCGCCAAAATCGGCACCCCGATAGAATTTCTCCCACAGGCTCTTCATATCTTCCTCCACTGAGGAGAAGGAAGCGATAAGCATCATGCGGAATACACTGGACAACCTCCTAGCCCACCACTTATGCATCTGGTAGACGGGCTTCTTGGAGTTGCCCTCCTTCATAGCTAAGGTATTTAGGTATTCGATTGGCAGTTCTTTCTCGATATATCGCATTTCCTGTTCTACGAATTCCGGTCTAAGAGACTCTGCCACATTTCCGGTCCGCTTGCTGAATATAGTTGTCCAAACTCGTCTGCTAGTTCATCAGATTTGTCGTCGAGCGCTTGGGTGAGAGTCCGTCCCTCTGCATCCCTAAACGTGCGACTTACCTCAGCAGCAATCTCGTATATCTGATCTATGCAATCGGGTTCATCCGAGATGAACTCCCAGAATTCACGACCGATGAGATAATCCACCTGAACGTAACGATGCACAATAGAACTGACTTGCACTTCATTGCCATAGCACATGCCAAACAATGCTACGGAACCACGGTTACGTCGTTGAGCTGATTGGAGTAAGGTGCTGATTGAGTAGCCATGTCTTTGGGCACTGTATTCGGTCCGCTTTTCACTTGAATGTAGTAGCGCATTTCACCTTTGGTCTTCATTATGTCAGCACCCTCAACGCCAGTTCCTTCAGAGAAAACTCTAGCAATGTCTTCTAGTACACCACCGAATGATGTCACGGTGCCTCGTTCGAAGAATTGCTCCATACGCCATTTTACGATGGATCGTGCGTCTTGAAACTCTAGCTCGTGGGAGAGAAGCCGATACAGAAATGGATTGATATTTAGATCGTCCAGGTCAAGCCGTTCCACTCTGTTCAAACGGCGACGGAGAAAGTCTTCGAATATGCTTTTGATCTGTTGTCTCTGTCTTGTGTCCATTGTTCTTCGTTTTAACGATTGCGATCAGTCTTCTAACCCTACACAAACCGCTGCCGGATGTCCGCGCTTATATAGTCCAGAGTCGCCACTGTGATGGCGATGAACCAGACGCAAATCCCGGCCGAACGGTAGTCCAACAAGCGGATGTACTGGATCAGCAAGAAGCCGATGCCGCCGCCGCCCACCAGGCCGATGACGGTGGACATACGGACGTTGATGTCCCAGCGGTAGATGGAGAAGGAGACGAAGGGCGGGATCATCTGCGGCACCACGGCGTACATAATCATCTGCAGCCGCGTCGCACCGGTGGCCTGGACGGCCTCGATTTGACCGGGGTCAATCGACTCGATAGCCTCGGAGTAGAGTTTGCCCAGCGCGGCGATGGAGTGAACGGTCAGGGCGATGATGCCGGCGAAAGGCCCCAGCCCCACCACCGTCACGGCTAGAATGGCCCAGATCATTGGCTCGATGGAACGAATGATGTTCAATATACTGCGGGTGATAAAATAGAGCGCCATCGTGACTGAGGAACCTGACATCAGGTTCCGGGCGGCCAAAAAGCTGATGGGGATGGCGAGGATGATGCCAAAGAGTGTCGCCATCATCCCCAGGACGATGGTCTCTACCATCTTTTCGATGTTGTGCCGCAATGCGTCGCTGGGTTTCAGGTTGCCCACCGCCGAAATCTGTCGCGCTTCTATTCGGTGGATCTGACGACCCTCGGAACTGGGAGGAATGAGCCGGTAGGGTATGGCGACATCGAACTGGAAAGCTCCCTGGTCGTCGGTCAGAATCGTGAGGTACTCTCCTGCCCGGCGCATCTGAAACTCGTTGCCGATGGGATCCGCCCACCAGATTTGGGTCTCTGTGTTCGGTTCAAAGCCTCGCCCGATGACGGTCAAAGCAGTGCCGGGTATGGTTACGAGTTTTCCCCCTTCCTCTGCCTGCTGAGAAAGATCGCCACAGGTCGGGTCGACCACCAGGTAGGGCTGGCCGGGTATTTCTTCCGGCGGCGGGGGCGGCGGCTCGTCGTCGCAGGGAGAGAGGACGTCGGCCCCAGCGCCGGTTGTCTCGGTATCCCGCGTGACAGCCGCCGCCCACGGCCACGCGACCCGAGAGAGAGGCCCTGAGGCGTCCGAAAGTTCTGTCATCATCTTGAATAGGTTGATCTCGCTGATCTGCCAGCCCAGTGCAAAGAAAAGCACGAGCGCGAACGCAAAGATGCCCAGCCCACCCCGCCGGTCTGACCGGGCCTGCTGGTAAGCGTCCCAAGCGATCCATAGCCACAAAGCCACAATGAGCACCAGGGTCGGGCCTACAAAGAGCGGTCGGCGGCTGAGGGCTTTGATGAGATTTGACACCGCTCCGATCTCCCTGGGGGCCAGCAAGTTGATCCGCCAGGCAAATAGACCAATGCCGGTGACCAGAGCGCTCAGCAGGAGCAGTCCACGTTGAAGTTGCCGGGCCAGTGCCTGGCCCAGTCCGGGAATGAGTAGCGAGGCCACGCCCGCTACAGGTGGTGGCACCAGGCTGGGCTGGAATTCCTGTCGAGTTGTCTGCGTTGCCATTACTCCACCTCTCCTTGCAGCCCCACGCCCACCCGGACCGCTTCCTGGCCATAGATCTCTTTGAATTCCTCGTCCGTCATCGCGCGGATCTCCTCCCTGGTGCCCCGGTAGACGATTTCTCCATCTCGCAGGCCGATCACCCGCGTGGCGTATTGCTGCACCAGGTCCAGGTAGTGCAGGCTGCACAGGATGGTGATCTCCTCCTCCTGGTTTAATTCTTCCAACCGTTCCAGGATGGAGTGGGCCAGCACGGGGTCCAGGCTGGCTACCGGCTCGTCGGCCAGGATCATACGGGGTTGCTGCATCAGCGCGCGGGCGATTCCCACTCGCTGCTGCTGCCCGCCGCTCAGTTCGTCCGCCCGCTTGTGGGCCTGGTCGGTGATGCCCATCCGCTCCAGCGCCGCCATCGCCATCTTCCGATCCTCGTCCGGGAAGCGATGCAGGAGGCTGGCCCACGGGTTCACGTACCCCAGCCGGCCGGAGAGGACGTTGGTGAGCACGGTGGAACGCTTGACCAGGTTGAACTGCTGGAAGACCATCCCGATCTGGCGCCGGATCTCGCGCAGTTCGGTCTGTTCGGCGGCCGTGATGTCCACCCCATCCCACAAGATTTGCCCCTCGGTTGGATCAATCAAGCGGTTGATGCAACGCAGGAGGGTGGACTTGCCAGAGCCACTCAGTCCGATGATGATCAGAAACTCGCCGTCCGCTACCTCGAAACTGATGTCGCGCAGGGCGACGGTCCCGTCATTGTAGATTTTGGTCAGGTTCTTGACTTCAAACATCCTCCAACATCCTTCCCCCTATTTGTCACGAGGGGGGACACAAGTCCCCCCTCATAAGGTTCCTTGTGGTGTATCTTCTCAATAAACTGGGGTTTGACAGACGAGAAACCGGGTTTTTTCTGAAAAACCCGGTTTCTTTCCCCGAATTTTTGAGAAGATACCTTGTGGTGTTGACTCGCAGTCAACTAGTCTCCCATCAGGTCCTCGGCGCTGATGCCCGCGGCCTGGAGAATCTGACGGAACGGGTCATAGAAGGAGTTGTCCGCCTCGATCAGTTCTTCCCACTGGTAGGCGGTGTTCAGGGCTTCCACACCTTCTTCAGTCGCAGCGATGGACAGCAGCCCAGCCACGATCTGATCGCGCAGTTCCTGCGGCACGGAAGTCTGGAACTGGACGCCGTCGTTGGGGATGTCCGGCTCGATGGCGATGACCACGGTCTGTTCCATCACGTCGGGGTAGTCCTCTTCGATGCGGGTGCGGGCGTCCACGTAGGTGGCGCCGGCGTCGCAGGTGCCATCGTAGACGCCAGCGGCGACCGCGTCGTGACTGCCGGCGTCCACGACCTGTGCCAGGCCCGTGTCGGGGTCAACCCCCGCACCGCGCAGCATAATCGAAGGGACAACCCAACCGCTCGCCGAGAGCGGGTCGGGGCGGCAGAAGGTCTTGCCTCCCAGTTGAGAGATGTCAGTGATGCCGCTATCGGCCCGGACGAGGATCTGGCCGTTGTAGGTGGGGCTGCCGAAGCGCACGGAGAGCATGGCAACCTCGGCGCAGCCGCGGTCGGCGGCCAAGACGTAGGCGAAAGTGGCCAGCGATGACATATGTGCCTCGGCCGGGTCGGCGCACATCGCCTCGATCGCGCCGGCATACTCGGTGGCAACGCGAACCTCAAAGAACAGACCGGTCTCTGTTTGCAACAGATCAACCACTGACTGAGCGCCGGCCGTCACACGGTCCGTCTCGCCTGAGGGGACAAAGACCCAGACGATGGGGTTCTCCTCTGTGCCCAGCTCAGCCGGACCACAAGAGGTCAGTAGGCCCACAGTCAATAGAGCTACAACCAATACCAACAACACACGCTTTGCGTTCATTTTATCTCCTCCTGTGCTAGACTTGACTAAACTTGAATTGACAAGATGTGTAAACTACCCTCCTGTTTCTCAGCGACACGTTCCTCAGGCATCACCTCCTTTCGCCGCGCTATTCAGTATGACCTCCGCTAGTATATCCCAATTTCCACCGGATAGCAAGTATAACGCCGGAACGAGCCTATGGCACCTGGATGCGCAGAAACACCGGGTCCACCCGGTAGTTGACCATTGAGATCTCCACGTCCTCGTGAATCAGCGAGGCGTAGCAGTACTGCGGGTTGCGGGCCGGGACCACGTCCACGAAGCGGATGCCACCGGTGACGACCGCCCGCCCTCCCGCCGGCAGGTAGAGATGCCCTTCGTCGTCCATCACCAGGTCATCCGGGCCGCCTACCGCCCAGCGCCAAGGGTGATCCGTGGGGCTGGTCTCGCAGTGGACACCCACCCGAAACACGCCCGACTGCTCGTACTCGCCCAGTGTGGCGTAGTTCTGGTCGCTGTCGTACACTGTGTCCGGCGGGGGGCCACTGGTGCGGATGGGTACGAGACTGTCGTTGTCAACCGTCAGCGTGAAGTAGAGTGTGCTATTTAGCGGAACGGTCCCGGCCGACCACTCCACCTCACCGTTGAGGATGTACACTCGTGGCACTCCGCCGTTCTCAATCGTCAACGTTCCTGTCGCCACTGTCCACTGGCCTACCGCGTCCCGTGCCTGCATAGTCACAGTGTATGAGCCATCCGGTGGTGGGTCTGCTCCCAGGTCCACCCCGGCGTCATAGTCGAACTCGTGCCAGCCGGCCTCATTGGGCCGTGTGGCCATCTCTTTCTCCGCTACGGGGTAACGCACCCCATCCTCCCCTATCAGGTAGATGGTCAGTTCTTCGACGTCTTTCTTGAGGTCCACGTTGATCGTCGCCCGGTCGCTGATGCCGTCCCGGTTGGGGGTGAAGACGGGCGGATACACGCTGAAACCCTTCAGTTCCGGCAGCGCGGTGTCGGCGTCGGCGATGGTGAGCGTGCCGGTGGCTTGCTCGGTATGGCTTGCCTCGTCGGTCGCCTCCACCGTCCAGGTGTAGTCACCGTCCTGCAGCACGCGCTTCTCCACCGTAAACCCCTCAAATTGCTCGCCGGGCAGTACGTAGCCGTCCACCACGCCGGCGAAGTAGACCTGGTAGGGCTCCTTGACGGAGGGGCCATGGTGGACGTGATCGCGGAAGTAGTAGTGGTTCCCGTCCTGGCCCTCGAAGTAGATCGACACCTCCGCGCTGCGAGACAGGTTGTACGTGATCACCAGGACGTCTGTGTCGCGATCTGCGTTGGGTGTGATACGGAGGCGGTCAAAAGACACGTCGCTCAGAAGCGGCTTTTCTCCGCAAGCGACCAGTGTCAGTGCCATCATAAACATCGCTGCTGTCACAAAGATGTACTGGGTTCGCAATACGATCCTCCCCCCAATCAGAATTCGGGACCAAAGTGTACCACAAATTGGCAGATTGGTAAACTGGAAAGTTGGTAGATACCAACTAGCCAGCCATCTAACCCACCACCTGACCGAACTTGCATTTCCCAGGAAAACAGGTACAATCCGCGCCGATTGATATTGAAGACGATGAACTACCTGGAGACCATCACCTATCTTCACAGCCTCACGGACTATGAAAAGACGCGCATTGAGCGCTATACGCCCGAGACATTTGATCTTTCACGGGTCGAACGGCTGCTGGCGGCTGTGGGCGACCCACACACCCGCTTCCCAGCGGTGCACATCTCCGGCACCAAAGGTAAGGGGTCCACAGCGGTGCTGATTGAATCCTGCTTGCGGGCCGCTGGCTACCGTACTGGCCTCTACACCTCGCCCCACCTGCACACCTTCCGCGAGCGCATCCAGGTGGCCAGGCGGAAGATTGCGCGGAAAGAAATCGTCGCGCTGGTGGAGGAAGTGCGCCCGTTGATCGAGCGTACGCCTGGCGTGACTACCTTCGAGGCCATCACTGCCATCGGCTTCCTATACTTCGCCCGCTCCGAGGTGGATATGGCCGTCGTCGAGGTAGGGTTGGGGGGGCGGCTTGATGCTACCAATGTCTTGATGCCTGAGGTATCGGTCACTACCTCACTTAGCCTGGACCATACGTATCTGTTGGGTAATACACTGGCCGAGATCGCCTACGAGAAAGCGGGCATCATCAAGCCAGGCGTCCCTGCCGTGAGCGCGCCGCAGCGGGCCGAAGCGATCAAGGTGCTCGAGGCGGTCAGCCTGGAACGGGGAGCACCGCTTACAGAGATTGGCCGGGACTGGGATTACGACCCTGGCCCTGCCGACCTGGACGGCCAGTATTTCACTGCCCGGCGCTTCACCGATGGAGGGTCGGAACTGGATGGCGAGTACTGGATTCCTTTGTTAGGCCGTCATCAACTGGAGAACAGTACCAGCGCCCTCGCCGCATTGGACATCCTGCGCCGGCGGGGTTTCCACATCCCTGTCGAGGCCGTGCACGAGGGGCTGCGTAATGTCCATTGGCCGGGGCGGTTGGAGATTCTCAGCCGTGAGCCACTGGCGGTTGTAGACTGCGCGCATAACCCCTACTCAGCGCAGGTGCTGCGCGAGGCGCTGGAGGAGTGGTTCCCCGGTCAACGGTGGGTACTGGTCTTCGGCGCCTCGGCCGATAAGGATATCGCTGGGATGCTGAGAGCTCTCCTGCCGATCAGCGAGTATGTTATCGTCACTCGCTCCGATCATCCCCGGGCCATGTCGCCAATTGAACTGGCCGATATAGTTGCTTCGGTGGGAGGCGGAGCAGAAGTCAGCGTGAATATGAGGAAGTCACTCCGGCGTGGGCTGGCAGTGATGGACCCCGGTAGCGGTCTGCTGGCGACCGGCTCTATCTTCCTTGTCGCCGATGCCCGCGAAGAGTGGGCGCGTTATACCGGAGATCCGCTGCCGGACAATGACGGTGCAGCGGAAACTTGACGCAGGAAGGGAGAATGATGTGGAATAGAGAATTTCAGGATTGGTGGTCACAGATGGGGTGGCCCCAGGGGATACCATTCTCCCCGGATGACACAGGTTTTGAGGAAGAGGACCTACACGAATCCCCAGGTGAAGTCATCGAAGCGTCGCTTCTGCCACTGCGCGATATGGTGATGTTTCCCCGCATGGTCGCGCCGCTCTTCGTCGGGCGCGATCTCTCGATAGAGGCGATCGAGGTAGCGAACGAGCTAGGTCAGCCACTCATCACTGTCGCCCAGCGGGATGCAGATGTGATGGAGCCAGGTCCCGAAGACCTTTTCACTTTTGGCGCCGAGGTGGCTATCGGCCGCATGTTGCGCCTGCCCGATGGCACCGTCAGCATGCTGGGGCAGGGACTCCGACGGGTGCAAATCGTCGAGTACGTTCACCTGGAGCCTTACATCCGCGTGCGAGCCCTGCCCATCTACGAGGCTGTGGGGAGAACCCCTCTCACTGAGGCGCTGATGCGGGCGGTGTTGGCACTCTTCGAGAAGGTCGTGCAGTTAAATCGCACCCTGCCCGAAGATGCTTATGTCTTCGCCATGAACATAGATGAGCCGGGCTGGCTGGCCGACCTGATGGCTCAGGCGCTAGACCTGGAGGTGGCGAAGCGGCAGGAGGTACTGGAGACACTCGATATCGCAGCGCGACTACAGTGCGTCAGCGTCCTGTTGGCCAAGGAACTGGATGTGCTCGAACTGGAGGATCGCATCCATTTGCAGGTGCAGCAGGAGCTGGATAAGGCCCAGCGTGAGTACTTCCTGCGTAAACAGATGAAGGTCATCCAAAGCGAGTTGGGCGAGACCGACGTCTATACCCAAGAGGTCAACGAGCTGCGCGAAGGGATCGCCGAGATGGACTTGCCCGACGAGGCGCGCGCCCGGGCCAACAAAGAACTCGACCGGCTGACAGCTATGCCGCCTATGTCGCCCGAGGTTGGCATAATCCGCACTTACCTCGACTGGTTGATCGAGTTGCCGTGGTCAGAGACCACTGAGGACAATCTGGACGTCAAACACGCGGAGGAAGTGCTGGAATCACGCCACTATGGGCTGCCCAAGGCCAAGGAACGCATCCTGGAGTACATCGCTGTGCGGCGTCTGGCAGCCGACAAGATGCGCAGCCCGATTCTTTGCTTCGTGGGCCCGCCTGGCACTGGTAAAACCTCATTAGGGCAATCTATCGCTGAGGCCCTGAGGCGCAAGTTCGTCCGTGTGAGCCTGGGTGGCGTGCGGGACGAGGCGGAGATTCGGGGCCACCGCCGTACCTACATCGGTGCACTGCCCGGCCGCGTCATCCAGACGATGCGGCGGGCTGGTACACTTAACCCTCTCTTTATGCTCGATGAGGTGGATAAGTTGGGATTGGACTTCCGGGGCGACCCGGCCGCTGCCTTGCTGGAAGTGTTGGACCCCGAACAGAATCATGCCTTCTCCGATCACTACCTCGAGGTGCCGTACGATCTGTCAAAGGTACTCTTCATCACCACGGCGAACATCCTCGATCCTGTTCCGCCGGCCCTGCGAGACCGTATGGAGGTGATCGAATTCCCCGGCTACATTGATGAGGAGAAATTGGAGATTGCGCGTCGTTTTCTGATCCCGCGCCAACTGGAGGAGCACGGCCTGGAAGATATCCCTATTACCTTCACTGACGGTGCGCTGCGTGCAATCATCCGAGAATATACCTACGAGGCCGGCGTGCGCAACCTTGAGCGTAACATTGCCAGTATCTGTCGCAAGGTCACCCGCCGACTGGCCGAGGGGGGCTCACCTCCACGTCGCATCACAGCTCGAATGCTCGCTGGCTACCTTGGCCCACCGCATTTCATCCGCGGCCTGGCGGAAGAGCGAGATGGGGTCGGCATCGCTATGGGGGTGGCCTGGACCGAGGCAGGGGGAGACCTGACGCCCGTGGAGGTGGCGCTGATGCCTGGCAAAGGCAACCTGTTGCTGACCGGACAGTTAGGCGAGATTATGCAGGAATCGGCACAGGCAGCGTTGAGTTACACCCGCTCCCGCAGCGAAAGTTTTGGCATCAAGCCCGATGTTTTCGAGAGAACCGACGTCCACATCCACCTGCCAGAGGGAGCGATCCCCAAGGATGGCCCATCGGCCGGCATCACGATCGCCACAGCGCTCATCTCTGCCTTTACCGGCCGGGCCGTGCGCCACGACGTAGGGATGACGGGCGAGATTACGTTGCGTGGTCGCGTATTGCCTGTCGGTGGTCTCAAGGAAAAGATGATGGCGGCCTACCGCGCTGGTCTCAAGACGGTCGTGATCCCTAAGCGCAACAAGAAGGACCTCGTCGAAATTCCTCGACGGGTTCAGCACAGCGTGAACTTTGTCCTGGTTGAACAGATGGACGAAGTGCTCGCAGTAGCGCTGCTATCACCTCCATCCTCGCCGTGCCAACGCCGGTCTTAAGCCGTGCCACGCAGCGCTGAAGCAGACACCTGCCTCTGCGGGGCACCCACTTTGACTCCGCCTCCCCCGGCTCGCCCCAGTGAGAGCCCCACCTCTTCTCGGTTGTGGGACTGCTAGCGCCCCCGGCGCGATTCGAACGCGCAGCCTGCGGATTCGAAGTCCGACGCTCTATCCGTTGAGCTACGGGGGCGATTGGTGTATAATGAAAGCCGGATCAAAGTCCGGCTGCGACTACCTGGGGTGAGTGATGGGATTCGAACCCACAATCTCCTGGGCCACAACCAGGTGCCTTGACCATTAGGCTACACCCACCAAGCATGGTCATTCTACCACAAAGCACGCGAAGGAGCAAACGATGGCACTACAAGCGCCTCCCATCCAGCACCACGACCCGACGTACCGTCACCGCTTTTCCGCCATGACCAGCATCGCTTCACTGCGCCCAACTCGCTCCCATAGAATGCGTGGATCGAATCCTGCCTCTACCATCACCGCCTCACCGCCGCTGGGGAGCGGCTCTCCCTGTCCTGTCACCCGATAAAGCCACCCGAGGAAACGGGAGAGCGGGTCGCGTTCGCCCAAGCGGGCCCAGGCGACGATGACCAGCCGTCCGCCCGGACGCAGAACACGCACCGTCTCTCGCAACGTTGCGGGGTCCAGGATGAACTCGGTGGGAAAGGTGGCAACGGCGCTATCGAAAACCCCATCGCAGAAAGGAAGCATCTGTGCACCAGCGCGCACCAAAGGAACGACCGGCATGGCTCTTCCGAACCGCCGCCGCGCCAGGTGCCCCATATACGGCGACAGGTCGAGCCCTACCGGGGCCAGACCTCGCTCCGCCATCGCCACCAACAGGTGACCGGGGCCATGTGCCAGTTCCAGCACCTGCTTCCCTCGCAGGTGCGGAATCGCTGTGCGTCCCCACGTCCTCCACTGTCCCAGCGACACCACCCAGGCCACCAGATCGTAAGTCCAGGCGAATTCGTTGTAGAGCAGACGGAAGAAAAGTCGCAGAAAGGCCCACCACAGACGACGCATTGCTTCTCCCAAGCGAACACCCCCGCCGCGCTGCCACGGCGAGGGTGCCTATCTACACAACATGCGCCAGGACCGATCCAGTCAACTTATAGCGTGGGCGACATGATAGGGGCATCGCTCCTCTCAGCCGCTGGCTGTGTCCCCTCCTGCCCTGGCTTGACCCAGGCCGCCAGGCCTATCGTGAGCCTGTCGAAGAAACTGCTGGGCGGCAGATTCCCCATCCCGTGCTCCACCTCCACGATGTGCGCCTGCACACGCAGCGTCTTCGTCTCTAGGATTACGTTCTTCTCCACCTCGGCCAACGTCGGCTCTCCCTTGGGCGCCAACTTGGTGCGCAGCGCCTCGTCATGGAAGGCGTAGTCCGACATCAGCACCTTGGTCACCGTGCGGATGTCGTTCTTGTCGAATAGCCAGACCTCGAAAGCGGTGACTTTGTTGGGCTCGCCCACACCGATAGTTTCTGAGATACCCACACCGCACTCGCCCATAAACTCGCCGCTCTCCAACTCAATGCTAAACGAGGGGTCGTAGTGGTCATCCCCTAGTGTGTAGGTAGTGACAAACTGAGCCAGCGGCGGGCCTTCGGCTCCCCAGGAGACTTGCTCCGAGAGGACAGGGGACTCTTCGAATACTCCCGTGGCTAGACCACCTATCTCTGTCCGTGGCTTACGCAGGCGGCTGACGAGGAGCAGCGTTCCCCCCACAAATGCTACCACCAATAGGGCGACCCCGCAAACCGTCGCCACCGGGCGAAGCCTCTCCCAGACACTCGTCACTGGCGGAGCGGGTTCGGATGTGGCTCCCAGTGCCTGTGTCAGGGCTCGCAAGCGGACTGCCTCACGTCCACCGCGTTCCTCCGCCAGCATCTCAAGCGTCTCAGCAAGTTGGTTTTCCTTCCAATAATCCGCGCCCAACTGGTCATGTGCCCAGTCCAGGTCGTTGGTGTCCGCGTAGCGCTCGGCAACCCAGAGGATGTACTCGCTCTGGAAATCGGGGTGCAGATTGCCAGGTGTGGAGTTGGTCCATTCAACTGGCCACCACCACCAGCCGATGGCCACGCCTAGAAGCAGCCCCAGTATGGTCCCACCGATCAGCGCTACCAAGGTCTTACGCTGCTGAACGAATTCCAGGATGGTGTCCATTTTCGCCTCCTTGTCTGTGCCTGTCCCTTTTTGTTGCAGAAGGCCTTGCTATGTTCATTGTACCACAAGTGCCACTAGTGCACAACTACTTTACCATAAAGCAGCACCTAGGGCAAATCCGAAGCCCCGGCTCGCGGATGTGCCCGCAGGTAAACCTCCCTCGCCCGGCTCTGGCTAACGTGAGTATAGATTTGGGTTGTGGCGAGATCGGCGTGGCCCAGCAGTTCCTGCACGACGCGGAGGTCTGCGCCGCCATCCAGGAGATGAGTGGCGAAGGAATGGCGCATGATGTGGGGGGAAACGGGCGTGCGGATGCCCGCTTGCTGGCCGGCTTTGCTCAATATCAGAGCCACTCCTCGCGCCGTCAGGCGACCACCCCGGTGATTAAGCCACAATGCATTGGTCGGTTGCCGACTCAGCAACGCCGGCCGCCCCGTCTTCAGGTATGCCCTCACCGCCTCTACTGCCGGCCGTCCCAGCAGTCCGATGCGCTCTTTGCCCCCTTTGCCCACTACGCGCACCTGGGCCTGTGCCAGGTCCACGTCCCCTATGTCCAGGCCCACCAACTCACTGACCCGCAGGCCCGCCGCGTACAGCACCTCGATGATGGCCCGGTCGCGCAGGCCCCGTGGAGTAGATGTGTCTGGCACCGCCAGCAGTGCTTCCGCCTCGGCCACCGTCAGGTACCGCGGTAGCCGTTTCGGGACACGGGGGGCGCGGATCAGACGGAAGGGATTGCGCTCCAGTATCTCCTCCCGCACCATAAAGTCGCCGAAGGAACGCAGTTCCGCCACGCGACGCGCGATGCTGGCCTTGACGTAGCCCACAGCGTCCAGTTCCGCCAGGTAATTCCGCAGCAGCGAACGGTCTACCTGCTCCAACGAGCCTATCCCCTGTGCCCTGCAGTAGTCCAGGAACTGGCCAATGTCCGTGCCGTAGTTCTTGACGGTGTAGACTGAACTATTTCGGCTCACCCGCAGGTAGGTCAGGAACTGTTCCAACAACCTCTCCATATCCATCTTCTATTTTCTATCTTCTCCCTCTTCTCTTCCCTCTTTCACCTGGGGCAGGCTGTCAATCTCGAACTCCTCCTTACAGGCCACGCACTTTGCCCAGCCCTTACGCCCATCGGTGAGCAACCCACCGCATTCCGGGCATGGCTGCGGCAAGGGCCGCTTCCAGACCCAGAACTCGCAGTCCGGGTAGTTGGCACAGCCGTAGCCGATCCGCCCCTTGCGGGTTCGCTTTTCTACCAGGTCACCCCCGCACTGGGGACAGGTCACACCCACCTTCTCCAGCCACGGCTCGGTGTAGCGGCACTCGGGGAACCCCTTGCAGCCGACGAACTTCCCGTACCGCCCCCAGCGGACGATGAGAGGCTGACCGCACTCGGGGCAATCCCGCCCAATCTCCTGCGGCCCCAGGTCCACCTTCTCGATCTTCTGGTCGGCCTCGTCCAGCCGCTGCTTGAAGGGGACGTAGAACTCCCGCACCACCGGCACCCACTCCCGCTGGCCGACGGCGATCTCGTCCAGGCGTTCCTCCAGTTGCGCGGTGAAGCCGTAGTCCAGCACCTTCGTGAAGTGCTCCACCAGGAGGTCGTTGACCAAGAAGCCAGTCTCGGTGGGTACCAGCCGCCTTCCGTCCCGCTGGACGTACCCCCGCTGCTGGATGGTCGCCAGGATGGGGGCATAGGTGGAGGGCCGGCCGATGCCGTACTTCTCCAACGTCCGCACCAACGTGGCCTCCGTATAGCGCGGCGGAGGCTGGGTGAAGTGTTGCTGAGAAATCAGGCGCACCAGGTCCAGGACCTCGCCCACCGCCAACGACGGGATCTGCTGGGCCGGCTCCTCTTCGGCGGCGTCCTCGTCTTTAGCCTCTTCGTAGACTACCAGGAAACCGGGAAAACGGAGGATGGAGCCGGAAACGCGGAATAGGTAGGGCTTCTCTCCGTCTTCAGGACCGGCCAGCACCTCCACGCTGATGGTGTCGTAGACCGCCCGTTCCATCTGGCTGGCGACGAACCGCTGCCAGATCAGCCGGTAGAGCCGGTACTGGTCGCGGGTCAGGTGCTCCTTGATAGCCCCTGGCTCGCGAAAGACAGAAGTGGGGCGGATGGCCTCGTGGGCCTCCTGGGCACCTTTGGCCCGCGTCTTGTAGACTGGTGGTTTGGGCGGGAGGAATTCCTCCCCGTACCGCTGGGTGATGTAGTTCCGCGCCTCTGCCTGAGCCCGCCCGGCCACGTTGGTGGAGTCAGTGCGCATATAGGTGACCAGACCCATCGGGCCATTGCCGTCCAGGTCGATCCCCTCGTAGAGTTGTTGGGCGATGCGCATCGTGCGACGGGGAGTGAAGCGCAGGCGGCGCGAGGCCTCCTGCTGCATCGTGCTGGTGGTGAAGGGCGGGTAAGGCTGCCGTCTCCGTTGCCCTTTCTTGACCGAGGCAACTACATAGGTCGACTGTTCCAGTTCGTCCACCACCGTCTGCGTAGCGGCCTCATCCTTAAGGTCTACCTTCTCCCCGCGGATGCGACGGAGTTCGGCGACGAAACTACGCGGCGGGTGATGATCCTCCCGCTTTGCCAGTTCCGCCTTGATGGACCAGTATTCATGAGGCACGAAATTTTCGATCTCCCGTTCCCGCTCCACCACCAGGCGGACCGCCACCGACTGCACCCGACCGGCGCTGAGCCGCCCCCGCACCTTGCGCCACAGGAGGGGACTCAGGCTGTAGCCCACCAGCCGGTCCAAGATACGCCGGGCCTGTTGAGCGTCCACCAGGTTCATGTTGATTTTGCCGGGGTGGGCGAAAGCCTCCTCAATAGCGTCACGGGTGATCTCATGGAAGACCACCCGCCGCGCCTGGGAAGGCTTGATCTTCGCCGCCTCCATCAGGTGCCAGGCAATGGCCTCCCCCTCCCGGTCGGAGTCAGTGGCCAGATAGACCTCGGTGGCCTTCTTAACTTCCTTCTGCAGTTCCTTCACCACTTGCCTTTTCTCGTTGGGCACCCGGTAGCGGGGCGTGAAGTCATTTTCCACGTCCACCGACATAGAGGAGCGGAGCAGGTCGCGCACGTGTCCCACCGAGGCCCGCACCGTGTACTTCTTCCCCAGGAACCTCCCCACCGTGCGCGCTTTGGCTGGTGACTCGACGATCACCATCTTAGGTTTCTTCGCCAGTTTGGTTTTGGTTTTGGCTTTGGACACGACGATATGCTTCTCTGGGTCGAGCCCCTCGTGGGCCGGGGTACGGCCCATTCTGAACATTTTCGTGCCACACACCGGGCATACCCCCTGCGTGGCCGGCGTTCCATTGCTGGTGAACACCGACTGGGAGTCTTGCATCTCGCGTTTGGTTTTGCACTTCATACAATAAGCCTGCATATCTACCTCAGCGTTTATCGTTTGTTCGGGTCGAAGTCGTCCAGGCTCACAGCCGTTCGTTGCGCCCGTTCTCCTTCAATAGCCTCACAATCGCCCGCACTTCCTGCTCCCGCTCTCTGGGACAGACCAGCAAAGCGTCCTCCGTGTCCACGATCACCATTCCCTCCAGCCCGATCGTGGCGACGAGACGCTTCCCGCCGAAGATCAGCGTGTCGCGCGTGTCAATCCCCACATGCGGGCCGAGGATGACGTTCCCCTCATCACTGGCTGGCAACAACTCAAAGAGAGTGGCCCAACTGCCCACGTCCGACCAGCCAATGTCCACCGGGACGACGGCCACTTCATCAGCCCCTTCCATTACCCCGTAGTCAATGGTCTGCTTGGTGACCTGGGGCCAGACACGGTTCAGCGTCGGCTCGTATCCGAGTGTTCCTAGCGTTGCCTCGATCTCCGCCAGTTGCACGTAGAACTCCGGCATCTGGTGTTGTAACTCCTCCAGGATGCGGTCCACGCGCCAGATAAACATACCGCTGTTCCACGAGTACTCTCCGCTTTCGACCATGTGAAGCGCCGTCTCTGGGCTGGGCTTCTCGGTGAATCGGTCGGCGCGGAAGACGGAGAAGCCCTCCGCCGTGCCCAGGCTCTCTCCCTGCTTAATGTATCCATAGCCAGTTGAGGGGGACGAGGGTTTGATCCCCAGTGTGACCAGGTGTCCCTCTTCAGCAACTTGCGCCGCCGCAGCCAGGGCCCGGCGGAAGTGCATTGTGCCAGTGATGAAGTGATCGGCGGTAAGTACTGCCATGATTGCTTCTGGGTCACGCCGACGCAGATGGATCGCTCCCAATCCAATACAGGGGGCAGTGCCACGGCCCTCCGGCTCGACGACGAAGTTCTCCGGCGGCAATTCCGGCGCTTGTGCCATCAGAGGTGCGACGTGCTCAGCCCCCGTGACGACGAAAATCTGTTCCGGTTGGAAGAGAGGCGCAAGCCGGTCTACTGCGTGCTCGAACATAGTACGCTCCCCGACCAGCCTGAGTGACTGCTTAGGACGATTGCGGCGGCTGAGGGGCCACAGTCGCGTCCCTACCCCTCCGGCCATGATCAATGCGTGGTACAGTTCTGTCCTCCGCTTCGCAAACTGTGTTGATAACTGGCATCCAGCATCCAGCATCGAGTATTGAGTATCAAGTATCCAGTCCCTAATCCACCACGTACTTAACACCCGGCTCACGGGCCACAACGTACTTCATACCACCCTCTTGGCGCACCATCCCCTTCAATTCCATCAGCGCCAGCGTGCTGGTCACCTGCGCGATCGGCAGGCCCACCTGCTGACGGAGTTCATCCACGTGAGTCGGCTCGGCCGAGAGATGGACCAACAGCGACGCCTCTGTCTCGTTGGCCGGGAGCACCTGGCGCGCCTCCGTCTGCTCGACCACCATCGTCAGATTCAGTTCCTCCAGGATGTCCTCCGGGCCGAGCACCATCTTGGCCCCGTCCTGGATGAGTGTGTTGGTGCCGGCGCAGGCGCGCGTCAGGATAGAACCTGGTACAGCGAAAACATCCCGCCCTTGCTCGGCGGCATAACCGGCGGTGATGAGCGTCCCACTTCTCTTCCCTGCCTCAGTGACGAGCACACCCAGGCTCAGTCCGCTGATGATGCGGTTGCGGGGGGGGAAATTGCTCCCCTCCGGCGGTGTACCCATCGGATAATCGCTCACCAGCGCTCCCTGCGCGACGACTTCCCCGGCCAACTTGCGGTGCTCCGGCGGGTAGATCCGGTCAATGCCGCAGCCCAGCACAGCGATAGTGCGCCCCCCTGCCTTCAGCGCCGCTCGATGTGCCTCGGCATCAATCCCCCGCGCCAACCCGCTGACGACGGTGATACCACTGCTTGCCAGTGTCCTGGTCAATCGGCGGGTTACCTCCCGTCCATAGGCCGAAGCCCGCCGTGTGCCGACGACCGCTACCGCCCAGGCGTCCTCCTCTGTCAGCGTGCCCTTGACGTAGAGCACAGGGGGCGGATCGGGGATCTCGCGGAGGAGGCGGGGATAGTCGGCGCTTTCCCACGTGAGCACTTGCGCACCAGTGGCAGCAATCCGCTCTAACTCCCGATCCAGATCACACGCCGATCGGGTTGTCAGCAGGTTCTCCAGCGAGCGGCTGTCCAGCCCGGCGCGGCGCAGTTCCCCGGCTGGCGCATGCCAGGCCCGTTCCACGTTCCCAAAGCAGTCGAGCAACGCCCGCAGTCGCGTTGGCCCGATGCCACGCACGATGTTGAAGCCAACCCAGTAGCGCAGTTCGTTCATCTCTTATCCTCTGCCAACATACCAGGCAGCAAGTGCACCACCATCCGCCTCAACTCCAGGTCGAGTTCGAGTATCACGTCATTCACGGCTGGCAGGAGCACTTCGCCCCACGGTCCACGCACGACGTAAACATCATTGGCCCCGGTCTCGAGCACTTCGACGACCTGGCCCAGCCACTCACCGCTTTCTGTCTCTACTCTCACGCCGATGAGCTGAAAGTGATAATACTCACCTTCCTCAAGCGGCGCAGCCTCCTTGAGTGGTATCTGCACGAGCATGCCGCGCAGTTCATCAGCACCAATTCGGTCGTCGCAGCCCCCTAGTTTCAGCAGCAACACTTTTTTGTGACGGCGCAACTTCTCTACCGGGTAACGCCGTACTGACTCAGGGGAGTCTGGATAGGCAAGGCAAAAATAGGCGCATTGTCCCAGTCGTTCGGGATAATCGGTGAGGATTTCAACGCGCAGTTCGCCCCGTATACCGTGTGGCCGCAATATCCGACCGACCGCTAAATAGCGAGGCTCAGGTGTACATCCTCTCCCTGAGCCCCCATCGCCCTCGCTACCACGTTGTGCAGCAGCATCCATCGGCGCCTAGACAATTTCGAGGGTAGCCCGCTTCCCTTGCTTGGTAGCAAGTATCCGGACAAGCGTGCGCATAGCGTTCGCGGTGCGCCCGCCTTTGCCGATCACGCGGCCCATGTCCTCCGGGCCGACCCGTAGTTCCAGGATCACCGAGGTTTCGCCCTCAATCTCAGAGACGTGCACCTGGGATGGATCGTCCACCAGCGACTTGGCGATAAATTCAACCAATTCTTTCATCGAAGCCATAGTTGCTCCTCCCTCCTGATGTAGTTGGTGTAGATGCAATAGACATTACGGAGACGCAGTGGGGGAGCAGGATTCCACTGCGACAAGGAGTGGGCTATTCTTCTGTCTCTTCTGTCTCTATCTCCTCACTCTCATCTCCTGCTTCAGCAGGCTCCGTTTCGGACTTTACAGTTTCTGGTTTTACAGCCGGTTCCTCCGCCACAGGCATTGCATGCTCCCGGCGGGTTTTGGGACTGACCTCTGGCGCAGCCTGGGCTGTTTCCTCCGCTTCGGCCAGCAGCGTCTCCAGGGACTCGCCCTGCTTAAGCCGCTCGAAGCGGGCCAACGCACCCTGTTTCTTCAGCAACCGGGCCACTGGCCTGGTGGGCTGCGCCCCGACACTCAGCCAGTACAATGCCCGATCTTCTTTGATCTTCACCGTTTCCGGTTCGGTGCGTGGATTGTAGAAGCCGATGGTCTCAATGGACCGTCCATCGCGGGGTGACCGCGCATCAGCCACCACCACTCGGTAACTGGGTTGTTTCTTAGCGCCTACGCGCCGCAATCGAATCTTGATCATAGTCCTCCTGATGTCGTATGTGAAAAGTTGTAAACCGGTGGAGATTGTCGGTAATCTCAATGTCGTAAGGGCTCTGGCGAGTCTGACCGGTCACCCGTGCAACTACAATGTCGCTGTCTCCCGTATCCAGCAACACCAGTGCCGGACGGCGCTTCGCCCCTTGTCTACCGGTGAAGGGAAACAGCAGCAAAACAACCTCGCCTGGCCGGTAGCGTTTCATCGCTTAACCAGGTTGATCATAGATCGCGTCAGTGTCACTATAGCCAGCAAAGAACTGCTCGGTCGTCAGACGCGACCACGCTTGTCCTTCGCGTATTGCTGACGGTTCGCCGATCAAAACGATCACCCGGACAACCGGCTGCTGCAGCAATTTAGAGGCAAAGGCTTCCGGCACAATCAGTCTCCCATCCGCTGTTACCTTGGCCTGAAATTCGTATGCCTCCATTCTCTCCTTCCTGAATTACCTCCATATTACCTGAACGTCTACATCAGCGCTCAAATGTCTTGCTTCCTGCCTTCTGCGTCTACTCTACCCAAACATTCGCATCAACCCCTGCATCCCCTTCTTCCCCTTCCCCAGTTGTTTCATCATCCGTTGCATCTGGCGGAACTGGCTGAGCAATGCGTTCACCTCCTGCACCGTAGTACCGCTGCCACGGGCGACGCGCCTCTTGCGGCTACCGTTGAGGATACGAGGGTTGTGCCGCTCTTCCGGTGTCATCGAAAGGATAATCGCCTCAATGCGTCTGAACTGCCGATCAGTAACCTCGGGCGAGACGTTCTGGGCCAATCTGCCCATTCCCGGCACCAGGTCGAGAATCTGGCTCATCGGCCCCATTTTCCTGATCTGCTGCAATTGCCCCAGGAAATCCTCCAGATCAAAACTGGCCTCGCGCAGCTTGTGTGCCAATTGCTCGGCCTGCTCTTGATCGAAGGCGGATTCCGCTCGCTCGATGAGTGTCAGTACGTCCCCCATCCCCAGGATGCGGGAGGCCAGCCGTTCAGGGTGAAAGGCTTCCAGCGCGTCGGCTTTCTCACCCGTGCCCAGAAACTTGATCGGCACACCGGTGACAGCCCGCATGCTGATGGCTGCCCCCCCTCGGGCGTCGCCGTCCACCTTGGTCAGGATCAGCCCAGTCACCCCGATGTGCTGATGAAAGCCAGCCGCGATATTCACTGCTTCTTGTCCCGTCATCGCGTCGGCCACCAGGAGTGTCTCGGCCGGCTTCACTGCTTGCTTGATCGCTTCCAACTCGGCCATCATCTTCTGGTCAATCTGCAGGCGGCCAGCGGTATCCAAAATTACCACGTCGTAGCCCCGCCGACGCGCTTCGCGGACGCCGTTGGCGCAAATTTGAGGCGGTGGGGTACGCTGCCCTTCGCCGTGGACCGGCAGTTCCAATTGACGACCCAGTACCTCCAGTTGCGTGACGGCGGCCGGGCGATAAGTATCGCCAGCGACCATCAATGGCAGATGACCGCTTTGCCTGAGATACCGGGCCAGTTTGGCCACCGTCGTCGTCTTGCCCGAGCCTTGCAGCCCGACCAGCATAATGACGTAGGGCGCAGCTCCCTTCAGTTCCAGCCGCCCCGGCTCGCCCAGCGTTTCGACCAATTCCTCGTGGACGATCTTGATCACCTGCTGGATTGGGCTAAGGCTTTTGGCAACCTCGGCACCGATGGCCCGCTCGCGCACACGGCCGATGAAGTCTTTGACAACTTTGTAATGTACATCGGCTTCCAGCAGAGCCAGGCGAATCTCGCGCAGCACCTGGTCTACGTCATCTTCACGCAGGATGCCGCGCTTGCCCAGCCGCCGAAAAACGGTCTGTAGTTTGTCGGTCAGATGCTCAAACATTATGTACCGACGGATCGTCTATCAAATACGTGAGACGATTGTAACGGAAAAACCCTGTTTCGTCAAGTTTTCTGGCCTCTTACCACCACCCGTGCGTCCACCGCTGCCACGCCTTGATCAAACACGAGCAGTGGGTTGATGTCAACCTCCGCCACCTCGGGGCATGCGACCAGAAGCCGCGATAGGGCCAGCAATGCCTCGACGACCGCCTCTACATCCGCTGGCGACCCGCCGCGCAGGCCGTGCAGCAGGCGACTCCCCCGCACCTCGGAGATCATCTCCTCGGCGTCCTTATGGGTCAACGGAGCCAAACGAAATGCAACATCCTCGAACACCTCCACCTGTTCCTCCAGTTCGCGCCCCGCCTCCGAGAACTCGGCAAAGCCACCTGACTCGATTATCGCCCGGCGGATGCCCTTCCTTCCACAGGCGTCCAGCAGACCGGGCACTGTCGCCGCCGGGGTCAGGATCACGGCGAGGTCCACTCCGTCGGGCAGCGATTCCACCGACGTGAGGATGGGGACACCGTGTGCCTCGCCACTCCGCAGCCCGACGGCGTAGATGTCACCACGGTAGCCAAACCTCAGCAGGTTGTCGATGATGTTGGCCGCCAGGTTGTCGGGCCGTTCCGAAACACCGATGACCACAATGCTATCGGGATAGAAAATCTTGTCCACTGCTTTGCCTCCCGTTAGAACTGAGCCGATTGTAACAGAGAGTGAGCAAAACGCCAACTGAGAACTTCGGAAGTCCAGGCTTTTGTGGTACAATAGCAGTGCTATGGACATCTCGCACCACCTCGAACTCATCCATCCTGCTTCCTACGTCGCACCGAACGCGACCATCATCGGCAACGTACACATCGCCGCCGAGGCGAGTGTCTGGTTCGGTTGCGTGCTGCGGGGCGACAACGCGCCCATCATCGTCGGGGCTCGCACCAACGTTCAGGACCTCACCGTGATTCACACAGACGCAGGACAGCCCTGCACGCTGGGTGAGGAAGTGACTGTCGGTCACCGGGCTGTGCTGCACAGCGCGACTGTCGAAGATGGCGCGCTGATCGGCATCGGGGCTATTGTGCTCAACGGCGCGGTCGTGGGCCGGGAGGCATTGGTCGGGGCTGGGGCGTTGGTGCCCGAGGGGATGAACATTCCACTCCGGCACCTGGTACTGGGCGTACCGGCGCGAGTGGTGCGGGAACTGACGGACGAGGAGATCAAACGCTCGCGTACTTTTGCTGAGCACTACGTCGCACAGGCGCACATGTTCTTGGCTGCCAGAAAGGAAAGATGACCATGTCAGTTATTGAGTTATTGCAACGCAGTGAATTGTTTTCCAGGCTCACGTCTGAGCAGATTGAGCAGATTGCTGCCCTGGGTCGGGAGGCTGTTTACAACGCGGGCGACCTCATCATCCGCGCGGGCGATCCCTCCGATGAGCTGTACGTCATCCGCAGCGGTATGGTCGAGGTGCTGGTCTCCGGGGGCAGGATCCCTGACGTGTCGGGACCGCCCCAATTGACTTCCCTCGTCCGTCTGGGCCAGGGGCAGTTATTCGGCGAGATGGCGCTGGTGGACAGCGGGGTCCGCTCAGCGACGGTGCGCTGCGTGGAGGATGGCACCGTGCTCTACGTCATCCCCCGTCAAGCCTTCTGGACCCTCTGCGATGGCGATCATCACATCGGCTACGTCGTGATGCGCAACATCGCTGCCGACCTGTCGTTCAAGTTGCGCCACCGCAACCTGCAGGCGAGGCTGGAAGGAGCGGGAGGGACGCCGTGATCTACAAAGTGAGTTACGTCGTCGTAGGCAGGCCGCACTTGGGCTCGATCGTAAACCTGGACACCCCGCCGCGCGTCGGCGACCGGGTGCAATTGGGCGATGAACTGTTTGAGGTCACCGAGGTCACCGATCTGATTCCACCGCGTGGGGAGTTCGCCTATCTCCACGTCACCTGCCAGCCGGTGCAGGATGAGATGTAGGGTATGTCAAGGGGATGTGATCTCCCACGCACCCTTTGATGACGACTGTCGGCTTGACAAGGATGGCTTTCTGAGTATAATATGCGGTGTATCGTATATATATCGCACTGCATATAGTGAAGATGTATCTTTTCAATAAATGGGGGTGAGGTGGAGGAACGCCAGCATCTTGCTGGCATCTAGCGACCAAGATGGTCGCGTTCCCCCAAGATATTGAGAAGATACGTGAAGATCGTGAAGTAATGAAGGAAGACGCATATCGGCAAGTGGCCCAACTGTTCCAGATTCTATCTCACCTGGCGCGGCTGCGCATCTTGGACGAACTGCGGCGGGATGAGGCGTGTGTGTGTCACCTCCAGGCAGTGCTGGGGCGGCCCCAGGCCTACGTCTCTCAGCAGTTGCGGGTGCTGCGGGAGGCCGGGGTGGTCGCGGATCGCAAAGATGGTCAGCTTGTCTACTATCGGTTGAACGATCCACAGATCACGCAGTTGCTGGAGACCGTTCTGGGGCCAGCCGGTGAGAGAACACACCCACCAGATTGCCCTTGCCCCAGGTGCGCTCGTTGCAATTCTGAGGTATCGTGTGAGTAGCCTCCGGCAGCGCGCGTCTATCGGTGCGGGATTCTGACTCGTGTAGGTGAACACTGGTCGTGGCAGCCATTGCTGCGGCTTTCTTTTGGGCTGGCAAATATGCAGTGGGTTGCATACAAAGACAATGGAGGTGCAAGTTGAGCGTCCTACAATACCTGGCAACATTGTTGCAAACCGGTCTGGGCAGTCTGGCGGCTTACCTGGCCGCTCACGTCCTGCTGTGCCTGCTGCCGGCCTTTTTCATCGCCGGGGCGCTGGCCGCACTGATCCCCAAGGAGGCCATCACCAGGTACCTGGGCCGGGATGCGCCCAGGTGGATTTCCTACCCGGCGTCGGCGTTGGGTGGGTTCGTGCTCGCGGTTTGCTCGTGCACCATCATGCCGCTCTTCGCCAGTATCTACAAGAAGGGGGCCGGGTTGGGGCCAGCGATCACGTTTCTGTTCGTCGGACCGGCGGTCAACATCCTGGCGATCTCGTTCACCGGCGTGCAGATCGGGATGGACATCGCGCTGGCGCGGATCGTGCTCTCCATCGTGTTCGGTATCAGCATCGGCCTGTTGATGGCCTGGTTCTTCCGCCAGGACGACGAGGCGCACAACGAAGCCACCAATGGCGGGCGGGCCTTCGCGCAGGGGGCAAAGGTGCCGGCCCACACGTGGGTCTTCTTCGCGCTGCTCCTGGGCGTGCTGCTCGCGGGCACATTGCAGGTAGCCGTGCTGAAGAATAGTTGCGCGACGTTTACGCTCCCCGGCGCGTGGGCAGAATCGTTCCAGGGCTGGCTCAATAGCATCGTGCCCCCGAATCCCTCCCTGGGCATTGAGGGGGTGAGCGTCCACGGCGTGTTCCTGATTGGCCTGTTGGTACTCATCGCCATCACCGCCTGGCTGGGGCTGAACAAAGTGGACGAGGGATTCAACACCTGGACCTACGTGGCGCTGGCGCTGGTCACGGCGACGTTGATCGTGGCTTCTTTCAAGGTCGTGGCGGTGGAAGATGGCCTGAGCGTGGGCATCACCGGTAAACTGATCGCGGAGGTCGTGCTCATCGCCGCCGTGTGGTGGATGGCGGCCAAAAAGTTCGACGCCTACGACCTCCAGGACTGGCTATGGGAAATGTGGCGGTTCGTCAAACAGATCATCCCGCTACTGATCGTGGGCGTTTTCCTGGCCGGGATGGCACGCGCGGTCATCCCCGCGACGTGGATCGAGGCGATCGCCGGGCGCAACACCGTGTGGGCTAACCTGGTCGGCGTGTTGTTCGGTGTCTTCATGTACTTCCCCACCTTGGTCGAGGTACCCATCGCGCAGACGTTCCTTTCGCTGGGAATGCACCGTGGGCCGTTGCTGGCCTACCTGCTGGCCGACCCGGAGTTGAGCCTGCAGTCTATCCTCATCACCAATTCGGTGATTGGTAAAAAGAAGACGGCGGTATACGTGGTATTGGTGACGATCTTCAGCACCCTATCGGGGCTGATCTTTGGCTGGTTTGTGCGGTAGCACTTGACTTCACATAGGAGGAGATGAGAGATGTCAGATTCTGACAGAGAAGAAATTCGACAGGCCGTCCGAGATAAGTACGGCTCCGTCGCACAAGCGACAGATACCGGTTGTGGATGCAGCACCTCGTCCTGTTGCAGCCCCAGGGACGTTTCCATCGCGCTCGGATACCCTCCGGGACAACTGACGGCGGTGCCGGAGGGGGCCAACATGGGACTGGGGTGTGGCAACCCACACGCGATCGCGGCGCTGAAAGAAGGTGAGACTGTGCTTGATCTGGGTAGCGGTGGCGGGTTCGATTGCTTCCTGGCTGCCCGGGCCGTGGGCGAGACGGGGCGTGTCATTGGCGTGGATGTGACGCCTGAAATGGTAAGCAAGGCCCGCCAGAACGGTGCGGGTGCTGGGTTCAGGAATATCGAGTTCCGTCTTGGGGAGATGGAGAATCTACCCGTGGCAGATGCTTCTGTAGATGTGATTATCTCCAATTGCGTCATCAACCTCTCGCCAGAGAAACCACAGGTGTTCAGAGAGGCGCTGCGTGTTTTGAAGCCGGGTGGCCGTCTGGCTATCTCAGACGTTGTCGCAACCGCGCAGTTACCCGACGAGATGAAGGAAGACCTTGCACTCTACGCCGGATGTATCGCGGGCGCGGTTTCGGTAGACGAGTTGGTAGACATGTTGAGAGAGGCTGGATTCACCAATATTCGCATACAACCCAAGGATGAAAGCAGAGAATTCATCCGTGACTGGGCTCCAGGTATGAGAGTCGAGGATTTTGTGGTTTCGGCTACTATCGAAGCAGTAAAACCTTGTTGCTGCTCATGATTCTATTGGGGAGGTTAGAATGGAGATCAAGATTCTGGGCGGCGGATGCCCCAAGTGCGAGCGCCTGGAGAGGCTGGCCCGTGAGGCGGCCGGCGAACTGGGCATCGAAGCGACGTTCACCAAGGTCAAGGAGATGGGCGCGCTCATGGCCTACGACGTCATGAGCACGCCAGCCCTGGTGATCAACGAGGAGGTCAAATCGTCGGGCCGGATTCCGCGCAAGGAAGAGATCGCGGAGTGGATTCGAGCAACGCAAGGCTTGTAGGAGGGAGATGATGCTTCAAATCAAGGTCTTTGGTACCACCCCTCCGTGCGCCAACTGTAAACGCGCGGAGGCGCAGGCAGAGAAAGCAGCGGAGCGGTTTCCTGGGCAGGTCGAGGTGGTCAAGCTCGACGCGCTAGGCCCAGAGGCCGAAGCATACGGCTTGATGACCACGCCATTGGTCGTCGTCGGCGAGGAGGTGGTCGGCACGGGTAGGGTTGTGCCGGCTGGGAATCTCGTATCAATCATTGAGGAGAAACTAGGAGACTTATGATGGTTAAACTGGAGGTCTTTAGCGGCAATCCGCCCTGCCCGGGCTGTGTCGCGCTCGTCGAACTGACGCAGCGGATCGCCCCCAAATACGAGGACGAGATGGAACTCACTGTCTACGTCGGTGAGGAGGGGATGGAAAAGTTCGAGGAGTACAAACCCTTCTGCGTCCCGGCTGCCGTGGTCAATGGCTCGATTCGCATCGAGGGGATGTGCCCCAGCGAAGCGACGCTCAATAACGCATTGCGGGAGGGTGGGCTATGTCTAAAGTGAGAATCGAGGCGTTCGTGTCGGTGCCGCCTTGCTCCGGCGGCGTAGCGGTCAAGCGACTGCTGAAGGAAATCGAGGCCGAGTTTGACGACCAGACCGAGATCGTCTTCCACACCGGCCCCGGCGACAAGGAGTGGGAGAAGTACGCCATCAACAACGCCCCGGCGCTGGTCGTCGGCGACCTGGTCAAGTTCGTGGGGCTGGCCCCGAGCAAGGAGAGCCTGGTAGGCGCGTTGCGCGAGGCGGGATTGGCATAGCCAGGCGTTGCCGACACTGCTGCATTGGAGTCTCGTCCCAACGCCTTCAGCACCGTGCCTGGTTCCGAGGGTGGGGTATAGACCCCACCCTCGGATAGGTTATCACAACAGGCCAGTTTCCGTTTAGGCACAGAATAAAAGAAGGAGACACACAACTATGAGGGTGGGGCCAAAGAACATTCTGGCTACAATTCTTATTCTGTTCGTCGTTGTGAGCGTGACGTACCTGATCGTGGATGGTTCCCGTCAGCCCACGGATAATCCAGCAAAAAGCGACCAGGCCGTGACTCAAGCGGTAACACCAAGCCCTGAACACGCCAGCGACGATGAAGCGGCGGAGGCTCAGCACACAGTTATCGCCTATTACTTTCACGGCACGTCTCGCTGCCAGATGTGTCGCACAATCGAGCAATACGCGCACGAAGCCATAGAGGACGGATTCCCCGAGGAACTGCAATCGGGGGTACTAGAGTGGCACGCAGTCAACGTGGAAGAACTTCAGAACAATCACTTTATCAGTGATTATGAACTGTTCACGCGCTCTGTGGTCCTGGTGGATATAGAAGGCGAAAACCAAACCAGGTGGAAGAACCTGGAGCGAGTCTGGGAACTCGTCGGTGATAGAGAGGCTTTTATATCATACGTTCAGGAAGAAACAAGGGCCTATCTGGGAGGGCATTGATGGAAGAGTGGCTGCTTGGCGCGACGACGGCGCTATGGCTGGGCATTTTGACTTCGCTCAGTCCCTGCCCGCTGGCGACGAATATTGCCGCGATTTCTTTTGTGGGTAGACGCGTCGGACGCCCGCGCCAGGTCTTGTTGGCCGGCGTTCTGTATACTCTGGGCAGGTCGCTGACCTATTTGGCCCTGGGTATGCTGCTGGTCGGCAGCATCCTATCCGCGCCGCAGATGTCTCACGTCCTCCAGGAGTACATGAACAAGATTATCGGGCCGATCCTGATCCTGGTGGGCATGTTCTTGTTGGAAATGCTGCAGATCAATCTTTCCGGCCCCGGCATCAGCGAGGTGATGCAGCGGCGGGTCGAGACGTGGGGTGTCTGGGGAGCCGGTGTGCTCGGAATTTTTTTTGCGCTTTCCTTTTGTCCCGTTTCGGCGGCACTGTTCTTTGGCAGCCTGATCCCTATGGCCATCATGCGCGGGTCTGGGGTACTGTTGCCCTCGCTCTACGGAGTGGGGACGGGCCTCCCAGTGTTCGTCTTTGCGTTGCTCATCGCACTGGGCACACGCTCGGTGGGTAAGGTATTCGACAAGTTAGCCCAGATCGAATGCTGGGCGCGTCGGTTTACGGGAATCATTTTCATTGTCGTAGGAATCTACTACTCCTTGACACACATCTTTGGCGTCTTCTACTGATCGAGAAGGAGCCACTCTGCGCCCCTCACACCCTTGGAGGGGAAGAGTATGTTGATCGAAGATTATGACCTTGAAGTAACGTCTGTTCCTTGTGAGCCAGGCAGCGAGGAGTTTGCGGCGATCGTGCGTCTTAACGTTGACATCGGCCTGACTCTGCCTTACCTGAACCGTACCCTGCGTGGGGCGGTCTACATCGCTCAGTCTCCCTCCCTGGCCTGGAAGAAGGGCGGGCGCAACATCGCCTTCTGGCCCTACAAGATCGCCATCGGCCATCTTGAGGACCGGGCGCAGGCCCAGAAGGTGGCACAGGGGTTGGTGGACCTGGTGAACCGGACGTGGGCGCGGCGAGAGGAGATTGAGCCGGACTATGAGATGCGCAAGCGACCGGGACCGCTGGAGGTCTACAACCTCTTGCCGCGGACCAACTGCCGGGCCTGCGAGCAGCCAACTTGCTACACCTTTGCCTGCAAACTGGTGATAGGGCGCGTGAAACTGGAGGCCTGCCCGGTGCTGCAAGAGCCCCAACACGCCCCGCAGTTGGCTCAACTGGTCAGCATGCTGCCGGTGGATATGCCCGCTGTCGGCCCGAAGGAGTCTAAATCTACATTGATTGCTGCGGATGGTTCTGGCTCGTTTTCGTCGAGCCGTGGAGGGGCACAGAGTAAGAGTGAGAGAGAATAACCCGGACCAACGGCATCGAGATTTCGAGTTCAACCTGCGGGAACTGGCCGGATCTATGGGAGACTTCGGTACGCTGTTTCCCCTGGCGATTGGCTACATCGCGGTCTGCGGGCTCGATCCGGCCGGGCTGTTCATCTGGATGGGGCTGGTCAACATCGCCACCGGGGTCATCTATCGTCTGCCTATGCCGGTGGAACCCAAGAAGGTCATCTCCGTGGCTGCCATCTCTCAAAGGTGGTCCCCTTCCCTCGTCTACGCTTCTGGCCTGGGGTTGGGAATCACCTGGTTTGTCTTGACGTTGAGCGGGCTGATGCGCCACATCGTCCGCTGGACGCCTATGTTCGTAGCGCGGGGGATTCAACTGGCGCTGGGAATTACGTTGGCCTGGCAAGGTCTCAAGTTGATGCGGCCCGACCCGCTCCTGGGACTCGTTGCTATCGTCATTGTGCTCCTTCTGCGGAAGAGCCGCTATGCCCCAGCCACCATCGTGTTGATGCTGCTCGGTGTAGGCATCATCGCCTGGCGCGGCCAACTGGGGCAGTCGTTGGAACTGACCATCAGCTTGCCGCCCCTCACCTTGCCTCGCCTGGACGATGTGTGGCAGGCTATGCTTCTGGCCGGTTTCGCCCAGATTCCGCTTTCCATTACCAACGCCGTCATTGCCACGGCGGCTCTCATCCGGGACTACTTCCCAGGCAAACCGGTCAAGGAAGAGCGGTTGATGCTGAACATGGGTTTCATGAACGTGATTCCGGCTTTCTTCGGAGGGATGCCTATGTGCCACGGTGCTGGGGGGTTGGCCGGGCAATACTACTTCGGAGCACGTACCGGTGGGGCTAACATCATCGAAGGGTTGATCGAGATCTCCCTGGGGCTGTTCCTGGGCAAGTCCATCGGCAATTTGCTGACCGCCTTCCCCATGCCGCTGGTAGGGGCGATGATGCTTCTGGTGGGGATCGAATTGGGCCGGGTGGTACTGAAACTGAAGGGATGGGGACTGCGCGTGGCGGTGTTCACTGCCGCCTTCTCGGTCGTGGCCAACATGGCCGTAGGTTTCGGCGCGGGATTGGCTGTGGCCTATCTGGTGCGGGCATTGAAGCATCGGCGTCTATTACCTTGCGCGTGCTCCAAATCGTGAGAGGAGGCAAGCTCTATGGGATACGAGGATTTGAGACAGCAGATCGAAGAGATACAGCCCCGGTTGACACCAACCTTCGTCGAGGAGGCCGTCCATGCGCTGTTGCGCCAGGGCGAGGACGTGGGCGGCGGCGTCAATGCCCTCCGGTTGGTGAAACACTTGCTGGGCGGCCCACAACTGCGAGACGTGGAAGCCGTCTGGGCCTACGATCAGCTCAAGCCGGCGTTCCGTACTGCCTTCGAGCAAATCCCATTGCTCTACTACTTCGAGGGTGACTGATGAGCGGAGGATTGCATCTTCCCGGTGGGAAGATCACGATCTTCCCATAAATGAGGTAAGTATGGCGAAATTGAGTTCTCGTCAGATTCTGGTGGGGCGGTTGCCGGCCAGGATGCAAGGACTGGACGAGATGTTTGACGGACTGTACGAGTTGGGACGTCGGCCAGATGAGGCGGGCTTGGGGATGGCATTGGTCGAGCGTGCTCGTGCGTATAAGAACTATATTCGATACGGTTCTGATCGGTCTTCGCAGAGCCATGACCTGAGCTAGAGCAGGGGAAGGCACCGCATCATCCTGGACAGCACTGTCTTCATGTAGTAGAATGTAGTAGAGTGCACCGCACGGAGTATGAGAGCAATTCCGTTGGGGCCCACCAGCAAGACCCCGGGCTCACCGCGCGATGACCAGGGTGGTTGGGCGATCACGCCTTGTGTTGATAGAATAGGAGAAGGACTTGCCCTGGGCGGGAGCCGAAGGATGGACTGGGATGCTTTGCTTTCGACACTTGGACTGATCTTCGTGGCCGAAGTGGGCGACAAGACCCAACTGGCCGTCGTGACTCAGGTCTGCAAGCATCGCCGGCCGTGGGCTGTTTTTCTGGGAGCGAGCCTGGCCCTGACCGCGGTTACAGCGCTCGGTGCTATTGGCGGTCGGGTTTTGGGGCATATCATCCCGGGAGCTGTCCTGCGTGCCGTCGCAGCGTTGGCGTTCGTGCTGATGGGGATACTCATCGGACGAGAGGCTTTCAAGGCGGAGACCGACGGACTGGAAGGAGAAGCGTGTGATTACCTATCGGCTCCGCTCAGGGCAGGCCCAGAAGATACGCGGGCAGACTGTGCACCGGTCTCCGCCTGGGACTGGAAGGCGTTTAGCTCAACCCTGGGGTTGCTGTTCGTCGCCGAATTGGGCGACAAGACTCAGTTGGCTGTTCTGAGCCTGGCGGGGAAGTACGGGGACACCTGGGCGGTTTTCATCGGTGGGACGCTGGCGCTGACCCTGGTGACGGCACTGGGAGTCGTCGGCGGGCAGGGGCTGTGTAGGCTCATTCCTGAGCGGTTGCTCCTGTGGATCTCCGCTGTGGCATTCGTGGTAATGGGAACGTTGATGTGGCTTGGTGTGTTATGAGAAGCCCTGACAGCCCAAGACGAGGGAGTCGGCAAAACGGTGTCATCTGAACAGCGAAAACGTAAAGGCATCTTGGCCGTCAACCTTGGACTGGCTGCCAACATCTTTCTGGCCGCGTTGAAGACGAGTATTGGCATTGTGGGCCATAGTCCCGCCCTGCTTGCCGACGGCATCAACTCCACCTCCGACGTGGCCTATGGGATTGTGGTCAGCGTGTTCATGCGGCTGGCCGGGAAGCCGCCCGATGAGGAGCATCCCTACGGCCATAGCCAGATGGAGAGTATCGCGGCAGTGGTCGTGGGCTCGTTTGTTATGACCACCGCCATCGCCATTTTCTGGGATGCGGTCAACAACGTGTACGATTTGCTGGTCGGACAAGGTGACTTCAGCGGGGCCGCGGTTGGCGCTTTGTGGGTGGGGATGCTCACGGTGGCTCTCAAGCTGGGGTTGGCGATCTGGACGCAACGAATAGGCCAACAGACCCAGAACGCCGCCGTGCTGGCGTTGGCCTACGATCATCGCAACGACATATTCTCCGCCCTGGCAGCGACGGTTGGCATCTTTTTTGGCCGGATGGGCCACCCATGGGTTGACCCGCTGGCCGGGGCACTGGTCGCACTGATCATCCTGCGCACGGGCATCGAGATCTTGCGCGAGTCAACGGCAGACCTGATGGACACCTTGCCCGGCCGGACACTGGCTCAACAAATCAGCGAGTTGTTAAGCCCCATTCCGGGCGTGAAACAAGTCGAAGAGATCCGCGCGCACCGGTTCGGGCCGTACATGGTAGCTAACATTACTATTGGCGTTGATGGCTCGTTGAGTGTGGCTGAGGGTGACAGGATTGCCACCCAGGTGGAGCACACCCTGATTGAGCACATTGAGTTCATGCGCCGGGTTCACGTCCACTACCACCCCGCGACCTCGCCACCTCGCCCTGCCCGGAGTCGGGAGGCTGCACAGAGATGTGACGATGGCGGCGCAGGAAGAGGATAAGAGGGATGCACTCTACTCCGCTTATTCCCTATTGCTGCCACTGGTGTACAGTTCTTGATAAACTCGGTAGTTCAAAGACACACGTTCCAGATACTCCCGTGTCGATCCAAACCCAATCCAACGCAGCAGATCGTCTCGGTTTGAGACCAGGGGATTCGCTTGCCAACTATCCACGCTGCCGGCGCCGCCATTATAGGCCAGAACAGCCAGCTCCAGGTCGCCGTCGTAGTAGTCGAGCAGGAAGCGCAAGAACCATGCCGCCATGCGAACGTTGGCCTCCGGGGTGAAACCGTCGCTTGGCGAAATGTCCTCCCCCAACTGCTCGGCGATCCAGTCCTGGGTTGGTGGCATGACCTGCATCAGGCCCCGTTCTCCAGCGTAGCCGAAAGCCTCCGGATCATACCGGCTCTCCTGGCGCATAATGGCCCATAAGAGCAGCGGGTCTACGTCGAACTCTGCCGCCGCTGCTTCCACTGTGGCCGAATAGGGGGTCGGATAGCTCAACTGCCATAAGGCCAGGGGGGCTCGCGGGTGGTCTTCTATATACGCCTCGGCGATAGCCTGAGCCTCGACCACGTAGCCCCTCGAGGCCAACGATTCCGCCATCGCCAGGCCCACCTCCGGCGCACGCCGAAATCGGGCGGCCAGCACGAATTCCTTATGCGCCAGGTCCTCGCGCCCAAGCGACTCCAATGCCCATGCCTTGTCCAGAATGTCGTCGCCTGCCGTGGCCAACGGTGGCGCTGTGTCCAGCCTGAGCTCATCCTCGGTGGCCCGCAGCGCCAGCCAGTTCAGACTCAACCTGTCCAGCAATGCCTCACTCTCAGTCTGGGCTTGTTCATCCTCCATTCTCTGGGCAAGGACGTAGAACCGGTATGTTGCGTCGTCGGCGAGATAGCTGTACGTTTTTCCCAGGCGGGCATAGATGGGCAACGTCTCCGCCAGCCGGTCTTGTTCCTCCAGCATTGTGGTCGCGGACCACCAGGCCACCGGGTAAGGGGAGTCCAGATAGAGCGCCAGGGCTTCGTCAGGGTCTTCCTCTTCCAACAACTCGGCCTGGGCCAGTTGGCTATCCAGCGTATCAATCGTCCGGTAGAGAGATAGCGCCTCGTCGGGACGGTCAAGGCGCGTCAAGACCCGGGCGAGACCAAACTGAGCCGACTCATCATCGGGCATCTCCTCCAGCCAGGCCCGATAGGCCACCTCTGCCTCCTCATAGCGGGCCAGTCCGGCCAGTGCCTGTGCACGCGAGGGCAGTGCCTCGGGGTCATCGATCCCTCGCAGTGTCTCCAGGGCATCACTGTGCCAGGTGGCACTGTTCAAATCCTCGGCCACAACAAGTGGGTCTTGCCCAGTGTGGCGCATCCCGGCGAAAGCATCCGGGCGGTCGCCCAGGATATGGAGATATTCGGCATAGGCTCCCTCGTCGTCCTCCTGCTCCTCCAGGTAGCGCGCCAGTTCCAGGCGCAAGGCGACTGTGTCGTACAGAGCCAACGCCGCTCGGTACTCGTCTTCAGCCTCTGGCGCCTCGATGCTTGCGTAGTAACGCGCCATTGCGATATGCGCCTGGAAGGCGGCCGGACTCTGGGGTCGGAAAGCGGCAATGGCCTGCAGCGTGCGCATCGCTTCCAGGTCTGGCATGGCGACCTCGGCAGCCCACAGCCGGGCATACTCATCTATTTGTGGCAACTTCTCGGCCAGCCGCTCATATAACACAACCGCCCGCTCAGGGCTCGCGCCCTGGGCCTCGCGGTAGAGTGCCTGAGGCGAGCGCAGGTAGTCCCTGAAGGTTGCTATGAGCACCAGTCCTGCGAGCAGACCCACGAGGATGACAACCAGCGCCAAACGGTTGGAGCCCGATCGACGATGCAACCCTTTTTCCTCCTCCTGTTCCATCACGAGCCTCCTACTCCGCTTTCCGACTCCATTTCCAGACTGAAGGCATGCAGTCGCCGGTCGGTGGAGCCGACGAAAAGCCTCCCATCGGCCACGGTCGGCCCTGCCGCGATAGCGCCTCCGGTGCGGTAACTCCACACCAGCGCTCCCGTCTCACGGTCCAGCCCGTAGAGATAACCATCGTCGGAGCCCACAAAGACCAGGTCTCCCCACACTGCTGGCGTGGACCGGATGATGTCCTTGGCCTGGTATTGCCAGACGAGGCTGCCGTCCTGGGCACGCAGCGCGTACAGCCGGCCGTCGTTTGCGCCCACGTATACCAACCCGTCGGTGACGACCGGCGATGACTCGATACCGTATTCCGTCTCGAAGGTCCAAAGCAACTGGCCGGTGGCAGCGTCCAACGCATAGAGCCTCCGGTCAACGGATCCCACGTAGACAGTTCCAGCAGCGATGGCCGGGGTGGCCAAAATATCCCCTTCTGTCCGATAGCGCCATCGGAGTTCTCCGCTCGTGACGTCCAGGGCGTACAGATAATTATCGCTCGAACCGACGAAGGCGAGGTCTCCAGCCAGGGAAACGCTCCCCTCGATCCGACCGTCAGTCTCGTACCGCCACATCAGATTGCCGTCCTCGGCCGCCAGTGCGTAGAAGAAGCGATCGTGGGAACCGACGTAGAGGACACTATCACTAATCACGGGGGAACCAGTCACCCATCCATCCGTCTCGTATCTCCACTGCAGGTCGCCCTGCGCTTCGTCCAGCGCGTAGACTGCGCCGTCCCAGGAACCGAAATAGACCGTGCCCCCAAAGACAACCGGCGATGAGGTGATATTGTCGCTCGTTTCATAATGCCAGATGGACTCCCCTGTATCGGCATTGACAGCGTGCAGGGCATTGTCATCAGCCCCCACGTACGCGACTTCGTCGCTCACTGTTGGTGTTCCTCTGACATAGTCGCCCGCACGGTAGGACCAGGCAAAGGAAATTGTGATCTTATTTGCGGAGATGGAAGCCTCGCAACCGACCAGCAAAGCCACCATCACACAGGTCAAAATCTTGATCTTCATCGGTTTTTCCTTCCTTGCTCCTTCCCTTTTGCATGCTTGTGTCACTTCGCACAACGGGGCGGCGGGCGGACAAAATGGGCCCAGAGTAAATAGGGTGCTCATCGCTTCGCTCTGCGCGCCCTGTGGTTTCCTATCTTTGCGAAGCAGCCCGCAGGGCGGTCAAGTGAGCCCAAGGATCAGACGGCAAGCACGTCATTGTAAGCCAGTTATTCAAAATTGTCCAGTTGGGCACGCTGCTTCGGTGAGGGCTGCCTTGGGCAGTGCCACTCGATAGCAGGGTTGAGGTCGTGGAGCCGTTCAAGTGCGTGGTGGGGTGCAGTTCGTGTCGTGACCTGGGCTGGAGCAGGAAAAGAGCCGTATCGGATTGGACAGTCTTGTCTCCATATAGTAAAATGCACAGTACAGAGATGGAGACAATTCTGTGAGATAGCTCAGTCGGGCTGTGCCTGTTGCAGCCTGAAACGAGAGAGGCTTCGAGGTCACAATCTCGCTTGAAATGAGAAAGATATGGTGAGCAAGTTTCTGGATTTCCTGTTGGTGCTCCTGGCCCAGTTTGCCGGAGGGCCTGGTGCGATAGAAAATAACCTCATGCGCTTTGGATTGGCAGCAATATTCTGGGGTGCGCTTCTGATAGTCGCCTGGTCCAGACAGCGCCAAAACGAGTTGCCGCGTGAAAAGTTATTGGTATGGGGCTTTGGCCTGGGTCTTGCACGTGAACTGTTCATGTTTGGCTTCGTCTCCCTGCAGATGCTAGGCATAGTAGAACGTGAATCGGCGTACTTCCTTTCCGCCCCACTGGAGCGCGCTCTGACAATGGCGGCGGTTGTGATGGTCGCTGGCTCGTTCTTGCGATACATTCTGGATGACGCCCGCCTGTCACGCCGCTATCTGCAGATTGGGATGGGAGCAACGGGCATTTGCTACCTGACCACATCCTGGTGGTGGGCCTTGTACATCGCGGCCAACCCATGGAGCAGTTTTGGACAGACCTGGTGTGCCTGGCTCTTTCGATTGACCGCATCTGTGTTGATAGCCATTCCTATTGTCCTCTTGGCAAAGAAGCGCGGATGGCTGCGTAACATAGTGTTAGTGGCGCTGATGTTCTTCTTTCTGGACGAAACCCTAATGCTCGTTAACCTGGCTACGGATGAAATCTACACGAACGTATTCTGTCCCATCTGCCACACTTTTCATATCTGGGCTATTCCCCTGCTAGGGTACGTCTATATCCGCGAACAGTCCGTTGAGAGACGACAGGCGGAGGATGCACTGCGGGAGAGCGAAGAACGGTTCCGAGGAATCATCGAGAGTACGGAAGCAGGCTACTTTTATATGGACCGAGACGGCCGGTTTCAGCACGTCAACGACGCCTGGCTGCGAATGCATGGATATGCTTCACCCGACGAGGTGATCGGCCAACATTTCTCTCTGGTCCAGGTCGAGACGGACCTGGAGCAGGTGCAGAGGAACGTGGAAAGGCTACTCAGTGGAGAACCAATCTCGACCGGTGAGTTCACACGACGCTGCAAGGACGGATCCATTGGCTACCATACTTCTTCTGTCAATCCCGTCGTGCGGGGTGGCAGAGTGGTAGGACTGGAAGGGTTCCTCATAGACATCACCGAACGGATGAAGGCGGAGAGAGAGGTCTGGCGTCGCAACGAGGAGTTGGTCGCACTCAACACGATTGCCACCACGATAAGCCAGTCGCTTGACCTGGATCGTATGCTGAATGCGGTCCTGGGCAAAGTGTTGCTAGTAACAGATATGGACGCGGGTTGGATACACCTGCTCGACGAGGATAGCCGCCTGCTGTCACTGGTCGCTCAGCGCGGATTCTCTCAGGAAATAGCCAGGGAGACACAAACGGTCAAACCGGGCGAAAGCATGGCTGGCAAGGCGGCCCAATCGGGACAGCCCATCGTGATGGACAAGTTCCCGGACGATCACAGGCTCAGCAAGGAGACCTGCCGGCGGGAAGGGCTGCACGCTTTCGCCGGTATTCCCATCAAGTCGAAGGACAAAGTGCTGGGGGCGCTGAGTGTCTTTAGTCGTAACCCTCGCGAACTGAGTTCTCAGGAGGTACAACTGCTCACCGCCATCGGCCACCAGGTCGGCGTGGCTGTCGAGAACGCGCGCTTGGCCGAGGAAGCAGCCGGGATAGAAATCCTACAGGAACTGAATCGTCTGCGGTCCGAGTTGATCGCCAACGTCTCCCACGAAGTGAGAACCCCCCTGGGACTGATCAGAATCTCTTGCACCTCTCTGCTGGCGGAAGATGTGGACTTTGACCGGGAGACCCGGCAAAAGTTTCTGCGCGGCATTGACGAGGAGACGGACAGGCTAGAGAGAATCGTTGACAACTTGTTAGACCTCTCCCGGATAGAGAGCGGGCGGCTGCGCCTGGACGTGCGTCCTACAGACGTGGGCCTGCTTGCCAGAGAGGTGATGGAGAATATGGAGGCGCAAACTACACAACACCGCCTCGTCCACAACTTTCCCCCTGATCCGTTGGTGGCGATCATTGATTCCAAACGCGTTGAACAGATACTGCGCAATCTCCTGAGTAACGCCATCAAGTACTCACCTGAAGGAGGGACCATCGCCGTCCGGGGGTGTGAGGACGAGAGACACATCATCGTCCAGGTCAGTGATCAGGGGATAGGTATCCCGGCAGAGGATCTGGAGCGGGTGTTTGAGCGATTCTATCGAGTTGACAACGAGACCACCCAGAGCGTGAGAGGAGTCGGCCTGGGGCTGGCGGTCTGCCGGAGCATCGCGGAGGCCCACGGTGGACGCATCTGGGTTGAAAGCACTCTCGGTGTGGGGAGCACTTTTTATTTCACTCTGAAACGTGAAACGTAATGCGCAATTTGTAGACGGCTAACGGCCAGCATAGCCAGGGAGACAAGGTATGAGAAAAAGAGGCCAAGTTCGCATTCTGGTGGTAGATGACGAGCCTGGATACGTCTGGACTATGCAGGTCAATCTGGAGGCCAGAGGCTACGAGGTACTCGTGGCCAGGGACGGGCAGACGGCTGTGGAACTGGCCGCCCGTGGGGAACCAGACCTCATCATTCTGGACATCAAGATGCCCGGCATGAACGGTTACGACGCCTGCTGGCGTATCCGCGAGTTCTCAACGGTGCCGATTATCATGCTCACCGCTCTGGCGGAGGATGCCGACAAGGTAGAAGGTCTGAATATGGGCGCTGACGATTACGTGACCAAGCCTTTCAGCGTCGACGAGCTTCTAGCCAGGGTGCGGGCTGCGCTGCGGCGTGTTGAACTCCTGGAACCAGAGGAACCCCGTCCCATCTTTGAGGCTGGTGACCTGCGGGTTGATTTTGACCGGCAGCAAGTGTTTGTCAGCGATCAGGAGGTGCACCTGACCTCCAAGGAGTACCGTTTGCTCTGCGAACTGGTCGAGAACGCCGGATGGGTACTGCCGTCGGACTATCTGCTGGAAAAGATATGGGGAATTGGGCACGAAGGAGAAAACCTTCTGTTGCGGCAGGTCATTCATCGCCTGCGTCGAAAAATCGAGCGCGACCCGAGCACCACGCGGCACATCCAGACCCGGATCGGCATCGGCTACGTCTTTATCCCCCCAGAATAATGCCAACCAGAAAGTAACTACCCAGCCTGTCATTGCGAGGAACGAAGTGACGAAGCACCGCCACGAGCCCCGCCACGAGCCCCGCCACGAGTACTCGCGGTGGTACTCGCGGTGGTACTCGCGGTGGCAATCTCCACCGTCGCTTACGTGCTGAAGGCAGGAGATTGCTTCGCTACGCTCGCAATGACATCAAACGAACAAGTGCGTGGCATTCCTTATTACGAGTAAATCCAACTTCAGTACTTAACGAAATGCTCGTGGCGGATTGCCAAATCCGCCACATTCCGCTGGATTGCCAAATCCAGCGGGAGCGTTTCGTGATCTACTGAATTTGTTCAAAACGTCAGGGCAAAGCGACGTTACTCGGTCCGTGCTCCGTAGAGATCAGATGCGCTTCCCAAGCACTCGCTGCTGGCCCAAGACCGGCCCGAAAAGTGGAACGGGGGCCTTCTCATTTTCGAGATCTCGACACGTCTTAACACAGCCTGCATTCTGGCCAAGAGTTCAGCGAGGCTGAAGGGCTTGGTCATGTAATGGTCAGCGCCCGCATCCAGACCTCTTATCCTGTTGGCGCTTCCAGCCAGCCTAGTGAGCATGATGATGGGCACCGTTGAGAACTCTCGGACACGCCGGCAGACCTCGTAACCGTCCAGGCCAGGCATTTTGACATCCAGAATGACAATATCCGGATCCTCGTTGATGATGCACTCTATGGCCGTCTGTCCATCCTCTGCCACGAGCACCTCATAGCCCTTGGCCTCCATGCTGACCTGTATGGTCCAGACGCATTGAGGCTCGTCATCTACCACCAGAACGCGAACTTTTTCCAATGGTCCCTTTTCCCCCTGTTTGTTTGCCGGATCTGCGCCTGCCCGCCACATGACGTCACGTTATATCATGACGAAAGAATGACCCAAAACCTTACGGGTAACTTGAAAAATCGGTAAGGCATCTTGTCGGCTCCGTATAGACGCTCGGCTAAGCCAAACCACCAAGGTCATAATGGTTGCCCAGTCGATCACCTGCCACAGTTCGCTACCCGCCATCTGCGGACGAGAGAGGGTTTGCAACCCTCGTTTTTGCCGTGCAGAGCCTCGTTTTAGCCCAAGACGGCGGTTGCAAACCGCCTTGGAGCACATGGCTGAGTAGTTGCAGGTTTTTTATCATTATCTGCGTACATCCGTATGATCCGTGTTGATCCGTGTTCTATTTATGACTGGCTGAGCAGTTACCTGATTTTAATAATATCTTAGTGAATTTGTGATTGCGAATTGACCGTGCAAGAGGCATTTGTAACACGTCTGTAACACGGAAAAGATATAATCTGCATCGTACTTTACCAGCATCAGATTATTGATCACTCGACGTGTTCAGCGCACTGGATCTACACGGAGGTGTCTATGGAAGATAAGTTGTATCGAGAGAGCGATCTGTTGGTGTAACCAAACCTATTTCTATGTGTATATGTATGAAGGAGAAAGAAACGATGAAGGCTACGAAAAGCATAATGGGGCTTTTACTGATCGGGGTGATTTTGACGAGCGGCGTGCCGATCGCCTACGCTGGCCCCCCCCCTGAGCCCGAGGCGCCCTGGTTTGGGGCTTCAGGCCCCGGACTCCATGTCACCCCCCTCATTGCCGGACAGTATATGGATGATCCTGCCGGCACGGTTCGCGTCTTTAACTCGCGCGAAAAGCTGCACATCCAGGTTGGACCCTTGGATGAGTGGCTGATCAACACGATCCAGATCTATGTCGGCGGAGACCCTGTGCCAACCGTTAACAGCGGCAATCCCAACCAGGGAGCATTCCCTTACAAGCAAGAATTACCTGAACCAGTTCCCAGCTATACGCTGGTACTGGATCTTGTGGATGATCTGGATTTTAGCTGGGGTCAACCTTACGAGTACCTGCGTATCCAGAATATCGCCGTCCACGCTGACCTGGTCAAACTCGATACGTCTGAGACGGCGAGCGGGAAGAAGATCAGAATCCTCGAAGAGGAGGGCGCGTGGGCCTTTGGGGATGGTGTGTTCGAAGGAGGGCGGTGGGCCTGGTGGTTCAAATACGAAATGGCCCATCCCCAGCGCGGCCATTTTGTCGACTCCCCAGTGGGTGGCCTGAGTTTTCAAACGCCAACCAACGCCGGCAAGACCGACGAATCTGGCGGCTTCGACTACTTCCCCGGCGAGCGCGTTGAGTTGGCCATTGGCTCAGTGCCTCTGGGGACACCCCTGGCCGGCCACAAGATCTCGCCGCTGGACATCTTTGAGAACTCGGACACGGATGACCCCAGGGTGATCAACATGGCGCGGCTCCTGCAGAGTTTGGACGCCGACGCCAATCCCCAGGAGGGCATCCTCATCACCGAAGACGTGGAGGCCTGCCTCGACGCCCTGGGTTTGACGGGCGTTGACTTTGCTAACGACGCCGAGGTCGAATCAGTGATTCAGGGAACCATCAACCAGTGTGCAGGCATTGTCACCCTGGTCGTAGTCTCGGCCGAGGACGCCAAGGCGAACCTGGACCGGTCGCTCGACAGCAACATGTTCCGCAAGGACATCTCCCGAACGCCGGACCTGACCAGTTCCAAGTCGAAACTCAATATCATGCCCATGTGGTTCCCGGCCCTCAGAGCGAACAATGATCCGACCGTCATCGAATACTATGACGAGGAAGGCGCGCTGATTCGAACAGCAGAAGAAGCCAAGCCCGTCGTCGTGGTCTATACCGACGGCATCGAGGAGACCGGTTACGAGGACATCTTTGCCGCCATCTCGCGCGACGACGGCAACACCTTCAAGCACACGAATATTGCGCGCGCGGCGGATAGGTCTTCCTTCACGCTGGACAACGGCGAGGAGTACTTTGGCCAGGCCAAAAAGCCGGTTTTCCAGGTCAAGGGGAACAATATCCTGGTCGCCTGGACGAGCAAGTTCTGCGGCGGCGGCAAGCCGGCCTATGCGATCACCACCTGCGACGACCCGGACACCGAAGAGATCGAGACCGCCGACCCCGAAACCGGCTTATGCCGGATCACATGCCATGGCGACGGGGATAACGAGGTCTGCGAGCCCGACTACCCGTACGACGATCCCTACTACACGGAAGACATCTGGGGCGTCGGCGGCCCGCAGCGGTCTGTGGACTATACCGACCAGGGCTTTCCTGAGGTCGGCGAGGTTCCCTACAGTTGCGTGTGGGTCGCTCGCGGCACCATCGTCACCCAGGGCATGATCAACAGCGGTGGTTTCTGGGCTGACAGCACGGTCGGCGACATCCAGTGGTTCAAGCCGGAGCGGTTGACCTCTGGGCGGCGTGACGCCAACCAGGTCTTTATGGGTGGTTCGGATGGCGCTGGTTTCGCCATCGCCTGGCAGGAAGATCCGGATGGTTTGCGCCCTGGCGCCGCCGCCGGACCTGGCCCTGGTTGGGGTGGCGCGACCACCAACCACAAGACCGACATCTGGTACAGCTATATCACTATGGCGGATTTCCGCCAGATTGACGAGAACTTTGTGGCCGGCGGCGATCCCGAGCATGAGATAGAAGGACGCCCCAAGGCGTTGGTGCCCATGGCGCTGCCGGTGCGGCTGTCGGACAATGACGCGGTCAACACCGAAAACCTGCTGGTCGAGCTGGGTGAGGACGGCTATCCCGTGCAAGATGGGGATGGCAACTGGATCCCGCTCTCCAATCCAGATGCGAATTCAGACGACGGCGATGGCACCCACGCCTACGGCTATATGATCGACGGTCTGTGCGAGGGTTTTTACGAGTTCACCAACTATAATGATGAACTGAAGCGCGTCTGCATCACCGAGGACGGCCGACTGCTGGACGGCGACACCGGCGCATCGCGCCCGAACGTCTTCCTGCAGACCTACACCAACAACAATGGCACACCCGACGATACCACGGACGACTTCAAGAGCGCCTGGGCGATCCTGGCTTACGAGGAGACCAAGGGGGCCGGCGTCGGCCCGCCAGACCACACCGAAGAACCCCCGTACGGCGATGCGCCTCTCCCTGAGGTGGGCAAGAACGCCATCTACCACAGTTTTGATTTCCAGAACCCGGACCTGGTCAGCGCGGGCAACATCATCAACCTGCCTGAAAGGGATGCCGACGGGAACCTGATGTACCTGCGAGAGGTCAGTTTGGATGGCGACGGCAATGTGGTCTTTGGTGAGCTCATCCTCGACTATCTGGGCCAGCCGCAACTGGCGTACGAGAACGCGCGCCGACCGCGCTTCATCATCCAGGGCAAGGCCGCGATGGGCGCATCTGACACGGTCATGATCGTCCTGTACAAGGAAGGGCAGGAAGGCATGGGCCGCCCGTCGGACATCATGCTGCGCCGCTTTGTGTCGGATACCCCTGGGAACCCCTATCGGTTCGATAACATCGTGTGCGACGAGTGGGAGCTCGCCGACAACGGCCTAACCGTCTGTGTGGACGGCACCCAGAACATGAGCACCGTCCATCCCACCGTGGTAACTGATTCAATGGGCGATCCTGTGAGTGAGGATCCTTATGGGGCCGTCAAAGTGGTGCAATGGGAGCAGACGCCGGGGATCCTTGCCAACGCATCGTGGGTCAATCCCTACGAAGAGGCACGCGCCCACCGGGGCGCCATCCGCGGCGACTTTATCGTCATGGGCTACTCCTACACGCCCAACTGGGCGGCGTACAGAAATGGGAACGACAAGTTCGACTTTTACATTCGTCGCTCCTTCGACGGCGGGCTGACCTGGACGACGGACCCCGCTGGTGAGGGAGTCACACACTGCCGCACCTCTACCGATCCTGTAACCAAGGAAAAGACAGAGGTCTGCACCTTCTATCCCGCGGGTGCGTTTGAGGAAGCGCGTAACGTCTCTCAACTCCCGAACAGCAAAGAGAGCGTGATCGAGCCGCGCATCGTCGGCGCGCCGGGGACGATCAAGGTGAATGGCGTGTGGACCGGAATCGACGAGGATCTGCAGAACCCGGACGTGTTCTACGTGAGTTATGGCACGGCCACCAACCCGCCGCAGGTTCACGGCGACAGTGACGAGGAACAAGAATATCCGGCGCCGATGGATCTCTACTACAGCTTTAGCATGGACAGAGGCGAGACCTACGCGGTGTCTACGTGGGTGGTGAATCCCGATAGCGCAGGCAACAACGCCGGATTAGAGGTAACCGGTTGGGACTGGCTGGCCAAAGGCGAACCGGAGCAGGGCGAGGCGCAGTTGCGCATGACCCCGGACGGCTCGCGCTTCTATGCCACCTGGCTGCAAGAAGATGACGAGGTTAGCGACATCTACTTCCGCCGGATCATGCCCCCCACTTTCGAGGCTAACGTAGCACCAGAACCAGCACCATAATAGTACGACGGGAGTATGGACGCCAGTTGTACTGGCGTCCATACTCTCTCCAACATATAAAGATTCCGGGTAACTACTCAGCCACCCCCACGCGGAGCGTTGAAACGCCCCGCTGATACGGCGAAACCCGTTAAAACGGGTTAGAAAGTCGCGTTTTAGTGCGTTTTAACGCACTTTGCGTATCAGCCGATGGTTTCAACCATCGGCGGGGCAAACGGGTGAGTAGTTACGATTCCGGCGCAACAAGGTCGGTTTCTCATAGCAACGAAATATCAAAGGAAAGGAGGTGAAAAAGATGAAGAAACTGCTGATTTTAGTGCTCGTGTTGTTGATGTTGCTGGCCACGGTTATCCCGGCCTTTGCTTATCACGGCGGGGGCTCGGAAGGCAACAGCACCGGCGACGGTGTCCCGCCAGGTTGGGCCGACGCAGGCGACGACGATGGACCGCCAGGTTGGTCCCACGTGTGTCCAGGCGAGGGAGGCACTGGCCCCCCGGGCCAGTAACGTGACCCAAATCCGGCGCTGCCCAGTATGAACGGGCAGCGCCGGATGTCTGGCTATCATCGTTTTTGGTGCCCATAGACATAAACGGGACGTAACTGCTCAGGCTCTTCCCAAAATCAGGTATAAATAGCACACGGATACACACGAATGAACTGGCCGCATCCGTTGACACGGGTTCTCACAGGTTTTTTATCTATCTGCGTACATCCGTATGATCCGTGTTGATCCGTGTTCTATTCATGACTGGCTGAGCAGTTACAACGGGACAACAGTTGGCCGAACAAAACCCCCGATTTCTCTGGCAATGTGCACTCACTGTTCATTGACAGACACACGCTGCTGGGCACAGGCGATCCGCCGGTCAATAGCCCGGAAGATACGAGGGGGGTCTTGCTGTCTCGAGAGTTCGACGCGCCGCAGCACAGCCTGCATCCTGGCCAGCAGCTCGGCGATGTTGAAAGGCTTGGTCACGTAATCGTCGGCGCCCATGTCCAGGCCCTTTACCTTCGCGGCGTTCTCCACCAGGGCGGTGAGCATGATGATCGGTACCGTGGAGAACTCGCGGATACGATAGCAGACCTCGTAGCCGTCCATGCCGGGCATCTTGATGTCCAAAACGATGAGGTCAGGCTTCTCACTCGCGGCGAGCTCTACGGCCGTCTGCCCGTCACTCGCCACGAGCACCGCATAGCCTCTGGCCTCCAGATTGACCTGTATGGCCCAGACATATCCAGGCTCGTCATCTACCACCAGAATGCGAACTTTGTTCATCTGCATCCAGAATTGGCTGGTCGGCATGGAACGCCAAAGCGGCGCACTGCGATGGGCGCGCCGCCTTGACGAGTATTGTGCCTTATCGGCGGGCGACCAGCGGCAAGTAAGCTTTGTACCTGGCCTCGCCAAACAGCGCGAACTGGGAGAAATGCGTCGTCGTGAAGGTCAGCGCTCCAGACATCACGCGGGCCGGTTCTCCCAGCATGGCCCAGGGTCCCTCAGGACCGGTGCGCGTCCAGAAGCCCAGCGTCTCGCGCTTCAGCCCAATCACGTCTGTATCCGTATAGTTCATCGTGATCGTGAGCGGGTGGTTGAACTGGCCCACGGGTTCGCCGAAGCGGGAGGCGGTCATCTCGAAGGCGCGATGGGCAAACAGCAGGCCACCGGGTGGGCTAGAGATCGGTCGTGTGTCTGTGAAGAGTGGCCTGAACTGGAAGCGCGTCGTGTCGGTTACAGCGCCGGGCGGGACGGTGAGCGTGACGCCGTACTGGTGGTGCAACTGGCCACCCTGGTTTGGCCCCAGCGCCATCGTGCCGTGGGGCAGGGTGACCACTGTGGTGACTGGCCCGAGTTGCATGTGCTGCCCCGTCCAGCCAAGCCAGGCTACGTTGGTGATGACCGTGCCAGGTGTGACCACTCCCTCTACTCCCAACCGGTATTGGAGTGTCAGCGGCTGCCCGGCGTACACCTGACCCTGCCAGCGCAGCATGTGGCCGTCAATCTGTGTGCCAGTCACCGTGCCATTCCAGCCCAGGAAACGCACCTGGTGACTGAAGGGCAATGTGTCTGTCAGAGTGACCCAGCGCCCGTTCATTCCCCCGCCGAACTGGTGCGCCAGGTTAATTGTGATCGTGTAGGTGAGCACGTCGCCTGGTATCACGTGCCGTGCCTGGACCTGCTTGGTTGAGCCCGCCATGGCGCACACCTCGCTGGTCACACTCATCGTGTTGTTCGTCGTGTCGGATTCTACACCGGTCGTGGCGATAGTCGCCGTGGTAGTCAGCAGTTCCCCCTCTGGCAATGTCTCGTCCGGCTGCAGGGTGAGCAGGACGTGGCCGCAGCACGCATCGGCTGGCCACTCACAGAGCGGGCTGACAAAGTACCAGCTCAACTCGTTGCCACTGGTCACGTCCGGCGGGAGTGGCGACCCCCAGCGATCCGTGGCAGTGACGAACTGTGTCCCCACGGGCAACGTGGCCGTCACCCAGGCATCCGGCGCCATTTCTGTACCAAAGTTAAAGTAGCCAATTCTGACCACGTAGGTCAAGTCGGCTGTGATGTGCGCAGGAGCCTGCATGTCCAGCGTGAGGTCTATCTCCCCGGCGGCAGCCGCAGTGGGGAGGCCTGTCACCATCAAAAGGACAGCAGTTACTCCAAGGCCCATAGCCAGTGTGAGCAATCCAATGCGAGTAAGGCGTTTCATAGCAACCTCCCTTTTTTCCCTTCCATTCAGCAATATTCGCTAATTAGTATGACGGAAGAACACTCAAAACCATACGGGTGACTCTGGGAGAATGTGGTATACTCAGGTGCGGGCAGCCCCGTATGGTTTCCGGCTGTTTTTACGTCATAAGAAGTGAAAGATCGCAGTACCGCAAAAGTCGCCCTGACGGTTGACCGTCATTCTGAGCGTAGCGAAGAATCTCCTTAGTACTGTGGTCGAGACCCTTCGCTTCGCTCAGGGTGACAGGGTGAGTTTTGCGCCATTGCGAAAGATCAATCGTTACGTGACAAACGAGCGCATCCTGCTGGAACGAGCGAAGCAATACGACGAAGCGGCACTGGGGGAACTCTATGATCATTATGCCCCCCGCATCTATGCCTACATCTATCGGCGGTTGAGCGATGCTCACCTGGCGGAAGATCTCACGGGGGATGTGTTCGTGCGGGTGATGCAGGCGATCCGAGCGGAGCGTTTCTGGCATACCTCGTTCCAGGCCTGGCTCTACCGTGTTGCGCATAACCTGGTGGTGGATCACTACCGCCACCAGCCGCCAGCAGCCGAGTTGGAGTTGGATGAGCGGCTGGTGGCAGCCGAGGATGACCCGGCCTCTGCTGTGGCAGAGCGGCTCTCCCACCAGCGTCTTCGCGCTGCCATTAGCCGCCTCACACCGGACCAGCAACAGGTGTTGGCTCTGCGTTTTGGCGAAGGGATGACCGCCCGGAAGGCGGCCGAGGTGATGGACAAAAGCACGGGTGCAATCGAGGCTCTCCAACATCGAGCTCTGGCCGCACTGCGCCGTGTACTGAAGAAAGAGTAGACTGATGGCAAGAATCTCTTTTAAGCGATCGCTAGAACGTTGCTTACAGGAGCTGACCCGCACGGGCGACGTCGAGGCCAGCCTGCGATGTTATCCCCAGTACGCTGGCCGGTTACGCCCGTTGCTCGAAATGGCCCAGGCAACCTACCGCTACTACGAAGCCGTACCGGAAGCGCCGGGGGGACTGGCGGCCGGCCGCGAACGGTTGTTGGCCATGGCCGCACAACAGCGCGCGAGGGGTGTTGGAGCAACCTCAGCAACCAGAACTGCAACCACACGCACAGCAGGTCGGAAGATAAAACTCGTCTTGGCGACGAGGCTCATCGCCGTTCTGCTGGTCGTCGTCGTGGGCACGGCTGCCCTCGGAGGCGGAGTCGTCTGGGCTGCTGGCGATAGTCTGCCGGGCGACCTGCTGTACCCGGTCAAACTGGCCACGGAGGACGTTCGCCTGGCGCTCGCCTCCGCGCCGGCGGATCAGGTAGATCTGGCGCTGCAGTTCGTTGAGAGACGGGCGGAAGAGGTGCAAACGCTGGTAGTGGCCGGGCGACAAGTGCCGGACGAGACCATCGCTCGGATGGAACGGCACATCGAGCGCGCGTTGACCCAGGCAGCCTGGGCCTCTGATGAGGAGATGACCGGCCTGCTGACGAGAGTAGCCGAACGCACGCGCACCCAGGCGCAGGTACTGGAACAGGTGCGAGCGACGGCTCCACAACAAGCCCAGGCTGGGCTGGAGCATGCTGCGACTGTCTGCCGGCAGGGAGCGGAGGCGGCGGAGGATGGGTTGAACGATCCCCAGGCGTTTCGCCGACGTTACCGGCACCAACGAGGAGCCCGCCCTGAGCCTGCCGAAGGGACACCGGAGCCGACGAGTGTGCCGGAGCAGGTGACCGTCACCCCAGGGGGCGATCAGGAACAGGATCAGGAACGATATCAACAGCAGGACCAGGAGCGCACGCACACACCAGTTGGTGCGCCGCATATTACGCCCCACGGGCTGCGGGCAACTCTCGTACCACAGGCCACGCCCCGCGACGCGCAGACAACTCCCATGCCACAGGTCACACCCCACCACGGGCCGCAGGCAACTCCCGTACCACAGGCCACGCCCCACGGCCCGCAGGCAACTCCTGTACCTCCCGCCGCGACGCCACGGCACCAGGATCCTGGTCGTGAACAGGGCGGGGGTGAACAGGATGGTAGTGAACACGACGGCGGTGGACGAGGCAGTTGATTGTTTGGAAAACATTGGTGTTAGCCCCCCGGCCTGGAGAAGACTCTAAGCCGGGGGCTTTTGATTTTGGGCCATCCTACACGATTTCCGCATCGTTCCTTCACTCAATCTTCATACACCTCAGGTATACTGGGCGCAAATCAGACATAGGAGGTATTGAGATGAACAAGGCAAAGTTGAACTATCTGTTGGACGCGGTGATTGGGCTGGCCTTTGCGCTCTCCGGTGCGACCGGCATCGCGTTCCTGCTGATGGGCTCCGGTGGCTACCAGGGCGGCCGCAATCCGGGTTTCGAGACTGCATTGTTGGGCTTGAGCCGCGGCACCTGGGACGATTTGCATACCTGGGCCAGCCTGGTGATGATCGTCGGTGTGCTCGTGCACCTGGCACTCCACTGGAAGTGGATCGTCTGCGTGACCAAAAAGATGATGCCTTCCCTGCCACGCCGGACTGAAGAGCAGGTATGCGAAGTGATAGCGTAAATCGTTGGAATGGTAGAGACTTGGTCAAAATCAACAAACGGGAGGTAAAAAATGACGAAAGTATTGAGTTACGGTGTGGTCGGGCTGCTGGCTGTAGCATTGTTGGCAGGGACAGGGTATATCCTGCTGAGTCCCACAGAGGCCCAGGCCGAACGAGGCCCACTCGGTGGTCAAGGACAAGTTCAAGGGCCGGGTCGCAGTGGAACCTGGCAGGGCGATGCGGAGACAGAAAACGGCGTCGCCGCCTACGGTCAGGGCCGCGGCCATGGGAACGGAGGCAGCGAGGTGGGGATGCCTGACCAGGGCACCTACGGGCGCAGCGAGGCGGTGCAAGGCCGTGGAGCCTTTGGTAGCGAGGGCGCTTCTGATGGACGTGGACGAAATTCCGGCACAGGCCAGGGTCGCAATGAAACGGTGAGAAGCGTGGACTGGGAAACCCTGACGGGAGAGGTGACCGTCGTGGACGGCGATATCACCGTCGAGACCGCCGAGGGCGAGGTGTTGGTCGGCCTGGGGCAGGCCTCATATCGGGAAGGCTTTGCTCTGGAGGTAGGGGACAAAGTGTCGGTGACCGGTTTCCACGAGGATGGTGAGTTCAAGGCGGGAACCGTCGAGAACCTCACCACCGGGCAAACGCTCGTCCTGCGGGATGAGACCGGACGCCCGATGTGGTCAGGGCAGGGACGGCTCAAGAATCAAGGGTAGCCGCAGCGACCGAACACGGCCCGGAGATCGCAGGTAGGTCTCCGGGCTGCTTTTTCTTGTTGGAGAACAAGGGAACCCGCCGGATTGTCGTCCGGCGGGAGCGTAACAAAGTTGCGTTTGCTGTCCCCAAGCTATTAGGGTATAATGACATCAGACTTCAGATTGAACCACGGTTTCGGCGCTGAGACTTCAAGCGGCTCTACGCCTCAGTGCGCGCGTTCTCAGCCCCTGCTCAGCGGGAGCATTGTTCAGCGCCGACTCAACCAAATTGAGTGGTTCACAAACCGCTCGTGGCGGATTGTCAGATTTGCCACCCTCCGCTGGATTTGGCAATCCAGCAGGAGCACTTTGTGATGTACTGAAGTTGGTAGATCAGAGAGCGAACGAGCCGGCGGCCCAACTTACCAATCTACCGGTACACCAATGGTATCTTTTCAATAAATGGGGGTGAGGTGGAGGAACGCCAGCATCTTGCTGGCATCTAGCGACCAAGATGGTCGCGTTCCCCCAAGATATTGAGAAGATACCACCAATGTACCAGTCTCTCAGTTAGTCCATCTGTAACTACTCAGCCACCCCCACGCGGAGCGTTGAAACGCCCCGCTGATACGGCGAAACCCGTTAAAACGGGTTAGAAAGTCGCGTTTTAGTGCGTTTTAACGCACTTTGCGTATCAGCCGATGGTTTCAACCATCGGCGGGGCAAACGGGTGAGTAGTTACGTCCATCTTACATCAACAAAATGGAGACAGAGGAGAAAGGCACTATGACCCCCTCGGACGATCTTGAGGCGAAGCTAGCACTCCTGGAATGGAAACTTGAAGAGAGGATCAAGGAGTTGGATTGTATCCACAGCATTACCGATCTCGTAGAGCAGCCGGGTATATCATTGGAGGAGATACTTCAGGGGATAGTTGCTCTCGTGCTCCCTGCCTGGCAGTACCCAGAGGTCGCTTGCGCACGTGCCATCGTAGAGGGACAAGAGTTCGGGACGGAGAACTTCAGAGAGACCACCTGGAAGCAGGTCAGTGACATCGTTGTGCGTGGCGAGCGGATCGGCACCCTGGAGGTCTATTACCTGGAGGAAAAGCCAGAAAGTGATGAGGGGCCTTTCCTGAATGAAGAGAGAATGCTGCTCAACACCATTGCCGAGCGATTGGGAAGAATCATTGAGCGCAAGCAGGCGGAGGAGGCGCTGCGAAAAGTCCACGACGAGTTGGAAAGACGGGTTGAGGAGAGAACTGCCGAGCTGACAAAGGCCAACGAAACGCTCCGCCAACAGAGCCAGGCGATAATGGAACTCTCGACGCCGGTGATCAAACTGTGGGACGAGATCGTGCTCTTGCCGTTAGTCGGAGTCATTGACACGCCCCGCGCGCAGCAGATGATGGAGCGGTTGCTCCAATCAATCGTCGAAACCGAGTCGCGGGTGGCGATCATTGATGTCACCGGCGTGTCGGTCATTGACACTAGTGTGGCCCAGCACGTGCTGAAGACAGTCAGCGCGGCCAGGATGCTGGGGGCCGACGTGATCATCACCGGCTTCAGCCCCGACGCGGCCCAGACGCTGACCAGGCTCGGCGTTGATCTCTCCGCCATGCGCACCCGAGGCACGCTGTGGACGGGCATCGTCGAAGCCTTCGACCTGATCGGCCTGCAGGTCGTGCCTCGGCTAGAGGAGGGCCGGCGATGATAATCCCCATACTCAGGCTCAAAGATGTCCTGCTGACATCGATCCAGGTGGACCTGACCGACCAGGAAGCACTCGACTTCCAGGCGGATGTATTGCGCATGGTGAGCGAGACGGAGGCCGGGGGAATCGTCATTGATATCACGGCGCTGGACGTGGTGGATTCCTTCATGGCGCGGGTGCTCAACGACACGGCTCGGATAGTGCGCATATTGGGGGCCGAGGTCGTCCTCAGCGGCATGCAGCCCATGGTGGCACTGGCGCTGATCGAGATGGGCCGGGAATTGGTCGGCGTGGAGACCGCGCTCAACCTTGACCAGGGACTGGAAAGGCTGCAACGCCTGATCCAGGAAAGGACAAGCGGCCATGGCAGACCTGACTAAGATAAGGGTCGTCCTTGAGAACTCACGTGACGTCGTGATCGCGCGGGGGGCGGGCCGGGAGGTGGCGCGCCAACTCGGCTTCGGCCCGGCCGATCAGACCCGGTTGGCCACTGCCATCTCGGAACTGGCGCGCAACGTCATCCAGTATGCGAGGGAGGGGGTCTGCCTCGTCACTGACGAGTCGAATGGGCACCGGATCAGTATCAAAGTCGTGGTCGAAGACCACGGCCCCGGAATTTCCGACATTGAGAGAGCGATGGAGTACGGCTTCAGCACGGGCGGGGGGTTGGGGGCCGGGCTGCCGGGCGCCAAGAGGCTGGTGCACGAGTTCGACATCGAGTCCCAGCCGGGGCATACGCGGGTCACGATTGCGATGAGCAGGCCGAGGGTGTGATAGGGAGTAGGGAGTAGGGAGTAGGGAGTAGACCGTGATCGTCCAGGTAACCGAGGAGCATCACGTCGCACAGGCGCGGCGGGCGGCGGTGGCGCTGGCCGAGGAGATTGGTCTCAAGCGGGTGCTGGTCTACTACGTGGCGACCAGCGTCTCGGAACTGGCCAACAATCTCTTTTTCCACACCCCCCGGGGCGGTAGGGTCACGCTCACTGTCCTCAGGCGGGAGGGGGAGGTCGGCATCGAGGTCGTCGCCGAGGACGACGGCCCCGGCATCCCGGACGTGGGACTGGCCATGCAGGATGGCTTCTCCACCAGCGGCGGGTTGGGCGGTGGCCTGCCCGGCGTGGAGCGGCTGATGGATGACTTCGAGATCACGTCTGCGGCCGGCGCCGGGACGCGCGTCGTGGCCAGAAAGTGGCAGCCGTGCGGGTAGCGATCGCGAAACACGCTTTTCCTGGCGACCCGCATTGCGGGGACGAGTGCGCCTGGTGGCACATCGGCCGCGAGGTCACGCTCTGCATCGTGGACGGGCTGGGCCACGGGGAGCACGCGGAGAGGACAGCAAGGGCGGCTGTGGAGTACGTCGCCGGGCACCTGGCGCAGCCGCTGGTGGACATCTTTGCCGGTTGCGACCAGGCGCTGCGCCGCACGCGGGGCGCGGCGATGGGCATCGCCGTCATTAACATTGGTGAGGGCGAGAGTGGGGGCGAGGACGAAGAGGCGGGGACGTTGACCTACGCCGGGATCGGCAACACGCGCGCCATGATCGTCCGGGAGGCGTGTCCCGTGGTTGGGCTGAGCAGCAACTATGGCATCGTGGGCGGCGGCTACCGGAAACTGGCGCCCGAGACTGTGGGGCTGAAACCGGGCGACCTGGTGATCCTGACCAGCGACGGCATCAAAGAGCGATGCGACATATTGGCCTACGACGACGCGCTGCGCGCGGACGTGCAGCAGTTGGCGGAGAATATCCTCCACGACTGGAGCCGTGAGACGGACGACGCGGCGGTGCTGGTATTCAGAAGCGAGGTGTCGTGATGGCGGAGCAATCTATCTCTATCAAGGACAGATACTTTGAGTTACTCACGGCCTACGTCACCAGGCCGGAGGAGTCATACTTGCTCGAGGCTGCCGATCTGGGCCGCGAGTTGGTGCTGGCCGGCGTCTCGCCCGAGGACATCGGCGAGATACACGAGCAGGCGCTCGACCGCCTGGCACAGGAGCGCCCGGACATGACCCTGCTGGACGCCGCCAGGCTCATCTCAGCGCCGTTGATGGAATTGCTCATGGCGTATAGCCTGGCCTTCCGCGAGCGGCTGGAGGAACGCAAGCGGGCGATGGAGGCGCTGCGGGAGAGCGAGGAGAGACTAAGTGCTTTCATGGACTCGGCGCCCGATTGTTTCACGCTTTTCGATTCAGAACTGAACTTTGTTGACGTCAATGATGCTGCATTGGAGTTTTTTCCAACTGGGACCAAGAAAGAGGATCTAATAGGAAAGAACATCTTGGACGTCGTGCCCGGTCTTGAGGAGACGGGTAGATATGACAGTTATCTGGAAGTTATAAAGACCGGAAAGCCGTTCTACGTTGAAGACGTTGTTCCCCATCCCAAGTTTGGGGATAGGCGCTTGACCGTGAGGGCTTTCAAAGTAGATGAGGGCCTTGGGCTTATTGTCACAGACATCACCGAGCGTAAACGGGCGGAGGAGGCGGTGCGGAGGAGCGAGCAACGGTACCGCAGTCTGTTCGAGGGCCTACCCGTGGGACTCTACCGCATGACACCGCAAGGGCTCATCCTCCACGCCAACCCTGCCCTGGTACAGATGCTGGGCTATCCAGACTGGCGGGCGCTGATGGCGGTCAACGCACTCGATCTGTACGTGAACCCCGAGGACTTCGAGCGCCAGCAAGCACTGCTGGGGCGGGAAGGGATCGCGCGTGATTTCGAAATGCAGTTTCGCCGGTATGATGGCACGGTCATCTGGGTACGGAATACGGTGCAGGCCGTCCGTAGTGACAGAAGAGATGTGTTCTATCACGAGGGCAGCCTGGAGGACATCACCGAGCGCAAGCGGGCGGAGGAGGCGCTGCGGGAGAGTGAAGAGAAATATCGTGACTTGGTTGAGCGGGCGAATGACGGTATTACCATCGTTCAGGACACACTGCTCAAGTATGTCAACCCGCGTTTGGCGGAAATAACCGGTTACACCACAGAGGAGATGATTGACACTCCGTTTACCAAATATATCCATCCTGACGAGCTTCCCAAGGTAATTGACCGCTACGAGCGGCGCATGGCGGGCGAGGATGTCACGCCGGTATATGAGACAGCACTCAGGCACAGGGACAGGGGTAGGATAGATGTTGAGTTCAATGCGGGTATGATCACATATCAGGAAAAGCCTGCCGACTTTGTGTTTGTCCGCGACATCACCGAGCGGGTGCGGGCGGAGGAATCGCTGCGGAGGAGCGAGGAACGGTATCGCGCCGTCGTCGAGTATCAGACGGACCTGATCTGTCGTTTCCTCCCCGACAGCACGCTCACCTTCGTGAACCAGGCCTATTGCCGCTATCATGGCAAGCAGCGCGAGGAACTGGTTGGGCATAGCCTCATGCCCCTCATCCTGCCAGAGGACCGGGAGAAGGCCGCCCAGTACCTGGCCTCGTTTAGCCAGGCAACGCCGGTGGCAACTATAGAGTACCGGGCTGTGGCGGCCGGTGGAAAGGTCCGCTGTCAGTATTGGATCAACCGGCCAGTGTTCGACGAACAGGGCCGCTTGATTGAGTTCCAATCGGTTGGACGCGACATCACCGAGCGCAGGCGGGCGGAGGAGGAGCGAGATCGGTTGCTGGCGCAGGTACAGGAGCAGGCCCAGCAGATGCAGCAGATTATGGACACGGTGCCGGAAGGGGTGCTGCTGCTGGACGCCGAAGGCCGGGTCGTGTTGGCCAACCCGGTGGCAGAGGGTGACCTGGCCGTTCTGGCCGGGGCCAAAGTAGGGGACACCCTCACCCATCTGGGCGACCGCCCGCTGGCCGAATTGCTGGCCCGTCCCCCCAGGGGGATATGGCACGAAGTGGCGACAGACGATCGACACTTCGAGGTCATCGCCCGGCCCGTCGAAGCCGGCCCCCCGACCGGAGGAGCCTGCCCCGGACCTGCCCTGAGCGCAGCCGAAGGGCCTGCCCTGAGCACAGCCGAAGGAGCCTGCCCTGAGACTGTCGAAGGTTGGGTGCTGGTCATCCGGGACGTGACCCAGGAGCGTGAGGTGCAGCGGTGCATCCAGCAGCAAGAGCGACTGGCGGCGGTGGGGCAACTGGCCGCCGGCATCGCCCACGACTTCAACAACATCATGGCGACGATCGTTCTGTATGCCCAGATGATGATGCGGACGGAGGAGCGGTCCTCCCAGGACCGCGAGCGGCTGGTGACGATCGACCAGCAGGCCCGGCACGCGGCCCACCTGACCCAGCAGATCCTCGACTTCAGCCGGCGGGCGATGCTCGATCGGCGGCCGCTGGACCTGCTGCCGTTCCTGAAAGAGTCGCTGAAACTGCTGGAACGGACGCTGCCGGAGAACATCGAGTTGGAACTGGCGTACGGGCGGGACGAGTACGTGGTGAACGCCGATCCAACGCGGGTGCAGCAGGCGGTGATGAACCTGGCGCTGAACGCGCGGGACGCCATGCCGGAGGGAGGAAACTTGCGCATCGGATTGGAGCGCATACGGGTTGGGCTGGACGAGTCGCTGCCCTTGCCGGAGATGGCCCTGCGACAGGCTCAGGGCGCAGAGCCGGGGGAATGGGTGCGGGTGACGGTGTCGGACACCGGGACGGGCATCCCGCCCGAGGTTCTGCCGCACGTGTTTGAGCCGTTCTTCACCACCAAGCCGGTCGGCCAGGGCAGCGGGCTAGGGTTGGCGCAGGTATATGGGATTGTGAAGCAGCACGAAGGTGAGATTGGCGTGAAGAGCCAGGTGGGGCACGGGACGACCTTCACTTTCTACCTGCCCGCTCTGCCCGTGTCCGCACCGGAGCCCCTGGCGCAGGAAATGGAACCCCTGGCCTTCGGCCATGGGGAGACCATCCTGGTGGTAGAGGACGACCCGTCCGTGCGGGAAGCGCTGAGCGATACGCTGGAGACGCTGGACTACCGGGTTCTGAACGCAGCCAACGGCCAGGAGGCGCTGGAGGTCTACCGGGTGGCACGGTCGGGAGACCGGCCACAGCAGGGGGTGGACCTGGTGCTCACGGACCTGGTGATGCCGGGGATGGGGGGACGGGAGTTGATGCGGGAACTGAGGAAGATGGACCCCCGTGTGAAGGGACTGGCCGTCACCGGCTACGCAGTGTCGGAGGACTTGCGGGAAGAGGGGATTGTGGAAGTTGTTGAGAAGCCCTTTGACGTGGACACCCTGGCGGAGGCTGTCCGCCGTGCCCTCGCCGCGTTTTGATCGCCCGCCATTCTTCACGCAACCTCCATCTCGTATGGGTGTGCTTCAAATCAGTTGAGGAGCAGGCATCCCCAGATGGTGCCCCGGTCGTTTGTGGGGATGCTCCCTCCTCTGTCAACCGAAATGAAACGCACCCGAATCATAGGGTAATCGCGATCCCCTCTCCCTCCTCAACCTCGCCGACGACCCAGCAGGGCTGCCCCTCGTCGGCGAAGAGGCCGGTGAGCGCCTCCAACATCTCCGGCGGGACAGCGACGAGTAGCCCCCCTGACGTCTCCGGGGTGTATAGGAGTTGCTGCATCTCCTCAGAGATTCCCGGTGCAAAGCGCACTGCGTGCTCGTAGGCGCGTTGGTTGTTGCACGTACCGCCGGGGAAAAGCCAGTCCTCAGCATACTGCAACGCTCCCTCCAGGAAGGGGAGTCTCTCCACGTAGAAGCGGAGCCGCACGCCGCTCTTTTCCGCCATCTCGTAGCCGTGGCCCAACAGCGCGAAGCCGGTGATGTCGGTGCAACCGTGCACGCCAATCCGCTGGATCAGCCGGGCTGCACCCCGATTGAGCCGTTTCATGCTCTCCACCGCTGCCGCCACGTGGGCTGGGTCGGCCACCTCTCTCTTGAGCGCCGTGGTGATGATACCCACTCCCAGTGGCTTGGTCAGTACGAGCACATCGCCGGGCCGGGCGCCCGCCTTGGTCAGCACGCACTCGGGGTGGATCAGCCCCATCACCGACAGGCCATACTTGGGCTCCTTATCGTCTAGCGTGTGGCCACCGGCGAGTACTCCGCCTGCCTCGGCCACCTTTTCCGCCCCGCCACGCAGAATCTCACTGATGATTTCCGGCGGCAGGTCGGGGGGAAAACCACAGATGTTGAGCGCCAGCACAACCTCGCCGCCCATAGCGTAGATGTCGCTCATGGCGTTGGCAGCGGCGATGGCCCCGTAGTCGTAGGGATCGTCCACCACGGGCGGAAAAAAATCGAGCGTCTGGATGACAGCCACCTCGTCGTTGATCTTGTAGACGGCGGCATCGTCGCTGACCTCCAGCCCAACGAGCAGGTTGGGGTACTGTTCGGCGCGAAACAGGTTTTGCAACGGGCGCAGTACCTGCGCCAGGGCCTCGGGGCCCATCTTGGCCGCTCAGCCAGCCGCGCTGGTGAGCGTTGTCAGGCGAATCTGCTCACGGGTCACGCTCATCACCTCCTTATCGTCAGATGTTGTGGATGCCATCGACCACGGGTGGGCAACAAAAAGCGCCGCCAGCACACGCCAGCGGCGGCAGTTGCCCCAGGAGGGACACTACGTCCAGGCTCAGGGCGCGATCACACCACCGCTCCCTGGCGTGTGCAAAATGGCCCGCGGACGCCAACCGGCGCCCCAGGCCACACCTCAGGTGCGGCGGTGATACAATATGCTCATCGCTCTTCCTGTGATCTTCATTGCGAACGCAGGTGATTTTACTACGAAGGCCGGATGAGCACAAATCGACAGAGAGCACATTTACGGAACCTCGTGTCCACAGGTGGCATCGCGGTCCTCCATGCCAGTGCCAGCAGGGGAAAGATGCAACGTCTCCCGAACCGAGCCCAGAAGCGGCAGGCGCAAGAACACATCAATGGCGATGGCTGCAAAGAATACATATTGCGGGCCGATGTGCTCCCAGATCAGCCCACCTATCAGAGGGGCGGGGATGCCAATCAAGCCACGGAAGAGGCTTACGATGCCGATCCACCGCCCCATCTGCTCCTTGGGCATGATGTCAGCCGTCATCGCGGAGGCCAGGGCCATACTGATGCTGTTGAAGCCAAAAAGCACGCCGTAGAGCAACAGAAACGGGTATGCACGCCCTCCTGCCGTCGGCGCAAAGACCAGGCACAGATTGGCCGCATAAGCCAGAGGGGCTATGGCAAAGAGCAACTTCTTGCGCCCATAACGATCGGCCAGGCGGCCCAGCGGGATCGAGGTTAGCAAGGGCACGATGGTGATGGCCATGGAAATACCGCCAAGCACGAACTGGTCGGCTCCTTTGAACTGATGGGCATACACGGGCATAAACGGTTGCGTTATGGTCCAGGGCAACTCCATGAGACCCATCACGAGCACAAGTCGTACTACGTCAGGGCCGTGCTTGAAGACCTGTGCGAAACTTGAGAGAATATCGCGGTCACTGCCCGACGCACTGTTAGTGTGGGGGCCACGTAGCTGTGCCAGCAGAAGAACGAAGATCCCAACAAAGATAAATATCTGGATCACGTAGAGCGGACGGATACCGCGCACGTTGATACCGCCAAACAAAGAGATGATCCAGGCTGCCAACAGCGGCGTGACCAGAGCCACAATGGACGACAGCGTCTGACAGAACCCGCGCCCGGTGGCGCGTTCCTCGTTAGGCAGTTCCACCGCACCAATGACAGTGCAAGATGTGCAGGTGATGCGCATGCCCAGGTAGAATAGGATGATGCCTGCATAGAGCCAGGTCCAATGAGGGGCGACGCAGTAGAGCAATCTGGAGACTGCCAACATCGCTGTGCCCAAGAGAAAGACTGTCTTCAGGCTATGATAGTCAATGAACCAGCCTGTAGGCACCGACGCCAGAGCACCAACGGCGTTGCCCACGCTTTCCAGCGCCCCCAGTTGCGTTGCATCGGCTCCCAGCAGCGTGGCGTAGATGGAATTGTACTGTGAAGAGAGGCTAGAGGCCATCCCGTGTAACGCCCGGCGCCACAGCATGAGCCTGAAGTTGTGTGTCTGGCGTTGTGCAAAGCGAATTACACGCTGAGGAAGCCTTTGAAGTCTTTGTAGATGCAAAACCGTTAATTCCTCCTCCCCTGCCCCCTGGCACAGGCAACACAAAACCGCCGCCAGCAGACATCAGCGGCGGCGGTTGCCCCGGGAGGGGCAGCAGGTCTGATCTCAGGGTGCGGTCATACCCCTCCCCTTGGCATGTGCAAAATGGCCCGCAGACGCCAACCGGAGCCCCAGACCACACCTCAGGTGCGGCGGTGATACAATATGCTCATCGCTCATGTAACCTCCATTGCGAACGCGGGTGATTTTACTACAAAAGCCAGGTGAACGCAAATCGGCGGGAGGTGTTACTACTCAGGGGTACTCAGATTTACCTTCCCGAAAGCTCCAACGGGCCGAGTTTTGTCAAGAT
>CAYLPU010000011.1:0-71138 GCA_964385635.1 uncultured Anaerolineales bacterium
GTCGGGAGACCTTCGCCCATCGTCGGGAGACCTTCGCCCATCGTCGGGAGACCTTTGCCCATCGGGGTTGTGATGGCCTCCCGGGGGCAGACCTCGATGCAGCGACCGCAGCCGATGCATGCGGACGGGACCAAGCGGGGGCGGAGCCGTATCGCCCTGTGCAGCGGCGCGCTCATCCACAAAGGGATGTGGAAATACCAGTGGGCCTTCGGCAGGCACACCGCTCCGAAATCGAGTGCTTGCCGGTCTCCCATGACCTGTACCGCGTCGAGGTCAGACACCCCCATCTCCCGGACGGATGCCTGGGCCAGGTGGAGCACCTCGCCAGGCCGGTAGCCCATCGCCTGCGCGATCACCGCGTCCAGCGCCACCGGGTCGGTCGAACCGGCCAGACATCCGTACTGGTTGGGGGTGCCTCCCATCCCTGGCCCGTTTCCCTCCTGGCCGAGCACGCCGTCCATCAGCGTGAGCCCCGGCCGGACCAGTTCCAGCACGTCCACCAACGCCTGGCTGAACTCTCGCACGCCCGGGGCCCGGCAGTGGACCTCCCGCTTGCGCGTGCCGGGGATGGTGCCGAAGAGGTTCTTCACCGCGCCGGTGTAGAGCGTGAGGATGTGGGTCTTCAACTTGGGCAAGTTGATCACCAGGTCGGCTTCGAGGACGGGGCGAGCGATGAGGTAGTCGTTGCCGTCCAGCCGCTTCCACACCATGCCGTCGAAGGGGACCAGGCGGGCGCCGGTACATTCCGCTATCTCTGCCATCCCACTCCTGTGGTAGACCAGGGGGCCGTTCTTGGCGGGGCCACCGGGCGAGTCGCCGATGAGGGCGGTTCCCCCAGCCTCCTGCACCAGTTCGACCACCGCCTGGACCACCGCCGGATGGGTCGTTATCGCCCGTTCCAGGTCAGCGGCAGCCAGCAGGTTGGGCTTGAGCAGCACCTGCATCCCCGGGCGGACAAACCGGCTGATGCCGCCAAGTGGGGCGAGCACGGCGGTCACTGCCTGGCGGACTGTGTCGGGCTTGTATGTCTTACAGGGTACGACGGACACGATGGGCATGTTTTCCTCCTGTGCGCCCATTCTACCCGTCCCCCCTCAATCCGTCAAGGTTCTCCCGCTTCGAGTCGCGGATGACCAAACATGGGCTGCATTAAATCGCGCATCATCGCGCAGCGGCAGATCGGGGCGGGAACGATTCGGCAGCCCGCGCAATCATGTACGCCACCAATCCATCCTCGCCCTCGTAAAAAGGCTCATAGTCCTGCTGTTCCCAGCCAGGCGATGGCCCCAACGTGAACGGCCCAAAGCCCAGCACATAGTCATCAGCGTCTATCTGACCATCGTACCACCGCATGCGGGCAATCACAGCGGTCTTGTTCACTGGGTCATAGCCGCCGCCGGCGTAAAACTCACTCACGAACAGGGGAATGACCTCGTCTCGCTCCTTGAGCAAGTAATATAGGAAACGATAGCGGAGGCACAGCGCACCAGCACCATCAAGGATTGGCCCGCCAGGGATCCACCCGCCGGGCGCGGTCACCCCAGTGTCTTCAGTGGTAGGATTGCCATCCTCGTCCGCAAAGTGAACGTTCCACCACTTGTCTATCGGGTCGTCGCCAAAGACCCCTTCGTGTACGGTAAGGATGTGAGCGCCAGCCTTGGCCCGCGCAAACACGCCCGTCTCGACGATAGCCAACAGGTCAACCCACTCAGGCGTACCGGCACTGAAACCAAAGATGGCCAGTTTCAGGTCGTTGGCCTCAGCGATATCCAGACACTTGATCGTCAGCCGGGCTAGACGCGCATAGGCATCTGTGGGCACACCGCCGCCCAACGGCTCATTCGTTGGCTCCCAATAGTCTACCGCCTGCCTGAGCGAAGGGTCGTTTTGAACCTCGGTCAAAATCGGCTCCATCAGGACAGCCGCATACCAATCCAGGTCCGTGCCCGGGTCATTGACCAAGATAGCGCCCTCGTGGTCGTGAGTCAGGCGGCCAACGGTAATCGTCTCCGGACTAATGCGCTTCACGTCTTTCAACCAACCCAAATCATCCACGGCCTTGACAATCCTAAACGGCGCACCAGCGTGCGCCAGGATCTGAGTAAACTCAAGGATGCGGTTCGACCAAATGCCGTGGACGCCCAGTTTGCTCCCGTTGCCCACGGGCGGCGGGGGTGGAGACGGGAGCGGCTGTGCGGTCGGGGTGGGGCTGGGTGTGTGCGTGGGGATACCGGTTGGCGGGGTCTTTGTGGGCTGGGTGACTTCTGTCGGTTGAGTGGGTTGTGTGGTTAATGCGGGTGTGGCTGGTAGGCTAACCGTAGGCGTAGGTTGGCTGAGGATGATGGAAACAGGTGAGCATGAGGCAAGGGCAATCAGCACCGCCAGGATTAGGCCAATGATAAGAAAGATCTTGATAGCGTTACCTCCGCAAAACCCGGCCCCGACGCTCCCGCCCTACGGTCTGCCCGTCTTGGGCCACGACCTGCCCCGAGATCAGCACCGCTCGGATGCCTGTCGGCGGAGCATCGGGCCGGCCGGGGGTGGTGTTGTCGGCCACCGTCGCCGGGTCGAAGAGCACCAGGTCAGCCCATCCTCCCTCGGCGATGCGGCCCACGTCCGCCAGGCCGATCCGCTCCGCCGGGAACGAGGTCATCCGGCGCACCGCTTCCTCCAGCGGAAAGAGACCCAGGTCGCGGCTGTAGCGGCCCAGCACCCGGGGGAAGGTGCCGAAAGAGGCCGGGTTGTGGCGGCCCCGCCGGGTGAGGATGGTGTCGGTCATAAACGCACACAGGGGATGGGCGAGCGCTGCCCGCAACGGCTCCTCCCGCTCGCCATCGCCGGAGTAGGTGCCCAACCCGACGCGCGCCTTGCCCTCGCTCATCCGGGCGACGTGCATGTAGGCCTCGAACTCCGGCATACCCAGGCGGCGGGCGATGGCGGCGAAGTCCAGCCCTTCCAGTTCGGCCAGTTCCCCCGCGCGGCCCCACAGCAGGATGATGTCCCGGAAGTTGAGCCCCAACGTCCACCGCAGAAGGTCGATCTCTCGCTTGAGCCGCCGCAGCACGCGAGGGTCGTTGATCTTCTCCGCGAAGCCGTCGAGAAACCAGTCGGGGAAGACGACGTTGACGGTGGAGTTGCCCACGGTGTAGGGGAAGGCGTCGAAGGCCACGTCCACCCCGCCGGCGGCAGCCTGCTCGACGTCCCGCAGGACGGTGCGATGGGTGCGCCAGGTGCGGCGACCGACGAAGATCAGGTGCGACAGTTGGAGCCGCACGTGGGCCTCACGGGCCAGGGCCAGCAGTTCCCGGGTGGAGCGGACGTTGTGGGGAGTACCCAGGATCATCGGCGTGTAGAAGGGGGAGACCCAGGTGTAGGCCCGCCCGTGGACGGTGAAGATGGAACCTTCTTCGGCGACGGTTCGGAGCAGGGCGAGCAGTTCCTCGTTGTGGGCGAAGACACCCGGAGCGTAGGCCAGCCCTGCCGACAGGCCAAAGGCTCCCTCCTGCAGGGACTGGCGAACGAGGCGGCGGAGGGCGTCCACCTCCTCCGGGGTGGGGGGAGTGGGGCCATCGGCGCGTTCCCCCATCACTGCGTAGCGCAGCGTGCCATGGCCCACCAGAAAGGCAGCGTTGAGCAGCAGGCCATCGCGTTCGAGGGTGTCCAGGAACTCGGCCAGGGAGCGCCAGTGATAGGGGAAGGCCCGCTCCCGCATCATCTCGGAAAAGCCATCCAGCAGGGGCATGGAGTCCTCCGTGACAGGGGCGGGGGAGAAGCCGCAGTTGCCGGTGACCAGTGTGGTGATGCCCTGCAGGAGAAGAGGGGTCAGTACCTGGTCGTGGTCAGGGAGGGGGAGAATCCAGTCGGAGTGGGAGTGGACATCAATGAAGCCGGGGGCGACGATCAGGCCGGTGCCGTCGAGAGTCTGCCCGCCGGTCAGGTGTTCCCCCGTGGCGATAGCGGCGATCCTGCCGTCGCGGATGCCCAGGTCGGCCCGGAATCGAGGCCGGCCGGTGCCGTCAATTACTGTGCCGTTGGTGATGATAAGGTCAAAGTTCATTGTCGCACTTCCTCTGAAGTTATCTTGGTCGTGTCACAGCCGATGGGAGTCGGCCAATGATTGCTGATGGCCGCCTCTGTTGAGGGGATTGTAGCATTTACTGTCATACGTGTCAATGTGGCAATGCGACTGTCATACATACGACTCGCCCCTTGCCCCCATTTCTCAGCGTGGTATAATGTCTTTTGTTATGGCAGACCATTTGACACGGTCCGATGGCCGTCGGCCTGACGAGATCCGTTCCGTCAATTTCATCCTGGATTACGTCGAGTACCCCGAGGGCTCGGTGCTGATCGAGTTGGGCCGCACTCGTGTTCTTTGCAACGTTAGCGTTGAGGAGCAAGTGCCGACCTGGATGGTCGGGCGCAAGGGGGGATGGCTGACCGCCGAATACGCCCTTCTCCCCCGCTCCACCCACACGCGCACACCACGGGAGACCCAAGGGGTGCGCGGCCGGACTCAGGAGATTCGCCGCCTCATTGGGCGCTCGCTGCGTGCTGCCGTGGATCTCGATCTGTTGGGTGAACGCACACTGGTCGTGGACTGTGACGTGCTTCAGGCCGACGGTGGCACCCGTACCGCTGCTGTTACCGGCGGCTATGTCGCCGTGGCCCTGGCGCTGCGCCGTCTGGCCGGGCGCGGCCTGGTACCGCCGGAGGCGCTGAAGCCACCGGTGGCAGCAGTCAGCGTCGGTGTGGTGGGCGACGAGGTATGGCTCGACTTGTGCTATAGCGAGGATCACGATGCCGAGGTAGACCTCAACGTCGTGATGACGGATGATGATCACCTGGTCGAGGTGCAAGGAACGGCCGAAGGCACGCCCTTTTCGCGAGAGACCCTCGATCGCATGCTGGGCCTGGCAGCACAGGGTATCGCCCGCCTCGTCCAACGTCAACGCGAGGTGCTGGGGTGAGCGCTTCGGAATTCACGTCCGGACAGCGTCGTACTATCATCTTGTTGGTCGTCGCAGTTGTCGTGGTCCTCGCCATGCTTGCGGGCATCGTCGTCACCTCTGTCCAGAGTTGGAAGAGCCTACCGCCTGCCCCAACCCTATCCTTCGTGTCCCGGCTTCCCACACCGCTCCCAACCCCATTGCCTGCTCCCTCCCTGGCGCCAGAAGAGGGCTTATGGTCTCAGGTGCAGGCCGCTCGCCTTTTCGATCAGATCGCCCATCAGGTGGAGACCCTGCGTAGTCTCTCTCCACGCGCCGAGGTGCCGCTCAATTTCCTCGACGAGCGTGATATGACCACGCTCCTCCATCGGCTCTACGTCGAACGCGGACCAGAGGCGAAATTGTTGCCGTATGCTGCGCTGGGGCTGGTGCCCGATGTGCCAATCTCCATCCGTGCCCATCAGGTGGCAGGCATCTATGTGCCTGAACAGGAGCAACTCTACGTCGCTACTGGCCGGCAGGAAAGTGGTGTTGACGATCAGGCGCTGTTGGCACACGCCTATGCCCATGCTTTGCAGGACCAGCACTTCGATCTGGGGGCGATGGATGCGCGCGCTACGACTACCGATGCCGTCTTGGCCGTTCAGGCGCTGGTGGAGGGAGACGCGACCTTCCTGACGGCGCTCTATCGCTACGATGACCCGACGATGGCTGACTGGGAGCATCTGTCAGAGTTGGTTTCGCAAGCGGAGCAACCTGCTTACGGGGAGGAACTGGACCGCAGCGAGGCCTGGGCGCGGCTGCGACGGTTCCCGTACTGGGAAGGTCGTCAGTTTGCTGAGACTCTCTTCCGGACTGGTGGGTGGGAGGTCATCGACCATGCCTATATCGACCCGCCCCGTTCGACCGAGCAGGTACTCCACCCGGAGCGCTATCTGGAGGAGCGGGATGATCCCACCGTCGTCGCTGTGCCCAGTCTCGGTGCTGTCCTCGGCGAAGGCTGGACGATGCTCCTCCAGGATACGCTGGGCGAGTTCGTCGTCGGTCTGTATCTCAACGAGGTGCTGCCGGAGGAGAGGGCCTGGCAGGCTGCCGATGGCTGGGACGGCGACGTTTTCGTCGTCTGGGAGCACGAGGACGGGCGCACGATGCTTGTCTGGCGCACGATCTGGGACAGCCCCGCCGAGGCCGCTGAGTTTGAGCGTGCTCTCATCGCGCTGATACCCCAGCGTGACCTGCCCGCCCGACCTGTTGATCCACCGGAGGGGCTGGCGGGCCGATGGTGGGAGACTGATGCGGGAGCGGTATATGTCCAGCGCCTGGCTCGCTACGTTATTCTCGTGCACGCTCCTGACGTCAACGAGATGGCGAACATCATGGAGGTATTGCCGTGAGGGTGAGGATGTGGAGAAGGTGGGTGAGTCACCGCCGGTCTGCTGAGTCTGCTGGTCTGTGTCAGAATTAGGAGGGACACGATGAAGCGTCAAGATGCATGGGAACTGCTCAACGAATACACCAAGAAGCCCAACTTGATCAAACATATGCTCGCCGTTGAGGCGGCTATGCGGGCCTATGCGCGCCGTTTCGAGAAGGACGAGGAGAAGTGGGGCATCGTCGGATTGCTGCACGACTTCGACTACGAGCGCTACCCCGATATCAGCCCCGATGGCCATCCCAATGCTGGTGCCTGTGTCCTGCGCGAGCGTGGCTGGCCGGAGGAGATCGTCCGTGCGGTGCTCTCCCACGCCACCGAGGTCACTGGCGTGGAGCGAGAGACGTTGATGGAGAAGACCCTCTATGCCGTGGATGACCTGACGGGTCTCATCGTCGCCGTCGCGCTGGTGCGGCCCAGTAAGGACATCCGCGATGTCCGCGTCAAGTCGGTGAAAAAGAAGTGGAAGGACAAGCGCTTCGCTGCCGGCGCGCACCGGGAGATGATCGAAGAAGGCGCCCAGATGATCGGCGTTGAATTGTGGGAGCACGTTGGCGTCGTGCTGGAAGCGATGCAGGGTATTGCCGAGGAACTGGGACTGGACGGCTATCTGGCACAGCAAGTGTAGTCTGCGGTAGGTGAGAAGAGTCTTGTTTGGGATTTGGCATTTGTTATTTCCTGTTTCTGTGTTATCATACCCGTGGGCAGGGACAAGCCCGGCCCCTACTTCCATCCGACGCCCCGCTGTCCGGTAGGTGACAATGGCCGAAGTACCTGAAGTCTCTCTCCCAACCGAGGAACCCCGCTACTGCCCGGCTTGTGGCTCACGAGTGGCAGCGATGGCGACAACCTGCCTGATGTGCGGGGCTTCGCTCGAGGAAGAAGCCGTAGCCGAGGAGAAGGTCGAACGAGGATTGCCTGGTTGGGCCAGTACTCTGATCGTCGTCGTGCTGGCGCTGGTAATCCTGGCGGCGGGGGGGGTCGGAATTTACGCGCTGCTGACCGTTGGCCCTGGAGAACCGACATCCACGGCTACACCTACTCGCACGCCCACCGCCACGCTGACCCCAACACCCACGCAGACGCCCTCTCCTCCTACCTCCACACCCACCCCTGTTCCACCGCTCGTCCATCAGGTGCAAGAGGGGGAGACGCTCATTGCTATTGCCTCCGCGTACGGTGCCACCGTCGAGGAAGTATTGGCTTTGAACCCGGATCTAGATCCGGACCTCATCCAGATGGGCCAGGTACTGCTTATTCCGCCGTCTGTGGGGGCAGTCGCCACCGTGGAGCCCGAGGGGCCGACTCCTACCCCTGGGGACTACTTCGTCCATGTCGTCGTGCCGGGAGAGACGCTAAGCACGATCGCTGAGCAATACGAGATCTCAGTCGCGCTCCTCCGTATTGCCAACGATCTGTCGTCTGACGATGACACCATCCGCGTCAACCAGTCGCTGGTTATCCCGCTGGGTACGCCGATGCCTACCCCTACGCCGACCGTGGACCCAAACGCCACGCCTACTCCTATCCCGCCTTACCCGGCGCCTCCGCTCCTCAGCCCAGCGGACAGTGCGGTGTTTGTGGGAGATGATGAGCCTGTTCTTCTGCAGTGGTCTTCGGTGAGTGTGCTGCGCGATGGTGAGTGGTATAGGCTGACTCTCTCCCAACCGGCCGGTGGTGTAGTGTCTGCTACGACATACACCCGCGCCACTGCCTGGCACGTCCCCCTCGATCTGCTGCCAGCCGCAAACGGTGATGTGCGCATATTTCATTGGCAGGTGCACGTTGTGAGGGAAACGCGGGACCGGGATGGCGCACTGGTCTATGAGGAAGCAGGCGCTCCTAGCGAGGTGCGTACCTTCACCTGGCTGGAGCCAACTCCTACGCCTGGCCCTTCGCCCACTCCGATGCCCTGAAAAAGCACAGCGCCGCTCAAGAGAACGGCGCTGACTTTCGCTATTTACCGGTCGTCTTACTGGTCTTCTACCAGGGATTGATCTCACCCCGTAAGAACCGGTCTATGTCGGCGGCGGCCCGTTTGCCGGCACCCATTGCGCTGATGACCGTCGCTGCGCCAGTGACCACGTCCCCGCCAGCCCATACCCGCGGTTTGGTCGCCCGGCCTGTCTCCTGGTCGGCGACCACCGTGCCCCACTTCGTCCGCTCCAGCCCACCGGCCTCGTTAAAGACCAACGGGTTGGGACTGGTCCCCAGCGCCACGATCACCATGTCCACATCCATATCGAACTCGGAGCCCTTGATGGGGATGGGGCGCCGCCGGCCGCTCTCGTCGGGCTCGCCTAGTTCCATGCGGATGCAGCGCATGCCACACACGTTACTGTGCTCGTCCCCGTAGATCTCCACCGGGTTGGTCAAGAAGTCGAAGATGACTCCCTCCTCCTCGGCGTGATGCACCTCTTCGGCGCGGGCCGGCACCTCGACCGGCGAGCGCCGGTAGACGATGTGCACCTCGCCGCTCTCCTGGCTGCGTAGTGCCTGTAGACGCAGGCTGCAGCGGGCGGAGTCCATCGCCACGTTCCCCGCGCCAATCACTGCCACCCTGTTCCCCACCTTGACTGGCGTGTCGTACTCCGGGAAGAGATAGCCCTTCATCAGGTTCACCCGCGTCAGGAACTCGTTGGCCGAGAGGACGCCGTTGTAGTTGATGCCGGTGATGCGCAGGAACGACGGCAGCCCCGCGCCTGTCCCCAGGAAGACGGCGTCGAACCCTTGCCCGTCGAGCAGTTCGTCAATCGTGTACAGATTCCCGATCACCGCGTCCAGATGCATTTCGATGCCCAGGCACTCGGCAGCGTAGTCAATTTCGCCGTGCACCACGCTCTTGGGCAGACGGAACTCTGGGATGCCGTAGACCAGCACGCCGCCGGGGCTGTGCAGCGATTCGAACATTGTCACGTCGTGTCCCAGCCGTCCCAGGTCCACAGCGCAGGTGAGCCCGGCCGGGCCGGAGCCGACGACGGCGACGCGCTTACCCGTCGGCGTGGCGCGCTCGAGCGGGCAGACGTGGTGTTCCAATTCGTAGTCGCCCACGAACCGCTCCAGCCGGCCGATTGCCACCGGCTCGCCCTTCTTGGCCAGCACGCACTTGATCTCACACTGCGTCTCCTGCGGGCAGACCCGGCCGCAGATGGCGGGGAGATTGTTCTTCTCCTTCATCGCCCGCACCGCGCCATCTATGTCCCCCTCCCGCAGCGCCAGGATGAACTCTGGAATGAGCACCTCCACCGGGCAGCCCTCCACACAAAGAGGTTTCGCGCATTGCAGGCACCGCTCCGCCTCCTGCTGTGCCAGCTCCAGCGTGAAGCCGAGCGCCACTTCGTCGAAATTGGCCCGCCTGACGAGCGCATCTTGAGTCGGCATCGTCTGGCGGGGGATTTGCAACCGTTCTCTGTTGGTCAATTCAGTCACGACTAATCTACCTCCAATTGGCATCGGTGTTGCCACTGCTCGACTGCCTGCTTTTCCTCCTCCAGGTAGAACCGTTGCCGGGCCAGCAGCAGGTTCCAGTCCACCTGGTGTGCGTCGAACTCAGGCCCATCCACGCACACGAACTTCGCACCGTCGGTCAACTGCACCCGACAGCCGCCGCACATGCCCGTCCCATCAATCATAATCGTGTTCAGGCTGACGATGGTGGGCACTTTGAAAGGTTCTGTCGTTGCAGCGCAGAACTTCATCATGATCGCCGGCCCGATGACCCACGCCCGGGCGATTTCTCCGTCGCGCTGTTCCAGCAACTCCTTGAGCGGTTCGGTGACTAGCGCTTTGCGCCCATAAGAGCCGTCGTCGGTGCAGACGATCAGTTCGTCGCTGACTGAGCGCATCTTGTCTTCCCAGAAGAGCAGTTCACGAGTGCGCGCCCCGATGATCGAGATGACGGTATTGCCGGCTTCTTTGAGCGCCCGCGTGATGGGGTAGAGGGGCGCGATGCCAACACCGCCCCCTACACATACGACAGTCCCGTAGTTCTTGATCTCGGTCGGATGTCCGAGTGGCCCGGTGAAAGTGGCCAATTCGTCACCCGGCTCAAGTGTCCCCATGTGCATCGTCGTCTTGCCGACCTCCTGGAAGATGAGCGTGATGGTACCCGCTTCCTGGTCGTAGTCGGCGACGGTGAGCGGTATGCGTTCTCCACGTTCGTCGACGCGCACGATGACGAACTGGCCTGCCCGTGTCTTGCGTGCCACTTCCGGTGCGGCGATGACCATCAACTTGTTGACCTCGCTGAGTATTTCCTTGTGCAAGATTTTGTACACAGACTGCCTCCCAATCTTTTTGTGCTTCACAGTGCGCACAAAGGATACCGCTATTTCGCCCGATAGTCAAGTTGCGTTCAGCGTGCTTACGGCGTGACATTTCTCATCATTTGACCTCTCGTCCTTCTGATGCTACAATAGAATGAGAGCAAGATTGGGACAGTGGATGGCCCACGTGGCAACCGGTTACACAGTTGATGAACTGATCTCCGTATGTATCGCCCGCCAGGTGGCCGACGGCGACGTTCTCGCGCAGGGAATCGCCACGCCGCTGGTTATGGCGGGCTATTTGTTGGCCAAACACACCCACGCGCCCCACGTTTCTTTCGCCTCGGCCGCTGGCAACGCACTGGTAGACAAACCTTGTGTTCGGGCTGTTGGCGTGGCGGTGGAGAAAATCCGCGTCAAGACAGGCATTCCCCTCGAGGCCGCTCCCGACCTGCGCGAGACCGAACTACTGAAGGTTGAAGAAGTCCAATTATTACGTGAGGTGATTGACCCGCTGGGCATCCGTCGCCTGGAGACCCTCAGCGATGGGGCGCGCAAGCGTGCCCTGCGGGAGATATTGGAGAGTGAGAAACAGGCTGCGTCGCAGGGCCTTACTTAACCACAAGTGTAACTACTCAGCCACCCCCACGCGGAGCGTTGAAACGCCCCGCTGATACGGCGAAACCCGTTAAAACGGGTTAGAAAGTCGCGTTTTAGTGCGTTTTAACGCACTTTGCGTATCAGCCGATGGTTTCAACCATCGGCGGGGCAAACGGGTGAGTAGTTACCCACAAGTCTCAATTAGGAGGTGAGTCATGGAATCGAATCTCGATCTGAACCGCGCCATACCAGTGTTGGATTGGGCTCCACATCTGGCCTCGCGCACAGAAAGTATGAAGAGTTCCGCTATCCGCGAATTGCTCAAGCTGACTCAAGATCCAGACGTGATCTCCTTCGCGGGAGGCTTGCCAGCCCCGGACTTCTTCCCCCTGCGCGAGATCGAAGAAGCCTGCCGGTACATCATCCGCGCGGACGGCGCTAGAGCACTGCAATATGGTGCCACCGAGGGATACGGACCGCTCAAGGAGTACCTGGCTACCACAATGCATAAGTATGGCGTCCCGGCTGTGCCAGGCAACCTCCTGCTGACCAATGGCTCTCAGCAGGCTCTGGATCTGGTTGGAAAACTGTTCATTGACCCCGGCGACTACATCCTCACTGGACGCCCCACTTACCTGGGAGCAATCCAGGCCTGGAACGCTTATCAGGTGCGTTACCACACTGTGCGCCTCGACGACGACGGCATGGTTGTGGACGAGATGGAGCATGCTTACGAAAAGGTGCTTGCCGATTCCGGCGAGCCGCCCAAGTTCATTTACGTGCTGCCCAATTTCCACAATCCTGCCGGTACGACGATGCCTCTGGAGCGCCGCAAGCGGCTGGCTGAAATCGCCACGAGACTGGATCTCCCCGTCGTCGAGGACGATCCCTACGGCCAGTTGCGGTACGAAGGAGAGGACATTCCTCCCATCGGCACCTTCATCCCCGAGCGTACAATTTACCTGGGGACCTTTTCCAAGATCCTGTCCCCGGGTCTGCGGCTGGGATGGATCGTATGTCCAGAGGTACTGATGCAACGCTTTGTGCAGGCCAAGCAGGGCGCTGACCTGCACACGAGTAGCTTTGTTCAATACATCGCCAACGACATCTGCCAGCGGGGCCTGATCAAGCCACACGTCAAGCGACTGTGCGATGCCTACAGAGAGCGGCGGGACACGATGCTTGATGCGTTGGCTGAATTCTGGCCCGACGGTAGCAGTTGGACCCGTCCGCAAGGCGGGTTGTTTCTTTGGGCCCGCGTGCCGGAGCCCATTGACACGCTTGAGTTCTCGAAGGAGATCGTCGCCGAGAAAGTCGCCTATGTGCCTGGCGTCCACTTCTACCCCAACCAGGATGGGGGGCGCAATGCCATGCGGCTCAACTTCTCCTACTGCCCGCCGGATGTCATCGTCGAAGGTATCCGCAGGCTGGGCGCGGTGCTGAAGAAGGCATTGAGGTAGTAACAGGCGACCAGCAAGAGGGCAGGCATCGCGGACGGTGCCGGTGCCGGCCCGGTACTGGGCCGGCGGCCAGCGTACAGTGCAGGAGATCGGCCAGAGGGTCGCGCTGTTGGTGCAGCCGTTTGCTCCTTTGGGATTGTAGGGGTATACTTTATGAAATTGTGATTTTGTGCGAGTTTAGTGAATCGGCGCATCGGCGATCGCAGGAGTCTTTAAAGCGTTGGTTGTCCCTGAGTTCACTCTCGTCCGTTCCAAACTGCTCGTGCCCAGCCCCTCCGGCCTATTGCATCGGCCGCGGGTGTGCCAGGCCATCGAGCGGGGGCTCGAGCGCAAGTTGACGCTTGTCTCTGCCCCGGCTGGCTACGGCAAGACCTCGGCGCTGGTGGATTTTGCGCAGCACAGCCCTGTGCCGGTGTGTTGGTACACCGCCGACGAGCGCGACCGTGATCTGAGCGTGTTCATCGAGTACCTGGTGGGCGCGATTGGCGAGCGCTTCCGCGGCTTCGGCGGGCGAAGCCGCGCGGCGTTGGCTTCCCTGGCCGGTGATCTTTTCCACGACCCGACCGCTATTGTGGGAGAGTTGGTCAACGAGATGCTTGAGATTGACACATCCTTCGTCGTGGTGGTGGACAACTACGATGGACTGGACGGTGGCTTTGGTATCCGAACCTTCGTCCACCGTCTGCTTGAAATCCTGCCCTTCAATTGCCACCTGATGCTGGGTAGTCGTGTGTTACCCGACGTTCCTGTCGCACACCTGGTTGCCAAGCGCCAACTCGTCGGTCTGACGGCACGGGACCTGCGCTTCGCCTCCCAGGAGATCCGGGATCTTCTGCGATCATCGTGGGTTGAGGTGTCTGAAAGCCAGGCGGAAGCGATAGCTGCCAACTCCGAGGGCTGGATCACCGGTGTCCTGCTGCTGGCCGATATGTTGCGCGACGAGAGTAAGGCTGCCCTGCTCGATGAGGAGATGGCCACTGCCGAGACGTACGGCTACCTGGCCAGTGAGGTCTTGAACCGGCAGCCGCCCGACATTCAGTATTTCCTATGCGTCTCGGCTGTGCTGCGTGAGATGTCGTCACGGCTGTGCCGCCAGGTACTGCAGATCAGGGAGTCGCTTGCTCTGCTGGCGGAGGTGGAGCGGCGTAGTCTCTTCGTCACCCGCTTTGGGAGAGGGGCTGCGGCGACCTATCGCTACCACAATCTGTTCCGTGATTTCCTGCACGAGCAGTTGCGCCAGCGCGATCCGGCCCGCTACACTGAACTGCACCTGCGCGCCGCGAAGCGGTTCGAGCGAGACGATGGGGTTGAGGAGGCAGTGTATCACTATCTGGCAGCCGAGGACTATCCAGGCGCGACGACGCTGGTGGAGCGGGTGGCGATGGAGTGGTTCACGCGGGGGCGAGTCGAGACGCTCCTGCGCTGGGCGGAGGCACTGCCCGGGGAGGCCAGAGCCCAGGCTCCATGGCTGACGTTCTATCAGAGCAGGGTGCTCACCGATCGTTACGACTACGAGGGGGCGCAGCAGGCGCTGGCCCACGCCGAGGCCGGGTTCGCCGCCCGGAAAGATATGGCACGTCTGGCCAAGGTGCACAACCAGCGTGCGCTGCTGGGTTTCTTTGGAGGTCGCTACGAGGACACGATTGTGGAAGCACAGACGGCGCTGGACATGCTGGATCAGGACGAAGTAATGGAGCGGGCGGAGGCGCAGCGGCTTATCGGACTGGCCTATGTGGGACTTGGGCGTCTCGCTGAGGGGGTCGCCAAACTGCAGGAAGCGTTGGCTCTGTTTCGGAAGGTTGGCAGCCCCTACGATGTGGTCAACTTGTTGCGGGATTTGGTGCTCGCACTTACTGCTCAGGGATGCTTTGATGAAGCGGTCACCTGTGCAAGCGAGGCGTTGGCCGTTGGACGACGGTTGGGAGCGCCGACACAACTGGCTGGGGTGCTCAACGATGTGGGCTGCCTCCACTACGCTCGTGGGGAGTATCGGGAAGCGCTGGCACTATACGAGGAGGGGCTGGCGGCAGCGCGACGCGGGGGCGATTTGCGGTACCAGGCCTACATCTCGGTGGGGATGGCTGATGTCCACCGTGACGTTGGGGACTACGCGCGCGCTGAACCTCTGTACAACGCCGGCTGGCAGATGTCGCGGGAGGGCGAGCCGGGCCTGGCAGTCTATATCCTGGCAGCGCAGGCGGATATGAACCGCTGGCGGGGAGATCATGCACAGGCGCTCGTTTTGTTGGGACAGGCGCGCCAGTTGGCTGAAGAAAAGGGGTTGGATTTTGAGGAGCGCGGGCCGCTGCTTGTGGCCGAGGGGATCGCGTTGGCCGAAAGCGGTGAGGTCGAAGCCGGTCTTCGTCTTCTCTCCGATGCTGTTCGTTTCCTGGGGCAGCGGCAGGCGAAGCGAGAGTTGGCCCGGGCCCGATTCCTGCTGGCCAGGACTTACTTTCTGGCTGGGGACAAGCCACATGCCGTTGCCGAGTTGCGCCGGGCGATGGATCTGGCGGACGAGATCGGCACGCACCAGTTTGCGGTTGTGGAGGGGCAGCACGCCGAGGATCTGTTGGGACTTGGCGTCGCCGGGGGCATAGCGGATTGCCGTGCCATTGCTGAGAGGGTGCAACAGTTGAATGTCTTCGGGGAGGAGCAGGTGCAGGCCGGTGCAGAGGTGAAAGAAGGTACGGTGAGCCGCCTGGAGATCTATGCTCTTGGAGGGGGGCGGGTCGTCTACGATGGGCACACGGTCGCCTCATCCGAGTGGCAGGCGGCGATGGCTAAGGAGTTGTTCTTTTACATCCTCCTACATGGGCCTCTGGAGCGGGATGTTATTGGTTCAGTGTTCTGGCCCGATTTATCCGCGAAAAAGACGACCGACAGTTTCCACACCACGCTTTACCGGGTACGCCGCGCCTTGGGCGCCGAGGCCGTGGTGGTGGAGGAAGGGCGGTACCGGCTGGGCGACGTGGACTGCTGGTTCGACGTCGAGGAGTTTGAGGCGTCGGTCGAGCGGGCGCGGCTCTTACCGCCTCACGACTGGCGGACGGAGGACCTGTGGCGGCGTGCGGTGGCGCTCTACCGGGGAGATTTCCTGCCTGAGGTGGGGCGGGTGTGGTGTGTGCCGAAGCGGGAGGCGCTCCGGGAGCTGTACCTCGAGGCGTTGGTCGGGGTGGGACGATGCCACGAGGCGCGGAGGGAGTTTGAAGGGGCGATCGGCTGGTACAGGCGGACCTTGGAGGTGGACGAACTGCGCGAGGACGTACATCGGCGCATCATGCACTGTTACGCCGAGGCAGGCCGGCGTTCTGAGGCGCTGGCTCAATACCACCATTGCCAGGAGATTCTCAGGCGGGAGTTGGATATCGAACCATCGGTTGAGACAAAGAGATTGTACGAACGGATCGCTGGAAAAAGGCCGGACTGAGCGCATCGTTTTTCTCTCACCACGGAGCAACGCACAGGAGGTCGCTTAACGTCGCCGCGCCCCCGGCGTCCTCTGCGGTGAGATACGGGTAAGCACGAGAGAACTCGAACTTGATCTGTAGAGGCTGCCGCAGAGCAGCCTCTTTGCTTATCTGGTTGTCAGAGGTTCGTTCAGAGTTCTGTGCTATCCTTATGCTGAATTTGGGGCGGGTCGTACTAGATTTTGGGCGGGTTTGGGCGGGAAGGAGGGTAACGATGGAGAACGTACGTGGTAAGCTGGCCTTGGCGCTGATGACGTTTATGCTGCTCCTGGTGCTGGCTCTTGGGCCTGCGGCCCCTGGCGCGGCTGCTCGGATGGCGGAGCCCCAGGCTGGTGCGGTGGAAGTGTTGGACGGGCTGCATGGCCTGTTGGCAAGCCCGCATGGCGGCGGCAGCAGTGGTGGGGGGTAGATGATGTCAACACGAAGGATTGATGAGTTGGTCTGGACGGCCTTCACCGATTCCGCTTTCCGCGAGCGGTTACTCAACGGTCATCGCCGCGAGGTGTTGACCACTCTCAGTCTCACGGAGGCGGAACGGCGGGTCGTGCTGGCGGTGAAGGCCGACACGCTGGAGGCGTTCGCCGGGGAGCTCTGCCAGCCGGGGTTCGTTGGGGCCTAGGATGCCACACTTCTGAATGTGGCTGTGGCCCTTATGCGTGGTGGCTCCCTGGGGGTGTAGGACACGCCCGTGTCGCAGGCGGGGATGTGTAGGCGGGGCGCGTTCATTCTGGCGGCTAGGGGACAGCGCACATAGTGTAGCGAAAGGAGGGCCTATACGAGGGCGGAGAAAGGTATTGTCACATTGAGAGTCGAGACACTTACGGAGGCTATGTTTTCCCTGGATGAGCCCTGGCGAGGCCGGTTCCTGGACCTGGTGGCCAACCTGGCCACGGGAGAGATGTGGGACGGGGGGCGGCGGCCGGGGCGGGAAGAGGTGACGGCTTGGCTGGGGACCGACTATGGCCTATACCAGGAAATGATGGTGCTGGTGGACGCGTGGCGGCGGCCGAGAGTAGGAAGGTTGCCATAGCCTCCTGGTGGGTTCAATTGTATAAGCGTCACTTGTGCCAGCAGGTGCTGCCTCTGACCGGGGTCAGTGTAGGTGTACTTGTAGGTCCAGGCAAGTCCAGAGTTGGGCTGTGCCTGTTCTGTGTGTGCATCATGTCTTGCGTTTTTGCTTCCGGTAGGGTGGCTAATACGCGCCGTCTCCAAACAACACCTCGGGGATGGTACGCAGTAAGATCTTGAAATCAAGCCATAGTGACCAGTTTTCAATGTAGTAAATATCGAGCAGCACACCGTCATCGAAACTGAGCAGGCTGCGGCCGCTGACCTGCCACAATCCGGTCATTCCTGGGCGTGCTTCCAGCCGCTTTTTGTGCCATTCCATGTAGCGGCTGACCTCGACCGGGAGGGATGGGCGTGGTCCCACCAGGCTCATCTCTCCGCGTAATACGTTCCACAGTTGTGGTAGTTCATCGAGGCTGGTGTGCCGCAGAAACCGGCCCACGCGAGTCAGGCGCGGGTCGTCGCGGATTTTGAAGAGAGGGCCGTCGGCCTCGTTCAGTTCGCGCAATTGCTCCAACTCCGCTTCGGCTCCCTCGTGCATTGAGCGAAACTTGTAACATTCGAACGTCTTTCCGCCCGCTCCCACGCGGGTCTGGCGGAAGACGATTGGGCCGGGTGAGTTGATCCGGGTGGCCAGCGCGATCAATGCCAGGAGCGGGGCCCCTAGCGTCAGTCCCACCAGTGCGCCAAAGACGTCCATGCCTCGCTTGACCAGCAGGGTTCCCTGTCCGAAGCCAACCTCCCGCACGCCAATCAGTGGCACGCCACCCAAATCGTCCACGTCCACGTGGCTGAGACTCATCTGGAAGAGATCGGGCACGATATGGGCGCTCACTTGCCGCCGCTCGCACTCCCGTACGATGGCCATGATCTTGCGGTGGTACATCCACGGTAACGTTACGATGACTTCATCTACTGCTTCTTTCTCGATCATCTGTGCCAGATTGTTTACCGGTCCCAACGCTTTAAAGCGCCCGATGTCGGTCTGGCCTTTCTGCGGGTTATCGTCTACGAAGCCAACGATCTGATAGCCCAGTTCGGGCCGTGCCACGATGGTACGCATCACTGTGCGTCCTACCTCACCAGCCCCGACGATGATAAGGCGGACCATCCCGATGCCGCGAGAGCGCAGCCAGCCCAGGATCATGTTCTGCATCATCCGCGATACGGCCAGCAAGATGATCGCAATGATGCCCGCCTCAATGAGCAACAGGCGTGAGTATTGACGGGGCTGGAGGACAAAGGTGACGGCCAGCATCACCACCACGGATTTAGCCGTGGCGTTGATGACGCGATAGACCTGATCGAGCCAAGGTTGCCCGCGTTGGTGTTGGTAGACGCGGTCCATTTGGAAAGCCAGCAGCATCAGCACGGTGAACAGGAAGCCAAAGGAGGCGTAGGCCGATAGTGAGTGATAGTAATTGATGTCGAGGAACCATTGCAGTTCGTAGCGCACCCAGTAGGCCAGCGACATGCTGGCGTTGATCAGCAGGATGTCGGAGATGATGACCCACCAGGAAGCCTGCCTGCGTGTTCTCATGTTTCTCCCTCTTCGGCCAGGGCGCGCCGGTACGCACGCGCTGTCTCTCGTGCGGTGTGCGGCCAGGTGAACCGTCTGGCGTGGGCCAGACCGCGCGTTCGCAACCTGTCCCGCAACGGTTCATCCGTCAGTAGCCGGTTCAGCCCCTCCGCCAGTGCTTCTACGTCGTGCGGATCGACTGTCAAGGCTGCGTCGCCGGCTGCCTCAGGCAACGAAGATGCGTTCGAGGTCAGCACAGGCGTACCACAGGCTAGCGCTTCCAGTACCGGTAACCCAAATCCTTCGTATAGCGAGGGGTAAACCAAAGCCAAAGCAGCATTGTACCACAGCGGTAATTCGTCGTTCGGAACATAGCCAGGAAACAAGACATCTTGGTCCAGGGCCAGCGCTTCTACCCTGGCAAATAATCTGTCGTAGAGCCAGCCTCTGCCGCCAGCCAGCACCAGTTTCACTGGCCCCCGGCTCGCTGCTTCTTGTCTCCTGAATTGAGCAAAGGCCTCTACCAGCCGTACCAGATTCTTGCGTGGTTCCAGTGTGCCCACGAATAGCACAAACCGCTCTGGTAGCCCCTGGTGCTGGCGGAAGGTCTCTACCGCAGCGGTTGGTAGCGGGCGGAAAGCCGGTTCCACCCCGTGATAGATGATGTCAATCCGCTCTGGCGGGATGCCCAGCAGCCGTGTGATCTCAGTGGCAGTGTGGGCTGAGACGGCGATAAGCCGCCGGGCGCGACGTGCCGAAAGTTGTGTCAGCACCTTCAGGTAGAGCCGGTTGGCGGGGCGGAACAGGGTGGGGAAACGGATGAAGCTCAGGTCATGGATGGTGACGATCGCCGGGCAGGGGGTGAGTAAAGGGCCGATGAAGACGGGCCCATGCACCAGGTCTGCCCCGATCTGCTTTAGCGTCCAGGGTTGTGCCAGTTGCTCCCACATCACTCGCGCCGCCGCTCTGCTCGTGGGCCAGCGAGACTGGAGTGATCTGAGGGCAACGTCTGGAGGAAGTACGCCCTCGCCCAGCAGAACGGTATAACGCAGCCCGCCATTGGCCTGCCTTAGATGGCATAGCAGATGGTAGATGTACCGGTGTACGCCCGCGCTGCGATACCAGGCCCGACCTGAGAGAAGGTGTGCGTTGATGGCAACGTGAAAACCATTCCCTGCGGTGCCTCTCATAGCAGAGGGATTATATCACATTGCGCCAGACCAGGCCAATCACCCGAGTCGGCCTCTTGTTCTCCCTCGGCATCTTCCTCTCCTCTGTTGACTCTCTTGCGTAGGTGGGTATAATCATAACTTGAGGCTATCGAAACAGAGACCAGGGTTAGGGAGCAGATATGGACACGGCCTACGTTTACGACCCGATCTATCTTGAACACGATTTGCCTTCTCATCCTGAGAATGCCCGCCGCCTGAAGCGCATTCTCAGGATGCTGGAAGACGAGGGGGTGTTGGCGCGTCTGAGGTCCCTGGAACCTCGCCCAGCGACAGCCGAGGAGCTGCAGCGCGCACACACTTCAGAGTACATTGAGCGGGTGCGGCGAAAGGCCCAGGCGGGCGGCGGATATCTTGATCCCGACACTTATGTCTCGCCTCGTTCCTTCGATGCGGCTGTGATGGCCGCTGGGGGGGTTGTTCGGGTGGTAGAAGCGGTGCTGGCAGGCGAGGTTGCTAACGGTTTTGCTCTGGTGCGTCCGCCAGGACATCACGCCACGGCCACGCAGGCGATGGGTTTCTGTCTCTTCAACAACGTTGCTGTGGCCGCACGGGCTGTGCTGTCGAGGGAGGGGGTGGAGCGCGTCTTCATCGCTGACTTCGACGTGCACCACGGCAATGGAACTCAGGACGCTTTTGCCGACGACCCAGCGGTTTTCTACTTCTCCACCCACCAGTACCCACACTATCCAGGTACCGGCTTCTGGAGCGAGACGGGGTACGGCGCTGGCGAGGGAACCGTGCTCAACGTGCCATTGCCGCCGGGTGTGGGCGATGCAGGCTACGCCCAGGTCTTCGCCGAGCTGGTCTGGCCGTTGGCGGAGCGCTTCCAGCCCGACTTGATCCTGGTCTCGGCTGGCTATGATGCTCACTGGAGCGACCCATTGGCGCACATGAACCTTTCACTGACCGGCTATACCTGGCTGGAGCGGGAACTGGCACGCATTGCCGAGCAGTTGTGCGACGGGCAGATCGTATTTACGCTTGAGGGTGGCTACCAACTGGATGTGCTGGCCTGTGGTGTGCTCAATGCCTTCTATGTTATGTTGGGGGAGGATACCATCGCTGACCCTTTAGGTCCTTCCCCGCGTCCCGAACGGCCGGTGGATGCGCTGGTAGCACGCTTGCGGGAAGTGCATGGCTTGAATTGACTTTTTGTGCGAGACGTTGCATAATCTATGGTGACCAGTGACATAAATGGTAGATGACCGAAAGCGGTTCAATATCCTGTTTGAGCAGGAGAAGGGGGAACAATGATTGAGATTTCCCTTGAGGAGTATTGTGAGCAGATTGAGAGCGCGATTGAGCAGGGCCGTTATGCGGAGGCCGTAGCCCATGGAAAGCATGTCCTGAGGCACTACTCCAAACACGTGGCAACCTATCGGCTGCTGGGTACGGCAATGCTCGAAGCCGGCCAGGATGAGTACACTGTCGATATGTTTCGCCGCGTGCTTAGCGCTGATCCTGAAGACATGCTCGCATGGGCGGGGATGAGCGAAGTGCACAACCGGCGTAGTGAGATTGACGCGGCAGCGTGGTGTCTGGAGCGGGCATTCGAACTGGCTACCGAGAACAAGGTGGTGGAGGAGGAATTATGCCACCTATATGGCCGGCGAGATGGCGTTGAAGCCCAGCGGGTCCAACTCACCCGTGGCGCGCTGGCCCGGCTCTACCTGAGGGGCGATTTGCTCTCGCGGGCGATCGGCGAATTCCGTGCCCTGCTGGCTGAGCATCCCGAACGGGTGGACCTCAGCATTGCGCTGGCTGAGGCGCTCTGGCGCAACGATCAGCGATTGGAGGCGTCGGAGGTCTGCCAGCAGGTGCTGGATATGCTGCCCTACTGCCTCAAGGTCAATTTGATCCTGGGGGAAATCTGGAACAGCAGTGGTCGAGAGGAAGGACAGATGTACCTGCGGCGGGCCGAGGCCCTGGACCCGGAGAACAAGGTAGCGCAGGAACTCTTCGGGGATGCATCACCGCTGCCAGCACGAGAAGTGCGGATCGTTCCCCTGGAGTATCAGCCCCCGATCAAGGAGGAGCTCCCGGCCTGGATGGCTGAGGTGGAGGCCGTATCGGCAGAGGGGCCACCGCTGACCGAGCGTGAGGCCGCGTTGGTTGACGTCGCGGCAGCGCTGGAGGCGCAGATTGAGATTCCTTCCTGGTTGGAGGAGATCGGCCTGAGCGAGGAGGCCCCTGCAACTGTACCGCCTGTTACCACCCCTACTGGGCCGTCGGAAGAGCAATTGCCAGAGGAAGCGGTTCCCGCTCCAGCAGAGGAAGCCCCTGAGTGGCTGGCAGGCATCCGTGAAGAGTTGGTGGAGGAAAGACCGGAGGCGGTGGTCGAGGAAGAGACTCCCGAATGGTTGTCTGGACTTGGTATGGAGTCAATCGGTGAGGAGGACATCTTGGAACGGCTGTCTGAGCTGGATGTTGGGCCCACTGGTGAGGAGGAAGCGCCGGCGGTCTTGGAAGAGAAGGAGGTTCCGGAGTGGCTATCTGGATTGGGTGCCGAGGTAGCCGGTGAGGAAGCAGTCCCTTCTACTCCGCCCGCAGGAGAGTCTTCAGATTGGCTGGCCAGCCTGCGCGAGCAGTTTGTCGAAGAGGTAGAAGCGCTGGAGGAAACACCTGCCCCTGTAGCCGAGGAGGTGCCTAAGCCGGCCTGGTTGGAGGGTGAGGGGTTGCCTTCTGGTGACGAGGCGCTGGAGTGGCTGGAGCGACTGGCAGAGGGCGAAGAGGAAAAACTGCGCGTCCAGGCTGAAGCGGAGGCCGAGGTCCGCGTGGCCGAAATCGAAGAGGCGGTGGTGGAGGAAGCCGTAGCCCCTCCAGTTGGGGAGGCTGCTGTTCCCCAGGCCGAGGCAGGGTTCGGCTGGACGGCGTTCGGTGAGCCTGGGGCTCCGCCCGAGGCTGCCCCAGCGGTGGAGGAGATCCCGCCAGTGGAAGTACCAGAGGAGATGGATATCCCTGCCCCTGTAGCCGAGGAGGTGCCTAAGCCGGCCTGGCTGGAGGGCGAGGGGTTGCCCTCTGGTGATGAGGCGCTGGAGTGGCTGGAGCGACTGGCAGAGAGCAGAGAGGAAAAACTGCGCGTCCAGGCTGAAGCGGAGGCCGAGGTCCGCGTAGCCGAGATCGAAGAGGCGGTGGTGGAGGAAGCCTTAGCCCCTCCGGTTGGGGAGGCTGTCGTTCCCCCGGCCGAGGCAGGGTTCGGCTGGACGGCGTTCGGTGAGCCTGGGGCTCCGCCCGAGGCTGCCCCAGCGGTGGAGGAGATCCCGCCAGTGGAAGTACCAGAGGAGATGGATATCCCTGCCCCTGTAGCCGAGGAGGTGCCTAAGCCGGCCTGGCTGGAGGGCGAGGGGTTGCCCTCTGGTGATGAGGCGCTGGAGTGGCTGGAGCGACTGGCAGAGAGCAGAGAGGAAAAACTGCGCGTCCAGGCTGAAGCGGAGGCCGAGGTCCGCGTAGCCGAGATCGAAGAGGCGGTGGTGGAGGAAGCCTTAGCCCCTCCGGTTGGGGAGGCTGTCGTTCCCCCGGCCGAGGCAGGGTTCGGCTGGACGGCGTTCGGTGAGCCCGAGCCACCTCCCGTGGTCGAAGAGGCTCCGCAAGCGGAACCGGCTTTCGGTTGGACGGCCTTTGGCGAACCAGAGGCTCCGCCCGAGGCTATTCCGACGGCAGAGGCGGTAGAGGAGGCTTTGCCAGTAGAGGAAGAGGTCGTCCTTCCTGAGGTCTTGGAACAGGTGCTCCCGGAGGAGGTGAAGGCTCCGCCTACGGCGGAGGCGCCGGTGGTGGAGGAGAGACTCCCGTCTGAGGAGATCCTTGCACCGGAGGTAGTACCGCTCACGGAGGAGATGCGTTGGGGGGCTGTGCTGGAGGTATCGTTGGAGGAGGCGGAAGTGGCTTCAGCCCCGGTAATCGAGGAAGTGCCAGGCATGCCTGAGATGGAGATAACGGAACCGCTTGAGGAGGCCGCAGCACCACCAGAAATCCCGACCTTCGAGGTTCCTGCTGAGCCCTTCGCCGCCGAGCGGGCTCATCTGAAGGAGCATCCGCGCGATTACGAAGCCTGGCTAGCGCTGGCGCGGGCGCTGTGGCAGGCTGGTGAGCAACAAGAAGCATTGGAAGCCTATACCCGTGTTATCCGCGTTGGTAAGTTTCTCGAGAGCGTGGTCCCGGACCTGGAAGAGTATGTGGAGCAGGAGCTCGACGTCAGCGCACAGCGTTTACTGGGTGACGCTTACATGAAAGACGGGCGGTTGCAGGATGCGTTGGACATCTACCGCCGGGCATTGGAGACTCTGTAAGACGAGGAGGGGACTTGGAACGCACGCTAGTTATCATCAAACCCGACGCTGTACAGCGCGGGCTTAGCGGAGAGATTATTGCCCGTTTCGAACGGCGGGGGCTGTGTATCGCGGCGCTGAAACTGATACAGATTGACGAACCACTGGCTCGACGCCATTACGCGATTCACGAGGGGAAGTCCTTCTACGAGCCGCTAATTCGTTACATCACCTCCAGCCCAGTAGTGGTGATGGTATTGGAGGGAAACAACGCTATCGAGATCGCGCGCCGCACGATGGGAGCGACCAACCCGGCCGAGGCGGCCCCTGGCACCATCCGTGCTGACTTCGGCCTGGAGATCGGCCGAAACCTGGTGCACGGTTCCGATGGGCCGGAGACGGCGGCTTTCGAGGTGCCGCTCTTCTTTACCGAGGACGAGATCCTCTCATACGAACGGGACATCGACCGCTGGATATTTGAGTAGCATTTCACAGCATCCGTACCACGATCCGCCCGTTCTGCCACAGCCCCTCCAGGTCGTAGAAAGCCCGTATTTCCGGTGCGAACAGGTGGACCACTACATCGCCGTAGTCCATCAAAACCCAACCGGTGGCTGGTTCCACGTCGATGTGGAGCGGTCTGACATCGAACCTCCGCTTGGTCTCCTGTTTGATGCTCTCGGTGATGGTCTTCGCTTGTCGTTCACTGGTGGTGCTGCCGATCACGAAATAGTCAGTCAGGATGGAGATGTCGCGAATGTCGAGCAGCAATACATCTTCGCCCTTCTTATCGGCAATCATCTCCACGATGTTCCGAGCCAGTTCCAATGAGTCCAGTAGTACACCTCCCGAAAATGACCAGTGACGAATGACTAATGACCAATGGTTAGCGGTTTGTCATTCCATAATCCCGCCATCTCGTTGGTGGTCTGGGCGGATGCGAGCACGACCATCAACTTGATGCGTGCTTTCTGCCCGTTCAGCCCCTCAGCAAACAGACAACCCAGGTCCGCCAGGGTGCGGTACGCGCCCGGATAGCCGTAGGCGTCCCACACCCGCCCGGAGGGACAACGGCTGGCGATTACCACCGGCACTCCTTGGTCTCGCACGCGCTCAATGGTGGGCAACCACCAGGGGGGCACGCGTCCGCCTCCCAATGCCTCGATGACCACGCCCCGAGCACCCCGCGCTAGTGCATCCTCCAGCAAATCGGATTCCATGCCTAGCGCCAGTTTAAGCAATGACACGTTCGGTTCCAGGCCACGCCAGTGCAGCACACACCGCTCCGGTCGGCGCTCAATGGTGACAGCATCCCCTTCTACCCGGCCCACGGGTCCCCAGCCAGGCGACTGAAAGGTCGCCGTGCTGAGTGTGTGCATCTTGGTGACACAGCGCGCAGCGTGAATCTCGTCATTGAAGACAACGACCGCGCCCAGGCTTTGCGCCTGTGGTGCGGCTGCGACGCGGATGGCTGCCAGAAGGTTCGCGTGGCCGTCATACCCTACGTCAGAAGCAGTGCGCATCGCACCGGTGAGGACGATAGGCTTCTCCCCTGGCACAGTCAGATCGAGCAGGTAGGCTGTCTCCTCCAGCGTATCGGTGCCGTGGGTGATGACCACGCCGTCCACCTCACGTTTCTTCACCAACCCGGCCACCCTCTCGCGAATGACCCACAGCGTATCAATCCGGAAGTGAGAACTGGGCAGTCGGACCAGTTCCTCTATGTCCAGTTGAGGTAGCCCGGGCGGCAGCGCCGCCGTGAGTTCGTCCGCGCCAAGAGTGGGAATCGCCCCGCCCGCCGCAGCATCGTGTTGCATAGCGATGGTGCCGCCAGTGGTTATAATGACGACGCGGCGGCCAGCGGTTGGGAACTGGCGGTTAGCATCGAAGGCCGTCATTTTGGGAATGCCCTGTGTGTGTTCTTCAAGAGATCCACGAAAACCTCATTCAACGACTAGTCCAGCTTGAGCGACACTACCTGCGAAACCCCGTCCGCGCCCATTGAGACGCCGTAGATGGTATCGGCGGCTTCGATGGTGACCCGGTTGTGGGTGATGATGATGAACTGGGTCTGCTGCGCCAACTCCTGCAGCAGCATGCGGAAGCGTTCCACGTTCGCCTCATCGAGCATCGCGTCTACCTCGTCGAGCACGCAGAAAGGGGTCGGATTGACGTGGAGGAGGGCGAACAGGAGCGCAGTCGCGGTCAGGGCACGCTCTCCGCCAGAGAGGAGCGCCAACGGCTGCGCACGCTTCCCTGGAGGGTGGGCGACGATGTCCACACCGGTGTTCATCAGGTCGCTGGGCTCGGTCAACTCCAGCCGCGCTGTGCCGCCGTCGAACAGGGTAGTGAACGTTTTGGAGAACCTGGCTGCCACCGCGTCGAAAGTCTCCTGGAAGGCGGCTTCCATCAGTTCGTCCAATTCGGCCACTATCTGGCGCAGTTGGGCTGAGGCTGTCTCCAGGTCAGTAGACTGCTCGGTGAGGAAACGATGTCGCTCCTGGACCTCGGCATAGTCGGCCGGGGCGTTGGGATTGACCGATCTCAACCGTCGGAGGCGGGCTTTGAGGCGTTGTATCTCCTCCTCCAATCCTCCAGGCATTTCCTCAACGATGGGAAGTTGGGAAACCAGTGGTTGCAGGGGCAACGGGGTCTGTGCCGTGACGCTCTCCGCTAGTTCCAGTTCGACCAGCCCCAGGTCTTCCTCAATGTGCCGGGCTAGAAGCCGTAACTCATCCCGGCAGCGGGCGACGTCCAATTGGGCACGGCCCTGGCGGGTCTCCACATCGCGCATCCGGTCGCGGGCTCGTCGCTCTTGCTCTTCCGTCGCTGCCTGCTCTTCGCGGAGACGTGTCAGTTCCTCCTCGGCAGGCTGAATATGCGTGCGCATCTGGTGCAGTTGTCCTTCCATCTGTGATGTCTCTGAGCGCAACTCCTGGGTGCGTGCGACGATAGCGACGTGTTCGGTCTCCAGTTCCTCAGCCCGTTGGCGCCGGGCGGCCATCTGCGTCTGAAGCCGCGCCAGCAATGCTGTCTCCCTCTGCAAGGCTGCCTGCTGGCTGCGCAGGGCTTCTTCTGTCACTGCGACCTCAGTGCGGGCCTTCCCCACCCTCTCCCGTTCGACCCGCGCCGCCTCCTCGCTGGCAGCCGCCACCTGCTGGGCCAGTTCCTCCAACCTGGCCTCCAGTGCCGTCACCCGTTCAACCCCCGCACGCCGCTGTTCCTCAATCTCCTGACTTTGCCATTCGCCATTCGCCATTTGCGAGGATTCCGCACGCAATTCCTGGAGGCGGGCGACGATAGCGGTCTGCTCAGCCTCCAGATCGCCAGCCTGTCCACGCAGGGCAGTCATCTGTGCCCCAAGCCGCTCTAGCAGTGCTTCCTCCCGTTGCAGAGTAGCCCGCTGATTGCGCAGCGTCTCCTCGGCCACCGCGCCCTCGGTGCGAACCGTACCCAGCCTCTCCCGGACGACCTGCGCCGCCTTCTCCCTGACCGCCGTCGCCTGCCGATCCAGCTCTTCCAACTCGGCTTCCAGTGCCGCGATCCGTCCGGTCTCCGCCTGCTGCCGCTCCTCAATTTCCTGACCACGGTGCTGAACCTCCTCCAACCGCGCGGGAAGTTCCCGGTGGGACCGCTCGCCCGCAAGAATACCGCCCGTCCCAGCCTGCCCCACCGAGAGAGCACCGTTGGCTCGCAGGACAATGCCCGTACTGGTGACGCAGCGGCTTCCCGGCGGCATGGCGGGGAGCAGCGCCCGGGCCGCCGTCAGGTCGTCGCACAGCGCCACAGCCCCCAGCACCGTTTCGACCGCCGGTCGCACACGCTCGTCGCAGATAACGACGTCGGCAGCACGCAGCGCACCCGAGGGCAACGGCGGGATCGGGCGGAGGGTATCCAGCGGCAGCAAGGTCAGTCGCCCCCCTGCGGATTCGAGATCCCGGCGCACCTCCTCCACGACGGAAGCCCGCTCCACTACGACAGCCTGAAGGTCAATACCCAGCGCGGCCTCGACGGCGCGCTCCCACTCAGGAACCACCTGAATCAGCGCCGCCAGCGGCCCGAGAACATTGTCCAGATCAGCTTGCTGGAGCGCCCGAACGCCAGCGTCACGAGCAGCCCGCGCGTCGCGCATCTGGCTCAACGCTGCCTGCTCGCCTGCCAGGCGGGCCGCCTCCGCGCGGACCTGGAGGAGTGCCTGATTTAACCGTTCCAACTGCGCGCGACGAGAGTGTAATTCCTGCTCCACCCGAATATGCTGCCGGTCGGGTTCCTGCGCCTGCTCCTGCACAGCCGCCCACTCCTGCTCCAGGTCCGCCAAACGCCGCTTGCGCTCCGCCAGTCCGCGTTCCAGTTGCTCGACCTGAGCGCGGGCCTGAGCGACCCGCTCCGCCTGCGCCTCTCGCTGACCGTCCAGGGGTTCGAGTGCGGCCAGGATCTCCTCACGCCGGACCTGCAACTGCCGCGCCCGCTCCTCTGCCACGGCTTGCTCGCTTGCCAGGCGGACCGTCTCTGCGCGCACGTCGAGGAACGCCTGATTCAACCGCTCCAACTGCGCGCGATGGGCGCGCAACTCCTGCTCCACCTGGGCGCGCTGCCGGGCGGGTTCCTGCGCCTGCTCCTGCACGGTCGCCCACTCCCGCTCCAGATCCGCCAATCGTTGCTTGCGCTCCGCCAGATCGCACTCCAGTTGCTCGGCCCGGGCACATGCCTGGGCGACTTTCTCTGCCTGCGTCTCTTGCTGGGTGCGCAAGAGTTCAAGTTCGGCCAGCAGTTCCTCGCGCCGGGCCTTGAGTAGACGCGCTCGTTCCTCTGCCACGGCTAGTTCGCGCTGTACTTTGTCGGCCATGACATGAAGGTCGGCACTCTCGCGGTGCCACTCCTGCAGTCTGGTGCGCAGTTCGCTCTCCTGCTGGCGCAGTTGGACCAATTGCTCGTTCAGTGTGGCTGCTTTTCTCCGCTGCGCCTCCAGACTGGTTTCCAGGGCGGAGGCTCTCTCCAGAACACGGTCCAGCGTGTTCTGCTGGTGCCCCCAATGGTAGCCGTACCATGTGCGCTGCAACCGTTCCAGGTGGGTGGTCAGCCGCTGACATTCTTCCACCTGCTCTGCCTCTCGCTCAAGCCGGTTCAGGCGCGGGGTGATTTCGTTGACGATGTCGTGGATGCGCTCCAGGTTGCGCTGCGTCTCGTCCAACCGTTGGACGGCGCTTTCCCGTCGGTTGCGATAGAGGCTGATGCCGGCGGCCTCCTCGAAGAGAGTACGCCGTTCCTGAGATCGCAGCGAGAGCGCGGCGTCCACCAGGCCCTGCCCGATGACGGTGTAAGCACGTTGGCTGAGACCACTCTCGGCCAGCAATTCAGTGATATCGCGCAGTCGCACCCGTGCTCCATTGATGAGGTACTCGTTGTCGCCGGAACGGTAAGCGCGGCGAGTGAGGGTAACCTCGCTGAACTCGATGGGCAGCCAGCCATCGGAGTTGTTGAGGGTCAAGGAAACTTCGGCCATACCGGACCGGGAGCGACGCTGCCCGCCGGCAAAGATCATGTCGGCAGTGGACTTGCCCCGCAGGATGCGCATTCTCTGTTCGCCCAACGTCCAACAGATAGCGTCGGCAACGTTGCTCTTGCCTGACCCGTTGGGGCCGACAATTGCCGTGATGCCGGTGGGGAACAAGAATTCGGTCTTGGTCGCGAAGGACTTGTATCCCTGGAGTGTCACATGTTTCAGGCGCATAGGTCTCTGTAGACGCAGTATACCGCGCTTGTGGAGAGATTGCAAATTGCAGATTGCGGGAGGGGATGTATAATGGTGGCGTGGTACACAGAGTCACGCGGCGGCGGTTTCTCAAGTGGATGTTGGGCAGCACGGCGACAGCCGGGTTCTCGGTTCTTGGGGGAGTAGGCTACGCCGCGTTCATCGAACCGCGCTGGCCAGTGGTGGAGCGGGTAGATGTGCCGCTGCCTGGCCTGCCCACCGATCTTGATGGCTTCACCATCGTGCAGCTTTCGGACCTGCACCGTGGGCCAGTAATGACGCAGGAGAACATCACACAGGCGGTAGAACTGGCACTGCGACAGGAGGCCGACTTGATCGTACTGACCGGCGACTACGTGTCGAGCTCCGCCGACTACGCTCCCTCTTGCGCAGAGGCGCTGTCTCCGCTGGTGGCTTCTGGTGACGTGCTGGCTTGCATAGGCAATCACGACCATTGGACCAATGCCGACGCCGTCGCCGGGGTGCTGGCAGACGCCGGGATCACCGTGCTGTGCAACGCGGCGCAGGACGTGGCGGATGGGCTATGGGTGGCAGCGGTGGACGACGTATGGGAACGGTACGCTGACCTGGAGAAGGCACTGGAGGGGGTGCCGGCCGGCTCAGCGGTCGTGCTTCTGGCGCACGAACCCGACTACGCCGATGAGGTGGCAGCCGACGGGCGGGTGAGTCTGCAACTTTCGGGTCACTCTCACGGGGGGCAGGTGCGGTTGCCCTTCATCGGGCCGCCGCTTCTGCCCTACCTGGGCCGCAAGTACCCGGCGGGGCTCTACCGGGTGGGCGGGATGTGGCTCTACGTCAACCGGGGCGTAGGGCTGATTAGCCCACCGGTGCGCTTCAACTGCCGCCCGGAGGTGACGCTGTTGACGTTGGTAAGAAGACATGGTACGATGGAATCAGGCCGGAGGAGGTGGACCGACAGAGGAGACACGCTTTGACACAAGGGCCTCCCATGCTTTCTGAGCCGCTGCCTGTTCTGCCGCCTGCTTACTGCGCCCGGTTCCCTGCCCCGCCATCTCTTTGCCTAGAAGCACCTCCGCCACGAAGGTCTTGGCATGGTCAGGCCCCTTTTCGGCGGCGATGCGATAGTGAGGTGTGATCCCTAGTTCGGCCTGGCTCCACTCCTGAAGGCGGCTCTTGGAGTCCCAGTCCGCCTCTGCCGCCAGCGTTGCCTCGGCCACTGGCTTAATGAGTGGCTCAATGAAGGTTTCGGAGGCCGCCATCCCGCCGTCGAGGTAGAGTGCCCCCACGACGGCTTCGAAGGTATCACACAGATTGGCGTCTCGTTCCCGCCCTCCGCCCTCCTCCTCTCCGTGGCCCAGCCGCAACGCCTTTCCGATTCCCACCCGCCTGGCAAGTCGTGCCAGCGTCTCAGTGCGCACCAGAGCAGCTCGCAGGCGGGTCATTTGCCCCTCGTTGAAGTCGGGGTAGTGGCGGTAGACCCATGCGCCAGCGACGAAGTCGAGCACCGCGTCACCTAAGAATTCGAGGCGCTGGTTGTCTCCAATTCCATCCTCTGGATGTTCGTTGACGTAGGAGGGATGGGTGAGGGCGCGGCAGAGCAGATCCAGGTCACGAAAGTGGTGCCTCAGTGCCTGTTGAAGGGCTTCGAGGTTGGTGGCTGAGTGCTGGATGTTGGATGTTGAACTGTTGCTCATTCCGATCCCGTTTCTCTGTGTTCTACCAGCCGGTGCTCGTATTTCTCCAATGCAGCACTAAGTGCGCTGTTGGCTTCCACGCCGCAGGCTTCGGCCAGCATCAGCAGGCTGTAGAGCGCGTCTCCCAGTTCGTCCGCCAGTTGGGGGCGGAACTGGAGGACTCGCCGCCCGTAGTCTGTGGCCAGTAATATCTCCTTTACCACCTCACCGACCTCAGAGACCAGATCGAGCGCGTGGGTGGCTGGATCGTGCAGTAGATTGTGGCGCTGAGCGAAAGCGGCGACTTTTTGCTGCCAGTTGGCTACGGGCGGTGGGCTCTTGAACCCACTCCCGGTCAACACGACGACCGGCACATCGCCCAGGCGGTCGCGCAAGTGATCCAGCGCCGCCACGGCAAGCGCGGAGGTCGGCTCGACGTAGACTCCCCGCCGGGCCAGTTTTCTCTGTGCGGCCAGAGTCTCTTCGTCCGGCAGGGCCAGTACCGCGCCACCGCTTCCGCGCACAGCAGACAGCACCGCCCGGCCCCAGGGTGGTGCGGCAATCCGCACACCCTCCGCGATGGTCTCTTGCTCCTCGATTGGCTCTATGTTGGCCTCATCGCACTCCCAGGCGCGTGCTAGTGGCGCACACGCTTGTGCCTGCACACCGAGAAGACGCGGCAGCCGCTCTATGAGACCCGCCGCCAACAGCTCACTGAAGCCAGCGTGCAACCCAAGCAGCAACCCTCCTTGTCCCACTGGCACCACGACGCTTTCTGGTGCGCGACCGTTCAACTGCTCCCACAATTCGAAGGCGATGGTCTTCATGCCCTGCGGATAGAGGGGGCTGTAGACGTGGCTGGCATAGACAGCGCCCTCCTTGGCAGCCTGGCGCACGGCGCGAGCGGCCTCACTGCGGGGTCCGGGCACTGGCACGACCTCCGCGCCGTAGGCCGCGATCTGTGCCTGCTTGACCGGTGACGTGTGGGCCGGCACATATACGGTGGCGTGGAGGTCTGCGCGGGCGGCATAGGCCGCCAACGCAGCACCGGCATTGCCCGAAGAATCCTCGACGACATCCCGCACGCCCACTGCCTTCAGCGCCGTGACCAGCACAGTCGCGCCCCGGTCTTTGAAGGAGCCCGTGGGGTTGAGGTGCTCGGCCTTGAGGTAGATGGGGCGGTTGTGCCATTCGGCGGCGACCAACGGGGTCCAGCCCTCGCCCAGCGTCACCGGAGCCGTACCATCCAGCAAAGGCAGCGAAGCCCGGTAACGCCAGAGGGTGTGCTCTCGTTCATCCACGAGAGTTTGGTCGAAGGAGGAGACGCCCGCGATCTCCAGCGTACCGCCGCAATCACAACACCAGTGCGCGGGATCGAAAGGCCAACTCCGCGAGCAATCGCTACAGTACAGGTTCACCTGGGCTCGCCCTCGGCACCCTCCAATACCTCCACGATCCACTGGATAACGTGCTGCGCCTGGCGAAGCGCCTTCTCTGCGTCATCAGCGTCGAAGGCCTCGGCCGGAATTCCGCCTGGCAGCCCATTGGGATAGCGGGTGGGAATATAGTGTCGATCGAGTCCCCCTCCCACGCCAATCAGTGTCTCGAAGCGAGCGTCGTACTCGGCGGCTTGTCGGGCCAGGTCGGCCACCGAATGCCCCCACACCCTTTCCACTCCTTGGGCATACAGATAGCCCTTCAGGGCCTTCTCGCCAGCCTGCTGCGCCAGAAAGCACGTCAGGTGGTAACGCCCGCCAGCCTGGTTGTAGCGGGCATCATCAATGTCTTGCCGCGCTTGCCGCAGCCAGCGTTCGCCTTCCTCTCTCGGATCAGGCCTCATAGAGCACTCTCCCTTCCTGCAGAGCCTGTCGTATGAATGGCCGTGCGCGGAGCGCCTCGAACTCCTGCGGTGTGTATGCCAGCAGGTCAAGGCCAACACGGGGTTGAATCCGCTCGTACAGCAATTCCAGCCGCTTGACAAACGGCAGGTCGGAATCGAGCACGACGATGAGATCCAAATCGCTCCATGCACTGACCTTCTCGCGGGCAACAGAGCCAAATAGGATTACGCGCTTAGCTCCTATCTGGCGCAGAACCCGCACAGCACGCTCAAGTTCACGCTCCAGCAATGCCTGCCTATCAGCGCGTTGCTCTTGCCAGTATTCTATCACTTCGGCTTCTCCTCGCGCAATTCCCGGCTCAGCCGCAGCCGGAAGCGCACCAGGTCACGGAACGCCCTGGCGATCACTTTGACATTGCCACCGGTGGACTCGCCCGCCAGGCGCGGCAGATGAGTCACCGGTACATCGGCGATGCGGTAACCACGTGCTCGTGCCTTGAACAGGAACTCTGTGTCAACCATCGCTCCGTCGGAAACGATGGTCACGTGCTCCAGGATATCGCGCCGGAACAGTTTGAAGCCACAGTCGACGTCGCGGCACAGGTAGCCGAATAGCAGCCGCATCAGTGTATTCCAGCCAAAGGCAAAGAATTTGCGGACGATGTTATCCTGCCGGTCGGCCCGGTAGCCGGACACGATGTCTGCCTCGTCGAGGCGCTCCAGAAGCCGGTTGATCTCGCTGAAGACAAATTGGTTGTCCGCCGGGGCGAACGCGATCAGTTCCCTGGTGGCAGTGGCAAATCCGGCCTTCAGCGATCCTCCATAGCCCCGGTTGGGGTAATGCTCCACCAGCCGGAAATTGGGGATGCGCTGCGCCAGTTCGCGGCCGATTTCGCCAGTGCGGTCGGTGCTGCCGTCGTTGACCAGGATGATCTCGTAATCCATCCCCAACTGCTGGGCCACAGTGGAAACCTTCTCCACGGCGCTTTCGACGTTTGCCTCTTCATTGTAGGCGGGAAGAATGATGGAAAGACTGGGCATCATCACCTCTCATCAAATGTCGGCCCTAATGTTACACCAATGTGCGTAAATTGGCAATTAGCGTAACTACTCACCCGTTTGCCCCGCCGATGGTTGAAACCATCGGCTGATACGCAAAGTGCGTTAAAACGCACTAAAACGCGACTTTCTAACCCGTTTTAACGGGTTTCGCCGTATCAGCGGGGCGTTTCAACGCTCCGCGTGGGGGTGGCTGAGTAGTTACCAATTAGCAGTCTATATTGCTCAACACTATGCTTTGAGGTATAATTTGGTAGAGGGTTCATTATGGCTACCGGGATTGCCCGATCAATCAGAGACAGTTTGACGCGCACGCGCAACGCCGTCTTTAGCCACATCGCGGAGCTGCTGGGGGCCAGCCAGGTGACGGCTGCCACCTGGGACGAACTGGAGGAATTGTTGATCCAGGCCGACGTGGGCGTGGAGACGACGCTCTATCTGGTCGAGCGGCTGCGGAAGCGCACCCGTGACGAGGCGATTCTACAGGCCGGCACGTTCCAGACGGTGTTGCGGGAAGATCTGCGGGCGCTGCTGCCCGACTCACCACCGCTCAACCTGGGAGGCCGGTCGCTGGACGTGGTGCTCATCGCCGGCGTGAATGGGTCGGGAAAAACGACGAGCATCGCCAAACTGGCTCATCGCTACCAGAGGCAGGGCCGGCGGGTGCTGCTGGCGGCAGCCGACACGTTTCGTGCCGCAGCGATGGATCAACTGGGAATATGGGCGGAGCGGGCGGGCGTGGACATCGTCACCGGTCCAGAGGGTGGGGATCCGGGTGCGGTCGTCTTTGATGCATTGCAGGCTGCGCGAGCGCGGGGGATGGATATGGTGATCGCCGACACTGCCGGGCGGCTGCACACGCAATACAACCTGATGGCTGAGTTGCGAAAAGTGTGGAGGGTGGCGGCGAAGAACGCCGAGGGTGCACCGCACGAGACGCTACTGGTGGTCGATGCCACCACTGGGCAGAATGCGCTATCGCAGGCGCGGCACTTTCAGGAGGCGGTGGAGGTGACTGGCGTCGTGCTGGCCAAGTTGGATAGCACGGCCAGAGGCGGGATGGTCTTCGCCATTGCCCGCGAATTGGGGCTACCGGTACGCTTCGTTGGTACTGGAGAGAAGATAGAAGACTTGACTCCGTTCGACGCTGATGCGTTTGTGGAGGGGCTGTTGGGGTAGGAGGTAGAGAATCCTGCCGTCATCAAAGCAAGGAGAGCAGCATGAAAGAGATTTATAGCCATCTAACGGCTTTGAGCACTAAATTGGAACACATTCGGAGGCGTCTTTGACCTGGCCTCCAAGGAGCAGGAGGTCGTTCAACTGGAGAAACGCATCAGTGCTCCGGGCTTTTGGGACGACCCCGATACGGCTCAGTTGGTGATGCGTCGTCTCTCAGGCCTGCAAGAAGAAGTGGCGCGTTGGAGCGCGCTGGGGCAGCGGGTGCAGGATGCGCTGGAACTTTCCGCGCTGGAGGACGAAAGCCTGGGCGATGAACTGGCCGCCGAGGCGAAGGCGCTGGAACAGGAAGTAGAGCGGCTGGAATTCCGCCTTCTCTTCTCCGATCCCCACGACCGAGGCGATGCCATCTTGGCCATCCACGCTGGCGCTGGTGGCACTGATGCCCAGGACTTCTCCGAAATGCTACTGCGCATGTACCTGCGTTGGGCTGAGGCGCGCGGATACCAGGCCAATCTGGTGGATCGGCTGCACGGTGAGGAGGCGGGTATCAAACGAGTTACCATCACCGTCTCCGGTCCCTATGCCTGCGGTTACCTACGTGCCGAGAGGGGCGTGCACCGTCTGGTGCGCCTTTCCCCATTCGATGCGGCCCATCGCCGCCATACGTCCTTCGCGCTGGTTGAGGTCTGGCCCGACATTGGCGACGATGTCTCAGTGACGATTAATCCGAACGATTTGCAGATCGATACTTTCTGTGCCTCATCGGCCGGCGGACAGCATATGCAGAAAAATGAGACGGCGGTGCGCATCACCCATACCCCTACCGGCGTCGTTGTCTCCTGCCAGAACGAGCGCTCGCAGACCCAGAATCGGGAGACGGCGCTGCGTGTGTTGCGGGGACGGCTGCTCCAACTGGAGGAGGAGAAGCGGCACGCGGAGATCGCTAAATTGAAGGGGGAGCACGTGGACGCTGGTTGGGGCAACCAGATCCGCTCTTACGTGCTGCACCCCTATCAGATGGTCAAGGACCATCGCACTGACCACGAAACTGGCAACATCCAGGCGGTGCTTGATGGACGGCTGGATGGGTTTATGGAAGCCTATCTGCGGTTTATGATAGGGACTGGGGAATCAGACAACGAGCACTAGAACAGGAGGCGAGGCGTGAGCAGCAAGAGGGTTAAGAAGGGGCGTTCAATCCCTGAGGAGAAACGCCCGGCGACAAAGTCGAAGAAAACGTCAGTGGCGGCGGGATCGAGGAAAACACCAGCAGGGCCGAAGTCAAGGAAAACGTCAACGGTGACGAAATCGAGGAAAACGTCAGTGTCAACGAGGCCGAGGAAGGCACCGGCGACACCGAGATCGAGGACGACACCAGCAACCGCCCGCTCTACCACCAGGGCGCGGAGAACAGGAGTGAGCCGGCCTGTGGCGGCGGGAACATTGAGCGAAGAAACCCGTGCCAATCTGGACACACTTCAAGGCCAGTTGAGCGGGCTGCAGAGATCGCTATTGTTGACTAGCGCCCAAAACAGGATGGCGGACATCGAAACAACCCTTTCGCTGCTCCCGACCGAGATTGAGGAACTGCGCACCCAGGGCTACGTCTTCCGCAGTTTCCTGGAGAACAAGGTCAACGTGTTGGCTGAGCAGTGGGAGGAGGTGCAGGGCCGCGTGTCCCGGGAGGTGGGCCGGCGCACGCGGGAACTAGAGCGGGAGGCCGACGAGGCTGAGAGTGCGCTGCAGCAGGCGATGAGCGGCCGCGCTTCCCAGGTGGCCCGTGCTGAGGCCGCGATCAACACGCTGGAGCATAAGGCGAGAGCAGCGCAATCGGCGATCGACGCGATGTACAAGACTCTCGAGGAGAACGTGGACCAAAGTCACTCTCAGGTGGAGCAGATTCGCTGGCTACTTCATCAGGTGGATGAGGCCAGTTTCCAACTCTATCCAGCCGAGGATCCCGTGGCGGCCTGCCGGGCTCAGTACATGGAGACCAAGAAGAAAGGGCCAGAGGGAGTGCTCTACCTGACCGACGAGCGGCTGATCTTCGAGCAGAAAGAGGAGATTGCCACCAAGAAGATACTGTTCATCACCACAGACAAGGAGACAGTCCAGGAATTCATCTTCGCAGTAACCATCAGGCAGATTGAGGAGGTCAAGGCTAGCGATAAGGGATTCATGGGGCGTAAGGAGATGTTCGAACTGCGCTTTGCCCCCGAGGCCGACCTGAGCGGTGCCACGCTTCGCTTGCTCGATGCTGAGAATGAGAAGTGGGCCGGGCTGATCGGCCGGGTCAAGTCAGGGGGAATCGCCAAGGAGCGCACGCGACCGAAGGACGAGGCTGTGGTGGAGGCCGCCCGCGCTGCGCCGACCAAGTGCCCCACCTGCGGTGCAACGCTTGATGTCGAGATCGTGCGCGGCATGCGAGAGATCACCTGTGAGTACTGTGGCACAGTGATTCGCTTGTAGTTGCAGCCGGTAGTTGGCTTAGTACCCAATGATTGGCCAATTGCCAGCATGGGGAGGTAAGTATGGAGAAGGAACTCATCGGCAAGGTGACCCACTGGTTCGGCAAGGTCGGCGTTGCTGGGGTCGAACTGACGGGCAAACTCGCTGTGGGTGACCGTATTCGCGTCTTGGGGCATACGACCGACTTCGAGCAGGAGGTCACTTCGATGCAGATTATGCACCAGGACGTGGCTGAGGCTGGGCCTGGCGACGATGTAGGGATCAAAGTTAACTTCCGGGCGCGGCACGGTGATCGTGTCTACAAAGTGACGTAACTCTTGACCGACGTCCTGAGGCAAACCCGACGTACTATTGAGGAACATGGCCTGCTCGCGCCTGGTGATGGGGTGGTCGTCGCTGTCTCCGGCGGCCCGGATTCGCTCTGCCTGCTCCACGTCCTGCTGCGCCTGCGCGAAGAGTACGGCCTGCGGCTGCACGTGGCCCACTTGCACCATGGTGCGCGTGGGGCCGACGCCGACGCCGACGCTGGGTTTGTGGCGACATTCGCCGCCGAATGTGACTTGCCGGTCACGATTGAGAAGCGAGATGTGCCGGCGCTAGCCCGCACATACCGGCTAGCCTTCGAGGAGACAGCCCGGCGCGTGCGCTACGCGTTCCTGGCGCGAGTGGCGGGGGAGATCGGCGCACATAAGATCGCAGTAGGTCACAATGCCGACGACCAGGCTGAGACGGTGCTGATGCACTTGCTGAGAGGGGCGGGGCTGGCCGGATTGCGCGGCATGCTTCCTATCACTCCCATCACAGAGTACCGGTTGCTTGCTCCCTTCCTCCACCTCTCGTCCGGCCAACCGACTGATCAACCAAGCAACCAACCGACTATTCTCATCCGCCCTCTCTTGGACGTTCCTCGCTCCGAGATTGAGCGTTATTGCGCCGACTGCGGTCTCACGCCGCGCTTCGACCGGTCCAACCTGGACACCACCTACTTCCGCAACCGCCTTCGCCACGAGTTGCTGCCGCTGCTGGAGACTCATAACCCCAACATCCGCACACGGCTGTGCCACACTGCTGCTGTCGTCGCTGCTGACTACGAACTGCTGGTCCAACTGCGGGCGCAAGGTTGGGCCGAGGTAGTGCGTGAGGAACGGGAGACGGCCATCGTCTTCGATCGAACGGCCTGGCAGGCGTTGCCCGTGGCCCTACAGCGTGCCACACTGCGCCAGGCGGCCTACCGGTTGCGAAGATGCCTGCGCGACGTGGATTTTGTCCACGTGGAGAACGGACGGCGGGTGGGGCTGGTGGGGGAGACGGGCGCACAGGCCACGCTGCCGATGGGCCTGGTGCTCACCGTGGGCTACGATACGCTGACTATGGGCGACGCGGTCGACATCGGTCCCCTGCCTGACGAACCGCTGCTGTGGGGCGTCGAACCACTGCCGGTGCATTTGCCTGGCACGACGCTGCTCCCGCGGTCGGAGTGGGTGTTGCGGGCGGAGGTGATGGAGGAGTGGGACGTAGCCCAGATCGCCGCCATCACCGATCCCTGGATGGCCTACCTCAATGCGGACATGTTTGCAGACCCGCTGGTACTGCGGCCTCGTCGTCGAGGGGAGCGCTTTCGGCCACAGGGGATGGGGGGGCATAGCGTCAAGTTGAGCGCGCTGATGATCAATCTGAAGATTCCCCGCGCCTGGCGTGACCGTGTCCCGCTGCTCGCGGCGGGCGATGAGATCGTGTGGATATGCGGCCGGCGCATTGGTGAGAGGGTCACCGTCGGGCCGGAGACCCGACAGGTGGCGAGGCTGTGGTTTGAACGCGCAGAACGTGAAGTGTGAAACGCGAGGGGAGGAAGTAGTATGTTAAGCGACGGGGGTATGCTGAGCGATAAAGCACGTGCGACCCTGTTCTGGTTTACCATCAGTATGGTAGTACTCGTTGCGATAGTGGCGGTCATCACCATCCTGCGGGCGTGCGGGGGAGCCATATCGCCAGCGGAACCCTCTCTGGTGATCGACCCTGGGGAGATCAGTCTGTGCGTCGGTGAGCAATACAGGTTCACCGTCGAGGATGGCGTGGAGGTCGTGTGGGATGCCACAGGGGGCACCATCAGTGAGAGCGGTCTCTTCACTGCCAGCGATGACCCAGGCGACCACACTATCACGGCTACTCGGCGTGACTCGCGCCGGATGGCTGAAGCCGTCGTGCACGTCGTCGCCTGCACTCCGATGCCCACGCTCACACCATTCCCCACCCCGATGCCCACGTCTATCCCGACTGCCACACCGATGCCGGAGGTCGATGTCTCCACATCTGTTGACTCCCAGGGTGATGTGAGTATCTACGAGAGCGGTGCCCCGATCGAAGCGGTTCCTGCCGGCGCGGACATCCGCGCCGCCAGCGTGGGCGCTGACTTGCGGGTGGCGCTTCAGCCCATCGAAGATGTGCCAGCGGAACTGGCTGACTGGGCCGCCGAGGGAGAGGTGCTGCTGTGGATCGCCCTCTACGAACCGATCCCCGACTCGCCGACGGTGTACACGGAATGGCTCTTCGTGCTTGATCTGGACGGTGACATCGGGACTGGCCGACCGGTGGACTCGGCGCGTGTCAACCCCGACTTAGGGGTAGAGGCAGCCGTCGGTATATACTACGATCCTGACAGCGGGGAATACGTGTCCTACGTCCTGGTGTGGGACCCGGCGCAGGGGGGGCTGGTATCGGAGCCTGGCAGGCCCCGCTTTATTCTAGACGAGTCGCGTATGCTGGTTGGGCTGGCTTTCCCGCTGGATACGCTTGCCCAAGCGGTGGCGCGGACCACTGGCGTGACCATCGTGCCCGAGGCGGTGAGGGGCCGAGCGGCAGTGCTTTCCTACGCGGGGGAGCAAAAGGTGGTAGACTTCTACCCCGACCGGCCCGATTAACTCACTCGTTATGTAAGGAGCGAGCCCATGGGACTGTATGGAGATTGACCAGCGAGAGACGGAGATCGAGGCGACAAAAGCAGGGGAGGCTGACCAGAAGTAGCGCTAGGTCAACACCCCTGCGATGCGCTCCAACATCCAGTCCAGTTCCTCTTTCGTGATAACCAGTGGTGGTGCCAGACGGATGACCGTCCCATGGGTGTCTTTGGCCAGCACCCCCCGTTCTTTCAGCGCCTCGCAGAAGCGTCGGGCTCCCCCGGCCTTTGGCTTGAGCACGATGCCGGCCAAGAGTCCCTTGCCCCGGTAGAGTGCCACGTGGGGGCTCTGGATCTCCCGCAGGCGGGCCATCAGATACTCCCCCAGTTCGGCTGCGCGCTCGCAGAGGTGCTCATCCACAATGACCTTGAGCGCCTCCCGCGCTACTACGCAGGCCAGCGGGCTACCCCCGAATGTCGAGCCGTGATCACCTGGCTCGAAGACGCCCAGTACTTCCCGTGAGGCCAGCACCGCTGAGACCGGATACATACCACCTGAGATTGTTTTGCCCAACATCACCGCGTCCGGCCGTACTCCTTCGTGCTCGCAGGCCAGGAGTTTGCCGGTGCGTCCCAGCCCACTCTGGATCTCGTCGGCGAGCATCAGTACGTTGTGGTGGGTGCAGATCTCTCGCGCGCGCCGGATGTACCCCTCCGGTGGAATGACGACGCCGCCTTCGCCCTGAATGGGTTCGAACAGGAAGGCCACCGTGTTGGGTGTGATCGCCCGTTCCAGGGCGCCAGCGTCGCCGTAGGGGATCAGTTTGAAGCCGGGCGTGAAGGGGCCGAAGTCATCGCGGTAATGCTCATTCGACGAGAAAGTGACGATTGTGATCGTACGCCCGTGGAAGTTGCCGGCGCAGGCGATGATCTCGGCCTGATCATCCGGCACCCCCTTGACCCTGTAGCCCCACCTGCGGGCTGCCTTTAGTGCTGTCTCTACCGCTTCCGCGCCGGAGTTCATCGGTAGCATCATCTCGTAGCCGATCAACTCGCAGAGTTCCTTCGCCAGCAATGGAAGCTGATCGTTGCGGAAAGCCCGCGAAGTTAGAGCCAGTCTCTGAGCCTGCTCAATCATCGCCCGCACGATGCGTGGGTGACAGTGGCCCTGGTTGATCGCTGAGTAAGCCGAGAGGCAATCCAGGTACCTGCGTCCCTCCACGTCCCAGACCCAGACTCCCTCCCCACGTGTGATGACAACGTCGAGAGGTCGATAGTTATGGGCGTTGTACTGATCCTCCATGGCGATGTAGTCCTGTGTGCTCCATGTGTTCATCTTCCGCTCCTTGTGTGAGGATGGTGTGTGTGCAGTTGTCGGGTAGTATGTTACCACGATGTGTGAGTTAGTGCAACAGCCTTCGCATGTTTGGCCTCTACCGACATCGGTGGTATAATCGCACCTACGCAAAGGAGAAGATGATGATACTGATCACCGGCGCCACGGGTTTCGTGGGGCGGGCCGTAGTGTGTCGATTGGCTATTGATCAACGCGAGGTGCGTTGTCTGTTGCGCCCATCTCAGCGCGAGCAGCGGTTGGCCACAGGCATTCCCTTTTCCACCGTCTCAGCCAGTATGAGTGATCTACCTGCCTTGCGCACGGCAATGCAAGACGTGACGGCGGTTGTTCACCTGACGGGGGAGGAGGACCTTGATTATGGGGAAACGCTGCGTAGCCATGTTGAAGACACGGCTAACCTGATCACGGCGGCGCATGAGGCGGGTGTGCGCCGCTTTATCTACTTGAGTCGCCTGGGGGCTGATCGTGCTTCTGCCTACCCACTCTTCCGCGCCAGGGGGGAGGCAGGGGGCTCAGTGCGTGAGAGCGGATTGGATTACACTATCCTCCAGGTATCTGTCACGTATGGCCCCGAGGATACTTTCATTAACGTACTGGTGATGCTGGCCAAGGCGATTCCCTTCGTACTGCCCATCCCTGACATAGGGCTATCTCGCTTTCAGCCGCTGTGGGTCGTGGACCTGGCAGAGTGCATCGTGGCTGCGCTGGACCGGGACGATCTGATCGGGCAGACCGTCACCCTCGGAGGGTCGGAGCATTTCACCTTCGAGCAGATGGTGGCACAGGTATTGGCGGCGGCTGGAATGCGCAGGCGGTTGGTGCACGTGCCCATGCCCCTGATGCAAGGCGTGATAACGCTGTTCGATGCGTTGCTGCCGCGCAATCCTACACCTTTCTGGTGGCTTGATCTTCTCACTGTGGGCAGTGCGACGGAATTGGGGGCCATCCCGCGCAGTTTTGGCTTTGAGCCCGCTCGCTTTACTCAATCCCTCGATTACTTGCGTCGCAAGCGCCCGTGGCGGCGTGACTTGGTACGCTTTGTCTGTCAGCGGTTAGCGGATGGCGGTTAGCCACCAACAGCGGCCAACGGATAACGGGCGCTGGACAAATCCTCCAGAATCGTGTATCATTCTGCCGTTCTGTCCTCAGCCTGTTTTTCGCGCTTTTCTGGGTAGAATGGAAGCCGGAACTCGTGGCTGAAGGGGAGCCATGCGCGGGGTAGAGTGACTAGCGAGAGGGAGACTGAATGCTGGGGCATCAACTAGGAATTGACCTGGGCACGGTGAATGTGTTGGTGTACGTGCGGGGGCGAGGGGTCGTTTTGCAGGAGCCTTCGGTCGTCGCCATCTCGTCTGACGAATACAAGATTGTGGCTGTTGGCGAGGAAGCCGAGGCGATGCTCGGCCGCACGCCGGACGTGATGGAGGTGATGCGCCCGATGCGTGATGGTGTCATCGCGGACTACCGGGTGACTCAACGCATGCTGGAGTACTTCATCCGCAAGGCCTGCGGACACTTCAACCTGTTCAAACCACGGGTGATGATCAGTGTACCCTATGGGGTGACGAGCGTGGAGAAACGGGCGGTGCGCGAGGCTGCGTTGGAGGCAGGCGCTGGCCGGGCGCACCTGATCCCGGAACCGCTGGCTGGGGCATTCGGCGCGGGCCTGCCGGTGGGCACACCTTCTGGCAACATGGTCGTGAACCTGGGAGGTGGGACGACGGAGTCCGCTGTCGTGGCGGTGAACGGTATTGTGATTGCTGGCTCGGTCCGTGTGGCTGGCCTGCGCATGGATGAGGCCATCGCCGCCTATGTTCGTCGTAAGTACAATCTGATGATCGGGCAGCCGACGGCGGAGGAGGTCAAAGTTCGCATCGGCGCGGCGCTGCCGCTGGAGGATGAGATGCGTATGGAGGTGCAGGGCCGCGACCAGGTCGCTGGGTTACCCCGCACGATTACTATCAGTTCCGAGGAGGTGACCGAAGCGCTCGCGGAACCTCTCTCGGCAGTGATCAGCGTGATTAAGTCGGTGCTGGAGAAGACGCCGCCGGAATTATCGTCGGACATCATTGACCGTGGCATGGTGCTGATCGGCGGTGGTGCACTGTTGCGGAAAGTGGACGAATTGATCACACGTGAGACGGGAGTGCCGGCTTACGTGGCCGATGCTCCCATCGCCTGCGTGGCGCTGGGGGCAGGGCGGGCCTTGGAGCAGTACGAGATTCTCCGGCGCAGTGTGCCCGGACTATAGCAAAAAGACAGTTGGGGAGATGAAAGACGCAGGGGAATCCCGGCGTCTTTTTTGTTCTTTTCTCAGCCGAGCACTGTCCCTTCAATAACTGCGCCTGCCTCGACGGTCACACCGCGCAAAGTCACGGCTTGGCGTAACGTGGCACCCGTGCCGATACAGGAGCCTGTCTCGAGATAGACCTCCGGCCCTACGCGGCAGCCGGGACCGAGTTCAACCCCCGCCTCGATGCGCACTGGCGGGAGGAGACTTCCGTCACCTGGCACACTGGCCTCAATGGTGGCGCAGTCGGGATCGTGGTGTAGGAAGTATCGGTTGAGTGCCAGTAGATCCTCAGGGCGGGTCAAGGTCATTCGCTCTCGCACCAGCAGCCCTTCTACCCTGTTGCCATCCTCGATCAACAGTCGCAGTGCGTCGGGGAATTCCCGCTCGCCTCGGGGAGAGGCGGGGACGTACGGCAGGTAGTCCAGCACGTGGGTGGAGAGAGCGTAGAGCGCCGGAACGCCCAGATCGGAGGGGGCCTCTTCGGGGCGCGGTTTCTCGACGATGCGCGTCACTCGTCCGTGCTGCATGGCGACGACGGCGAGGGTGGGGATCTGTTCGGGCCGCACCTGTATCAGTGTGAGTGCTGCGTCCAATCCGCTCTCGCGCCTTCGAGCGACCAGTGCAGCGACGTGCCCTTTGGGGTAGAGGTTGTCGCAGGAAGCGAGGATGAGATCGGATGCGCCATCCTCCCGGATGAAGGGGGCCGTACACTCGAGAGCGTGGGCCATACCCAGTCTCTGCTCCTGGTAGGCCAGCCGTACCCGACTGGCCCACGCCGGCTGGTTGAAACATCTGATGAGGGCGTGGTCGTCGGGGTGTACGACGACGATGAAGCGGTCGGCGCCACCCTGTACCAGCATCTCCATCACTCGCTCAATCATTGGCTTGCCAGCGATTGGCAACATGGCCTTGGAGCGATTGTCGGTGAGGGGACGCAGCCGCTTGCCGCGCCCCGCGGCCAGCACGACTCCCAGGAGATGCGGCATCAGTTTCCTTTCTCGCGATTTCGCAACAGCCGTAGCCCGTCCCGGTCTACGTGTGCCCGCCACACTCGTGCGTCCTTCAGCCCCGCATCGGTCGCGGCAGCGCGCAGTGCATCAACCAGTTTCCCTTCGTGACCCGGCCGGGCCAGCGCGAAGACGGAGCCCCCGCTTCCTGCGCCTGTCAATTTGGCGCCTAACGCGCCGGCTGCCAGCGCTGCCTGGATGAGCGTGTTGTTGGCCTCTCCCGCGCCGTCGGGCATGCCGCAGTAGTTCATCATCTCGTCCACCAGGCGGTGGCTCCTACTCGCTCCATCACGTCGAGCATGAAGGGTTTGGGGCGGTCGCCTTCGTATTCGGCGTGCTCCCTCAGGTAGCGGCTGCGCATCAGACCATGCACATCGCCCGAGTCGCGCACCACGCCGGTAAAAGCGATAACCAGCGACAGGTTTGGCGCCCAGGAGTCGAGCCGCTCGTAGGTGGCGAAGGGCTCCTCGCCGATAGGCTTCTGGTGGAGTTTGCCGCGATAGTCCAGGTAGGCCAGGCCGCCGAAGAGGGGCACGTACCGGTCGGCGTAGCCACAGGTGATACCAAGTTCCTTCGCCTCGATGCGCTGGCATAGTTCGGCCAGCACGTAGTTGTTGTGGATGCGCGGATCAAGTTCGTAGAAAACACGCAGGCCGGCCAGCGCCAGCAGCACGAGCACCGACGAGCCGCCCAGCCCGGATTGGCGTGGCACCTCGGTCCAGGTGGCGATGCGCGCGCCGCCACGTTCTGCCAACCGCTGGCGGAACTGGACGCTGTAGGCGTACAGCCGGTTGATCGCCGCCTTGAGCAAATCGAGGGTGCCGTCATAGGGATAGGGTGGGGGGCCTACGAGGGTTTGGGAGGCGACGGTCTCGCCCCCACGAGTGACCGTCTCCAGTACCAAATCGCCGGCCGGCTCTACGGTGGCCCCGGCGTATGTGTCAATAGCGGCGGAGATTGTGGCGTGGTCCCCCTCGTTGGCGTCGGCGGGGTTGCCGAGGATATTGACGCGAGCGGGAATGGTCAGTCGATAGCGCATGAATTTTCGTGCTACTCGTATACTCTCCAGTACGGCTTCTCTGGCTCCCACCGGGCGCGGAATTCCTCCGGCACGGTGGTCAGAATGGATTCGCAGTCAGCGGTGACAGTGCCATCGGGCAGGCGGATCTCCCCGGCCACCCGTGCGCCTATCCCGCTCATATGCTCCACCCATCCCACGGCGGTCAGTGGGGTCTCGGTGGGTGTCGGGCGGCGGTAGCGGATCGTTAGACGGAGTGTCGCCATCAGGTTCTCGTCGGAGCCGCCCATCATCACCGCCCGCCCCGAGACCTCGTCCAGCACAGCGGCGACGATGCCGCCGTGGACGACGCCGGGGTAGCCCTGGTACTCGTCGGGCACGATGAGGTCGGCCTGCACCCGCCCTGTCTCCGGGTCATTGTAGAAGGCCATTTTGAGCCCAACTGGGTTCTGCAGACCACAGACGAAACACATTCGGGAGTTGGGTTGTTTGTTCATGCTGAGGGTGTTCTACAATGCATCGAAAGGCAAGAAAGACAAAGAGGACGTAACCCCCTTGAGAATCAGGGCCATTTCAGCGGCTTTGGCCAGGGAAAGCGCTCCCTCGAACTTCTGTTTCAATTCCATGCTCTTGATTTGAAAGACAGGGGAGATGCTTATTCTTAACAACTCGTTTTCGAACGTCATCTCATCGGCACCGCTTTCCGAAGTTTTCAACGTCAGCCGTGACTCTTTCCCGCCTTCCCGCCTCCTGATGCTCCATCCCCTATCGTTTCTTTCGACGTAGAAGGCATTGTCGTCTTCCTGCCCAAAATCGCTTTCCATCAGGAAGAGCCTGGGCTTGTCCAGGTAGGGCTTGCCGTCGTGCACGCAGAAAGTGGCGCAGTTGCCACATTCGTTGCAGAAGTCATCTACGTGGATGATCTGCCGGACCTGCTCGATCCTGAAGACCTCTTCTCCTGTCACCGCCAACTGGCCCTGCTGGCAGGAGATCTGCGGCAGCGTCAGGTTCACAGGTGGGACAACGAAGGTGTAGTTGGCCCGGTTGGGGCATACCTCCACGCACTTGTCACAGAAGGTGGAGCACTGCAGACACCTGGACGCCTCGCTGAGCGCCGCCTCCTCCGTCAGCGTCGCCTCGACCAGGTCAAATCCTCCGCGTTGGGCGGGCGGGAGCATCTCTTCTTTGTGTTGCGCCACTTTTCTGGCCCGGGCGCATTTCACGCGTATGATCTCTTCCTCAGAGAGCACGGGAAGTCGGACATCTGGCCGTTCGAATGATAGGCCCAATTTTCTGCACATGGCCTCGGCGGCTCGCTTTCCATCGGCGCACGCCTCAATGATGATGGCTGGTCCCCGGACCGCGTCCCCTCCCGCGTAGACCCGATCCGCGCTCGCAAGCCCGGTTTGGGGAGCGACAGCGATGGTCCCGTTCTTGTGCAGGGAGATTTCGCTTCCGTCGAGGAAGGAGACGTCTGGGCGCTGACCGATGGCCAGGATGATGGAATCCGCCTCGATCTGGAACTCGCTCCCCTTGATGGGGACTGGTCTTCTCCTACCGTCCGCGCCGGGTTTCCCCAACTTGTTCCGAATGCACTCCAGGGCGGCGACCTGGCCCTCTCTTAGTATGACCCTGGTGGGAGAAGCCAGTTCCTCCAGGGTGATACCTTCCGCGAAGAGGCCCTCGATTTCCTCCTCCGTGGCCGGCATCTCCCGGCGGGTCCGCCGGTAGACGACCGTCACCCTTCCCCCCCCTTGGGGGGGACTGAGGGGGGGCGCGAGCCGCCAGGCTGTCCTGGCTCCGTCCATGGCGGTGTTCCCTCCCCCGATCACCAGGACCCTGGGACCCAGGTTGATTTCTTTACCCCGTGCCACCCGTTCGAGAACGTCGAGGGCCTGGAAGACACCCTGGCCCTCTTCCCCCTCAATGGACAGGCGAGTGCCATTTTGGAATCCTGAGGCGATGTAGACTGCGTCGAAACCCTCGCTAAGGAGTCTCTCTGGAGGAGCCGTGATGGGATGAGAGAGTTCGATTTTGACTCCCAGGTTCTTGATCCGGTCAATGTCCTCCTTGATGACCGGTTCGGGCAGTCTGAAGGCGGGGGCCAGAGCCAACATTCCTCCTGCCCTGTCTCTGGCCTCGTAGATGGTCACCTGGACCCCGTTCAGGGCCAGGAAATAGGCCGCAGCCAGTCCCGAGGGGCCGCTGCCGATCACCGCCACGCGAACGCCAGAAACCAGGTTTTTTCCTAGAAACCTGGTTTCTATGTCATTCCCCTTTTCGGCGGCGAACCGCTTCAGTGCCCGGATGGCGACCGGTTCGTCGTAGTTGTTCCGGGTGCAGCGGGTCTGGCACAGGTGGGTGCAGACGTAGCCGGTCACACCAGGGAGGGGGTTGCGGGAGAGAATGACCTCCAGCGCCCGGTCGTATTCCCGTTGAGCGATCAGCCAGGCGTATTCCGGCACGTCCTGAAGCACCGCGCATTGCTCCACGCAAGGGGCGGTGATGCAGTCGAAGAGGTCCAGTTTCGTTTCGACCTTGGGCAGACCGTAGGGGTGATAGTCCTTTTTGTACCGTGGGTCTTTCAGTGCCCGGGTGGCCTCCTGTTCCAGGTTGGCTAGCCTATCCTGGGCGAGTTCCTCCAGGCCTGTTACCCCCAGGCTGCGCATGTCTGTCTCCAGGTTTTCCAGGTATTGGAGGAATCGGGAATAGCCGCCCGGTTTCAGGAGGTCGGAGACCGCGGTGACAGGCCGGGCGCCAGAGGCCAGAATGGATGTCAGATTTAGCGCGTCGGCCCCAGCGGAGAAGGAGACGTTCAGGTCTCCATCGAACTCCTGGGAGAGTTTGTGGAAGAGGTTGATGGTGATTGGATAGAGAGCCCGGCCCGACATATACATTTCATCGCCGGGGAGGGCGCCCTTGTGGTTGGCCATAGCCAGCGTGTTGCTCAATTTGACCCCAAAGGTCAGGCCCTGCTCTGCGGCAACTTCCTTCAGCGTCCTAATCAGTTCCACCGCCCGGTCGTATTGCAGGTCGTGCTCGAACACAGCGTCGGGGATGTGGGTCTGCCTGAAACCGAGACGGTCGTGGAGGATGCGCATCATCGTCTCCTGGCCCAGCAGGGTGGGGTTCAGTTTGACCGTGGTGTGCAGGCCCCTATCCTCCAGCAAGTACCTGCCGATCTGTTCAATTTCGTCGGGGGGACAGCCGTGCATCGTCGAAAGGGTGACGTTGTCGGTGAGACGAGCCGGGATCTCAATGTCGCCGAATTGCGGAAACTTCTCTCTTAGAACCGCCTGGATTTCGGCGATCTCGTCCGATGCATCTTCCAGCCTGTCCATAAAATGGGTCATAGGCGGGCTCTGGACTCCCTCCAGGTCGTAGCCTACGCTCATGTTGAAGATCGTTCCGAAGGGGGTGCTGTCCTCGAAGCCGAGGAGGCGACGGAGGACGTGAATCAGTGCCCAGGCATCGATGTACTCACAGGCGGACTGATCCAACTTGAGTTCCTGGGACCATTCGACGTTGTACCCCTCGTCCTCCATGTCAATGCAGGGCCTGGGGATATCCAGTTCATCCATGATCTGCACGGTCTTCAGTTCGATAAACCGGCCTCCGGAGAGCCAGGCGCACAAGATATTCTGGGTCAACTGGGTATGGGGACCCGCCCCCGGCCCGATGGGGGTGGCCAGGTAATGCCCGAAAAGGTTCTTGGTGGCATAGGGGCTGTCCTTCTTGGGGACGTAGAAAAGGGAGCGGTGAATCCCAAAGATAGACTGGTTCTTTTCAATCTCTGTCAAGATCCAGTTGAGAAGAACGTCGAGGGGTTGGACTTTCATTGCATCAGACATACTTCCTCCTCAGTGCAACGTGCCATCGTATTCAAGAACTGCCCTGCTGCTCGCAAGAGCAACAGGGCCATCGTGTTCTTGCAGATGGTGGACGAAACACTACGGCACGGGCGAAACCTCAACCGTCACAGCCCCGCCGCTGGAGTCTGGCAGATAGAACGGCTCGCTCGTGGCGAGTAGTTTGCCTTCTTCCCCCTTGTAGACCAGCCAGCGGAATGGTCCCCTGCCCAGGTCCTCCTCGGCGACCCACCACACCTGCTTGCCCACGAATTCTCTGTCCTCACCGATCACGATATCATTCAGTCCTCCCTGCCACCCCCCCCCCGACGTCATACCAGTCTCCACCCAGCCCTCTTTGGTATTGGACGACAGTCCATAGATCCTGCCATTGGATGTCGGCCCAGGGCCACGTCTGGGGGAATTGGACGCGTAACTCGATCCATCCCCCGGTGGATGGCGGTGGCGGCGGTGGGAATGGGGCGGGGGTTGGCCGGGGCGTTGGCCGGGGCGGCAAATCTGCCAGTGCGGTCTGTGTCAGCAATGGCAGCAACGCGATTGCCAGCAGGGCACAGGCGATGCCGGCGCTGAGAGTCAGATAAGTGCTTGATTTGTGGTGTTTCGGTGTCATTCTCACGTCTCCTTTTTTGCTGGGGTTTGCTGATGGACACTCTTGCCAGACACCCAGTATTTTATCACGAATGGCGCGAATCGGCGAATTACACGATCTGCCGTTTGCATCTTGTCTGGCGACACGGTATAATACCATCAAGTTGGAAGGTTGGCCCTGTTGCTGTTGCTGGATTGGAGAACCCGATGCCTGTAGACAGTTTCAAATACTTGCCCCGCCTCATCGCTGCGTTCTACCGGATGACCGACCGCCAGCCAGAACTCCCCATCCCCTGGACATCGTTGCCACGCTCTTTATCAGACTGCAAGTTCGGGCTGGTGACGTCGGGCGGGCTGTACCACCAGTCCGTCGAGCCACCCTTTGACCTGGCGCGGGAGAGGCAGGAGCCGACGTGGGGAGATCCCACTTACCGCACCCTGCCCACCGACATCCGGCAGGAAGAGGTGGAAGCCAGTCACCTGCATATCAACACGCAGTCGGTGCTGTTGGACGTCAACATCCTGCTGCCTATCCGCCGCTTCCAGGAGTTGGCCGTCGAGGGGCGCATAGGTGGCCTGGCGAAACACGCTTACTCCTTCATGGGCTACCAGGGGTTCCCGCCGGACACGATCGCCTGGCGGGAGACCTACGGTCCCCAGGTGGCTGAGAGGCTCAAAGCCGAGGAGGTGGGCTGCGTGTTGCTCACCCCCGCCTGACCAGACTGCGCCGTCAACGTGCCCGTGCTGGCACGGACGCTGGAGGCCGCCGGCCTTTCCACGATCCTGGTGACAAATATGCCCTTCTGGGCGGAAAGAGTCGGCGTGCCGCGCACGTTGGCCGTCGAGTTCCCCTTCGGCCACACGCTGGGCCGGCCCCACGATACGGCCCAGCAAATGCGGGTGGTCCGCCAGGCGCTGGAGGTGCTGGAAACGGCGGAGGCTCCCGGCACGATCGTGCACTCCCCGGAGACGTGGCCCGTGCCCCGGAGAGAGGCGCTCAAGGGCTGGCAGCCGGAGGCGCCGTCGCCCATCATCCAAATACTGGCTCCCCGCTTCCGCGAGATGGTGCGACAGCGGCGGCAACATAAAGCGTGAGGCATATCGAAGAGAAAGCCACGCCAATTTGGTAAGAATTTTGGGCTTCAAGGAGTCCGGGAGGGCTATTCCATGAACGATGAGGACAGACGGGTTGTTTTGATCACTGGAGCCTCGTCAGGTATCGGCAAAGCCTGTGCGAACTATCTGCATCAACGAGGCTGTCGAGTGTATGGTACCAGCCGCCATGTATTGTCTCGAACAGCGGAGGTGCCTAGAACGGAGCGTGTTCATTCTGCACCTTTCGAAATGATTCAGATGGATGTTGATCGTGATACCTCCGTTACGCGAGGGGTTGGTCTTGTTTTGGAGAACGAGGGGCGACTGGACATTTTGGTAAACAGCGCGGGATTTGGAGTCGCGGGGTCCGTCGAGGACACTTCTATTGATGAAGCATGGTCTCAGTTTGAGACAAATTTTTTCGGTGTTTTACGTACCTGTCGGGCAGTTCTTCCCGTTATGAGAGAACAGCGTTATGGGTACATCGTGAATATCGGCTCAATGGCAGGCTTAATTGGACTTCCCTTTCAGGGATTGTATAGCGCCAGTAAGTTTGCCTTGGAGGGGATGACCGAAGCATTGCGTATGGAAGTTCGACCATTTGGCATCCGCGTGGTACTCATTGAGCCAGGCGACTTTCATACTCAATTCACAGCCCACCGCCGCAAGACCCTCAAATCCCAGCAGGACTCAGTTTACGTGGAGAAGTTCAACGCTGCCCTGGGAGTTGTGGAGGCCGACGAAACCAACGGGCCTTCTCCTGACAGAATCGCTCGTCTTCTTGAACGCATAGTAAACGACCCGTCGCCTCGTGTCCGCTACCCAATCGGTCCTATTTCAGAGAGGGCCGCAATTACACTGAAGAAAGTGATGCCTCCGCGACTTTTCGAATGGGCTTTGATGATGTATTACAAACTGCTCTGATTGTGATTAAGGAGGTCGAGAATGCTAGTCGTATCAGAGGCGTGGAAGGCTGCCTATCCTGGAGCAGTGGTGGGCAACCTGGTGATGCACAACGTTTCCAATCCAGAGTATCACCCTGTGCTTGATAGGTCTAAAGACGAACTAGAGAATCGGCTATGAGCCCGGTTTCACGATAAGGCGGACCTGAAGACCCTGGAACCCATCCAGGCGTACGGTGTCTATTTCAAGCGGTACAGGAAGACCTATCCTGTCTACCTTCAACTTGAGTCAGTCGTCCTTAAAGGCAAGTCAATTCCTCGCGTCGCCGCGCTCATTGAAGCGATGTTTATGGCTGAGCTCAAGAACTTGCTCTTGACGGCCGGGCATGACCTGGAAGCCTTGCAGATGCCGGTAACGCTTGACGTATCAGACGGCGGTGAGTGCTACACCCGGCTCAATGGGCAGGAACGGGTGCTGAAGCCTGGCGATATGATGATGGCCGATGCTCAGGGTGTCATCTCCAGCGTGCTCTACGGGCCAGACCATCGCACACGGATAACATCCGACACCCGGCACGTTTTCTTCGCGGTCTATGCGCCGTCAGGTATTGGGGAACGGGCGGTGTACCAGCACCTGCGGGACATTCAGGCGAACGTTATGCTCGTCGCGCCGGAGGCCGAGGTGGAACCGCTGAAAGTTGTGGTGGCCGCGTGAAAATCGGGTGTTTGCCTTTTGTGGCAGGCGTGTGTACAATTGTAGCCAAGCGGAGGGAAGGTGAGCGAGAGGTGAGTTGCCAGCGCAGCGGTGGATTTGACGATCCACCGTGAGCGTGGAAGGGTTGCTTCTGTCACGAGGTGTTAAACATGACATTGTCGAAGTAGTTACGTAGAGGATTGCTAAGACAGGTCTGACGAGAGCGTAGAAGTTGTCCACTCCAACCGAATCCAAAACCCGAAAAGATCTCATTGATCCCGCCTTGGAAAAAGCAGGATGGGGGAAGGTCGGCGAATCTGACCTGATTGGCATCGAAATCCCCGTGGACGGGTTCGATCCCCGGGCGTGGGAGGTACTTGAGGCCAGGCTGAGGCGCTTGGGCGAGGCTGGTCTTTCCTACGACGTCGATCTGCCCGAAGGCGTCAGCGATTACGTCCTCTACCGTCCCAACGGCGAGATCATCGCCGTGGTAGAGGCCAAACGCACCAGCGTTGATCCCCGGCTGGCCCAGGCCCAGGCTGAGTTCTACGTCACCGAACTCGAGAAGCAGCAGAGTTTCCGCCCCTTCGCCTTCATGACCAACGGGTACGACATCTACTTCTGGGACGTGGGCCGGGCCAACAAACGATTGGTGTACGGTTTCTTTTCCCCCGCCGATCTGGCCAATCTGCTCTACAGCCGGCAGAACCAGACACCCCTGACCGAGGCCCCGATCGACACCGCCATCACCGATCGCGTGTATCAGCAAGAGAGCATCCGCCGGGTGTGTGAGGCCTTTGAGCAGGGTAAGCGCAAGGTCTTGCTGGTGATGGCTACCGGCACCGGCAAGACCCGCGTAGCGATGTCGCTGGTAGACATCTTCCTGCGCACCAACCAGGCGCGGCGGATTCTGTTCGTCGCCGACCGGGATGCGCTGGTAAAACAAGCCGAGACGGAGGGATTTCACGATCATATCCCGGATGAACCCTGCACCCGCATCTACACCCACAGAATTGATAAGACGAACCGTCTCTACGTCGTCACGCTGCAGACGCTGAGCAAGTGCTTCGAACAGTTTACGCCCGGCTTCTTTGACCTGATCATCTTCGACGAAGTCCATCGCTCCATTTTCAACAAGTGGAACGAGGTGCTCCACTACTTCGACGGTCGTATGATTGGGCTGACCGCCACTCCTGCTGACTTCATTGACCGCAACACCTTTCTCGAGTTCGAGTGCCACGACGAGACGCCGACCTTCCTGTATGAGTACGACGACGCGATCAGAGACGGCTACCTGGTTGACTACAGCCTATACGCGGCGCGGACGAGGTTCCAGCGCCAGGGCATCCGGGGCGTTGACCTGAGCGAGGAGGAGCGTTACGCCCTGATTGAGCAGGGACTGGATCCCGATAACATTGACTTCTCCGGCACCGATCTGGAGAAGAACGTCAGCAACCGCGACACGCTGCGCAAGCAGTGGGAAGAGATCTGGGAAGTCTGTCACAAAGACAAATCGGGGCAACTTCCTGGCAAGACGATCGTCTTTGCCATGACCCAGAAGCACGCCCTGCGCCTGGCGGATGTGTTCGAGGAGATGTATCCCCAATATCCCGGCCTGGTGCAGGTGATCACCTGTAAGTCTGAGTATAAAGGCACGCTGATCAAGAAGTTCAAGAAGAAGAGTCTGCCCCGTTTCGCCATCTCTGTAGACATGCTGGAGACCGGGGTGAATGTGCCGGAGGTGGTCAACCTGGTCTTTATGCGGCCAATCCATTCCCGGATCAAACTAGAGCAGATGATCGGCCGGGGCACCCGCAGCCACGCGACCTGCAAACACCCAGAATGGTTACCCGATGGTCACAAGAAGGAGTTCCAGATCATTGACTTTTGGGAGAACGACTTCAGTAAACGTCCGCAGGAGCAAGTGGCCCAGAGCCTGCCGGTGCTGGTGACCATCTTCAACACCCGCCTCAAGTTGTTGGAACTATACCTGGCAGATCAGCAATCGGACGATGCCCGGTGGGTGATCGCCGACTTGCGCGCCCAGATCGCGCTTATCCCCATCGATTCCTTCTCGGTCAAGCGGGTCTACCCCGAGATCAAGCGGGCCTGGCAGGACTCGTTCTGGCGCTACCTCACCCCGGACAGGCTAACGTTTCTCAGGCTGAAGGTAGGGCCGTTGCTGCGGTATGCACCGGGCGTGGACGTGCAAGCGGCCACGTTTACCAGCAAGGTGGAGCGGCTGAAGCTCCAAATCCTGACTGGCCGAGACCCCTCCGCCACAGCCCAATCCATCGCCGAGGACGTCAGCCGGTTGCCGGAGTTCGTCTACGAAGATTCGCAGCGCGAGCGGGCCGCCAGGCTGTGCCTCACGCCCCAGTTGCAAACGGCCACCGTGGCTCAACTGAACCAGGTGATTGAAACACTGGCCGACCAGATGAAGAACCGGCGAGCCAAGCCCAACACCTTCCTGGAGCTCGACCTGCCCGACTTCGTCGAAATGCGCGGCTACATCTTGCTATACGGCGGCAGCCAGCCGGTGTACGTCGAGGAGTACCGCCAGCGCGTCGAGCAGCGAATTCTCGACCTGGCCGCCGACCATCCCACCGTCGAGGCCATTGATCGCGGCGAACCGGTCACGGACCTGCAATTGATCGAACTGGAACGCACCTTGCGGCAGGAGTTGGGCGGCGGCGACGTGGAACTATCGGAACCCAACATTCGGAAAGCGTACGGGCTCAAGGTGGGCAGCCTGCTGGAGTTTCTGCGTCGCCTGCTGGAAATCGAGGGCATCCCCGATTATGGTGACATCGTGCGCCGCCAGTTCGAAGGATACATCGCCGGGCATCCCTTCAACGGGGATCAGATCCGCTTCCTGCGAGTGGTGCAGAACGTCTTCTTGCAAAGACGCCGCCTGGAATTGGCCGATCTGTACGGACCACCGCTGACCCGCTTCGGCCAGGATGCGGTCGAGCGGTTGTTCACTACGGAAGAAGTGAGTCAAGTGCTGGAATTCGTTGACTCACTGACTGTGTAGCAGACCTGCCAGGTCCGAGTAAATTGCCCTTCTTTGGATATTGTGGTACAATGTGATAAAGCGTTGTTTTTGTGATCTTTTCACAAATAGACACAATTATAATCAAGGAGAAGGCCATGTTGGTCGAATTCAGCGTCGGAAATTATCGCTCGTTTCATGCCCCGGTCACGCTGAGCATGCAAGCGGCAAAACTCCGCTCCAGCGACAAGCGCCTGGACGAGCACAACGTTTTCCAGGCTGATCGTCTCAGCCTATTGCGCAGCGCGGCGATTTATGGCGCAAACGCCAGCGGCAAGAGCAATCTGATCCAGGCGATGGCGTTTATGCGCCGTTTCGTCCGGCAATCTTCCCGGGAATCCCAGGCCGGAGAGCCAACCGGCGTGGAACGCTTTCGTTTGAGCACGGCTACTCGAGACAAGCCATCCTGTTTCCAGATTATCTTCCGTCTGGATGACCGACGCTACCGCTATGGTTTCGAGATAGACGAGGAACAGGTACGCGCTGAGTGGCTGTACCACACAGGACAGCGCGAAACTCGCCTGTTCATCCGCGAGGGAGCGCAGTACGATATTTCGAGTGTGTTCAAGCCAGGACGCGGGCTGACGGAACGCACTCGTAATAACGCCCTGTTCCTTTCTGTTGCCGCTCAGTTCAACGTCCGGCTGGCGGTGACCCTTCTTGAATGGTTCAGGCAGGGTTTCAACATCATCTCTGGCTTGGATGATACTGCCTATGTTGGGTTCACGTTGAGACGTTTTGATACGGATGAATCCTTCCGGCAGCGCGTGCTTGCCTTCGTGCGCGAGGCGGACCTGGGGATTGCGGATATTCACGTTGAGAGACTGCCCCTTGCAGAAGCCCCGATTCCCGAAGAGGTACAATATCTATTGGCGCAGGTGGCGAGAGAACAGGGGAGGAGCGGGGAAGAGCTTTTAGTGAGTCGGCCAAAAACCACGCACCAGGTTTTCAACTCGGAACAGAGCGTAGCAGGTTGGGAGACGTTCGATATGGAAAAACAAGAATCGCAGGGGACGCAGAAAATCTTTAACCTGTCCGGCCCACTGCTGGATACCCTGGAAGGGGGCAAATTGCTGGTCATTGACGAGATGGAAGCGCGGCTGCATCCCTTCATCACCCGCGCCGTGATTCAGTTGTTCAATTCGCCGCAGACGAACCCGCGCAACGCCCAGCTTGTCTTTGCCACCCACGATACCAGTTTGCTCAGTCACCGCTTTTTCCGCCGTGATCAAATCTGGTTCACCGAAAAAGACCAATATGGCGCGACTGACATGTATTCGCTGGCCGAGTTGCAGGTGCGCAATGACGCCTCGTTCGACAAGGACTATATCGCCGGCAAGTACGGGGCTATTCCGTTCATCGGCGGATTACACAGCCTGTTCGAGGAGCATCCTGATGGCCAGAAAGCCTAAACCGAGCGGGCGTGAATACTTGCCGGACAAGGGCCGGCCATTGGGACGCCGCCAGGTCAATGTGCGCCCCCCGCGGCCTCGGTTCCTGATCGTGTGTGAGGGGAGCAAAACCGAGCCGAACTACTTTCGGCGCTTTCGCATCAACATCGACGTGGTGGACCTGAATGTGATCGGATTGGGAGACCACACGTTGAGCCTGGTGCAACGCACCTGCGAGTTGATGCGGCAGGGCGACTATGCACAGGTCTGGTGCGTCTTTGACCGCGACAGCTTCCCCGCCGAGCGGTTCAACGAAGCCCTCAACCAGGCCCGGCTGCATGGCATCCGAACCGCCTATTCCAACGAAGCCTTTGAACTCTGGTATCTGCTCCACTTTGATTACCACGACACCGCCCAATCGCGCACGCGCTACCAACAGATGCTTACCCAACGACTGGGAAAGCCATATCGGAAAAACGCTCCCGATATGTACAACCTGCTCAAAGAACGGCAAACGGATGCCACTCGCAACGCCCTGCGGCTGCTTGATTCCTACGGCCCCAACCACAACCCGGAGCGTGACAATCCCTGCACGACCGTGCATCAATTGGTGGAAGAACTGAATCGCTGCGTTCGCTGAATCTCTCGTTGTCATAGTGAGGTGTGATGCTCACCGACCCCAAACTTCGCTCTCAAGTAGACCAACTGTGGGATAAACTCTGGACAGGCGGCCTCTCGAACCCACTCGACGCCATCGAGCAACTGTCGTACCTGTTCTTTCTCAAACGGCTGGACGACGTCGAGAACCGGAACGAACGCCAGGCCCAGCGGCGCGGTCAGCTCTATCTACCCCGCATCCCGATGGAGAAACGCTGGGGACATTGGACGAACTTCGAGGCGGGCAAGGCGCTCGCCCACGTGAAGGAGGTGGTTTTCCCCTGGTTCAAGGAAATGGGGGAGGGGGGCAGTTCCTTCGAGCGGTACATGAAAAACGCCGAGTTCAAGATCAACAAGCCCAGCCTGCTGATCGAAGCCTGCCAGATGATAAACCAGATGCAGATCTCGGCCCAGAACCAGGATGTGCAGGGCGACTTGTACGAGTACCTGTTGAGCAAACTGAACACCGCCGGGCGCAGTGGCCAGTTCCGCACGCCGCGCCACATCATCCGTTTGATGGTGCAGATGATCGCACCCCGGCCAGGCGAGCGGGTCGGCGACCTGGCGGCGGGCACCTGCGGCTTCCTGGTAAACGCTTACCAGTATATCCTGGAGCAGCACACGTCTCCCGACATCCTGGAATACGACGAGCAGGGCTGGCCCCACAACCTGGTCGGTGACCTGCTGACAGACGAGCAGCGGGTCTTCCTGCAAGGGGAGGCCTTCCGTGGCTACGACAACGACTCCGGGATGACCATACTGCGCATCGGCTCAATGAACCTGATGTTGCATGGCATCGAGTACCCTCGCTTTTTTTACATGGACACGCTCTCCAAGGATTTCACCGAGGCGCGCGACTACGACGTGATCCTGATGAACCCGCCCTTCAAGGGGGCGGTGGACAAGGGTAGCGTCAGCGACACACTGCCGGGCAACACCCGCAAGTCGGAGTTACTCTTCGTGCACCTGATCCTGCGGGCGCTCGACATGGGCGGGCGCTGCGCGGTGATCGTGCCCGATGGGGTGCTCTTCGGCTCCAGCCGGGCACACGTCGAACTGCGCCGGAAACTGATCGAGGAGAACCGGCTGGACGGCGTCGTCTCCATGCCCGGCGGCGTGTTCAAGCCCTACGCGGGCGTCTCGACGGCGGTGCTGCTTTTCACCCGTGGCGCGACGACCGATCGCGTATGGTTCTACGACATGGCCCACGACGGCTTTTCGCTGGACGACAAGCGGCAGCCCGTGCCAGAGAACGACATCCTCGATATTCTGGACTGCTGGCACAACCGGCACGACGCCGCCTTCCAGGCCGCACGCCAGACCCGGCTGGAGGAACTGCAAGCGCAAGTCGCCCCCCTGAAAGCCGAACGGTTGAGACTGCAAGGCGAGATCAACCGGCTGACCTTCGAGAGCGCCATCGCCCCCGATTCTGCTCTTTCCCGTCATTCCGAGGAGCGAAGCGACGAGGAATCTCCCCGCGCCGCATCGGACGCCGCCAACGCCGAACTGGCCGACCTCGAAGCCCGGATCGCCCCCCTCCAGGCGCAGATGGACCAATTGACCCGCCAGTTCTGGGTCACCATTGGAGCAGGTCAAGGCCAACAAGTACGACCTCTCCGCCAGCCGCTACCGGCAGGTGGAGCAGGACGAAGCCTATTACGAGAAGCCGCAGGTGACGATGGAGCGGTTGCTGGAGTTGGAGCGGGTGATGGGTGAGGAAGTAAGAGATCTTCTTGGTTACCTTGAAGTAGAGTGAGACACTAAAATGCCAGGCACTTCGCGAGGAAATTGGCGTTGGGCAAGACTGCGAGACGTTTGTGAGACAACGAGTGGCGGGACACCTTCTCGTAGCGTTGCCGCCTACTACAACGGCAGCATTCCTTGGGTGAAGTCTGGGGAACTGAACGATGGACCAATCTTCCAGACACAGGAGAGGATTACCGAAGCAGCGGTTGCCGACTCGAGCGCGAAGTCTTTCCCATCAGGTACTCTATTGATTGCATTGTATGGTGCAACGGTTGGAAGGCTTGGGATTCTGAGAATAAATGCTGCCACAAACCAAGCTATATGCGCCATCTTTCCCAACGAAGATGTCGCCCGTGATTTCTTGTTCTTCTACTTGCTGAGGCAACGTGACAATCTGATCGAGAGTAGGACCGGTGGTGCTCAACCAAACATCAGCCAATCTACAATCCGCAACCTACCAATCCTCCTTCCCCCCCTCCCCGAACAAAAGCGCATCGCCGCCATCCTGGCCAAAGCGGATCGGTTGCGCCGCCTGCGCCGCACCGCCCGCGACTTCAGTGATACCTACCTGCAATCGGTGTTCGTTCACATTTTTGGTGATCCAAGTAGCAATCCAAAAGAGTGGGATGTTGTCCCGATCGAGAAAGTGCTCTCCAAGGATCGGGGTGGGACTCGGACCGGGCCTTTTGGCAGCTCGCTTAAGCGAAACGAGTATGTTGAGCAGGGAATACCTGTATGGGGCATTGACAACGTGAGGGAAAACGAGTTTGTCGAAGCGGGTTCACTGTTCATCACACCATCAAAGTACAGTGAGTTGCCAAGGTACACAGTAGAGGATGGTGACATTCTTATATCGCGGGCAGGCACGGTGGGACGGATGTGTGTAGCGCGTCCGGAGCAGTATCCATCTATCATTGGAACCAACTTAGTGCGGGTCACTCTAGATACTTCAGCAGTTCTTCCAGAGTACTTCACTGCGCTTTTCACATATTTCGCTGGCAGGGTTGGACGTCTGAGTAGTGGTGGTACTGCATACTCCTTCATAAACCCGAGGACACTCAAGTCCCTGGAAATACCGTTTCCCCCTCTTGCCCTCCAGCAGAAATTCGCCCACATCGTCCACAAATTCGAGCGCTTGCGCGCCCAGCAGCGCGAAGCCGAACGCCAGGCGGAGCATCTGTTCCAAACGCTGCTGCATAGGGCGTTTCGGGGGGAGTTGTGAATCACGAAACTCGCGAAAGAGCACGAAGGACGCGAAAGGTTTTCGTGCATTTCGCGCCCTTTCGCGATATTCGTGTTTCAGATTGCTTTCGACGAACGGAGTATCTTTGTAGACCTGTCAGATCTGCCAGGCCAGACCTATGATTCACATTACACGCACGATCGCAATTGACGAGGAAGAAATTCAGATGGAGTTCGTCCGCGCCTCGGGGCCGGGAGGGCAGAATGTCAATAAGGTGGCCACGGCCGTGCATCTCCGCTTCGATGTGCGCAATTCTCCCTCCCTGCCCGATGACGTTCGCGAGCGTCTGGTACGTCTGGCCGGCAGGCGGATGACCAAAGACGGCGTACTGATACTCAAGGCCCAGAGGTTCCGCACGCAGGAACGTAACCAGCAGGACGCGATTGACCGGCTGGTCGGCTTGATCCGCGAGGCGGCCGAAAAGCCCAGAGTCCGCCGGAAGACAAGGCCAACGCTTGCGTCGAAGAGGCGCCGGTTGGAGGCCAAGTCTCGCCGCAGCGAGAAGAAGCGTATGCGACGGGCCACTCCATCTTCAGAAGACTAGGCACGCGTCTAGATAACCCAAAAAGGAGGAACAGTCATGGAAAGGCCCTGGTTGAAACACTACGATGAGGGGGTGCCGGCGACGATAGATTACCCGCCGATCCCACTGGATCAATTCCTGACGGACGCGGCGGCCAAGCACCCCGGCCACCGCCACCATCTTTGGTGCGGCGGTCGGCTCGCGTGTCTTGGACGCCAGCCTCACCTATCGGGAACTGAACGACGCGGTGAACCGCTTCGCGGCTGGCCTGCAGCGTAAGGGGGTCAAGAAGGGGGACCGGGTGGCGATCATGCTCCCGAACTGTCCGCAGTTCATCATCGCCGCCTACGCTACCTGGCGCGTCGGTGGTATCGTCGTCTGCTGCAACCCGCTGTACGTCGCCCGTGAGGTCGAGCACCTGCTCAATGACTCTGGCACAGAGACGATCGTTGTGATGAGCAGCCTCTACGAGCGGGTCAGGTCCATCCGCGCCAACACCGGCCTGAGGCAGGTGATCGTCACCAACATCAAAGAGTACTTCCCCGGCCTGCTCAAGTTCCTGTTTGCGCTGACCAAGGAGAAGAAAGAGGGCCACAAGGTGGACATCTCCGGCGACGCGGACACCTATTGGTTTCAGGACATCATCCGGACCGCGCAAGCGCGGCTCAGGCCGGTAGAGGTCATTCCGGGAGACATCGCTACCTTGATCTACACCGGCGGCCCCAAGGGCGCGCAACTCACGCATCGTAACCTGGTCTCCAACGCCACCCTGCTCAACATCTGGGCGAGAAGCAGGGAGGCCGAGGACGTGATGATCGCTGTCATGCCCTACTTCCACGTCTACGGCCTGACGGTGGGCATGAACACCTGCATTGCCAATGCGGCAACGATCGTCCAAATCCCCAATCCGCGCGACATGGTGCACGTGCTCAAGTCCATCGAGAAGCACCGCGTCACATTCTATCCCGGCGTGCCGACTATGTTCATCGGCTTCAACAACTTCCCGGACAGGGATCAGTACAACCTGACATCGCTCCGCTTTGCGGTCAGCGCGGCTGCCCCGCTGGCCCCGGAAGTGCAGGAGCGTTTCGAGGCGATCACCGGCTGCAAGATGGTCGAAGCATACGGATTGACCGAGACCAGTCCGGCCGCGTGCATGGATCCGATTGATCACCCGCGTGCCCGCTCCATCGGCGTGCCGGTGCCCGACACCGACCTCAAGATCGTGGATGCAGACACAGGTACACAGGAGTTGCCCGTGGGTGAGGTCGGCGAGATCATCATCAAAGGCCCCCAGGTCATGAAGGGGTACTGGAAGATGCCCACTGAGACGGCAAACGCGCTGCGCACTGGCCCCGATGATCAGCCTGGCTGGTTCTACTCCGGCGACATCGGCTACATGGACGAGGATGGCTATTTCCACATCGTGGACCGCAAGAAGGATATCATCATCGCTGGCGGCTACAACATCTATCCCGCCGACGTGGAGGCGGTGCTGTTCGAGCACCCCAAGGTCAGGGAAGCGGCGGCGGTCGGCGTGCTGGACCCGCGCCGGGGCGAGACAGTCAAGGCGTTCATCGTGCTCAAGGAGGGGGAGACCGTCACGGAGGAGGAGATCATCGGGTTCTGCCGGGAGCGGATGGCGGCCTACCGGGTGCCGCGTTTGGTCGAGTTCCGCACCGACCTGCCCAAATCCATCATCGGCAAGGTGCTGCGCCGCACGCTTCGGGAGGAGGAAGCACGGTTAATGACAAATGACAAATGAGAAATGAGAAATGACAATGACAAATGACGAATGAGAAAGCGACTTCACCTATGGTCAGTGCTGCGATCTTTGACCTGGACGGCACGCTGTTCACCGGTCACATCTGGCAGGGGCTCTTCCGCTACCTGCGACTGCATCGCCGTAACCGGCTCTTGCTCTATGCCTTCCTGGCGGCTCATATGCCCCTTGGTTTCCTTTGTCAGATGAGGCTGATGGACAGTGGAAGGATGCGGATCGCCTGGTGTCGCCACATGGCTTGGATGCTGCGGGGGATAAGCGTGGCAGAGGGTGCCCGGGCTTTTACCTGGATCACCGACGAGTATGTCATGCCCCTGCTACGGCTGGACATCGTTGCCCTGCTGCGGGAACATCAGGCGCGGGGAGAGCGCGTCATCTTGCTCTCGGGTTCCTTCCAGCCGCTGCTTGAAATCATCGGAGAGCGGTTGGGTGCGGACGTAATGCTCGGCACGCAGCCCGAGCAGCGGGATGGGTGTTACACCAGCCGGACGCTGGAGCCGGTTTGCCAGGGAGAGGGCAAGGCTGTGAGGCTCCGCGCCTATCTGGCCGAGGAGGGCAACGACGTTGACCTTGACGCGTGCAGCGGTTACGCCGACAGCATCTTCGACCTGCCGGTGCTGGAGATGGTGGGCCACCCGGTCGCTGTCTACCCGGACGAGGAACTGGCTTCATTGGCGGCGCAGTGTGGCTGGTTGGTCTTCCGGGAAGGTTCTCAGACATACTCTGAGAGGAGTCAAGCGTGAAGAAAAAGTACGACGTCATTGTCATCGGCGCGGGATTGGGTGGGCTGTCGGCGGCGACGATGCTGGCCCGCAATGGCCTGGGCGTGCTGCTCCTGGAACGGCACAATGTCCCCGGTGGCTACGCGACCAGTTTCGTCCGTGGCCGCTACGAGTTCGAGGTCGCGCTGCACGAACTATCGGGCATCGGCCCGCCGGAGCGCCGGGGCAGCCTGTACCGCTACCTGGAGTATCTGGGTGTAGCCGACAAGGTGGAGTTTTTCCACCTGCCCAACCTCTATCGGTCTGTCTTTCCAGACCTGGACGTCACTCTACCTTCGGGGCGGGAACTGTTCGAGGCGAAACTGTGCCAGACTTTCCCTACTGAAGCGAAGGGCATCCGCCGCTTCGTGAAGCGCGTGTTTGACCTGCGCGGCGACTTCATCAAGATCGCCAAGCAGCGGGGCGCGGGCAGCCCGATCACGATGCCTTTCCGCCTGCCCCACTTTTTCCGCTATCTGCCCACTACCTGGGGCCACGTGTTGAACCGGGACGTGCGAGACCCCCGCGCGCGGGCGGTGCTGTCGCAGTACTGGGGCTACGTCGGTATGCCGCCGTCCGAGATATCGTTTCTGTACTTTGCCACCACGTTGGCTGCCTACGTGCGGCGGGGAGCGGCTTTTCCCAGGGGAAGATCGCAGGCGCTCTCCAACGGTTTCCTATCCTCGTTTGAAGAGCACGGGGGTGAGGCCCGTATGAACTGCGGTGTCCAGCGCATTATCACTGGCGAAGGGCGTGTCAACGGCGTGGTTACCGACGAAGGGGAGGAGATCGGAACTGGATGGATCGTCTCCAACGCCGACCCTATCACCACTTGCCGGGGATTGATCGACGACGGCGGGGTGGAGTCCCATTTTTTCACCAAACTTCAATCCAGCGAAGTGGCTCCCTCGACTGTCAATGTCTATCTGGGCGTGGCCCGGCCGCACGAGGAATTGGGCCTCACTGAGCATGAGATTTTCGTCAACGGTGACTATGATTTTGACCGCCACTACGAGATGATGCGAACCATTGGCGCTGAACCGCCACCGGCGATTGCTGTCACCTGCTACAACGTCGTCTACCCCGACATCTCGCCGCCGGGCACGTCCATCGTCGTGTTGACGGCGCTCATGTACGGGGAGCCGTGGTACGAGGTTCCACCTGCCGAGTACGTGGCGACCAAGAACCGCATCGCCGACGGGATGATCCGCAGGGCCGAAGAGGTCGCGCCTGGCCTGCGTGAATACGCCGAGGTGGTGGAGGTCTCCACGCCGATCACCAACATGCGCTACGCGGGCACATTGGGCGGCAGCATCTACGGCTTCAACCAGCCGCCCCGCGACAACATAGTGTGGCGCATGGGTCACCGGGGACCGCTGGAGGGGCTGTACTTCGTCGGCGCGTGGACGCAGCCAGGCGGCGGCTTTGAGCCGTCCATAATGTCCGGGCAGATGGCTGGTGGGGCGATCCTGGGCAGGGTCCGGGGTGACAGGATGACAGGGAGACAAGGAGACAAGGAGACAGGGTGATGGGGTGACGGGGTGACGGGGTGACAAGGAGAGGGGTGTAGCATGGCTTTGGAGATTATCTATTGGCTGCAGGATGTGTGCGAGCACATGCGCGTGTCGCGGCGGCGAAAGACGCTCCGCCAGCCAGGGCGCGGCTTCGACTACACCGACGACAAGTTTCGAGATGTCGTCCAGCGTGTCGTCTCCCGCATCCATCCCCGGCGCATGCGGCTGCGTGTGACCGAGGTCATCCAGGAGACGGTCACGACGAAGACCTTTCGCCTTGAGCGCATTGCTGGGGCCGGTCTCCGACCGTGCCCCCTGCCGCCGTTCCGACCTGGACAATACGTGAACGTCTTTGTGGACGTGGATGGGGTACTCACCAGCCGGCCTTACAGCATTGCCTCCGCGCCCCCCCTTTCATCCCCCCCATTGGGGGGGAAAGAGCCTTATCTTCCATCCCCCCCATTGGGGGGGAGCGAAACGCTGGAACTGACCGTGCGGGACAGGCCGGGCGGCTTCGTCGCGCCGTACCTGCTCAACGAGGTGCAGGTAGGCGACGAACTGGAGACTACCGGCCCCACCGGATACTTTTATCACGAACCGCTGATTGACGGGGACGACCTGGTGTTCCTGGCGGGTGGCAGCGGGATCACGCCGTTCATGAGCATCATTCGGGATGCCTTCGGTAGGGGCGAGGTTACCTCGCCCCTACACATCTATCTGCTCTATGGCAGCCGGGTGCCGGACGACGTCATCTACGGCGACGAACTGGCGGCCGGCCATCCCAACTTCGACTACGCGCTGGTCATCTCCGAGCCGCCGCTGGGCTACGAGGGCCTGACCGGGTTTCTCGATGCGAAACTCATCCGGGAACAGGTCGGTGACGTGACGGGTAAGACCTTCTACTTATGCGGCCCCAATGTTATGGTCGATTTCTGCCTGGCGGCCCTGAAAGAATTGGGCGTGCCTCGCCACAAGATCCGGCGGGAACTGTACGGCCCGCCTGCCGACGTGACGCAAGAGCCCGGCTGGCCAGAAGGATTGTCGGCCGACACGGTTTTCAACGTGGAGGTCGTGGGCCGGGGAATGATCCGCGCCCCGGCCGGCGAGCCGCTGCTGAACACACTGGAGCGATACGGCATCGTCGTGGAGACGGTCTGCCGCTCAGGGGCGTGCAGCGTCTGCCGCGCTCGCCTTCTCTCCGGCAGGGTCTTCATGCCGGCTCACACCGGCCTGCGCGAATCGGACCGGCAGCACGGGTATATCCACACCTGCGTCGCCTATCCGCTGGAGAACCTGCGGATTCGTCTGTGAGCCCGTCATCATCATCGCTGCGACTAGGCGAGAAAGGAGAATGAGCAGATGAGTGACACCTTGAAGGACTCCTCGACATCGACCTTCCCTTCCTACCTGGCGCTCGGCATTGGCATCCTTAGCCTGGGCTTCTCAGCCATCTTCGTGCGCTGGGCGGACGCGCCCGGGCCCGTCGCCAGTTTCTATCGCATGGCGATCCCCGTCGTCCTGCTCGCCTGGCCGTTCTATCGGCGGGTGAAAACCCGGGGGCGTCTGCCCCGGCGAGGGCTCCAATTCGCTGTGCTCGGCGGGCTGTTCTTCGCGGCCGACATGGCCTTTTGGGCAAGTGGCGTCGTTATGAGCGGTGCGACCAATCCCACGCTGCTAGCCAACACCGCGCCGCTGTGGGTCGGGTTGGGCGCGCTCGTCCTATTCCGGGAAAGGCTCAACGCGACGTTCTGGGCAGGGCTCTTGCTGGCCGTGGCGGGCGCAGCCGTCATTCTTGGCCTCGACACCCTACGTGCCGCGTCTTATGGGGCGGGCACACTGTTTGGCCTGCTGTCTGGTGTCTTCTACGGCGGCTACTATCTGATTACTCAGCGGGGGCGAGAAACCCTTGACTCGCTCACCTACTTCTGGCCCGCCGCTGTCAGTTCAACCCTGGGACTGTTCGTTTTGAACCTGGCGCTTTGCCAACCTCTCATTGGCTATTCTGCCCGCACTTACCTCAACTTCCTCGCGCTGGGCCTGGTGCCCCAGATTGTCGGCTATCTGGCCATCAACTATGCCCTTGGCCACCTGCCAGCCTCTGTCGTGTCACCGACGATGCTGGGCCAGCCCGTTGTGACGGCCATACTGGCCGGGCCGCTGCTTGGTGAGGCACTTTCCCTGTGGCAAGTCCTGGGTGGCATCACCGTGCTCGCTGGCATATACACAGTGCATCGCAGCCGTCAAGGAGACCATGCATGAACATAGGAGAGGTCATCAAACCCTTTCACACCGAGCGGTTCTTCGCCGTCCACGAGTTCACCGCGCCGTATATCCTGTGCGCGTCCGATTGTGAGTCGCTGACCGTGGACGAGTTGCTGCAATTGGCCGGGGCCTCCTGGGAATCTCTCGGCCAATTGTGGTTGGGCTACACCGAAAGCCAGGGGGCCCCCGCGCTCAGGGAGCGCATCGCCGATATGTACACCAGCGTGAGTAGCGACCAGGTGATTGGCCTGGCTGCGCCGGAGGAAGGTATCTTTCTGACGATGCATGCCTTGCTGGAGCCGGGTGACGAGGTGATCGTGCTGACACCCTGCTATGACTCGCTGATCAACGTGGTGGAGTATCTCAACTGCCGCGTCTTTCGCTGGTCAGTGGTGGAGGCCGACGAACCGCCGGACGGCCCTGGCGGCTGGCGGCTCGATCTCGACGCGCTGGAAAGTCTCGTCACGCCGCGCACCAAACTGGTCATCGTCAATTTCCCGCACAACCCCACTGGCTATCTGCCCGCCCACGATGAATGGCAGGCCATCGTCCAGATCGTCGAGCGGGTTGGCGCGTGGCTCTTCTCCGACGAGATGTACCGGGGCCTAGAGTATGAGCCCGCCGCGCGCCTCTCTCCCGGCTGTGACCTGTACGAGCGCGGTATTACCCTCGCTGGATTGTCCAAGACCTACGGGCTGCCCGGCCTGCGCGTCGGCTGGCTGGTCTTGCAGGACACACCGCTGAGGGATCGTATCCTGGGCTGGAAGGACTACACGACCATCTGCGCCAGCGCACCCAGTGAGGCCCTGGCCCAGGTCGCGCTCCAGGTCGGCGACGTGCTCGCCGAACGCAGCCTGACCATCGTCCAGAACAACCTGGCGCTGGCGGAACCGTTTTTCGCGCGCCGGTCAGCCGTTTTTCGCTGGAACCGGCCCCAGGCCGGGTCGGTGGCTCTCGTCGGGCTGCGTGGCGCATCCGCGCGGGGTTTTAGCGATAGACTGGTGGCCGAACAGGGCGTGCTGCTTCTGCCCAGCACTGGCCTGGGCTTTGGTGATGGCCACGTTCGCTTCGGCTTCGGGCGGCTCAACTTCCCCGATGGCCTGGAGCAACTGGATCGTTACCTGGCGAGGCCGTCTCAGGATTGAAATCCCTGGCTGAAACTGAGAAGTGCCCTCAGGCACTAAAATGAGGGAGGAGCCCTGTTATGTTCAAAACCCGCATCACCGAACTGCTTGGTATTGAGCATCCCATCGTCGGTGGGTGCATGATGCACATCTCTGGGCCGGAGTTTGTGGCGGCCATCTCCAATGCTGGCGCGCTGGGTATGATGGCTTCCGCCATGTTCGGAAGCCAGGACGAATTCCGCCAGGCGGTCCGCCGGGCCAAGGGGTTGACCCTTGGGAAGGTACCCTTCGGCGTCAATTTGAGCCTCTTTCCAGCACTGCGGCCTATTGACAATGACCTCTACGTCGAGGTGATTCTGGAAGAGGGTGTACCGGTGGTCGAGACCAGCGGCCACCGGCCGCCAGAGGACCTATTGGCGCGATTGAAAGAAGGCGGCGTGAAGACGATGCATAAGTGCGTCAGTGTGCGGCATGCCCTCAGCGCGCAGAGGGCCGGCGTAGACGCTGTGATCGTCTTTGGCAGCGAGGGGGGCGGCCACATCGGCGAACTGGGGCTAACGACGATGGCCCTGGTGCCCCGCGCCGCCGATGCGCTGGAAGTACCGGTGTTGGCGGCGGGGGGCATCGCCGACGGGCGGGGGCTGCTGGCTGCACTGGTCCTGGGCGCAGAAGGGGTCACCGTCGGCACGCGGTTACTGGTCACAGAGGAGTGCCCCATCCACGAGAACCTCAAACAGGCGTTGGCCGCCGCTACGGAACTGGACACGCTGCTGATACTGGGCTCGTTGCACAATACGCTCCGCGCCTGGAAGAACCCTGCCGCCCTCAAGGTGGCTGAGTTGGAGGCGAGCCAGGCCGGGATGTGGGAGATTCTTTCCATTGTGGCCGGCGCGGAGGCAAAGCGCATGTACGAGGAGGGGGACGTGGATTCCGGTGTGATCGCTTGCAGCCAGTCCATCGGCATCGTGCGCGAGATCAGGCCGGTGGCGGAGGTCGTCGGCGGGATGGTGCGAGAGGCGGCGGGGATAGCGGCGCATTTACGAAGCCCGACCGGACATGAAGTGTCCGGTCTACGGAGCAGCGCCCGATAAATCGGGCTTATTCCAGCCCCGTTGACGGGGCGCGGCTCCGTAGCGGGGCGAGTTCATCGCC
>CAYLPU010000012.1:0-70473 GCA_964385635.1 uncultured Anaerolineales bacterium
ATCCTCCTTACCACAAATCCGATGTGCTACACTCAGTGCGGCATGGCGGCCCAACTAGTCAATAGACAGACATCTTTCCATCTAATCATCTAGTTTGTGGTATTAGGCCGATATTGTTCCATCTAATCACTCATTTCGTCGTACTATGCGGATATTTTGCCACGTAACATCCCCTTTTCGGCATACTAGACGGCGAGCCTTTCCACCTAACTCGCTTGCCACAATCAAGTAGGAGTGGTACAATAGGCGTCCATCAACTCGAACGTATTGTACATCAACAAGCCCAACAGCGCAATAGCCAGTGGAGGGCGAAATGGGCAAGCAGTCCGAGAAAAAACTACTCGACCAGGCCTGCACTGAGCTTTGCCGAAGTGTTCGTGACACCATCCGGCTCAAACATTATTCCATTCGTACCGAGCAGGCCTATGTCCACTGGATCAAACGCTACATCTTTTTCCACAACCTGGAGCATCCAAACGATATGGGCAGTCCCGAAATCGAAGCCTTCCTCACCCATCTGGCAGTCAAAGAGAACGTTGCCGCCTCCACACAGAATCAAGCCCTCGCCGCCTTGCTGTTTCTCTACCGCGAGGTGCTCAACAAGGATCTGGATGGCCCCATTGATGCCATGCGCGCCAAAAGACCAAAACGGCTGCCCACTGTCTTGACCAAAGAGGAGGTATCCAAGGTCATTGGCTTTCTATCCGGCACCAACCAACTGATGGTCAAATTGCTCTATGGCAGTGGCTTGAGGCTGATGGAGTGTGTGCGGCTGCGCGTCAAGGACGTTGACTTTGCCCAGCGCCAGATCATCGTACGCGATGGCAAAGGAATGAAGGATCGGGTGACGATGTTGCCCGATGTACTTATTCCACCCCTGCAGGAACACCTGCGCCACGTGAAACGGATACACGATGACGACCTGGCCAAGGGATATGGCAGTGTTTACCTGCCCTTTGCCCTGGAACGCAAGTATCCGAACGCCAATCGGGAATGGATCTGGCAATACGTCTTTCCCGCCTACAAACGATCCACAGACCCACGCAGCGGTGCGATACGCCGCCATCACATCCACGAGAGTGGCCTGCAAAAGGCGGTCAAGAGGGCGGCTAAACTGGCGGGGATCAACAAGCGTGTCACCTGCCATACCTTCCGCCACAGTTTCGCCACCCACCTGCTCGAAAACGGCTACGACATCCGCACGGTGCAAGAACTGCTCGGCCACAAGGACGTGAGAACGACGATGATCTACACCCACGTCCTCAAGCGAGGTGGCCTGGCCGTCCGCAGCCCGCTCGACGAACAATGAGAATCCTCTTCCTCACCCCCCAACTTCCCTACCCGCCCCAGAAGGGCACAGCCCTCAGGAACTGGGGGCTGATCGCCGGGCTGGCCCGCCGCCACCAGGTGAGCCTGCTTTCCTTCCTGTCCCCGGGGCAGGACCCTGAACCCGCGCCGACCCTGGCCGCCGCCTGTGCGCGCGTCGAGACGGTTCCCCAGCCGGCGCGCACCACCCGCGACCGGTTGCGCGACATGCTCGTCACACGCCAGCCCGATATGGCGCTGCGGCTACTGTCGGAAGAGTACGGCCGGCGGCTGGCGGACTGGCTGGCGCGGGAGCCCTTCGACGTCGTGCACGTCGAGGGAATCGAGTTAGCCCCCTACCTCGACATCATCGAGGGTACTCCCCCCCTCATAGGGGGGGCTGGGGGGGGTCGGCCCCTCGTCGTTTTCGACGACCACAACTGCGAGTATCTGCTTCAGCAGCGGACCTTCCTCACCGACCTGCATACCCCTGCCCGCTGGGCCGGCGCAGCCTACTCGTTCGTGCAGTGGCGGCGGCTGCGTCGTTACGAAGCGCAGGTCTGTCACCGCGCCGACCGCGTGTTGGCTGTCTCCGAGGCGGACGCGGCGGCACTGCGAGCGCTAGTGCCTGACCTCAATGTGACCGTCATCCCCAATGGCATTGACACGCAAGTCTACCGGCCTGAAATCTCCAATCTCCAATCTCCAATCTCCAATCTGGTCTTCACGGGCACGATGGACTTCCGGCCCAACGTGGACGCGGTGCTGTGGTTTGCGCGGAAGGTGCTGGAGCGGGTGCGGGCGGAGGTGCCGGAGGCCTGTTTCGTCGTCGTCGGGCAGCGTCCCCACCGGCGACTGGACGGGCTGCGGGACGATCCGGCGGTGAGACTGACGGGGTGGGTGGAGGACACACGCCCTTACATCGCGCAGGCGGCGGTGTACGTCGCGCCGCTGCGCGTGGGGGGCGGGACGCGGCTCAAACTGTTGGAGGCGATGGCGATGGGCAAGGCTGTGGTCGCCACGCGGTTGGGGGCGGAGGGGTACCCGGTGACGGATGGGCGCGAGTTACTGCTGGCCGACACGCCGGCTGATTTCGCCGCTGCGGTGGTGGCGCTGTTGCGCGCGCCGGAGCGACGGGCCGAACTGGGCCGGGCCGCGCGGGCCTTCGTCGAGCAGCGGTACGACTGGCGGATTATCGTGCCACGGGTGGAGGCGGTGTACGAGGAAAATCCCAAATCCCAAATCTAAAACCCCAAGCCCCAGGCGGCGCGGTCTTGGGGTCTTAGACAGTCCGTTCGCAGTGACGACTTGAGCCGTCCAGCCTCGCCGATGGTTGAAACCATCGGCTGATACGGGAAGTGCGTTAAAACGCACTGGAACACAGCCTCTGAACCCGTTTCAACGGGTTTCGCCATATCAGCGGGGTGTTTCAACGCCCCGCGTGGGTGCGGCTGAGCAGGTGCCCTCTGGAGAAGTTGTACGCGCGGTTACTCGTCCGGCTGGGGGCGGCGGGCGCGGCGTCGCCGCACGATACCGCGCACCAGGTAGAACAATCCGATGAAGGGCACTGCGATCACGACCAGCACCGGAGCGATGAGGACGACGATGACGATGGCCGCGTCCACCAGGAACTGCAGCATGCGGATGAGGGATTGGAACGCGTTGCGCAGCGTACCCTCTGGATGCCAGCCACCGATCTGGATGGGTTGAGCCAGTTCGTCGGGGGTGATGTCGAGGCTGACCGTCGCCAGCGCCGCCGACTGCTCCAGGTACTGGATGCGCCCCTTGACCTGTTCGATCTCGGCCTCGACCTGTCGCAGTTGCTCGTAGACGGCGAGGGCGGCCTCGGTGTCCTCCGCCTCCTCCAGGAACTCCAGCAGCCGTTCCTCGGTCGCCTCCAGGTGGCGCAGGCGGGACTGGAGGTCCACGTACTCCTCGGTCACGTCCTGGCCGGAGATGCTCTCGCGCCGCACCTCGGTCGCCAGGTCGCGGATGCGTTCCAGCGCGTCGTCGAGGCTTTCGGCGGGAATGCGAAGGGTGACGGAGGCCTGTAGCTCCTCCTGGTACTGGTACAGGCTTGAATCGACGATGTAGCCACCCAGTTCATCTACCAGACCACCGATCTCATCGAGGGCTGCCTCGGTGTCCGGCACCACCAGGTCGAGCGAGGCGTTGCGGATGATGAGGCGCTCGACGGCGGCGTAGTCGGCCGCTCCGTAGCCCGGTGCGGCGGGGGCAGAAACAGACCTCTCGGCCTCAACGACAACCTCCTGGACCTCGACCGGGGCCTCGACATAGGCCATCTCTGGCGTAGGTAGCGCAGCCTTGCCACAGCCCGCGACGACCAATACGAGGGCGAAGGCTATAAGGATATGCAGTGCTTTGCGGTTCATGAACAGTCTCCTTTCCGCGCTTCCAGCGCAGAACTCGTCTTGCTCTCTAGACGCTTGTGGGGAGCAGAAAGTTCCCGCTAATCAGCGCCCTATCTCCAGTCGCTCAATGAGGCGCAGGGGAAGTCCTCGGGCCCGCATCCGCTCCTGGGTGATCTCCACTGGATAGGCGACGCGATGAAACTCCCAGGTCATGTTCTCCACGTTCTCCACGTCGAGTATCGCGTAACTGGCCCGTGGGTCGCCATCGCGGGGCTGGCCCACGCTGCCCGGGTTTATGATCGTGCGGCGCGGGCCGAGCGCCCGGGGACCAGGGAAGGGAGGGATCAGCGTCTCACAGCGTCGTCGCTGCTCGTCCAACTCGAAGATGAGAGGGATGTGAGTATGACCCACCAGGCAGATCGTGGTGGAAAAGTGTGCAAAGTTGGCGTAGGCCAAATTGGCGTCAAGTATGTACTCCCACACCGGTTCGCGGGGGCTGGCGTGGGCCAGGTAGAAGCCGTTTTGCTCCATGTGGGTAGGGATCTCGCTCAGGTAATCGCGCACGGCTGGCGCGAGTTCCGACTGCGTCCATGCGTTGGCGACGCGAGCGTCGGTGTTGAAACTGCCGAGGTCCAGTTGCCCCAGCGCGGCCCAGTCATGATTGCCTGCCAGGCTGATGTGGGGGAAGTCCTGAACCCGTTCGACACATTCGTTGGGATTGGGACCATACCCCACCAGATCACCCAGACACCATATCTCATCGAAGGCTGGCGTATCGGCTAACACGGCCTCCAGGGCCGCCATGTTAGCGTGAATGTCGGATATAATCAGATAGCGCATGTCGTCGTCGCTCCATGTGAATTTGTGCTGGACGCACTCTTCTTCCCAGTTACGTCCAGTGCAGCGCATTATATACCGATTTCCCGCTTTGCGCTAGCCAACTTGTCGAGCCCAGGTAACAGTTGTATAATTGCTCCTGAGTTGACCAACCTTACCAGGAACCACTCCCGATGGCCCCAATTCTTGATCAGCACGTGTTGGAATTCATAAGTCGCAGCCCCGGCCAGACGCGGCGGCTGGGTGAGCGCCTGGGCGCGCTGCTGCGAGGCGGGGACGTGATCTGCCTGGAGGGACTGCTGGGCTCGGGTAAGACGTGTCTGGCACAGGGTGTGGGCCGGGGCTGGGGGGCGGGCCGGATACTTACCAGTCCCTCTTATGTCCTGGTTCGCGAGTACGCGCGCCCCGATGGCACCGTGAGACTCTACCATGTGGATCTCTACCGCATCTCCGGCGTGGAAGAAGCGTTTGGTCTGGGGATAGATGAATTTCTAGGGGACACGCACGCAGTCTGCATCATCGAATGGGCGGAACGGGCACGGCCCATGATGTCACCCGATCATCTGTGGGTCAGACTGGAATTTATTGACCAGACCCGGCGGGCTCTTTGTTTCGTGGCGCAAGGGAAGCGTCACGTGGCACTGCTGCGGGAATTTCGTCGGATAGCCTTCGGAGCGTAGGCAGAATAATGTTGATCGCGATTGATACCGCTACCGGCCACGCCAGCCTGGCGCTGCACGATGGGTTCCAGGTGCGGGTGGAGCACACGTGGGAATCGGTGCGCAGGCACACCGTCGAGTTACTACCCCGTCTGGTGGCCGCGTTGGAGCAATTGGGCCTTGGTACCGAGCATCTCAGCGGCGTGGCAGTGACGCGCGGGCCAGGCTCCTTCACCGGACTGCGGGTAGGTATAGCAGTAGCGAAGGGACTGGCATTGGCGCGAGGTCTGCCGTTGATTGGCGTGCCGACGCTGGACGTGGTTGCGGCAGCCCAGGGGCGAGACCGCCGGCCGTTGTGTGCAGTGTTGCAGGCTGGACGGGGACGCGTCTGTGTCGCCACTTACCGCTGGCGGAAGGGGGAGTGGCGCGCGCGCGAAGCGCCGCGCCTCACAACCTGGCCAGCACTGGCGAACGAGACGACTTCCCCGACCCTGTTCTGCGGTGAGGTTGACGCGGTGGGGGCCGAGACACTAGCCGCTCTCGGCGAACTGGCCGCGCTTTTGCCAGCGGCAGCGCGGCTGCGGCGGGCCGGTTTCCTGGCAGAGTTGGGCTGGCGACGATTGAACCGTGGCGAGACCGACGATCCGGCCGCGCTGACCCCAATTTATCTTCAGTACCCCACATGATGCAACAGCCCTTGCCCTATACCATCCGTCCGATGGAGCCGGGCGATGTCCCGGCGGTAGCCGCTATTGAACGGCTCTCTTTCCCCACGCCCTGGCCACCATCGTCTTACCTGCATGAATTGGGGCATAGTACGCGATCTTTCTACTACACCTTGTTGAAGCCAGCAACTGGCACCGCTGTGCCCTCCAGGCGAGGGTGGCGGCACTGGATGCGTGGCATGATGGGCCTGTCGAAAGAAAGCCGGGTGATCGGGTACATAGGCTTCAGGCTCCGGGACACCGGGGCACACATCAGCACTATCGCCGTACATCCCGACTGGCGCGGGAGGGGGTTGGGAGAACTATTGCTACTGACGGCGATGGAGAAAACGTTGGAACTGGAGAGCAGTGTGGTGACATTGGAGGTACGCCCTTCCAACCGGGTGGCCCAACATCTATATCGCAAGTACGGCTTCCGGCTGGAGAGAGTCCGCCGTGATTACTATCGGGATGGCGAGGACGCCTGGATCATGGCAGCCGAGGTAGGCGGGAACGCTTACTGGACACGGCTGACCGGGTTGCGCCAGGCACTGGAGGCGCGCCTGCGCTTCCAGCAGAGACCGGCGTTGGACAAAACGATGGGGATACGCTATAATCCCTTGCCAGAACGGTCGGGGAGGTGATGGTGGGGCTGATCAAGTTTGTACGTAATTACAACGATGAGAGCACCGAGCGGGGCTTCCAGTTCGAGTTCTTCTGTGACCGATGCGGGACAGGCTATCGTACCCCGTTCAAGACCTCGGCGACAGGTATGGTGAACGAAGCGCTGGACGTGGCCAGCGGCCTGTTGGGTGGCGTGTTCGGCACGGTCGCCGACGTGGGCGATCGGGTGCACTCTGCGACATGGGAACAGGCACACGACAAAGCTTTCGCCGAGGCGGTCGAACAGGTCAGGCCGAACTTCCGGCAATGTCCGCGTTGCAGTAAGTGGGTGTGCGTAGAGCAGTGTTGGAACGAGACGCGGGGTCTGTGCAAGGGCTGCGCCCCTGACCTGGCGGTAGAGATGTCAGCGATGCAGGCCGGCGCAGCCATCGAGGCAGCACAGGAGGCGGCTCACGCGGCGGCAAGCGAGCAGGTGACGGCGCAGTCGTTCGATGAGACGATCAGGGCGGTTTGCCCCAGGTGCGGTGCTCCGGTCAGCGGTGGCAAGTTCTGCGCTCAGTGTGGCGCTCCGTTGGCCGCCGAGAAGTTCTGCACGAAGTGCAGGAGCAAAATCCCGGTTGGGGCGAAGTTCTGCCCACAGTGCGGTGCACCTCAGAAGTAGGCAGATTGCAGATTACATAGGAGGGAGAGCGTGTCAGAGTTGGAGGCGCTGGCGGCAGAGGTCGCCAGGTGTACACAGTGTCTCTTAAGCCGGGGACGGACCAAGGCAGTGCCCGGCGAAGGACCAGAGAATGCTGAGATCATGTTCGTCGGTGAAGCGCCGGGCTTCCACGAAGATCAGCAGGGACGCCCATTCGTGGGAGCGGCGGGCAAGTTCCTCGATGAATTGTTGGAAATCATTGGCCTGAAGCGCGAGGATGTCTTCATCGCCAACGTCATCAAATGTCGCCCTCCGGGCAATCGCGACCCACTGCCCGAGGAGATCGAGGCCTGTAAGCCGTTCCTCGACCGGCAGATTGAACTGATTCAGCCTAAGTTGGTAGTGACACTGGGGCGCTTCTCGATGGCGCGGGTCTTCCCAAAAGCGCGTATCTCCCGCATTCACGGTCAGCCGTGTAAGATCGGCGGCGTGATCTACTATCCGATGTATCACCCGGCGGCGGCGTTGCACCAACCCAGCCTGCGCCGCACCGTGGAGGAGGACATGCGCCGCATCCCCGAGTTGCTCAAGCAACCAGAACAGATCGCCGAGTCTCCGCTTCTGGAGGAGGCGGAGCAATTGAGGCTATTCTGAGATTGCAGATTGCAGACTGCAAACTTCAAACTGCGGATCGCGGACCGCGACTTACGAGATTGGCAGGCAACAAGTGATCGAGTTTATCTCCATCGTCGTACTTACGTTTGCACTGGCGCTGATCGTGCTGGGAGCCATCACGATGTGGCTGGAGCAGGGACGGGGGCGGTTCCAGGGGATCGCACTGACCCTGGTCGGGCTACTCGTCGGCACTGGGTACGCCTTCCTGGGAAGCCGCTTCTCGTTGGCACTCTTAAATCGCCTGGTCGTGCACATAGATTTGCCAGCCCTGATGGCTACGGCCTTCACGTATACGGCGGGCGTGTTGAGCGGCGCATCGTTGGCCGTGGGGCTTTTCCTGTGGGCCACGGGCCGCTTTCGGCACCAGGTTAAGCGGACTGTGGTCGCCTTTGTCGTGGTTGGCATACTGGTGGCGCTGGTGGCGACTTTCCTGGCCATCGTCCTCAGCGCGCCCTAGGGAGTGGCGCCACCTGTAGCAAGCGTAGCGCCACCTCGGCCCGGATGGCTGCCCCCACCGGTAGCCATTGCTCGTCAGTATCAAGCACCGGTGGGTGCGTTTTGGCACTTCAACACATCAGCAGGTAACGGTAGGCCGAGATGGCTGCCTTGGCTCCCTCGCCGATGTGCACCAACGCCTGCTCCGAAACATAGGTCACGTCGCCCGCGGCGAACACCCCTGGCCAACTGGTGGCACAGTTCACGTCCACAATGATATGTCCGCGCCTGTCGCAGTCCACCCACTCTCGCACCAGGTCGGAGTTGGGAGTGCGCGGCAGTTTCACGAACACACCCTTGACCGGTATCTCCCGCTTCTCGCCCTCTGGCGTTGTGATCACAACCGCCTCGACGAAGCGCTCACCGCACACCTCTCCTACCGCTGCGCCTTCTACGATCTCGACGTTCCGCATCTGGCGGAGCCTGTGCACCAGGGGGGTGTCTGGCAGAGATTCGGGGGCTAGCAGGTAGACCCAGTGTGCCTTGCGGGCCAGGTCAGCGGCGGCCCACTGGGCGCGCCGTCCCTGCCCCACCACGGCCACGTCCTTGCCCAGAAACAGGCTGGCGTGCGTAGTCGCCAGGTAACTCAGGCCGTAACCGGCCAGCCGAGCCTCACCTGGAACGTCCAGACGCTGTGGCTTAGCGCCCGTCGCCATAATCACGGTCTGCCCTTCATAACGGTCGCCCTGGACGGTATCCACGACAAAATTTTTCCCTACAGGCATCATCTTGGTCACGGTGTCGAAATCGCGCACAAAGCTCAGGTAGTCGAGTTGGCGGCGGAAAGCGTCCAGCAACGTCTCGCCGGTGATAGTCTCTCGCCCTTCCATCTCCTCCAGTTGCATGGCGTAGGTGGTCTGACCGCCCCACCGTTCCGCGATGATCAGCGTCTCCAGTCGTTGGTTGATAGCCATTGCCGCGGCGGTGATGCCTGCCGGCCCGCCGCCGATGATGATCAGGTCATACATTACTTTTCCTCCTCTCAGGACCACTCCGCCGGTACAGGCGGGATGAGTTCTTTTTCCATCAGGAAGCGGGTCATATCCTGCGCCTGACGGATGGTCGCTTTCGCTTTGCTGAGCAGTTCTTCGTGGGAGAGGCTCAGACGGGCCACGCCCTGCTCCTGCGCTTTCATGCCGACGGCCGCTGCTTCGCGGGGGAAGATCTCCCACTCATCCATCTTTGGCACCACGCGCTCCTCGTCGAGTCCTCGCTCAAGAGCACAACGGGCCAGTTCCTCAGCGGCGGCGATGGCCATCTCGTCGGTGATGGTCGTGGCTCGTACGTCCAGCACGCCCCGGAAGATGCCGGGGAAGCCCAACGAGTTGTTGATCTGATTGGGGAAGTCGCTGCGGCCTGTGCCCATGATGCGCACCCCAGCCTCCTTCGCTTCCCAGGGCCAGATTTCAGGAATGGGATTGGCACAGGCGAAGAGTATCGCGTCCTCAGCCATCCCCTTCACCCACTCCGGCAGGATCGTCCCCGGGCCGGGCTTGCTGGCCGCGATGCACACGTCGGCCCCGCGCAGTGCCTCGGCGGAACCTCCGCGCCGCCCCTCGGCATTGCTGTTCTGGCAGATGCGCCACTTGTCCACGAACTCGATCTTGCGCTGCGCGATGTCCTCTCGCTCTGGATGCAGGATGCCCTTGCTGTCGCAGGCGATGACGTGGCCGAACGGGACGCCGCTGGCCAGCAGCAGTCGCAGCGTCGCCACGTTGGCTGCGCCGGTACCGATTATCGCGACCTTGATATCCTCCCTACGTTTGCCCACCACCTTTAGCGCGTTGAGCACCCCGGCCAGGATGACCGTGGCCGTGCCCTGCTGGTCGTCGTGCCAGACCGGGATCTTGATCCCAGGATCGCTGCGCAGCATGTCGAGCACGCGGAAGCACTTGGGCTGCGAGATGTCCTCCAGGTTGATCCCGCCGAAGGAGGGCTGGATCAGTTTGACGGCCTGGATGATGGCGTAGGGGTCTTTGGTGTCCAGGCAAATCGGCACGGCGTCCACACCGCCCAGGTACTTGAAGAGCAGCGCCTTGCCCTCCATCACCGGCAGCCCGGCCTCCGGGCCGATGTCGCCCAGGCCCAGCACCCGCGTGCCATCGGAGACAATGGCGACCATGTTGCCCTTGTTGGTGTACTCGTAGACCAGTTCTTCATTCTCGTGGATGGCACGGCAGGGGGCCGCCACGCCGGGCGTGTACCAGATGGCGAAGTCGCTGAACGCGCGGATGACGCACTTGGGCGCGATTTGCACCTTGCCACGGAAGAAGGGGTGCAGGCGCATCGCGTCTTCCGCCGGTTTCTTGGCCTTGGCTAACAGTTCTTCTTTGGTTAGTTTAGTAGACATTACACCTCCTGAAGGTTTAAGAAACCGGGTTTTTCGGAAAAAACCCGGTTTCTACTTTCCCGGGCACTGCCTGGCGACGGCTGGGGCAATGTTTTTGTTATTTCCAACAGCCTCGATAAGCTGCTCAACCGAGACAATCGGACCGTATTCCGCTTTTAGCGCTTCAAGACCCTTCCTCTGTTCTCCACAGATTTCAAACAACTTTGCCGGAATGTTCTCCTCCTTCATGTAGACCTCTTCCTGCAGATCAATTCTGGCGATGATATTGTCCACGTAGAATGCAAACTGCTTGTCATAGAGTTCCTTGGGATACTCCTTGCCAATTCCGGTGAACAACTCTTTGAGGTCCTCGTACTTCGGAATAAACCCGATTGGCGTTTCAATCGCATCGACGTCTCCGTGTGCTCTTCGTTCAAGCCAGCCAAGCCACACTTTCACATCACGTTTCTCGCCAAGCAGCCCGTTTCCCTCCCTGCCACGGGCGCCAAACGTTAGGAAGTAGTTCAGCCCGGCCATAATAGGTTTGCTTTTCAGTTTGTCAGAATCAAAGAAGGCAAATTGCGCATCCATATAGTCGGCCAGCGGACCAGGGATAAACGGTTCATTGGCCCAGGGCTGGCGCCTGACGCCCTTGGCCCCAACCTCCGTTGCGGTTGCCGCCGAGAGGACCGAGGCTCCGATGACAACCCCCTGATCGGAATTCTTGGCGACCCAGACCGGGGGCATCGTATCGCTGTCCCGCCCGCTGTATGTGGTCACCTTGATTTCCACCCCGCGTGGATCTTCGGCCGCGGCTTCATTGTAGTTTCCGATGAATTTACTATCTACCGTACATCGGGCATTCGGACTAGAAAGTGGAATGGGCTTGCCATTCTTTTCCGTCTTGCCTTCCCACCATTCGCCCTGGAAGTTGATACCCTTTTTCGGGTGTTCCTCTCCGTTCCCGACCCAATGCGGCACTTTGTCTTCGTCAATCAAAACATTCGTCCAGATCACTTCCGTGCCTTCTTCTCTCAGACATTTCATTAAGTATGGATCACTTTCGCGGTTCACATCCCGAACAATCCCAAAGATCCCCTTCTCAGGGTTGACGGCTCGCAACGTCCCGTCTCCAGCGATCCACAACTGGGCCAGATCGTCGCCGATGAAATCAGTGCCCACCATGGCGGTCGTGGTTTTCCCGCATCCAGAAGGCGCCGCCCCGGCGAAGTATGTTTGTCTTCCGCCAGGGCCTTTCAAGCCTGTTATGAACATGTGCTCCGATAATTCCTGTTCTCTGCGGTAATACGTTGCCAGGTCAACCGCAAAGCGGTGATTCCCTTTCTTCAGCAGCAGCGTATTGCCGGCATACGTACAGAACATCGAGAATGTCGTCAGCCAACTTCGGTCCATAAACACCCTGGCATTTGGCAGATCCTCTGGCCTGTTTGGGCCCTCGCTGTGAACGTTGGTGAAAAACAGCCCTTGGCGTTCTACTTCTTCGTCAAACCGGTCATAGACATGTCTGTACAGGATGTTTGCCGAGTGCATGACGTACGTTGACGTGGTGATTTCCAGAGCCGGAATTGCAGCCTGAGCGCCGATGGGGCCCCTGCTGAAGAAACCTACCAGCAGAGTTTTCCCTTTCGCAATTCCGGTCATGTGGGTTTCGACATAGTCATACGCCTCATCTCTGAGGATTTTTTTGGCAAGCACACTGACTTCTTCGCCTTCGTTCACAATGTAGAACGTTCTATCAATGATCCGCGCCTGTTCCTGGGCAAGGTCGAAGTGAATCGTATGGTCTTTCATAGCCAGGGGCCGCTCTTCGCCTTTCTCAAGGCTCATTTCCCTGACTCTTCGAACATCCGCATCTGATCCGGTGTTCACAAAAACCACGTCAGGATCAGTCATTGAAATCGCGTTTGCAATTTTCAGAAGCGCTTCCTCATTGGTTATCTTGCTCAGTTTTGCGACATTCTCCTGGTTGCACCTGGCCTCGAACAGGGCCTTCGCTTCGTCCAAGGTATTGATCCCACCGATTTCAGCGAGGATATCAATGCCTTTTTTCAGTTCCAACATGTTTTTCTCCTTTACCCACAGTGGTATAATTTCGGATTGTTCACCACATTTGGGTGTTGTTTCAGCATCCATGCCAGGTTCTCTCTTGAGTGATCTTCGTCACTTACAGTCTCCTTAAATGTATGGTTGGTTGGTTATGGTCAGCCACCAATCTGTTCCGGAATGGGAAGAGAAAGCCAGTCTGTGTCCACGAAATCACCACTCTCTTCCAGTTGGTACATTGCAACCCGCACCGCGACAGGAAAGGCATCTGATGGAACGGTCAGAACGTAGTCGTCTCGCACCACCTCCCCCGTCGCCCAAAGGTTGGTGGGATACCAGCCTCCAACGGGATTGAAAGAATCGGCCTGTGCCAGAACATCCTGAGCGCACTCCGGGGGGTCTTTGGAGACCAGGTGGACCGCTACGCGGTAATCTGACTGCACGTGCCGCGTTGCCTCCCAATAGATGGTCACCCGCAATCTATCCTCCCCCTCCCAGGCCAGATCAGCGGTTCGGACACGCACGCCATTGCCCAGATCGAAGTCCACTTGCACAGGAATATCTTCATATAACACATCCTGGCTGATTATCGCGACGCCTGGCACAGCCGAGGAGAAGTGCGCTTCCCCCAAGAGTTCAGCCCACCAGTATAGGGGCCAATTGCCCAGGTTGAAAGCCGGGGTCAGGACTTTGCCTTCCCGCTGCACGACAGACCGGAAGTCCACCCTGTGGTCTACAAGCTCAAATCCATCCAGTTCACCCGTCACATACAGCCCATAAGCAGCGGCAGAGTAGCCCCCCCCCCAGGGTAATGCAACTACGTTACGACCTCCTGGAAGGTCCGCGCCTCCGAGCGGCTGTAGAATCTGAATAACATCCCTGCCTGAAGGGTCATTCACCAGCCTGTAGACAAACGGTAAATTGGTGCGAAACAACCGTAGGGAAAACAGCAGCAGCCCCCCACACGCTATCCAACGTATAGCGGTCACTACCCGCGCCAGGCGATGCACCAGATAAGCCAACCCTATGACCAGAAACAAGATGCTCGGCATCAGCACGGCAGGCGCCCACACTGCCGAAGGGAACACCACTATGAATGCCAGGAACTCCAGGGTTCCCAACAAAAGCGCCGTGCCTATCCAAAGCGAACGGCGCCGGGCCAGCCAGGCCAACCCGACGGCCCCTGCCAGCAGCAGGACAACCGGCAGTTGGCGTTGAAGTTGACTCGCGAGGAAGTGGAAGTTGGAGGACCAGGTCGCGAGATTGTGGGGCCATTCCAGCACGTAGGAAGTTATCTCCTCCCCGAAGAATTGAGCCCAGAAGCCATCCCACGTGCCTGGCTGGCCGTACACCCAGCGAGCGCCTTGCAGAGCCCGCAGGGGCAGGTAGAGATAGGCGAGGAAGGGAAGGGCGAACAAGAGAGCGGACTTTGCGCTAAAGGCCAGCCAGTTGCGATTTCTCTCCCGCAGAGTGGGAAAAGCCAGGAGAAACACGAGTGGCATAAGCGAGATCAGTATGCGGTGATGCTCGACGCTTAGCCCCAGAAGGACCATCGCCAACCACCAGCGCCACTCTCCCCCCCTCTTTCCCCCCCACCGGGGGGGATGAAAGGGTGGGGGCAGGTCAATCGCTACCAAAAAGGTTACACTGATCAGGCACAAGCTGAAACTGTACACCTCGGCTACGACACTATGCATCCAGAAGGTCTCCACCAGGCCCAACGCCAACACAGCGAGGGCAGCTAACACATGTTCTCCTTCTGTAAGGCGGACGATCAGCCAATATGCTCCGGCAAGGCCTAGCAGCGACCACACTGTAGCCACCGTGGAAGCAGCGGCAGCCGGGGGAAGGCCCCCCAGACGTAGCAAATGGGTCAGCAGGGACCCCAGAATGGTAAACAGGGGATAACCTGTGTAATGAATTGTTCCCCAGAGATTCAGTGCGACCTGGATTTCCCCCACGTCAAGTGTATATCCGTGACCACTGCCGTTCACGTCACGCTGCAGTGTGCCACTGTATACCAGCAGCAAGATTCCACAGACAATCAAACCTGGTAAATAGGCCCGCCAGGTCCTGCTGGCTATTCTGTGCATGATTCTATCATTACCCAATCGTAGGCTGCGCCGAGAGTACGCTGATCCAGGCTCTCTTCCTGGGTTCGCTCATACGGTGAAAGCAGAACCGCGTGATTGAATCGAATCTGCGTTGGCTCTCCTGTCCGAATAGCAGTGCTCGGAATAGTAGCCGTGTAGACTGTCCAGGTCTCCAGCATAGGGAGCACACCAATCTCTTCCTCGTTGATCTCAAGGGACACAGCTTGCCCGGGAGGATATGCCCAGGCACAGAAACTGATGCAGTATGTCTGTGGGCTCAGATCAAAGCGGAGCGTAGCCGTTTGGATATCACCTGCCCAACGCCCCATTACCCCACCTATGTTCTCTGGCAGGTACCAGCCAGTGCCGACATAAGCCGCATCCTCAGGCGAGCCAAAGTTTACCCGAATGGTTCCCTCCACTGGTGGACAGCCCTCCAGTGGGCGCGCTCAATAAGCCAGTAGGTCCCCCTCCGCCCGCCAGAAACACAGTGAAGGATGCGTCGCAAAAAACGGCGGGAGTTGTTGTAGTTCTTCCTGGCTCAACAAGTCGCGGTGCACAAGGACGTAGCCAATATTCCACTGCTCAATTAATTGCGCTAGCTCATCCGCGGCGGCGGGATTGAGGTCCGCTTTTCCAGCTATGGCCTCAAATAAGTGGTATGAGCGAAAATGATTCACTGCTGTCAAGGACATCCGAGAGAGCGCACCACTGGGAATCCGTTTCCTGTGGATAGGCTGATAGTAGATCAGCTGGTGGCCATGCCCAAACAAAATGTAACCCGTATCCACTCCAAACGGAACCTCCAACAAGACGACGTCCCTGGAATCCTTTGCAACCTCCCGGTACACGGCATAGTCCCTGGGGAAGAAGATTGGAAACGGACGCAGTAAGTCGTAGTCCATGACGATGAGGAGCAACATTCCGCCAACCAGGACGAGGCGAAGGGGCTGTGCCACTCTGAGACGATCAAGCACAGCCCGGCCCCCCAGAGCAATAAAAGTGCTCAGGCTGAAGACCGCAGGAACGGCGAATCTCACAGGACAACGGTATTGGCCTCGAAGCAGTTTGTGTAGCGCAAGGTACGGCAGAGGAAGTCGAAAGATCTCTGTGTGCGGTTCCAAGGATGGGTAGGGGCCCAAGGCGAGAAGAAGCGAAGCGGCTGCGACAGCCAGCCATAACCCACCTCCCTTTCGTGCTCCACCCAGAACCCATACCACTATCGTTACGGGGACGATGAGGAGGCCGATGGTGAAATCGTCTGCGCCATCTTGAAAAAAAGCAGAGATGGGGAAGGAGTAAAAGATTGGAGTCTTCAGGGAGGCCTGAGGATAGCCGCTCGTATTCAACTGAAGCAGTTGAGAGACAGGGTAAAGCAGTACCAGACAGGCGAATACCAAGGCGACCAGGCCAAGGCGGACCAGGAGACTGTACCGACGGCCTCGATCTGAGCGGAACCCCGGCGACAGGAACTGGTCAAAGGCGTAGGGGACGAGGACCATTGGGACCCACATCATATACTGAAGGTCTGTCAACAGGGCTGCGTACAAGCAAAAAGCCAGAGGAAGAGCGGAGCCAAGTCGCCGCGAGTGGCAAACCAGGTCAAATGCCAGCAAGGTAAGAGGAATCCACCACATTGCCAACATATTGAGATGAGCGTGCGCAGTCCGGCTAATCATGGGAGGAGTAAATGCCATCAAAGCTCCTGCTATTACAGAAAGAGACCATGAACTGCCGTGGCGATAGGCAAACAGAAAAGTGAAATAAGCGGTAAGGAGAAAGGAGATAACGATGAATGTGTTTAGAATCACATTTATCTTCATGAATGGTTGAAGAGGAATAGAAAGAAGGCCCCAGAACGGTACAAACGTGTGCAGAGCCAGGCTATGAGTGAATGGGTAGATGATAAAGTCTGTCTCCAAGGGAACTGTCCGCATCTCGACCAGAGCGTGACGCATCCACCACATGTCCCAGCAGAATATGGCATAGTCGTAGTGTTGTCCATCGCCTGGCAATGCGTCGCCGAAATGGAGCCCCAGGCTATTCAAGGCCAGCCCAGTCATCAGTACATAGAGGGTCAATACAGCGACATGCTGCACAAGCCGCATACACCATAATGAGCGGAGATTAGTCATCAGTAGACTCATAGTGTTCAACAGATCAACACCTCCTCAATGCATCGCTGTGTTTCAAGGCTCAGGCAGCACCTTCCCTGCCCTGGCTGGTGTAATGTACAGAGATCATGTCAGCAGGAATATCTTGCCTGGATTGAGGATATTTTTCGGATCCCATGCCCGCTTGATGCGATTTTGCATCTCGACGGCCACCGATCCCATGGCCATTTCCAAATAGGGACGTTTGAGTACCCCGACCCCATGCTCGCCGGAAAGGGACCCGCCCACCTCAACCGCCGCGCGGAAGAGGTCGCCCACCGCCAACTCCACCCGCTCACATTCCTCCGCGTCGCGCTTATCAAAGAGGATATTGGGGTGCAGATTACCATCGCCAGCATGGCCAAAGATAACGATGGGCAGGTTTCTTATGGCTGAAACCTCTTTAATCCTGGCGATCATCTCCGGCACGGCGCTGTGGGGCACGGTGATGTCCTCGCCCAGTTTGTTGGGCCGGATGCGCCCCAGCGACCCGGATATGGAGTGTCGCGCCTGCCACAGTTCCTCGCTTTCCTCCAGTGTGACAGCCACGCGCACTTCGCGTGCCCCGTTCTGGCGACAAATCTCGACGACGGTTTCAATGCCACGCACCGCGTCCGCTTCATCGCCATCGGTTTGGATAATCAGGATAGCCTCGACATCAAGGGGCAACCCCAGATGCAGATAATCCTCCACACTCTTGATGGCCGTCTCATCCATGATCTCCAGCATGGTCGGGCCGACTCCACTTGCCAACACAGCGTTGATGGTTTTGCCGGCCTCGACCAATTTTGGAAAGACCGCTTCAGCCGTGCGCTCAGCCTTGGGTGCGGCGATGAACCTGACCGTCACCTCGGTGATGACGGCCAGTGTGCCCTCGGAACCCACCAACAGGTGCACCAGGTCGTAGCCGGTGACGTTCTTGGTCGCCTTGCCGCCTACACGCATAATCCGCCCATCGGCCAATACCACTTCCAGGGCCATGACGTAATGACCAGTGATGCCATACTTGAGACAGTGTGCGCCGCCGGCGTTGCAGGCCACGTTGCCCCCGAGAGTGGAGTAGTGGTCGCTGGAGGGGTCTGGCGGATAGAAATAACCCTCCCTGGCCACGGCATCCGCCAGATCCGAAGTGATGATCCCTGCCTCAGCCGTGGCCATCATATTGTCATAATCAATGTCTAACAAACGATCCATGCGGGTCAGAGGCAAGACCATCCCCCCGCCGAAAGGAATCGAGCCAGCCGCCAGACCGGTTCCCATCCCACGAGGTACCACGGGGATCACCTCTCGATTGGCTACCTGGAGGACTTCCGAGACCTCCTGGGTGTTGGCCGGCAGCACGACTAGATTGGGCCTGGCGGAGGTAAACGTGGCGTCGTAGGAATAGGCTACCAGATCCTCCGGCGAGGTCAGCACGTACTGCTCGCCGACGATGGACTTCAGTTCGCCAATGATTGCGGACAACTTGGGATCAAGCATTGGCCTCTCCCTCAGCCTGTCTCAACACCACTTCGGCCAGGTCCATCACGCGGACACGAATCTTCTCGCGGTGGGCGGCTCCAGACAGGGTGCGCTTGCACTGTTGGCAAGAGACTACGATGTACTTCGTTCCTACATCCTGGGCTTGTTTCAACCTCCGGCGGGGCAATGCCCAGGCCAACTCCCGATTGTAAGTCTCCAGGTTACCGCCGCCTCCGCAGCACAGTGAATTCTCGTGGTGGTCGGCCATCTCCACCAACTCCAGTCCCGGGATGGCCTGTAACACATCACGCGGGGCTTCGAAGATGCCGCTCTTGCGGCCCAGGTCGCACGAATCGTGATAAGCCACGGTGATCGGCCAGGGCCTGAAACGCAGCCGCCCCTCACGCGCCAGACTGGCCATAATCTCCGTCTCATGCAGTATCTCAAGATCATCCAAGTCCCCGTCGTCGAGCAGTTCCGGGTAGGTATGCTTCCACATGTGGTAGCAGGATGGACAGGCCATCACGACTTTGGTAGCGCCGGTGGCCAGCACCGCTTCGACGTTGTGCCGCGCCACCTCCCGGGCGCGCTCGACCTCTCCGTTGAGGAGCAGAGGATAGCCGCAACAGCGTTCATCATCGCCTATAAGGGCATAGTTCACGCCAGCCTTTTCAAAGATTTGGACCAACGACTGGGGAATGCTGTAACTGGCCGGGAACAGCGACGACACACAGCCCACAAAGTAGGCCACCTCGGCTTGCCCGCTGTGGTCGAGGCCGGTGGGCACCGTCTCCAGATTGGCAGTCCAGCCAAGACGTTGTTTGTTATCCTCGCCAGAGATGTTGCCCGCGGTAACGATGGTCTCGTCCAATCGTCGCAGAGAGTCGGGCATCAGGCCGCCGTGGGCCAGATCGGCGCGGACCTGGTTCAGGATCACATCCAACTCGACCCCGCTGGGACAGACTTCCCGACAGGCCTCACACATCAGGCAGGTATAGAGCCTGCCAGCATAGACCTCGCCGACCTCCAGATCATCCTCGCCGACGGCGCGATAGAGGGCGACCTTGCCGCGCGGCGACAGCGTCTCAATGCGTGTCTCTCGATAAACCGGACAGACCGACAGACACTTCCCGCAACGGATGCACTTGAGGTACAACTCGTCGGTGGATCGTTGTGCTTCGGCAATCAGTTCATTAACGGTCACACACACCTCTATGTCCAGTCGGTTGAGGTTTGCCCGACCTCATCTTCAAACGCATATCCAAACGCATAGTGATATGCCAGGTGTCTCACCCCTGTCTCGTTGCCCCGAACTATCACAGCCCCAGGTTGTACCTGAGCGCCCTGTCTACCTCGGCCATCTTTCGTGCACTCAGCCGTCCAATGGGACGCGCTTCGTGCTCTTCGGGCCGCGGGCGCAGCCGCGAACCAGGCTTGTCTTTTTGGATAGTTGCGATCTGGGAGCAGTTGATGGCACTGCGTGCTGGCAGCCCGCTTTCCTCCGGTTCCACGACCACAACGAATGGGTACGGACGTGGTGGCAGCGTGCGCGTGATCGCGACGACTACGGTGGTCGGACTGTACTGGTTCCCGATGTCCTGTTGGACGATCAGGGCGGGACGCAGTCCACCTTGTTCACTGCCCTTGACAGGATCGAACTCTACCCAGTAGATATCACCCCGTTTGATCGCCACGGCCCAATACCTCCGAAACCGCTTGCAGGCTGACAGCGGCAAACTCGCTGGCTTCCTGAGCGTAGAACCGGTACCCCTCCGCCGCCAACCTGGTTTCTTCGCGCTCCCTCTGTGCCGCGAGCGCTTCAGCGATCACACTGCTGCGGCTGCTCCTCATCGTAGCGGCGACCGCGTCCGCGAATTCGACCAATTCCTGGGGCAGGGAGACTGTGATTTTCCGCATGGTACTGACTCTTCCGGGCATGGCACTCTACCTCCTCGGTTAATTCACTCAATTCTACTGCCATTTGAGAACACCGTCAAGTCATACCAATCGGTATTCCCAACGTCTACTGTACCACCGGCAGTGTCAACAGTGCGTGGGGCACGATAAGTACGTCCAACTCGTCGCCCAGTTCACTCGCGGCCAGCACCAGCGCCTCCTCCATCGTCGCGGCGGGAGTCATCTTGCAGGCCGCCACCACGTCCGGGCATTCGCTACCCACGATGACCACCCGTGCCCCCTCCAGCACCTTCGCCATTACGAAGGCCCGTTGCTGGCCCGGTGGATAGCCGTGGAGGCGTGCATCGTCCAGGATGAACTGAACGTCAGGGGCGTCCCGCATGGCGGCAAGGAACCGCTGCTCACCCACGCCGTCTCCCGCGCCCTCCTCGCAGCGAGCGGGAATGATCAGAAAACCCCCCGGCCGCACGACCGGCGTGGAGGCGAAGAAGAGGTAGGAAGCGGCGCGGCTGGCCTGGTAGAGATTGGCGTCTTTGGGAAAGCCTACCCCTCCGATGGCGACGTCATACTGGTGGGGGATGTCCACCTCATAGATGGAGCGGGCGAACGCCACCAATTGCTGGTGTGTCTCCACCGGCTCCCCCGCTTTCACGCACACGACCCTCTTCTCGTCGTCCAGCACGACGTTGAGGATGAAGCGCAGGCCCGCGCGCTGGGCCGCCTCGGTGACCGCCTCGTGGAAGGGGTTACCCTCAATGCGCCCTAGCCGGGTGCCAGGGCAATCTATGAAAGCCTGGCCGTGGGTGTGGGCGATGAGCGCTTCCCCCGCCGCCCCCACCGCGACCGTCTTGCGCCCGCCGGAGTAGCCAGCGTATTGGTGCGGCTCGACCAGCCCGGTGCCAATCAGGAGGTCCGCCTCCACCGCCGCCCGGTGGACCGAGACCGTCACCCCGCCTGGGGTGACGCCCAGGTCTACCAGCGCCTCGGGATTCTGCGGCTCGTTATCAATGACCCGGTAGCGGGCGACCACTTCCGCTCCCAGTTTGGTCACCTTCTCCTCGGGGGTCGAGGGCCGGTGCATGCCGATGCCGCACAGGAGGGTGACGTCCTCGTCGCGGACCCCCGCCGCCCCCAGTTCTTGCAGCAAGGCTGGCACAAGGAGATAGTCAGGGCTAGCCCGGGTGATGTCGGTGAAGACAATGCAGACCCGGTCGCCCGGGCGGGCCAGTTCGGAAAGGGGCGGCATGCCAATAGGATGGGCCAGTGATTCGGCAATGGCCCCCGCCACGTCTTCCAGAGACTCCGCCGGCTGGGACACAATCACAGTACCGCGCATACCTGGCGGAAGATCAAATTCCAAGTGAGTGTTGCTGTAAGGGATCTGGTACATAGGCAGCCTCTCTTTACCATAGCGCGGCTTCCTGCCGCAACCAATGTAGAACAGATGCCATCTTGTCCTACAACACCATCCGGGAATTATGCCATTTGTCGAGAGCATCCCGCGTGGCGCGGAAGGCCAGTGGCGGAAATTCGTCAGGCGCGAAAAAGGCGGCCTGGTCTACATCGTCGGAGGGCTTCGATTCGCCCCCTAGCAACCGGGCACAGTAGACGATGACGATGTTCGCCCCGCGTTCGTGCTCCCGACCGGCGATGACGTCGAGCAGACCGGTGACCTCGACCTCCAGCCCGGTCTCCTCGCGGCACTCACGCACCGCAGCCTCGGCCGGGTCCTCGTCGAACTCGACGAAGCCAGCGGGGAAACTCCACATCCCCTGGCGTGGATTGAAGCGCCGGCGGACGAGAAGCACCTTGCCCTCGTGCTCGACGAGCACGCCAGCAGCGACCTTGTGATCGCGGAAGACGATCAGTTCACAGGCGGGGCAGACACGCCGCACGCATCCGAAGGCCTCCCGGCCTTCGAGCGCGTGACCGCAACGAGGGCAATAGTTCAGTTCGAGAATTTGCGACAATTGGGAATCCCTCTGGCCGATGGCCGCTAACCGCGTTCACCGGCGGCGGGCGTGCCAGGCCCACACAGTGACCAGAGCCAGCACCAGGACGGTCAGACCCAGGGTGACCTCCAGTACCCGCCATAGCGTCACCGGGGCAAGGCCAGACGTTTCATCCTCGGGTATACCTCGCCCATCTTCCACCGCCCCCGCTTCTTCCTCCGGCGGGGGCATCACCTCGGCGACCGCACTCGCGGTAGGCTCTGCGTCGCCCGCATACTTCTCCATCGTCGCCGTGGTCGTGGCCGGAGCGGTTGGGGCTACTGCGCCTGCCTCCGCCACAGGCGAGGCGGGGGCAGTGTCCTCCTCGATCGGTTCGCCTCCGCTGCCCAGCGCCGGCACAGTGGCGTCTATACCCTCTGGCGTCCCCATGTTGTAGCGCTCTGCCTCAGCGGTGGCGGCTGTGGGCATCGGAAGAGGGGTAGCCGTGGGCATCACACCGGGTTGCGCCACCTCCTCGGCCTCGACTTCTTCGCTGACCACCTTCTCGACTTCAACAGTTTCGCCGACCAGCGATGGCTCCACAGCCACCCGTGGCGCCTCCATCTGCGGCTCGGCCGCCGGTGCGAACAATCCGCCCCCACCAAGGAGCAGCAGATCACCGGCCAGGACGACGACGAAGAGGAGACTGGCAAAAGCAGTCGCTGCCGTCAGCAGCGGAGCGGCCCAGGCGCGGCGATGGCGCGGCGGGGGCACAGGCCGCGGGTGCGCCGCCATCGTTTGCGGCAGGATGAAGTTGCGCGGAATGGGAACCGGGGGCAGGTCGCGCACCAGTGCCACGATGTGGCGCAGCGCCTCAAGTTCAGCCCGCAGCGGTCGGTCGGTCGCCAGTTGCGTCTCCAGGCGCGCCCGTTCCTCGGCGCTCATTTGACCATCCAGATACGCCGAAAGCAGTTCGTCGCGCCGCTCCCGTTCCGTTGCCTGCTGTCTAAACAAACGTGCCATCGCCAGTCCTCTGATTACTCCTCTGAACCTACATACTCAAGACGATACCGTGCGGGCAAAAGTTCCCCCTGAGAGCGAAGGTAATCGCGCAGTTTGCCCCGCGCCCGCGCCAGACGCGACTTCACTGTCCCCAACGATACGTCCGTCGCCTCAGCGATCTCCTGATAACTGAGCCCCTGCACGTCGGAGAGCACCAGCGTGACGCGCTGGTCAGGGGGGAGCGTCTCAATGCCGGCCTGGATCACGCGGGCCATCTCCTGCCGCTCGGTGTACTCCTCCGGCCCTTCGTGCCCGTTGACCAACGCCGGGTTGGCATCCTCATCCCGTTCACCGAAATCCTCAAACGAGGTGGTCGGGCGACGCTTACGGCGGCGCAGTTCGTCGTAGCAACCGTTGGTGACGGTGCGCATCAGATAGGACTTGAAGGAGCCGCCACGGAAGCGAGCGATGCTGTGGAAGACGGAGATGAAGGCTTCCTGGGTGGCGTCGGCGGCCGAGGCGGGATCGCCCAGGATGCGATAGGCGAGGTTGTAGACCTGGTGTTGGTAGGCCAGCACCAACTCGTTGAAGGCATCCATCCTGCCCTTCTGGGCAGCGGCGATCAGGCTCGCTTCGTCCATCGGACCCTATATTTACACCGCTCGGCTACCTTCGGTCGTCGCATCCCTACGCTTATCCCTTCCACCACTTCTGCCTACTCCCGCTGCAGCGAGATCTCCACCTCCAGCGGCGACGGCTCGTCGCCGACCAGAAGATCATCCCCGTCGGTGGGCAGATAGCCCTCGGCCCAGACGATGATGCTGTAGCGCTGGTTCCGCTCCAGCGGACGCGGCAACTCGAAGTAGCCATCCGCGTCGGCCTGCGCCCAGGTGTAGACCTGCGCATCGCTGCCATCCCAGCCGTCAATGGTGACACCAGGGTTGAGCACGACGTAGGCCGCGCCGGGGATGCCCCGGCCGGTGTCGGCGTCAAGAATGGTGCCCTGGATGAACAGCCCTTTGGCGGGGGGCGGCGGGGGTGGAGGCGGCGTGCCGGTGCCGACGGTTGCCGTGGCGGTCTGGGCCAGTTGCCCCTCCACGTACAGTTCCAAGGTGTACTGACCATCGAACAGTGGCTCGCCGGAGGTGCGGTAGATGTAGTCGTGGAAGGCGCCGCTGGTTCCCTCCTCCCAAACCTCGTTGAAGGTGATTAATTCCTCTCCGTTGAGGATCCACTTCTCATCGAAGTCCATCCCGTCCTGCATCCCGGCGTAGGTGCAGAAGAAGTGCAGTTCCAGCAAACCCGTGGGGAAGGTCGTGCCAGGATTGACCGGGTTGCCCTGCGCATCCACGCCTGCGGCGAAGGTGATGGGACCGATGGCTTCCTGGGACTGAGTACCGGCGACGGTGAAATCGGAGGCGGCGACCAGTGCGCCCTCGACGAACAGTTCCAACCGGTAGTCGCCGGGGTCGAGCGGCTCGCCAGCGGTGATCGACACCCACGCGGAACCGCTGCTCCCCCAATTCCACGTGCCGGAGTCAGTCGCCACCTGCTCTCCCTCGTAGTACCAGGCGCGGCTCCAGGCTATGCCATCGCGCATTCCGGCGTAATCGAAGAAAGCGTAGGCCTCCGTGATGCCGGAGGGAAGCAGGTAGGTGGGATCGGTGGGCCGGTCGTCGGCGGTGACGCCCTCGGAGAAGACCAGGTTGGTGAAGGCAGGGCCGGTGACCATGCCGCCGACGGAGATGGAGCCCTCGGCCAACAGTTCCTCTGCGACGTACAGTTCGACGCGATAGGTGCCGTCGTCCAGGCCGGAGGTGTTGTAGACGCTGACCCACCAGTTGCCCCGCTCGCCCCCCTGCCAGGGCTGGGGAAGCTGGCTGGCGTTGTCCAGAAATTGGCCTTCATAGTACCAGCGGGCCTCCCAGGTCACCCCGTCGGCCATTTTCTCGTAGTCCCAAAAGGCATAGACGTCGGTGGCCCCGGACGGCAGTTGGGCGACGATCTGAGTCGGCTGATCGTTGTCGGTCGCATCGGGGGCGAAGACCAGGTTGTAGAAGCGAGGTTCGCCTGAAGGCGGGGGCGAAGGCCCCGGCCTCGGCGTTGGCTTCGGCGCGATGCCTGTACGGGCGGCCTCTATGAGAGGCTGGGCCAGGTTGACGGGGCGCAGGGCGTTGATGAAGCCACCGACGGGGATACAGTTGTCGTTTTTATCTATCAAACCGTCGCCGTTGGTGTCGGCCAGGTAGCGGCAGTCAGCGAACCGCTCGGCACCTCCGTAGCCGACCTGGGTGGGCACACCGATGATCTGGCCATCTACATTCGCCGCCAGTCCACCGCTGTTGCCGCCAGCGATGGTGGCGTCGGTCTTGACAAAGGCTCGTCCCTCCACACCCCGCTCGCGGGTGAAGCCACTCACCACACCCTCGGTAAAAGTGATCGTCTCGCCGCCGATGCCGGGGTAACCCAGAATCTGGAGCAAGTCCCCGAGTTCCAGCAGGTCCGAGTCGCCCACAGCGACGTAGTTTAGGTTCAGTTGCTTCGCATCTATCGGCCGGCCATCCAGGTCGGTGGCGATCTGGATCACCGCCAGGTCAAGTTGAGTGTCAATGGCCCGAACCTCGGCCAGATACCTCAACTCCGGCAGTTCGTCGGAGCGGACGGTCACGGCCACGCCCAGGGCATCGGGCTGGTAGGCCGGGTCGGGGTCGGTGACGACGTGGGCGTTCGTGAGGATGAGGCCATCGGGAGTGACGATGGTGCCTGAACCGGTCCAGATAGGCTGGAACCGCCCGTTGTTTTCGACCAGAGCGATGATCTGCACGGTGGAACGCAGCAAGTTCTGGCGAATCTGGCGGTCGTCCGGTTGTGACACAGGCTCTGGTGTTTCCTCAGGGCCGGGTGTCGCCTCCGGCAGGGCAGGGGTTGGCGGGGCCGGGGTGACTGTGGGCAGGACATCAGAACCGGAAGGCCGGCAACTGAGTATGGCCAGGAAGGCCCAACCGATGATCAGCAGTCGAAAGTATTTGGTAATCCGCTTCTCCATCTCACCACCTCACAATTCCAGGGAGTCAACGAGGGCGCGAAAGTACCGGTAGTGGGCATCGAAATGTTCCGCGCCAGCCAGGAACGTGACGACGACGACGCGGCCGCCGTCGCGCAGCGCCAGGTCCACACCCCGCACCACCACCGGCAACCGGTCCACGTAGGGACTGTGATCCACATGGACATAGGTGAAAGTGCGACCGGTCGCGGTTTCCTCACCGACCAGGAGTTGGTCGGTACTGAGGGTCTGATAAGCAGTCACCTGGCCGGCCCGCTCCAGCACCAGCGCGTCCAGCACCATGGCCGGCTCCGCCTCGGCTGCCAGCGGACGGCTGCGCAACTCCAGCACGGTGCCAAACTCCCCACTCAAAGGGTTGCGTACGCGCAACAAAGGATCTTCACCAACCTCCCGCACCCAAGTAGCAGGGCAGCGACCGGAGATGCCAGCCTCAGCGATGGTGAAGGGAGCAGTGCGGAACAGAATGGCCTCCCGCAATGCCCAACCCAGGACGAGGGCTACCGCCACGAGGGCGACGACAGCCCAGTCGGCCCAACGGTCACATCGTGCTACTTTGGTCATAATCATCCCCCTTTTTCCCCCGTTAATCACCTGCGCGTAGCCGGGCCAGTTCAGCCCGCAACCGCTCGACCTCGGCCTCAGCGCGGCGACGGGCCTCGGTTTCCTGAGACACCATGGTTTCAGCACGGCGACGGGCCTCCTGCGCCTCCAGCGACGTCGGCAACTTCTCCCCCGTCGCCGGGTCAACTAGCCGCAGTACCTCCCCTTCCACCCGCAACTCCAGCCCCAGCACCCGGCTCACCAGCGGTTCCCCCTCAATGCGCCGGTATCCCCACTCTGCCAGTTGCAAACCCACCAGCCGGGGCTCCAGGTGCTCCCCCAGCGGGTCGAAGATGAAGTACTCCTCCACACCCAGCATCTCATAGATGCCCTTCTTCGGCCCCAAATCTTCCTGGCGCGTGCTCCGCGAGGTCAACTCGAAGACCACATCCGGCCCCTTCTCCTCCTCCCACACCTGATAGATGCGGCGGTCGCGCTTCAGCACTCCCTTAACGACAAAGACATCAGGCGCGACGACCTTGGTGGGGTCACCCTCCTGGTAGTAGACAAACAGGTTGCCGGCGATGTAGACGTCGGGATCATCGCGAAAGCAGTCCTCCAGAGCATCAAGCAGATACATCATTTGCTTGCGGTGTGTGTCGGTCTCAGCCATAGGTTCTCCATCCGACTCAGGGTAGTAGATAGGCGGCCAGAGAGCAGGGCGTGGCCGCACTTTGTATTCGACTGCCGCCACTTCTTTGATCTTTGTCATAGGTCCTCCTGATATTGCCCGCCCGACCCGGTTCAGGCAGGGGGACGCCGTTGTTCAGCCTTCGGTCATCTCAGTCATCGCCAGTGTGAGCCTGTTGGCACGACGTATCAGGTAAGAGAGGACGCCGAAGGTTGCCCCGGCGACAACGGTAGCCAGGATCAGGCCCGGCCAGGGGTTGAAGCCCCCACCGGTCAGGCTGAGGTCGGTGGTGGTCAGTTCGCCGCGCAGGGTTGTGAACAATCCGTTCAGGACGGCGGACAGTGCGACGCCGCTGGGCAGCCACCATACTGGCTCGTCCTCGAACTTGGCCCGGCCCAGGAAGTAGCCGGTCAGGCCGGCGAAACTGGCCTGGCCCAGCGCAGTGACGACGATGCGGATCACGCCAGCCTGCAGGTTCACCCCGCCGCTGGCGATGACGTAGTGGACGTTGAGCATCGTAGCGTACCCCAGCCCGGCGGCAGTGCCGTAGACAATACCGTCCACGCGTTCGTCGAACTCGGTCGCAGGGTAGATGGAATAGCGCACGGCGGCGTACTTGAGAAACTCTTGAGTGAAGCCGACGACGAGAATGGAGCCGAGAAGGTTAACCCAGGGGCTGATAGGCAACCACCGGCGCACGTCAAAGACATCCTCCAACAACGGGATACCAACCGCCTGGGCCAGGAGCGCGCCGAGGATGAAGACGCTGAGGACGTAGCCCTTCGGCTCCGGTTCCAACCGATCCTGCTGGTAAAAGAAGACCAGCCAGATCATGGCCGGGATCAGAGCCAGGACGAGCCCGGCCGCGACCAAGGCCCATCCGGTCAGTGTCGGTTTGAGGAGAGTGACCAGAGCCACGACGAGGAGCACAAAGACAACCTGGCCGAGGATATGGCCCAGTCCCGCACGCCAGACGCCCGGCCGATCCTGAGTCACCTTGGCGTAATGGCGCTCGCAGTAAGCGCGGCCACCGAGCCGTTTGGCCTCTGGGCCGACCGGCTGGTGGCAGACACAACAGATGATTTCACTCACGGTCTCCCCCCTTCTCTCTCTGGCAACGAGAGAGGCTAGGATCAAGGCGGTCTAGTAAGCAGTTGAAGTAGAGCCTTCAGGCGGAAAAATCTGACTCACCGGGTACGCCGAGCAACTGCTGCGCTAAGATGCGCGCCAAACAGGATTATCAGACCAATGATGTATATCCACAACATGAGGGCCACAATCGCTCCCAGGGAACCGTACACCAGTTCATAGTGAACGACCCCGCTGCCCAGATACCAAGTGAAAACATTCGTGGCGATTCCCCATGCCAGAGTCGCCACCAATGCGCCCCAGAAAGCCTCCGACCACCTGACGTTCGCGTTTGGCACCCAACGATACAAACCCAGAAGCGCAAAGAACATGAACAGCCGCGGCACTACGCTCGATAAGATTGTCCACAAGAGGGTTTCATATATCAAAAGCCCACCTCCCAGAGGCACACGGAAGCGGGCCAAGACGTCGAGCACGGTGGTTGAAACTGATGCAAAGGCCAGCAACACTGCCAGGCCACCGACCATCCCCAGAGCCACCAAGCGGCTCCCCAAGAAGCTGCGTGGTTCGGCCTTCGTCCAGGCGCGATTGATGTTGCGTGCCAAAACCGTAAGAACGCCCATGGCTGACCATAACAGACCGAGCAAGGCCACAAATCCCACCGTTCCGCGCAGTTCGAGAATCCTTTGAATGTTCTTCTCAATCAGTGGCTGGGAGATTGGGAAGACTTCAGTCACGAAATCCAGCACTTGCCGCTGGGCCTGTTCGCTTTCCAACACAAAACCCCCGGCAGCGATTAGGACGAGCAACAGGGGGAAAAAAGAAAAGATTGCGTAATAGGCGATACTGGCGGTGGCTTCCGCCGCGCGGACGTCGTCAAAGCGTTGGATGGCGTCGCTCACAATGACCAAAGAGCCGCTGGTAAGGTCATTGGCCCGATCGCGAAGCGTTCTGATCTTGCCGGCGGAATTCTCCCTTGAGTTACCCATCGCAGGTGACGCAGTACCCCTGTTCCTAACTGTTGCCATCGCGTCAACCTATTTTACTCGCAGACAGTCAAAAGTCAACAGGAAATTCACTTCTCTCTACCCTCCGGTCGCCCGCTGCCACGGAGGAGGGTCTGAACCAAGCCAGACGGTGGCAGTCTGACCGATTCCAGCCCCCAGGCGGCACGCACCTGATCGAGTTCCTCCTGCGCGACCTCCAACGCAAGGCCACAGGCCAGGATGCTTTCGAAGGCGGCCCGATACCCGGCAGGAGCCTGCTCGCGGCGCCGTTGTTCCATCATCAGCCTGTGGATGTCCACCTCTCCAGGACAGGACTCCTGACAGCGCCAGCAGGAGGTGCACAGCCACACCGAGTAGCCGGTGGCGTCGGGGTCGGCGAGGAAGGTAACGATGGCGTGACCACCTGCCATCTCCACCGGGCAGACGGTAACGCAGTTACCGCATTGAAGGCAGTCTTCGGGGTGATTCATCGCCACGTGCCCTCCCGCAGTCCCAGTTCCTCCTCCGGCAGCCCCATCGCCAGTCCCACCAGTTGCGGCAGGAGGAGCGATTGCCTGCGCAGTCCCGGCTCGTCTCGGACGATCAAACGCTGGAAGCGGCGCAACAGCAACTGGCAGTTGCCGCATCCGTGGAGCAGGAAGTCGGCCTCCTGTGTCGCCTCCAATTTGCGCCGCCCGGCCGCCAGCGCCAGGTCCGGGTCGGCCAGGTACAACGTCGCGCCGCAGCACTCGTCCTCGCCGCCATACTCGACCACCTCTGCACCAGTCAGTTCGACCAGGCGGCGCAGGCTCTGGGGCTCTACTGGATCATCAAATTTCATCACTCCGCCGGGCCGGAAGACCTGGCAGGGGTTGGTGAGGGCTACACGAAGTGAGAGCGGGCGGACGATCCGGGCCCGCACCTCGTCCTCCCGCTCGGCCAACAGCCGCACCAGGTGCTTCACCTCCACCTGCCCGGTGACAGAAAGACCAAGCGGTTCCAGGCGACGGTTCGCCTCGGCACGCACGTCGGCGTTCTGAAGGGCACAGGCGCCACGGGTGAGGCTGTTGGTACATCCACCACACACTGTCGCTACCGTCCCATGCCCCATCCGTTCCACCAACGCCAGGTTATAGACAGCCAGGTAAACCCACTCGGCGGTGAAGGATTCAGCGACGGGCGAGCCGCAGCAGGCGGCCTGCTGGATGATCTCCAACTCGATCCCCAGTGCCCGCAGTACGGCGCGAGTGGCCGCCTCGTATTCGGGCATGCGCTGGAGGACCAAGCAGCCGGGGTAGAAGGCAAATCTCAAAACTAACCCACCACCTGTGCAAAATCAGCCGGCGTGACACCGGGGCTCTCAATACCAAACTCCTCGTAGAAGCGAGTAATGGCCTGCTCCACTTCCTCCACCCGCACTCCCACCAGCGCCGCCTCCAGGTCGGCCAGTTTCTCCTCCGGGAAGAAGAAAAAATCGCCGGAGAGAGAGAGGGCCGCGATGGCATCGTCCTGTACCTCAGTCGTGGCGCGGATGAGGCCGCCGGGCGCTTTGTGCATCTTCTGCTTCACCTGCACGCCAGCGCGGATCTTCACCTCCCGGCCGGCACGAGGCCGCCTCTTCTGGTAGAGCCACTCATCGGTGAGGAAACGGGCCGCCAGTTCGTCCGTCTTCGCCCGCCACTCCTTATCCACCAGCGTCACTATCTCCATCGGCCCCAGCATCTCGACGAACTTGTCGGCCATCAGCGACCACAGATCCTCCCTCGGCGGGACCTGCTCGATCTCTCGCCTGACGGTCGAGAGATTTTCGTAGATGGTCTTGTAGATTTTGTCGCGGAATTTTTCGTCGGGGACTTTCAACACGCGGGCCATCATCTCGTAGTTGAAATCCACGATCAGGTTGCCAACCAGGATGTAGTAGTCGCCGATCTCCGCTGCTCCGCAGCCGGAGACCTTGCGCTGATTGGCGACGATGTCATTGACTGGCCGATACTCGGCCGGGATGCCCAACGCACGGTAGGCCTCAATAGGGGCCTGCAGGAACTTGCGGTAGAAAGCCAACTTGCCGGCGGGAACGAGCGGATTGTCACGATGAATGACCAACTGAAAGAAGAGTTGATCACCATCCAGGTAGGTTGCGCCGCCGCCCAACTCCCGCCGGAAGATGGGGATGTCGTTCTCGCGACAGAATTCCACGTCCACCTCCTGCTCCACGTCCTGAAAATAGCCGACGCAGACGTAGGTCGTGGCAGGGGAGCAAAGTATCACCCCCTCGCGGCCCACGCGGGGCAGAGAGTGGTAGAGAAGTTGGGAATCTTGCCAAGAGACAGAGCCAAAGCGGTACAGTTTCATCAGTGATTCCTCCTTAACCCGTGTATACCGACGTAAAAGGTGTCTCTCGATGCCGGTTTCACGGACACCGGAATCGGATTCGGCAAACCCTCCTACGCCCAGGGGTAGTATTGTACTATACACAGACGATAACGCAAGGCACGGCCTTCGTGGGATTTCGTAGCAGTTCTGAGGCCCTCTAAGGCCCTTTAGAGCCGTTCTGTGGCGTTTGGCAAATTCATCAACCCCATCCTCAACGGCGGGCATACCGCTAGACGCGCCCCGCAGCCTCCTGAGCGTTTTTGGGTTTCGTTCTGCTACGAATCCCCTTCGTTCGCCGAAGGTCTCTGACCGAGGCGTAAAGGGCTCAGTCGGGAGACCTTCGCCCATCAACCTGAGTGGTCACGGTACGGCAGAGAATTGGACAAACTTCTAAAAATCTGAGGCGGGCCATTGGAGAGCCAAATGTTCAACCAGTTGGTGCGGTGGTATAATGGGGGCCAGGCGGGCTATGTGCCTGATCGTTCCATCCGCTAGAAGGGAGGCAGGCAGTGCAGTCCCTGAAATCTGAAACGAAACCTGAGATCGGATTCACTCACGACACGTATCTCTCCCCCTTCACCTGGCGCTACGGCTCTAGGGAGATGCGGACTGTCTGGAGTGAGGTGCACAAGCGGCAACTCTGGCGCCGCGTGTGGGTCGCGCTGGCCACTGCGCAACACCAGGCCGGCCTGGTCACAGCCGAGCAACTGGCCGACCTGCAGGCGCACCAGGAGGACGTGGACCTGAGCCGGGCCGCCGAAATCGAGGCCGAGATCCACCACGACCTGATGGCCGAACTCCGCACCTTCGCCGAACAATGCCCTGCCGGCGGGCCGGTGCTCCACCTGGGGGCCACCAGCGCCGACATCGAGGACAACAGTGACGCACTGCGCATCCACGAGGCGCTCGACCTGCTGCTGGAGCGGCTGCACGCGCTCCTGGCTGACCTGGCCGGCCGCATCGATGCTCACGCCGACCAGGTCTGTATGGGCTTCACCCACCTCCAGCCCGCCGAGCCCACCACGATTGGCTACCGGCTGGCGGTCTACGGCCAGGACCTGCTGGAAAACTACGTCGAACTCCGTCACGTGCGGCAACACCTGCGGGGGAAGGGGATCAAGGGGGCGGTGGGCACCGCTGCCTCCTACGCCCAACTGCTGGCCGGCACCCAGATGACCCCGGCCGAACTGGAGGCCCGCGTGATGGCGGAACTGGGGCTGGACCCTTTCCCCGTCGTCACCCAGGTTTACCCACGCCAGCAGGATTACCGCGTGTTGGCAGGGCTGGCGGGGCTGGCGGCCTCCATGTACCGCTTCGGCTTCGACCTGCGGCTGTTGCAATCGCCATCCATCGGGGAGTGGAGCGAGCCCTTCGGCGCGCACCAGGTGGGCTCATCGGCGATGCCCTTCAAGCGCAATCCCATCCACGCGGAAAACATGGACAGCCTGGCGCGTTACGTCGCCGCGCTGGCCCGCGTGGCCTGGGACAACGCGGCCCACTCGCTGCTGGAGCGCACGCTGGACGATTCGGCCAACCGCCGCCTCATCCTGCCGGGTGCGTTCCTGGCGAGCGACGAACTGTTACGCCGTGCCCATCGCATCCTACGGGGCTTGTGCATCCACGACGGGGCCGTCGCGCGAAACCTGGCCACCTACGGCACCTTCGCCGCCACCGAGCGGCTGCTGATGGAACTGGCGCACGCCGGGGCCGACCGCCAGGCGATGCACGAGGTGATCCGTGGGCACGCGATGGCTGCCTGGGACAGTGTGTGGCAGGGGGAGTCCAACCCGTTGGCCGACTTGTTGGCTGCCGACCCGAAGGTATTACGTTACCTGCCCGCCAGCCGCGTGCGCGCGCTGCTCGACGCCACTGGCTATGTCGGCGATGCACCGGCGCGGGCGCGGCAGATGGCACACGCGATTCGCGAGACTGTGGTGGAAATGACACGGAGGCCTGGTTTGCCCTCTATGCTGTGATGGTGTACAATCAGCAAGCAGGGGCTGCGGAGAGAACTGGCTATGGAGCGTATACTGCTTGCTACCTATCAGAGGGACATCACGCGGCACTGTGAGCTGGCCCAGGCTCATGGCGCGGGGCTAGAACTCCAGGTCTACGGTTACGACACAGACTTGCTAGATAACGGGTGGCGCGAGTTGCTCGACCGGCACAAGCGTCTGTTGCGAGGGTTCGAGGGGGAACTCGCCCTCCACGGCGCTTTCTACGATCTCTCCTCCGCCAGCCCGGACCGACGCGTCGTGGCGCTGACTCGCGAGCGCTATCTATTGAACCTGGATATTGCTGCCGAACTAGGTGCGCGTCACGTCGTCTTCCACGCCAACTTCTTCCCCATCGTGCGCAATCCGGCCTATCGCCCTGAATGGACCAAGCGCCAGGTAGAGTTTTGGGAACCGATGGCCGAGGAGGCCGCGGAGCGGGGGCTAATCATCGCGCTGGAGAACATGTGGGAATCAGAGCCGAGCATCATCGGCGATGTGCTGGACCAGGTCGATTCACCTCACCTATGCGCCTGTCTCGACGTTGGCCATGTCTACCTGTTCTCCGACTACGTGCCGCTGGAGGCGTGGATCAAGCGAATCAGCCACCGGCTCGTGCATTGCCACATGAACAACCACCGGGGCTTCTACGACGAGCACCAGCCGCTCGATTTCTCTGGTGGGGTAGTGAACTACAAGCGGGACGTTCTGCCGCTGCTGCGCGCGCTGCCCAACCAGCCTTCCCTCGTGCTGGAGATGGACGAACTCGAGTACCTGGAGTGCAGCCTGCGTTACCTGGGACGCTAACCAATACCGTTCAGTAGTATCTGGAGTCGAGGCTTCAGCCGGACCCTCCCGCCTAAAGGCTCCACTCCAACCGCCTGTCTAAATCGGTTTGGCGCTAACTCTTCCCCGACAGCGGGGGTTTTGGTGCTGCGCTGGGCCGGTGGCGATAGTAGAGCAACTCGCGTGGCAGGAAGAAATAGACGCATATCAGCCCGGCGATCACCCCGCCCAGATGGGCAAATGAATCCACAAAACTGTAGATGTGTCCAATCGCCTGGAATTCCTGTTCCAACCACCCGCTCAGGATGTCACGTGTCACGGTGTAGAGGATAAACACCCAGGCTGGAATACGCAATGGGATGGGGATGACCCCGAGAAGTATCAGCGTGAGGATACGCTGCCCGTGGTACAGAAACAGGTAGGCGGCCACGACGCCCATAATCGCTCCACTGGCCCCCAGACCTGGTATCACCCCCTGGGTGAGGGGAAGTGCGGCCCGCCCCAACACGCTGCCCGTTCCTGACACGAACACGCACGCCAGGTAGAAGAGTCCGAACTTCGTGGGACCCAGTACGTCCTCCAGCCTTCGCCCGAAAAACCACAGGATGAACATATTGCCGACCAGGTGCGACCAACTGCCGTGCAAGAACGCGGCTGTGATCATGCTCAGCGATCCCAATCCTTCGCCGTTGAGAACGTCGGCCGGCACAAGCATCATCTGCCACATCAGCCCACCCTGCGACCAGGCATCCTCTCCCAGCGGCAGCACGTAGTAGACGAGTACGTGAACGGCTGTGTTGAGCAAGACGAGGCCGAGGGTCATGTACGGGAAGGTTCGATAGGGCCCCCGGTAATCTTTGAGCGGAAGCAGGAAGACGAGGGACAGGAAGAAGTCAAGCACCAAGAGAAAGAACGCCCATGAGCCGATCACTGTCCGTCCCCTTATACTTTCAGCAAAATCAACCCAAGTGCGGCTGTCCACAGCACCAGTCCCGGAATGCCCACCAGAGCCTGCTGTTCAAGCCCCTTCACCCCTGCGGGTCCGAAGACTCTGCGCATCGCAGGGTTGCGGGGTACGTCGGTCGCACAGACCCACAGGTAAGCGCCTACGCTCGACACCGCCAGCCCGCCCCACGCCGCGAGACTGATTCGCCAGGGTGACAAGCCCGCGTTGACCAGCGCCGCCAGTGCTGGAGTCAGCATCAATCCGCTCGTCCGGCGCAGTGTCTCCATCCATCCCTGCGCCTGGTGCTCGGGTGTAGAGGGGTGCAGTCTGCCCAACTTGCGATGCGCTTCCCGGCCGATCCGCGAACCGGGCGAGGTCAGTTGGCAGGCCCGCTCGTAGTGCTGGACCGCCTGTGGCCCTCGTTGCTGGCCGAGATACACGTCGCCCAGGAGCAGGTGGGCCTGCGCGTGCCCAGCCTCCAACCGGACGACTTTCTCCAGCAGTTTGCGGGCCTCCGTCGTCGCTCCATCCTCTTCGACGTGCAGTTGTGCCAATTCGAACAGAATCCCCGGGTCGTCACCGGCCCGCTCCGCCGCCAGTTCGTACATAACGCGCGCCTCGGCGTGCAGCGTGCGCCGGCGGTAGATCGCCCCCAGGCGGGCATAGAGGACCGCGTTCCCGAGGTCATGCTCAATAGCCTGCTCGTAGGCGGCGATAGCCAGGTCGCTGTGGCCCAACTCCTCGTGCAATGCTGCCACGCCCCCCAGTACCTGCGGGTCACCGGAAGCCTCCGCTTCAGCGCGAGCGGTGGCCTCTTGTGACAGCGCGTACTGGTGCTGCTTCAGATACGCTCTCGCCAGCGCGAGGTGGTAACGTGCTCCATCGCGGAAATCCCCCAGAAACTGCCCACACTCGAGGCACGAGGGCTCTCTCACGTCAACGTATTGCCCACAGGCAGGGCAGGCGACGATGAGAGCCTGTCCGCAATGGGGGCACGTCGTCCCTGATGGCGGGATGGATGCCTGGCAGCGCGGACAGCGTTCCTGCGAGGTGGCGGGCGTGGAGGATTGTTGGTCAAGCCAGCGCAGGCCCTCCTGAGCGTAGCCATTGTCCGGGTTGATCGCCAGCACGTTCTCCAGACAGGCGCGCCGATACTTGAGTGACTCGACGACCCCGCTTAACCACAACCAGGCCTGCTCATTTCGCTCGTCCAGTTCGGTGACCTGCAGCAGCGCCTGGCGCGCCTCCTGCGCTCGCCCCGCCTTGGCGGCGGCGATCCCGGCCTGCAGTAGTTCGGCTACCTGGGTAGAGTTGGACATCTGGCAATCTCCATCGTCAGATTATACGCATGCGTCTGGAACGTGCAAGTAAAACAACAAGTGTCTTTCGTGGCATGATTTGACCACTTGTGCTGCTTAGGGTATAATGGGGCACTGTTGGCAATTGGCTTTTGGCGATTTATTGATCGTCAACTGCTAACCGCCAGTTGCTAACCGCTAATTGGGAGGATGAATGCCGAAGCAGACGTATCAACCGAAAAAGCGCAAGCGTATGCGCACCCATGGCTTCCGCGCCCGTATGGCCACACCGGGCGGGAGGCGCGTGCTCAAGGCGCGGCGGCTGAAAGGCCGCCGGCGTCTGACTGTGGGTAGGGAGTGGGCCAAGAAGCTAAATTGGAAGGAAAGTTCGCAGCGTCCACGACGCCGGGCCTAGTGTCTCGACACGGCTCACCATTCACGATGGAACGGCGGGTCCGACTGCGACGCACGAGCGACGTGCGACGGGTGTACGATGAAGGACGGTCGTGGGCACACCCTTTGTTGGTGCTGGTCGCGCAGCCCAACGGACTCGATTTCAGCCGCGTGGGGGTTACGGCCAGCCGGCGCGTGGGGAGCGCAGTGGCTCGTAACCGGGCCAAGCGCCTCCTGCGCGAAGCGGCACGCCACCTCTATCCCCAGTTCGAGGGTGGGTGGGACATGATGCTGATCGCACGTACACAGATTCTCAAGACGAAGGAGCCGCAGGTCGAAGAGGCATTGGCGTCGCTGCTGAGACGTGCTGGACTGAGCGCATAGAATGAGTGCATACGAGAGAATATGAAACCTGTTCTGCTAGGTATAATTCGCCTCTATCAAATGTCCCTCTCGCGCATGCTCCCTCCCACCTGCCGTTTTGTTCCTTCCTGTTCCCAGTATGGTTATGAGGCCATCGCCCGCTACGGGGTCTGGAGCGGTGGCTGGCTGGCCGTCAAGCGAGTGGCCCGCTGCCACCCGTTCAACCCAGGTGGCTATGACCCCATCCCTAATCTGGAGGAGGATAAGTAATTGAACCAATCTTGGATGTGGCGTTGGTCCACTGCGCTGATGGTGTTGACAGCACTACTTTTAGGCGTGAGCGGCTGCTCGGGTGGAGCCGCGCGGCCCATGAGTTGGACAGGACTGACCGTCGTGGGGGAGAGGCTATACGTGGCCGACATAGAGCAGGCACGGGCGCTGGATGTGGCAGACGGTGAGTCTCTGTGGGCTTTCCCCAAGAATCCGGAGGAGGACAACAACGGAGTTTTTTATGTTGCCCCGGCGGTGGACGAGGAACACATAATCACAGCCTCGCAGATACCCGGTGGAGGTTTCTTCAGTCAGCCCAGAAACATTGTTTGGGCGCTGGACCGCGAGGCTGGTTATGAATTGTGGCGCTTCGACGGCGCTGCTGGTCAATACGTCGAAGGCGGGGCCCTGAGTGGCGACCTCTTCGTCATCGGCAACAGCGACGGCAACGTCTACGCGTTGGACGTGGAGAGCGGCGCGCTCAGATGGGTTTTCGAGACAGGGCATCGCGTGTGGGCCACCCCGCTCATCGTGTCGGATGTGGTCTACATCGGTTCAATGGACCGCCACCTTTACGCTCTGCGCCTGTCCGATGGTCAGGTGGTCTGGGATTTTCACGCCGAGGGAGCCTTTGCCAGCATGCCAGCATTGCTGGATGACACACTCTACGCCGGCACTTTCGACGACAGGCTCTACGCGATAGATGCGCATACGGGGACCGAACGCTGGCGCTTCGCAGGTGAGAATTGGTTCTGGGGCGGGCCAGTCGTCTACGGCGACACCATCTACGCGGCTGATGTGAATGGGAACGTCTACGCCGTGGAGGCCGAGACCGGCGAGCAGGTCTGGCACCGGCCGCTTAATGTGCCGGTGCGGGCAGGTCCGACGCTGACCGAGGATGGAAGCAGGTTGTTCGTCGGCAGTGAGAATGGCACCCTGTATGCACTAGACACCAGCGATGGTTTTGTGATCTGGTCGAGGGAGAACGAGGGACAGATGCTTTCGACGCCGGTGGTGCACAGGGCGATGGTGTACGGAATGTTGATCCAGGGGTCTCATCGGATACTGGCACTGCACGTGGATAATGGGCGCGAAATGTGGGTCTATCCGCGCGTGGTTGAGGAACAAGAATAGGAAAGAAATAAGAAAGGTCAGACTGTGTTCAGTTTTATCGCTTATCCGTTAGCCAATTTACTGCTGCTCTTTTACAACTTCCTGGGGCATCAGACTGTCGCAGCCATTGCTGTGCTGACTATCTTGATCCGGTTGCTCATCCTGCCGCTGACGTTGGGACAGCAGCGGTCGGCGCGCAAGATGCAGGAACTCCAGCCGGAGGTCGAGAAGTTAAAGAAGAAGTACGGCAAGGACAAGGAGCGGCTGTCGCAGGAACAGATGAAGTTGTGGAAAGAAGCGGGCATCAACCCGGCGGGTGGGTGCCTGCCTATGCTGATCCAGTTGCCGATCATGATCGGCCTTTACCAGGCGATCATGTACTGCGTGCCCTCGACTCCCTTGCAACTGTTTCAGTTCTCTCAGCACATCTACAAGTGGCTGCCTGGCGTCGTAGGACTCGTGCCGCTGCAGAGCACTTTCCTGGGGATGGACCTGGGCCAACCTCCCAGCATAATTCAGTGGTGGTCGTACGCTCTGCCCGCCCTGGTCCTCGCCACGACCTGGTTACAGCAAAAACTGCTTGCCCCGCCCACTGCCAGCGGTGACCAATCGCAGACGGGGATGATGAACCAGCAGATGCAGATTATGATGCCGTTGATGTTCGGCATCATCGCCCTCCAGTACGCGACGGGGCTCTCCATCTACTTCATCATCTCCAACCTGATTGGGATGGCTCAGTTTTACTTCATCCGGAAAGACCGGGACAGTGAGGGAGCCAAGAGCAGCGATCAGGCTCGGCTAAAACAGCGGAAGTGATAGTCGGCTCGCGTGAGCGTTTGTTTGAGGGCATTGGGGCAGAAGCCGCGCTTTGCTCCGGCTGGATCTGGCGATCCAGCCGCTTTACATGGATTTGAGGATTATGGCAGATGACAGAAATAGAACGGACAATCGAGGCAATCGGAGCAAACGTCGAAGCCGCTATTTCTACGGGCTTGGCACGTCTCGGGATTGATCGGGACGCAGTAGAGATCGAAGTGCTGGACAAGGGTAGCCGGGGCATGTTGGGGTTGGGGGCGCGCGAGGCCCGCGTGCGACTGACACCCAGGTTGAAGGCCAGGCCACGTCCGGCCCCTGCGGTGTTGGCCGAGCCAGTTGCCCCGCCCGCGGCCGAGCCCGTCGCGCCAGCCGTGGCGGGGAAGGACGAGGCCCATGTGGCTCAGGGGGTGCTGCTGGAACTGCTGGAACTGCTGGGTATAGACAAAGCCCAGGTTGACGTGCGACGAGCCGAACCTGCCCCAGGCGAGGAAGAATCGCCTCTGGTACTCGAAGTACAAGGCCAGGACACCAATGTACTGATAGGCCACCGTGGGAAGACGATGGCTGCGTTGCAGCACATCACCCGGCTAATCGTTGGGCGGGAGATGGCAGGTCGGGTGCGGTTGGTGGTGGACGTGGAGGGTTTCAAGGCACGTCGGGAAAAATCGCTGCGCCGCCTGGCGCAACGTGTGGCGGAGCAGGCGATACGTACCGACCGCACGGTGACGCTGGAGCCCATGCCACCCCACGAGCGCCGTATCATCCACGTGGCGTTGCGCGATCATCCCCGCGCGACCACCCAGAGCATCGGCGAGGGGGACCGGCGCAAGGTCACCATCATCCCACGGTAATAACTGGTATTGGTTCTAAGTCGTTGGCCGCCCTATTACGTATAGGCTGCCGGCTACCTGCTAACCGCTGACTGCTATGATTAAACTAGACTACCTGGTCATCGGCCATGTGACCCGTGACCTGGTAGATGGCGTCTTCACGATTGGCGGTACGGTCTCGTATGCTGCCCGCACTGCGCGTGCGTTGGACTGTCGTGTTGGCGTCGTCACCAGCGCTGACCCCGGTCTCAATCTGAGCAAGATATTGGACGGCATAACGGTCACCTGCTTTCCCGCCGCTACGACGACCACATTCAAGAACATATACACCTCCAATGGTCGGCGCCAGGTGCTGCGCGGCGTCGCGGAGACGCTGGTACCAACGATGGTGCCACCGGACTGGCAGACGGCCATCGTCCATCTGGGGCCAGTGGCCCAGGAGTGCGACCCGGAGTTAGTCACCGGATTTGGAGACGCCTTTGTGGGTTTGACACCCCAGGGGTGGATGCGGCGCTGGGATCAGGCCGGGCACGTGAGCTGCTGTCAATGGGAAGAGGCAGAACCATTGCTCGCCCGCGCCGATGCCGTGGTGTTGAGTGATAAGGACATAGAGAACGATGAGACGCTGGTGGCCCAGTATGCTGCCCAGACGCGGCTTCTGGTTGTGACCCAGGGGGCGGCGGGCTGCACCGTGTACACAGCTGGGCGGGCCCGCCACTTTCCAGCCCCGCCTGTGCACGAGGTAGGCCCTACCGGTGCGGGCGACGTCTTCGCGGCGGCTTTCTTCGTGTGGCTGCAGCGCCAGGGCGACCCCTGGATAGCCGCGCGCTTCGCCAATTGCATCGCCGCCGGTTCGGTGACACGGACGGGGTTGTCCAGCACACCCAGCCTGGAGGAAGTCGCCCACTGCCAGTGGGCACTGGAAGGATAGATAGGCCAGTATGCCGATCATCTACGCACTGGCGAATCAGAAAGGCGGGGTCGGCAAGACCACCACGGCGGTCAATGTGGGGGCCTACCTCGCAAGTTGGGGCCAGCGTGTCCTGCTGGTGGATATTGACCCGCAGGCCAACGCCACTTCCTCTCTGGGGATAGATAAGTACACCGTGCCGCTCTCTACCTACGACTTGCTGGTGCGCGAGGTCCCGTTGGCCCGTGTTGCACGACTCACCAACCAGGTGCGGCTTGATCTGGTGCCGGCCTCGCCATCTCTGGCTGGTGCAACGGTGGAACTGATCAGCCTGCCGCAGCGGGAGCATCGTCTACGCCAGGCCTTGGCAGGGCTGGACGAGGACGAGAGATCAGATGGGCGGTATGATTATGTGCTGATTGACTGTCCACCCAGCCTGGGTATTCTGACGGTGAACGGGCTGACGTCTGCCACCAACGGGGTGATCATCCCCGTGCAATGTGAGTACCTGGCGCTGGAGGGCCTCTCACAACTGGCGCGCACGATCGAGTTAGTGCGCCGCGCCCTCAACCCGGGTTCGCGACTGCGGGGGCTGGTGATGACAATGTACGACGCCCGCACCACCCTATCGCGTCAAGTTGTCGAACAAGTGCGGCAATATTTCCCCGGGCGGGTCTTTGACACGATCATCCCACGTAGTGTGCGTCTGAGCGAGGCTCCTAGTTACAGTGAGCCCATCATATCCTACGCACCCCGTTCGACGGGGGCGCTGGCCTACGCGGCACTGACGCGGGAGTTGCTATTGGGCGATGACAGAGGTGAGAGCGATGGCACCACGTAAAAGAGGGCTAGGCAGAGGACTGGAAGCGCTGATCCCTGTCGCTGAGGAACAGATGGCCGCAGCGGGCGTGGTTGAGGTACCACTCGTCTCTATCACGCCCAACCCTCACCAGCCGCGCACGCCGATTCGCGATCAAGACCTGGTGGAACTGGCCGCCTCCATAGAAGAACATGGGGTCATCCAGCCGCTCATCGTCACCAGAGCGCCCGACGGGTATCAACTGATCGCCGGCGAGCGCCGCTGGCGCGCGGCGCGACTGGCCGGGTTGTCCACGGTCCCCGTTATAGTGAAGGACGTGGCCCCGCGCGAGATGCTGGAACTGGCGTTGGTAGAGAACCTCCAGCGGTCTGACCTGAACGCGTTGGAGGAGGCCAGAGCCTACCACCAGTTGATCGAGGAGTTTGGGTTGACGCAGGAACAGGTGGCGCGGCGGGTGGGGAAAAGCCGTGTGACCGTCTCCAACACACTGCGGCTGTTGAAAGCGACCCGCCCTGTGCAGGAAGCGCTACTGGCGGGAAGGATCAGCGAGGGCCACGCCCGGACGCTTCTGGGCCTGGAACGGACCGAGACACAGGAGGCCGCGCTCAAGACGGTCCTGAAGCAGGGGCTAAACGTGCGCCAGACGGAGAAGTTGGTACGGCGATTGCTCGGTCGGTGGGAGGAGCGGCAGCCCGCGCGTGAACCCTCGCCGGAGACGCGGGCGCTGGAGGCCCGCTTCCGCGAGACGCTGGGTACGAAAGTAAGCCTGACACGCAGCGGCGAGGGAGGCCGCATCGTGATTTACTTCTACTCTGAAGAGGAATTGGATGCACTCTACGAGCGCGTCATCGGTGACACCGCGCCTCTCTAAGGCTCTTACACGATGCCAGATCTTGAAATCATCCACCTACCGCAACCCCTGGATCTCGAAGGAATACCCCAGCAGCGCCAGCAGCGCGGCCGCAGCATCAGGCTTTTCGTACTGCAGCTCGATCACCTGCGTCTCGCCCGGCCCGATCGTCCAGGGTAGCGGCGGGGCTGCTGTACGCAAGTCGCTCATCCCGGCGCTGGAGGTAAGACTGATCTCGTTCAGCCCTACTGTGAACGGCCCGACCCCTGTGTTTCGTACTTCCCCCTCAATGACTAACACGTCGCCGTCGAGGAAGACGTCGGTGATGCCCACCTCGGCCTGGCCAGCCAAGGCTGGCCCCGTCTCTGCTTCGTAGGGAATACTCACGCTGGCTCGCAACTCCGAACCAGGCCACGGGCTGAAGATCCAGATAAGTGTGGGGCCAGCGAGCGTCTCCGGCACCAGGTAGCCAGCCGTGCCCGTCACCGTAGCACCGGGGCCGATTTCCCCACTGAGCGGGCCGTGTTCCCCCACAGCGCTGGCCGCAGGCGAAAGCAGGTACCCGTTCCCCACGCCGTCCTGCAACTGCATAGCGAAGGCATCGGCTTTGAGCACCGTCGTGCCCACGTTTTCGACCGAGAACTCCACCAGGTAGTGCATCGTCCCAGGCGAGAGGCCAGACCCGCCGGTCTCGGCGTGGCCGCTGATGACCGTCACCTGCGCTTCGCCCACGCGCACCGGCTGGCCCGGTTGGGCCAGCGTCCCCGAGGGTGGCTGAACCGGCTCCGTCTCGGCGACGTAGTCAGCCGTACCGATCTGCCAGGTGTCATCCTGCCTTTCCAGGACCAACGTCACGCGGGGTCGCAACTGCTCGAAGACACTTGCCTCATTTGCTGCCACCTCCCGCCGCTCAACGAAACGGAAGAAAAGCACCACGCCGTTGGAGAGGCGCATCTTGATCTCATCTCCGGGTCTCAGCCCGGCCAGCAGCGCCTCGTTCTCCGGCGTCGGGTCCAGTCCCACGACGTAGTTGACCACCGTGCCACAGGCCCAGGCGGCTGCCTCTGGATAGCCCGATGGGTAGGCCCATCCTTCCTCCTCGGGCACGATCGCCACGACGGGAAATGATGCGCTGGCTACCGTAAGTGAGATGGGGAGAGGCACAGCCACCTGCAGATCGCCGCTGCTGATGATCGTTTCGCAACTTGGGGGAGGTACAGGGGAGGTGGAGACGGTAGGGGTGAGTTTGATCACCTCCAGGGGCATGCCGGGGTTTGTTTCACCGCCGGGGAACGCCCCCCGCAGCCCAAGGAAAAGAATCAGCACCACGGCGGTCAGCAAGAGGAGCGTGCCGCCGACAATGGGAACGACCAGCAGACAACTGCGTCGCGGTGGTCTGGCCTTAGGTGTTGATTCAGTCATAGGCACCCTTCCATCCCATTGTGGATCAGGGCGCTCCTCCCGGGAGCGGCTGGGGCGGGACGCGCAGGTAGATGCTGGATCCCTCGCCGGTCACCAGTTGGCTGAACCCGAAGAAGGGAACACTCACACGCACTGGGCCGGAACTAGCGACGGTGAACTCCAGGTTGCCTTGCTCGTCGGTGAAGCCCTGGGCCAGCAGTTGGTTGGTGGCGACCTCGTAGGCCTGGGCCGAGATGCCGGCGATGCCCTCTCCTGCGCCGGGCTGGTGGTCGCCGTTACCGTCGTAGTAGACCAGCAGGCTAATGGGGACAAAACGAGGGGCCGGCGTCGTGACAGAGACCGGTGTCGGGGTAGTCAACGGGCGCACCGTGATGTTCTCGGAGGGGGTGGGGCTGGCGATGGACGGGCCTGACGGCGTGGGAGTGGCGGCCTGCGAGTCTGGCGTCGGGGTAGCAGCCTGCGGATCTGGCGTCCCGGTGATCGTAGGGGTACCGGTCTCGCCGGGCACCCGCATGTCGCAACGCAGCGTGTAGTTGCTGTTATATATGTCGCTTGGGGTGCGATCGCCGGTTCCTACCAGCAGGTACAGCCAACCTTCATAGGTGGCGTAGTAGGAGAAAAAACTGTTGTAGTTCCCCGTCTCGACGTCGTCGTTGCCGCCGATCGCGTCGTCCCACGAAGGGCCGCTGAACACGATCATGTTGGGGTCCACGCCGGGGGACAGGTCCGACGTGGCGCACTCAAAGAGAAATCCAGGTTTGACCCAGGTCCTGAAGAAATCGTTGTCCACCCCACCAAGGGGCGGGACCAGGTTGAAGGTCTTGGACTCGTTGACAGGGATGACGCAGGCGTATTCAAAGTCGGAGTTGTCCTCGCAACTGTCGGCCTTGGAGTCGACGTTGGCAGGCGTGGACGAAGGATCGGGAGACGGCCCACTGACCTTTTCCATGGTCAGATCGTAACTGCCGACAGTGGCGACTTTATTGGTGACGCGGATGTAATAGTACCCCTCGTACTTGGCCTCCCACTTGATCTTAGAGGCATAGCCGCCCGCTCCGTCGTCGTTTTTTGCCTTCATCTCGTTGTTCCGGTCGTAGATCCACACTAGCGTGTCGGCGTCGTTCAAGTCGCTGGTCGTGACCTGGTACCACTTGCCATCCTTGGCCCAGAACGTGAACCAGTCCTCATCACCGGCAGGGGCAAAGGTGGCGTTCCCCAGCGTGACCGATGTCTGAACCGTCATGGTGTACACCTGATCGAAACTGTCGTTTTGCTCGTAACTGTCCTCTCCGGGAATCGGAGTGGACGTCGGGGCCGGAGTGTTGGTGGAGGGAGGGATGTATTGCTCGACGACGTCCAGCACGTATAAAGTCGTCTCTGTTATCAACGCCGAATCGTGTTTCTCGACCTTCAGGTAGTAGATATCACCCGTCGCATCCCAAGACTGCTCTACGTAGCTGGTCGAAGCAGAACTACAAGACATCTCGGCACAGCTGTCAGTGTGCACACAGAGCCGTATGCTGAACTCCGCCGGCCCCACAGAAGCACGGCCGATGTATGACACTCCCGGCTGCGTTGTCATATAGAACCAATCCGTGTCTGTAATCGGATTGATGGCCCCCTGCACCGCTGCAGCAAGACCGATCTCATTTGCCTGGCTACAACTGTTGTTCGGCTCACTCTCACTTGTCGCCTGCATCAACGGCGCAGCCTGTGAAAGCCCATGGTCAGTCATCATGGAGACCGTGATCAGCAGCAGCGCCGTGCTTGCCACAGCCACTAGAAGCACAACATGTGCACGTCTCATCGGCACATCCCTCCTGGCCGGGCGTGTTCTTCCGCACCGGGATAAAAGCCGCACTTTGCTCCGGCTGGATCGCCAGATCCAGCCGCTGAACGACGGATTTGGCAATCCATCGCGAGCGCAGGCGTCACTCTTATCACAATGGGTTCCTCCCTAAGGCACTCCAGCCAAGATTACTATACCACAAACAACGTGATACTTCAAGCGGCGCTGCGGCCCTTCCAGTCAGGCCTGATTGGTGGTTGGCCCAAGCCGGGGGTCGCAGACCCCCTCCGAGCCTAATGTGTAGTGACGCCTGTCAGGTCTTGCGGAAAAGCCGCCGCACGTCTTTGCGGTTGAGATACCACCACGCCGGGAGCAGCACGATCACCGCCTCGGCCGCGTTCAGCGCCCCCAGGCTGAGACTCAGCCGGCTGGCTCGCAGGCGCGGCCACAGGACGACGACGTTGATCAGCGTCAGCCCGAAGTAGACGCTGCATAAGGTCAACGTGAGCCAACGCGCCCACTCCCGCAGCCTCAACAGCCCGACGGCGCTGATGAGAAGCATCACCATCACCAGGAGACCCGGCAGCCATCCGGTCAGGCCCGGCGACTCCCCCCCTGGCAAGCCGCCGACGATCAGCCATGACCCAGCGCGCAGCGCCATGATCAGCAGGAGCGCGCTGACGAGCATCAACCCCAGAGGCCGCTTCGACGCCGCCATCGTTACCTCCCACGTATGTCATACCCCAGACGACGCAGTTCCCTCTCATCCCGCCGCCAGCCCTTGCGCACCTTGACCCACAGGTCGAGGTAGATCCGGCCGCCGGTCATACGCTCGATCTCCCCTCGCGCCCCCGACCCGATCTGGCGCAACATCTGTCCCCGCCGGCCGATGACAATACTCTTCTGGGATTCCCTTTCGACGAAGACATTGGCCGCCACGTAGACCACGCCGTTTTCCCGCTCCTTGAATTCCTCCACGACGACGGCCACAGCGTGGGGCACCTCCTGGCGGGTGTGGCGCAACACCTGCTCGCGGATCAACTCGGCGGCGACCTCCCGCTCGGTCTGGTCGGTGACCTGGTCGCCCGGGTAGTAGCGCGGCCCCTCCGGGAGCGCAGCGATAATCATGGCCAGCAGTTTGTCCAGATTCACCCCCTGGGTGGCGACGGTCATCATCCACCCCCCTCCCCGGCCCTCCCCCACGGGGGGAGGGATCGGATCGCGGCAATAGGGTGCCAGTTTCCAATACAGTTCGGTATAGTGCTCGACATTCTTCGCCGGCAGCAGGTCCATCTTGTTGAGCACCAGTATGACCGGGGCCTGAGTATACTCTTGAATCAGCCCCGCGATCATCCGGTCCTCGTCGGTGGGCATCACCGAGACATCCACCATAAACAGCACCACGTCGGCGTCGGGGATGGCGCGAGTAGCCGTGGCGACCATGGCCCGGCCCAACTTATGGCGGGGCCGGTGGAGGCCGGGGGTGTCCACGAAGATGACCTGGGCATCCCGGTCTTCAAGCGTGAGGATGCCCAGGATGCGGCTGCGGGTGGTCTGCGGCTTGGGTGAGACAATAGCCACCTTCTGCCCCACGAGTCGGTTCATCAGCGTGGACTTGCCAACGTTGGGCCGCCCGACGACCGCCACGAAGCCGGAGCGGTGGCCCGAAGGTGTCTCGTCAAGACTGTAGGATTCTGTTTCAGTCATCATACTCCTATCTGGACAAGGAGACAAGGGGACAAGGAGACCAAGAGATCTACTGTGGTGCTCCAATCACCCACTGCTCCGGATGGCAGATCATTGTCACCAGTTTTCCCAAGACGTTGTCGTAGGTCGCATACAGTTCGCGTGCGATAGTGGGGTCAAGGTAGCCGCACTTGACAGCAAATTCCAGCTCCCCCTCACCCTCTCTCCGGCACAAGATAGATCCCCGGCAAACTCAGCAGCGTGACCGCCCCCTTGACGAGGATGTTGGCCCAGAAGATGGACCATACCGTGGCAGCGGGCAACTGGCCCCCGAACGCGCCCCAGCAGAAGATCAGGCTATCGAGCGGCACACTGATCGAGTTACTGACCAGCACCCGCGCCCACTGGTAGCGACGCGTGACCCGCGTGACCCACAGGTGGTAAACCTCGGTGTCGGTGAACTCGCTGACGATCTCGGCGACGATGGAGGCGACGACGATGCGCCACACGGGGGTGAGCACGGCGGCGAACTCCCGCTGCAGCGACCAGGTGGGGTCGGGCGGGAGCCAGGCGGCGAAGGCGAACATGCCGGCCATCAGCAGGTTGACCACGCCAGCGGCGACGATGACGGCGCGGGCGGCGGCCCGTCCGAGTTGTTTGTGCACCAGGTCGCGCAGCGTGAAGGTGAAGGGGTAGACGAAGGTGCCGGCGTCTATGCTGAAACCGGCCACCAGCGCGATCTTGAGGCTCAACACGTCGGAGAGCATCTGTGCGGCGGTGTAGGCGGCGACGACGAGGACACCCGCGATTGTGAGAGAGGTGGCACTGTCAGAACGGTTCATTTGCTGGATATTTGATGTTGATGCCTCGCACCGGGAGTCGGTCACTGGACCAAAAAGAACGACCAACTATGGCATCATCTGCTGGTAGCCTGAATGGCTTCGGCCATGACCACTCTCCAAATCGCATAACTCGGCTTCCAATGGGAAGACCTTGTAACGCCCAAGTTCCAACAAAAATTCCACTCGCGGCATACCAGCAAGTTCGGCAGCGCGACCAGAAGAGAGGCGACCTAACTCATACAGTTTGACAGCGACCAGGATGCGTAATTCACGGGCGAAGGTAATTTCATCTGTTTTTTCTGCCAGCAGCACCTTTTCTGGCACGTTGATCACAATTTGTCGAGTAGTCATCTTCCACCTCTGTATATTCTGTGCGTATATTGGGAGCCTACGTAACGCCCCTGGTACTCCCACCCCCGTCCTCGGGAGAACGAGGCGTCACACCACTGCCCGGAGCCTTCATCTCGAGAGATACTGTTTGGGTAATCCGTGATCCTACTGATGCTCCGAGCCTCGTTGATTCTATTTGCGAAAATCTTGTTCTTTTGCAGCAGCGACCGCGCCTCGCGCGATTTTTCCCTAGGGAGGGGGCGCGCCCCCTCCCCAGACCCCTCCCCCCAGAGTCCAGATACCAGAGCCCCAGAGGCCAGAGGGACCAGAGATCAGAGGTGGACGGGGGACGCCACTACTACCCGAAAACCGCTGAGGTCGTGGCGGGCGTACGGGGGGGGCCTGACGCGGGAGGCACAGCGGACGCTCCTCGCTACATTGTGGAACGAGCCCCCGCGCAACACCCGCAGCGCCCCAGCCTCCAGGTTCTCCCGCCCATCGCCCGGATCGTAGGGGTAGGGCTTGTAGAGACTGCTGCACCACTCCCAGACGTTGCCGGCCATGTCGAGCACCCCCTCCGGGCTGGCTCCTGCAGGGTAGATACCGACGGGGGTGGTCGCGCCGGGGCCGCCCTCGGTGCTGTTGCACTTCTCGGCGTCCCACTCATTCCCCCAGGGCCAGACCCTCACCCCCGCCCCCTCTCCCTCTGAGGGAGAGGGGAGTCCACCACGGGCTGCCCGCTCCCACTCCGCCTCGGTGGGCAACCGGTACTCCTGCCCAATCTTCTGGCTCAGCCAGCGACAGTAAGCCACCGCGTCGCGCCAGGTGACGTAGACGACAGGATGGTTGGCCAGGTGAGGTGGCATCTGGCCTCCCTCCCAATGGCGCGGCGGCTCCCGCCCGGTGGCCTGCACGAAGACAACGTACTGGGCGTTAGTGACCGGGTAGCGGGCAATGGCGAACGCTCCCACCTGGACGCGGTGCACCGGCTTCTCGTCGTCTGAAATCTGGTCACTGCCCATCCAGAACTCGCCAGCGGGGATGTCCACGAACTCTGGCAACAGGTAGGGGCCGGAGAAGCGAGGGTCGCCCAGGCGGGCCAGCGTCTCGCCGGCTGCAATGCGCTCCCGCACGTCCAGCACCCCAGTTTCCAGCAGGTCGGCCAGCCGATGGGTGATCCTGGCTCGTAGTTCCTCTGACTCCCGGCGGCGCGGCCCCAGGACCATGCCCAGCGCCAGAGCGGCCTCGCCGGCCAGCCAGGCACAGCGCCACCCTGCCTCGTCCTCTTTGGCGGGCCGTTCAGCAGAGCAGAGGACGCGGACCACATCGAGTGCGCAATCGGTATCTTTCTGCACCCGCCGCTTCCACTCCACACCCAGCAGGATGACCTCGCGCCACTGGTCACCGCGGGTGGCGTGTTCGGCGGCGACAGTGGGGAAGTTGTCTCTGCAGGCCAGGTGGCAGGCAGCCAAGTACTCCTGGAACGTGCGGTGGGGGAAGGCGTAGATGGCGACCGGCTTCAGCGCCCCCTTCGTCTGACGGCAACCGCTGTAGAGCAACAGGCCACTGCGCTCGCGGCAGTAGTTCAGGAAAGTGTTCACCTGCTTCTTGCTCAACTCCAGGTACTCGTACAGCGTAGCGGCCAGTTTGCTGGCGGGGATATCGGCCACGCCGGGGCGCGCGCCCTGTTCAGCGTGGGCATCGTAAGCGATGTGCCAGAGGATCTTCTCTAGATGCGTTTTGTCCAGGCCAGGCTGGTCCAGGTCGCGCAACAGCCCCAGTTCGGCCGGCTGCTCCCCCCGGCGCGCGCGTTTCATCTCCTCCCAGCGCCAGAGGAGCAGTTCTACGCAGCGGTCGTAGAGCAGGACGCGGGAATCGGGCAGTTTGCCCTCGTCGGTGTGCACGATCGCCATGAGCGTCATCAGGAGCGGGACTTTCGCCAGGGACTCGAACTCACTCCAACGCTCGTCGAGAGTCCGGCACAGGCGATTGACCAGGTCGTCAGCGTCGGCGCGTGTCCTGCGGCCCAGGCGGATAGCTTCGTTATACCAGGAGGCAATGAAAACGTCAATTTGCTTGCGGTTGAAGACGGCCAGTTTGTAGACTGGCCAGCCGGGCAGTTGCCACTCCGCGTCTGAGTAGGATAGGGTGCGGCAGGTAACGAGGGCGCGGCAGCCGCAGCCGTCGGCGAAGGCGCGTACACTGTCGCGCACCACGGTCCGTTGCTCGGTCGGCACTTCATCAAGGCCATCAAAGAGCAGGAAGGCATGGCCCCGCTCGATGGCCTTCGTTAGATTGTCGGCGTAGGCAGCGGCGTCGACCTCCTTCAACAGGTAGCGGAGATAGCGGGCCACCAGGTCGGCCCGCCCACGTTTCGCGTCTGTGGGAAGCCAAGCGGCGAAGTCGCGCAGGACGATAGGCACGGAGAGTGGGCTGCCGCCGTCCCACTCTGGCTGCAGATGTGCCAGCCAGCCCGCCTGGGGTTCCAGGAGGTGGCCGCTGAGACAAAGGGTGAGGTGGTTGACCAGCGTGGACTTGCCGGAGCCAGGGCCCCCCAGCAGCACAGCGCGCCGCTCGGCCGAGATGGCCTCCAACGCAGGCAGGGGACGGGTCTTTCGCTCACGGGCCATCTGCTCTTGCTCGAAGGGCTGGACTGCTGCGAAGCCACGGTAGCGCTCGCCGACGGGCACTTGCCGTTCGGTATTCAGTTTGGTATAGACCGCCTGCAGGGTCATGCCCTGGCGGGTAACGTCGCTCGCCTGGTGGTCAATGCCGGCCAGCGCGACCAAGACGCGGTTGTCGTGCAACCAGCGGAGGTAACGGTGTTCCGGGTCGCCGGGGGCAGAGAGATCGGCCTTGGGTTTGGGCGGAGCCACCGACGGTGGGACAGGTGGCGGCTGGACAATTCCAGCATGCTCTCGTGCCTTGGCCCGCGCCTCAGCATAAGCACTGCCCACCACGACGAGGATAACCACCAGCCCGAAGCCCAGCATAACGTAGGGCAGGGTGGGCATTTTGTCCATAATGTCGGGCACCAGGAAGAGCGCCACGACGACGATGATCAAAACGGCAATGGAGGCCAGGAAGACAGGAGACTGGATGCGCTCAACGATTTTGCTCAGGACGTCGGCCAGCGGCACCTGTACGATGCGGGGCACTGTATCTCCTGGCTGAGGCTCCTCTTCGGGCATTTCAGATCGTGGGGGGAATTCCTCCATCACGGACCACCTCCCAGAGAACAACGATATATGGGGGCAGTGTACACCAGCCCCGCCTCCCTGTCAAACGCGGCTTGAAAGCCTTGCTTCAGCCACCAGATCGTCCCCTGCATCCAACACCGCTGCAAACTGCCGGGGCGTGACGATCAGGACGCCATGATAGGAACCTGTCCCCAGCAGGTGCCTGTCGCCCGAGACGATATATTCGGCACGTCCCTCTAATGCACAGACCAGGAACAGGTCATCTGTCGGGTCGGCACTCCTGCGCACCTCGTACAGCCCAGCCACCACTTCGGCGTCGGTGCTCAACGAGTCGACAACCACCGCGATGTCGTCCTCGGTCAGGTTGTACCGGCCGCATATCCGCGGATAGCGCAAGACGTGCGTTACCTCGGCAATGATGTCCTCCGAAGTGACCATGGTGAACTGGCCTGCATACCAGGCTTCCAATAAACGACGCGGTGCGCCGTGAGGGGCAATGACGCCGCTCACCCTGAGCGACCTGCCCTGAACACAGTGAAGGGAAGTGAAGGGTCTCCACATGTAACATAAGGAGATTCTTCGCTACGCTCAGAATGACGATCAACCATCAGGGCGACTCTCGCGGTACTGCCAAAAAAGGGCCCGCCCCCATCCAAGAGCAAGCCCCTCCTGCTACTCCCTACTCCCTACTCCCTACTCCCTACTCCCTACTCCCTACCTATCCTTCTCCCGCTGATGCGCCTCGACGATCGCCTGCATCAGGTGCGCTGGCATCTCCTCGTAGTGACCCAACTCCATCGAGAAGACACCCCGGCCCTGGGTCAGGCTGCGCAGGTCGGTGGCGTACCGCTGCATCTCCGCCAGCGGCACCAGCGCCGTGATGATGCTCTTCCCGCCGCGCTGGTCCATCCCCTGCACCCGCGCCCGCTTTGTATTCAGGTCACCCATGATATCGCCGGTGTACTCCTCCGGCACAGTGATCGTCACCTGGTAGATCGGTTCCAGCAGCACTGGCCCGGCCTCCAGCATCACCTTCTTGAACACTTCCCGTCCGGCGATCTGGAAGGCGATGTCCTTGGAGTCGACCGGGTGTTCCTTGCCATCGTAGACGACCGCCTTGAGGTCCGTGACCGGGTAGCCAGCGATGACACCCTGGGCCATCGCCACCTTGACGCCCTTCTCAATGGAACTCTCGAAGGAACGCGAGATGCGCCCGCCGAAGACCTCCCACTCGTACTCGAAGCCGATGTCACGGGGCAGCGGTTCCAGCCGCATGTGCACCTCGGCGAACTGGCCCGAGCCGCCGGTCTGCTTCTTGTGCCGGTACTGGTCGGCGTGGACGTGGGTGACCGTCTCCCGGTAGGGCACCTTGGGGGTCGAGGTCTCGACCCCGACGCTGAAGCGGTTCTCCATCCGGCGCACGGCGATGTCTACGTGGGCCTCCCCCATTCCCTCCAGGATCGTCTGCCGCGTGCTGGGTTCCTGGTGCCAGCGCAGCGTGGGGTCCTCCTCGCAGATGCGGGTCAGCGTGGAACCCAGTTTGGCCTGGTCCGCCTTGCTCGTGGGATTGACAGCCACGGCGAAGAGGGAGGACGGGAAGACCGGGCCAGGCAGGCTCACAGGGTGGCCCTTGTCACACAGCGTATCGCCGGTGAGTGTGTGGGTCAGTTTGGCCACTGCGCCGATGTCGCCGGTGCGCAGGCGCTGCACCGGCATCTGCTCCTTGCCGCGCATCACGTAAAGTTGGCCCAGCCGCTCTTCTTCCTCGGCCCGGCTGTTGTAGACGCGGCTGTCCGATTCCATCATCCCGCCGTAGACGCGGAAGTAGGCCAGTTTACCTACGTAGGGGTCGGCGGTAGTCTTGAAGACCAACGCCGCCAGCGGGGCCAGTTCGTTGGGCTCAATCTGCTCCTCGCCCGCGGCCGCGAGCGCTGCGACTGGCCCCCGGTCGGCCGGTGAGGGTCCATAAGCGACCAGCGCGTCCAGCAGCGTCCGCGTGCCCAGGTTCGCCGTCGCCGCCGTCACCAGAACCAGGGTGGCCGTCCCATTGATGATCGCAGCGCGCAACCCCCGCTGGATCTCCTCCTCGGTCAGTTCCTCCCCCTCCAAATACTTCATAATTAGTTCGTCGTCCGCCTCGGCGGCGGCCTCGATCAACTGAACACGAGCCTTCTCTGCCCGACCAGCCAGGTCGGCAGGGATCTCCGCGACCTCCCCCTCGGGGCCCATCAGCACCTGCATCTTCATCAGGTCCACCAGACCCGCGAGGTTCTCATCCCCTGGTCCCTTCGCGCCGATGGGAAGATCGACGAGAACAAAATTCTGCTCGAAGGCCTCCCGTAACGTGTCCAGCGTGCGATCCAGATTGGCGTTCTCCCGGTTCATCTTGTTGACAACCACTATCCGGGGCAGCCCCTGCTCCTCAGCAAAGTTCCAGACCAACTCCGTCCCCACCTCGACGCCGGACACACCGTCCACCAGGATCAGCGCCAGGTCGGCCACCCGTACCGCGCTCTTGACCTCGCCGACGAAGTCGGTGTAGCCGGGGGTGTCCAACACGTTGATCTTGCAGTCTGCCCACTCGACGGGGACGAGGGCCAGGTTGAGCGAGATGTGACGGCGGGTCTCCTCGTCGTCGAAGTCGGCGACGGTGGTGCCGTCCTCGACTCGACCCAGGCGATTGATCGCGCCGCTGGCGAAAGCAAACGCCTCGACCAGCGAGGTCTTTCCCGCGCTCCCGTGCCCGAGCAGGACGACGTTACGCAATTGTTTGGTGCGATATTCCTTCATAAAAACGACCCCCTTTCAAACTGTATCTGGGTGCTGGATGATTTGGGCAACCAGACTGTAGTATTCTAAATGAGAACGGCCTAACTGTCAATTGACCTCCGCGCAAAACAGTAGTACACTGTAGGCTGCCATCGAGTAACCGGTATCGTAACTGCTCAGGCTACCTTCCCGAAAGCTAAAAGTTAACTGTCAGATAGACCCAAATCTGTCACATGACCAGAATCTTGACAAAACTCGGCCCGTTGGAGCTTTCGGGAAGGTAAACATAGCACCCAACAAGGAGTACATCATGGCTAGGTTTCCTGTCGAACCGTTCAAGATCAAAGTTGTCGAGCCCATCCGCCAGACCACCCGCGCCGAGCGAGAGGAGATCCTGCGGCGGGCTGGCTACAACATCTTCGCCGTGCGGACCGAGGACATCTATATTGATCTGCTGACCGATTCGGGCACAGCGGCGATGTCGGATAGCCAATGGGCTGGGATGATGGTCGGCGACGAGGGTTACGCTGGCTGTCGCAATTTCTTTAACCTGGAGGAGGCGATCAAGTCTATCACTGGCTTTCGCCATTTCGTGCCCACCCACCAGGGCCGTGCCGCCGAGAACGTGCTCTTCGCGTGCACGGTCAAACCAGGCCAGCCGGTACCCAACAACATGCACTTCGACACCACCCAGGCCAACGTCCTCGCCCGGGGCGGAGACCCGGTCAACCTGCTGGCCGAAGAAGGTTTCGATATCATCAGTCATGCGCCCTTCAAGGGTAATATAGACATCGAGAAACTGGAAGCGTTCATCCAGCAGGTGGGGCCGGAGAACATCCCGCTGGGGATGCTGACGGTGACGAACAACGCCGGCGGCGGCCAGCCGGTCTCGATGGCCAACATCCGCGCTACCGGCGAGGTGCTCCATCGTTATGATATCCCATTCTTCCTCGACGCCTGCCGCTACGCCGAGAACGGTTATTTCATCAAACTGCGTGAGCCGGGCTATGCCGAGACGCCCGTCGTCGAGATCGCCCGCGAGATGTTCTCCTACGCCGATGGCTGCACGATGTCCGCCAAGAAAGACGCGCTGGTCAACATCGGCGGCTTCCTGGCGATGAACGACGAGGCTCTGTACCGGCGCGTGTGCCAGGAACTGATCCTGCGCGAGGGGTTCCCCACTTACGGCGGGCTGGCCGGGCGCGACCTGGAGGCGATCGCGCGAGGGCTGTGGGAGGGACTGGACGAGCAGTATCTGGCCTACCGCATCGCCCACACCCAGTACCTGGCCGACCGGCTGGTGGAGGAGGGCATCCCCATCCTGAAACCACCCGGCGGCCACGCGGTCTACCCAGACGTCAAGCGGTTCCTGCCGCACATACCCCAGGCCGAGTTACCCGGCCAGGCGCTCGCCTGCGCGCTGTACCTGGAGGGCGGCATCCGCGGGGCGGAGATGGGGAGCGTGGCATTCGCCCGCGAGGACCCGGAAACGGGCGAGATGGTCTACCCGGCGCTGGAACTGGTGCGGTTGGCGATCCCCCGGCGGGTCTACACCCAGGCGCATCTGGACTACGTGGTGGAGGTCTGTAAACGGATCCACGAGAGACGCGACCAGATCCGGGGTATGCGCTACACCTATGCGCCTGCGCTCCTGCGCCACTTCACGGCGCGGTTTGAGCCGTTGTAGAGGAGCCCTATTTCGACTACCTGCGCGAACCCATCAGTCGAGGCCGCCGACGTCAAGATCCGTATGACCCACAAAGCTACAAGTATTACGCTGCCCTCTCAGACCTACCGGATGACAACACCCATTCCTGCTTGATCGCCTCGCTGATGGTTCTCGCCTCCGGCACGGACGACTGGGAACAAACGACCGGCGGGCACGCGATCACAGCAGGAGCGGGGCTACCCCGCCCCTGGCAGCGCAAGAGGCCATCTTGCGTACAGGATCATTGTGGTTCAGGCATGATGGTGATATAGCGATTGCCCATCTCCAGCCAGGCCAGTTCAAGGTCACCGAGGCCGACCAAGATACTCCAGCACCATCGCGACGCAGGCTGGCAGGCAGTCGGCATCTTGGTTCTGCCTATGGTGTGGTACGGTCAACCAATCGGCGGGCACGGCGCTCAATATCCTCGATGAGTGAGGGCGTGATTTGCAATTGACCGGTTTGGGCATCCACGTCTATCGTGCCGACCTGACCGACTTTGCCGCGCGAGGTGAGGTAGAGGACAACGGGCACTCGCCATAGCAACCGCTCACCGTCGATGACCAGGTCGGGGGTTTCGCCGCCCAGGTGATCGCTGACGTTGTCTATGAGATAGCCGGCGACCTGGCGCCGGGCGACGTACGCCGACACGTTCAGGTCAGCCCGGATGCTTATGTCTATGTGGACCTGGTCATCGAATCTGGCGGTTTGTTTCAGCACAACTGCCATTCTGACCTCCTGGGCCAGACTACTACCCGGTTGAATTGTAACACACATCCTGGGGTAGGGCAACAGAGGGTGGAAGCGGGCGAGCACGCCCTCCAATGGGCCTACTGCGGTACATCTACCTCCTGTGGGCACTACGCAACCACTAACGCGCACTGTAGGGGCCAGGTAACCTCGCCCCTACCCCCTGCCTTGCTAATCCCCCCCTTTTGCATTATGATAGGCCCAAATGTCCGACATAAGCGCACGATACCCCATTGACGCGCTGAACCTGCCCACCCGCGCCCGTAACGCGCTGGTGCAGGCCGGTATCACCACGCCGGAGGACGTGGCTACACGCAGCGACGTCGAACTCCTGGCCCTGCGCGGCTTCGGCCCGACCTCTCTGGCACAGGTGCGGGAACGGCTGGCAGCGTGGGGGCGAGAGCGACAACCGGACCAGGCAGCAGCACCGGAAGCGGAGCCCGCCACAGGGGGCGGGCAAGAGCACGACGACTTCCCGCTCCTACCAGGACGGCGAGTGCTCCACGCCACCTGGCTCGCTGGCCCGCCGGGCCGCCTCTTCCTTTGGGGAGAGGGAGAGCCACTCCCGCCACGCCGGGGACGGGCTCCCCGGACGCCGCTTCATCCCTTCCACGTACCGCCTGCGGCCCTGCACGACGCGCTGCCCAGCCCGATCCCCGACACGGCGGCGAAGGCCCGTGCACTGGCCCGACTGCCGGTGACCGACCACGGCCCCCAGCCCAGCCCCCAACTCATCCGTGACTACCTGGCCGAGAAGCCTGGCGAGCCGGAATCGCTCGGCCTCTGGCGGGTGGATGGGCTGGCTTTCCCTCCTCTGGAGGCGTTGGCCTTCCTGAATGACCTCCCTCGCCCGGAAGACCTTGCCCCTCGCGTCGCGCTGGGGACCGGCCTGCGTTTCTGGTCGCTGGCGGGCAAACTGGCGCTGGAACTCCTGGCCCGGCAGCAGTTCGCCCCTGCGCTGGTTCGCCAGAACAGGACCTTCCGCGCCACGTGGGTGCCCGTCCTCGACCAGCCTGAGGACCTACGGCGGGTGGAGCAGTTGGCGCAGGCGATGCCCCCCATCTGCCGTGCCCTGATCCCTTCCCCCCCTCTTTCCCCCCCATTGGGGGGGATGAAAGGGGGGGACCCCCGCGCCTTGCTCAAGGGCTTCCTGGGCACAATCGTGGACACGGCGGTGCGGGCCTGGGCACCGCCGCTGCTCCAGGTTGTCACACGGCAGGATGACCCTGCCCTGCGGGTATGGATGACTGCTCTCTTCGACAAGGATGACGATCCGGTGATGGATGCTCCCGCCCGCGACCTGGAGAAACTTCACCTCGAGGTCACCCGCTGGCTGGAGCAACTCCTGGCCGGCGCGGAAGAGCCGTTCCGCCTATGCCTCCGTCTGGAGCCCCCCACCCTGCCGGAGCCAGACCGTGAGGAAGAGATGCCGGCTCAACGCCCTGAGCCTGTCGAACAATATGCACCGCCGGACGATTGGGCGCTGCGTTTTTTCCTCCAGGCCCGCGACGACCCCAGCCTGCTCGTGCCCTCCGGCCTGGTCTGGCGGGAGCGGGGTTCCACGCTGCGTTACCTGGACCACCGCTTCGACAATCCCCAGGAGAAAATGCTGGCCGGGCTGGGGCAAGCGGCCCGGCTATTCCCACCGCTGGAGGCCAGCCTGCGCACCGCCCGCCCTGAGGTCTGCCGCCTGGACACCGAGCAGGCGTACACCTTCTTGCGGGAGGCGGCCCCTCTGCTGGAAGGAAGTGGCTTCGGCGTCCTGGTGCCCCAGTGGTGGAGGAAGCGGCACAAGCGGCTGGGCGTGCGCGCCACCATCTCCCCCGCCGATGGCAAGGGTGTCCTGAACCTGGACGCGCTGGTGCGCTTCCGCTGGCAACTGGCCCTCGGCGACCAGACTCTCGATCCCAAGGAGTTCGCCCACCTGGCGGCGCTCAAACTGCCGCTGGTGCAGGTACGCGGCGAATGGGTCGAACTCCAGCCGGAGCAGATTGAGGCCGCCATTCGCTTCTGGGAAAAGCGGGCCGCCGAGGAGATGACGCTGCGCCAGGCACTCCAGATAGGACTGGCAGAGGAAGGTGAGGTCAACGATCTGCCAATCGTCAGCGTCGAGGCGCAAGGATGGGTGCAGGACCTGTTGCGCCGGCTGAGTGGCAGCGAGCCGCTGACCGAACTTACCCAGCCACAGGGACTGGTAGGCCAACTGCGCCCCTACCAGGTGCGCGGTTTCTCCTGGCTGAGATTCCTGCGCCAGTGGGGCCTGGGTGCCTGCCTGGCCGACGACATGGGCCTGGGCAAAACAATCCAGACCATCGCCCTCGTTCTGCACGATCTGGAGGAGGATCAGGCCGCTGGGCCGGTGCTGGTCTTGTGCCCCACCTCCGTCGTGGGTAACTGGGCGCGAGAGATCGCCCGCTTTGCCCCCTCGCTGCAAGTGATGGTACACCACGGCAGCGATCGGGCCAGCGGGGAGACCTTCGCCGCCCAGGCTCACCAGGCCCACGTGGTCATCAGCACCTATGCCCTGGCCCGCCGGGACGAGGAGACACTGCGGGAAGTGGAGTGGGCCGGCGTCGTGCTGGACGAGGCGCAGAAAATCAAAAACCCCGCCGCCAAGCAGACTCAGGCCATCCGGCGCTTGCCGGCCGGCTATCGTGTCGCGCTCACCGGCACCCCGGTCGAGAATCGCCTCTCGGAACTGTGGTCCATCTCGCAGTTCCTCAACCCCGGCTATCTGGGCTCGCAGAGGTCGTTTCGCACTCGTTTCGCCCGGCCCATCGAGCGTTATCAGGACCAGGAGGCAGCAGCGCGGCTGCGCAAACTGGTCCAGCCCTTCACCCTGCGGCGCGTCAAGACGGATCCGACCATCATCCAGGACCTGCCGGAGAAACTGGAGAACAAGGTCTACTGCACGCTCACCCCGGAGCAGGCGACGCTCTACCAGGCGGTGGTCGAGGACGCGATGCTCCAGGTGGAGGAGGCGGAAGGCATCCAGCGCCGGGGATTGGTGCTCTCAATGCTCCTGCGGCTGAAGCAGATCTGCAACCATCCGGCACAGTTCCTGGGCGACCGGTCTCCACTGCCGGACCGCTCCGGGAAACTGGCCCGCCTGGGGGAGATGCTGGAGGAAGTGCTCTCGGTGAATGAACGAGCGCTGGTCTTCACCCAGTTTGCGGAGATGGGCACGCTCCTCCAGATGTACCTGCAGGAACTCTTCGGCGGGGAGGTACTGTTCCTCTATGGCGGCACGCCGGCCAAGCAGCGCGACCGGATGATCGCCCGCTTCCAGGAGGAACGACCTTTGGGCCCGCCGATCTTCATCCTCTCGCTCAAGGCGGGCGGCCTGGGGCTGAACCTGACCCGCGCCAACCACGTGTTCCATTTCGACCGTTGGTGGAACCCGGCCGTGGAGAACCAGGCCACCGACCGGGCCTTCCGCATCGGGCAGACGAAGGACGTGTGGGTGCACAAGTTCGTCTGCGGCGGTACGCTGGAGGAGCGGATTGACGAGTTGATCGAGAGCAAAAAAGCGCTGGCGGAGAGCGTCATCGGTGCGGGAGAGGCCTGGCTGACGGAATTGAACACAGACCAGTTGCGGGGACTGGTCACCTTGAGCCTTAAGGCGGCGGGGGATTAGCCTGGATTGGAGGGCAAGCGGTGATAAGCCAGAGTGTGGAGCTGGAGAGCGTCGAATGAGCCGTAGGAGATACAGCACCTATTGGGGCTACTTCCCCAAGTCCACCCCCATCCCGGTCGAGGATGGCATCAAAGCACGCACGAAGCGCGGGAAGTTCGGGAAGAATTGGTGGGCGCGGCGCTGGATTGCGGTGTTGCAGTCCTTCGGCTGGAGCAACCGCTTGCAACGCGGCCGCACTTACGCCCGTAAAGGCCAGGTGCTGAACATTGACGTGCGTCCGGGACGGGTCACCGCCCGCGTGCAGGGCTCCCGCCGTAAGCCCTACAATGTGCGCATCGCGATCGCACCGCTGGGCGACGACCAGTGGGAACGGGCGGTTGACGCTATGGCCCAGCAGGCTATCTTCGCCGCCCAACTTTTGGCTGGCGAGATGCCGCCGGAGATCGAGCAGGCGTTCAAAACCGCCGGTGTCTCTCTCTTCCCCACCAGCCACGACGTCGAGATGAGCTGTTCCTGCCCCGACTGGGCCGTCCCCTGCAAGCACATCGCCGCCGTCTACTACCTGCTGGGGGAAGAGTTCGACCGTGACCCATTCCTCCTATTCACGCTGCGGGGCCGCACCCGTGAGCAGGTGATGGAGGCATTGCAGGCCCGCCGCGCCGCCGGTGCTCCTTCGGTTGAGGAGACCGTACAAGAGGAACCGGAGCCAGTAGAGCCACTGGAGGACGGTCTATCCCACTTCTGGGAGCCGCGGGCAGGGGGGCGGCAACCGCGTCCCTACTTCCACGTGACGATAGCGCCTCCGCCGGTGGAGACCGCGCTCCTGAAACGGTTGGGGCCGCCTCCCTTCTCCCGCCGTCCCGAGGCCTTCGTCGGTGCGCTTACCCTCGCCTATGCCTCCGTCACCGACCGGGCACTGGCACTGGCCTTCGGAGCGGACCAGCCCGACGACCCGGAATGAGAAAAGGCCTGCCAGCGAGACGCAAGAACACCAGGGCGGTGTGAAGGCGCCCCGGTGCTCGCTGAGGTGCCCAGTTGCTCAATTGTTTGTCATTCGTCGTTGAGTAGGGTTAGTCCGTCCCCACTGTTACAGAGCATCCTGTGGGAGCGACTCGACATCCGCAACTTTAGCCATTGCTCGCTCAAACTTATTTCTATCGCCTTGTGCTGCACGTGCTTGGAGATAGTCCACGGTCATCAGCGCTGAGATTTTCTCCGCCAAGGCCAAGGCAATGAACTGGTTGATGGAAGTGTTTTCCCGCTGAGCAAGTTCACGGACAGTGTTATGTAGTGAATTGGGCAACCTGACACTCAGTGTACTCATGGTAATTCCCCTATTTCCTGAAGAAACTCCTTGGATGTGACGACGCGCAGTCCGAAACAGACTACATTGTGGAAGTCCTTTTTGTTGTACGTGACAATGAAGTCACAATTTGCCGTGACGGCCAACTCTAACACCATATCGTCTTGGGGGTCTTTGAGAAACGGTCGCCATAGATAGAATATTTGTTGCTGTTGAGCGATTGCACAAAAATAGTCAAGAATGTCATCAACGTCCTGTTCGGTAAGAGGAATGTTCGCAAGCAGTCTTTTGACGACCTCTTCATACTCCAGCACCAACGGAACTGAAATATGGACGCTAAACTTCCCCGTACCGATGAGCATCAGCAGTTTGTGTGAAGCGCCCCGCCGCGATTGCAGAGCGGCAACCAACACGTTCGTATCAATGACAATACGGTACTGCTTCATACTGGTATTATAAGTGATACCAGGATACTTGTCAAACTAACTTCTCCGCACCAGGAGGGACATCCCCAGCCCGCCGCTGACGCAGAGGGTCGTCAGTCCCCATTCGGCGTCGCGCTGCTGCATGGCGTGGAGCAGAGTGACGACGATGCGTGTCCCGGTGCAGCCGGTGGGATGGCCCAGCGCGACCGCCCCGCCGTGGACGTTGCGGCGATTCACGTCCCAGTTCAATTCCCGCTCCACCGCGAGCACCTGGGCGGCAAACGCCTCGTTGACCTCGACCAGGTTCAGGTCGTCCAGGGAGAGCCCCGTCTGGGCCAGGACCTTGCGCGTGGCCGGCACCGGCCCCATCCCCATCCGGTGAGGCTCCACCCCGGCGCTGGCGAAGGTCTCAATGCGAGCAAGCGGCTTGATCCCCAGCGCCCGCGCCTGGTCGGCCCGCATAACCACCACGGCCGCTGCCCCGTCGGTGATGCCGCTGGCGTTGCCCGCCGTGATGGTGCCATCCTCTCTGAAAACCGGACGCAGACGGGCCAGTTTCTCCATACTCGTATCGGGCCGAGGCCGCTCGTCCCGTTCCACCCGCACCGTCGTCCCCTTGCGGCCGGGCGCATCCACAGGCACGACCTCAGCATCAAGGCGGCCCTCCTTCCAGGCACGCACTGCCTTCTGGTGACTCTCCAGGGCAAAACGATCCTGCTCCTCCCGGCTGATGCCGTACTCCTCGACCAGCACCTCGGCGGTACGGCCCATCATCATCTCCGCCAGGGGACAAAGGTAGCCATCCCGATGCATCGAGTCCACCAACACATCGTCCCCCAGCCGGTAGCCCCAGCGGGCTTCCATCAGCAGATAGGGAATCAGCGACATCTGCTCAACACCCCCGGCCAGAACAATCCGGTTCTCGCCAGTGACGATGGACTGGCAGGCCAGAGTGATTGCCTTGAGGCCACTGGCGCAGGCTTTGTTGATCGTGAAAGCCGGCTGGGCGACAGGTACGCCGGCACGGTAGCCAATCTGGCGGGCCAGGTTGGGGCCATTCCCCGCCTGGCGGGCGTGGCCGAAGACGACCTCATCCACGCCGGCTGGGGTCAGCCCGGCCCGGCTCAATGCCTCCTCAGCCACGATGCGGCCCAATTCCACGGCCGGCACGTCCTTGAGCGCACCCCCAAACCTGCCAATGGGAGTGCGGACTGCCGAAGCGATAACCACGTCAGTCATTCCGCCTCCTTCCCAGTGGAGGAACCCGGTTTCTTGGAAAAACCGGGTTTCTGGTTAGCGATACAGCCCCTCCGGGTCCAATCTCTCCCGCAGCAGGCACAGTTCCTCCTCCGTCGGCGGCTCCGTCTCTCGCAGGTCTGGGGCCACCTTCAGCGCCCAACCCACCTCCCCCCGCACCCCGGCCAATTCCGCGCCCGGATGCAGGCTGCTCAGTACCATCTCACCTGTCTCCTCATCGAAGTGGAAGACACACCTGTCGGTGGTCACCACCTGGGGGCCGCTTCCCGGCAGCCCTAGCGTTACTCGCTCGCCGTTCCCTCCCAGGTGACCGGGGCTGGTGATGAAATCCAGCCGCTCGACGAAAGCCCGCCGTCGCAATCGCATGATCACGAAAACCCGCTGGGCGTTGATGGCGATGTCGCACGCCCCCCCGCTGCCCGGCAGGCGCACCTTGGGATGCTCCCAATCGCCGATGATGGTGGTGTTCAGGTTGCCGAAGCGATCAATCTGTGCCCCGCCCAGGAAGGCCACCTCCACTCGCCCGCCCTGCAGGTACAGCCCAAAGAGATCAGCCATCGAGCAGATCGAGAGCGCACCACTGATGAGGGTGGGGTCGCCGATTGACAGGGGCATTCGGGCCGGTCGAGCGCCATATACACCGCTCTCGTAGATCAACTCCAACTCCGGCGCCACCGTCCGTCGCGCCAGGTTACAGGCGCTATTGGGCAATCCCACACCGACGAAAACGGTACGAACGCCCACCAGCGCCCGCGCTGCCGTCACGATCATCATCTCAGAAGGGGTGTAGTCGATCACCGGTAGACCCCATAGTTCACCGGTCCGGCCCGGGCCTGCCCAGGCTGCAGCCGCTCCCAGGTCCCCTGGCCCATTTGGGCCACGTACTCCGCCCGGTCTTGCACGCCGTGGACCCACTCATCCAGCCAGGCCCGCGTGGCTGCCTCGTCCCGGCTGATCTTGTCCCACCGCAAATAGAACTCATTGTCCCGATCATAGCACCCCTGCACGTATGAGGGATGCGCGCCGTAGGGTTCGTGGACCACCGCGCTCACCACCAGACCCGGGATGGCGGTGCGATTCGGGTCGGAACGGATGACAGTTTCCTCCACTACCTCCTCTACGACGACGATGACGCGCCTGGCCGCAAAGGCGGCCTCTTTCTGCACCCCCAACAGCCCCCACAGTTGGGTGTTCCCGTCCCTGTCGGCCCGCTGGGCGTGGATGATGGCCACGTCGGGGTTGAGGGGGGGCACGACGGCGATGGAGCCATCCCCGTAGGGCGGCTTTCCATAACCGCCATAGGGATTCTCGACGAAGCGGATGTGTGGGTTGACCTTCGGCAGATCGCTCCCTATGTAGGAGCGCAGAGGGAAGAAGGGCAGACGGTAGGCACCCGCCAGGTACCGCCCCACCATCCCAAAGTGGGAGTACTCCTCCAGTTCCAGCGGCGCAGGGATGCCCTTCTCTACCGCGCGGCGGATGGCGTGCAGGGAACCGACGCCCGGGTTGCCCAGGTAGGAAAAGATCAATTTGCGGACGCACCCGGCGGCGACCATCTGATCGTAGACCAGGTCAGGCGTCATCCGGCACAGGGTCAGATCGCGGCGGCCCTGGCGGATGATCTCGTGGGCTGCCGCGAAACAGATACAGGCGGTGAAGCCCTCAATGGCCACCGCATCCTCGTCATGGATGTAGGTGGCGATGGCGTCGCTCATACTCATCAGTTTGTCAGCCATTCTCCACCTTGATAAAGAACTATTCTGCTTGCTTGCTCCTCTCGTGCCGGGCAACGTGCGCCGGTTCCAGGCTGTCCACATCACCGCTGAAGATGCTTTCAAGGCCAACCCTGGGTTGGTCAAGGCCGCGCCTCTTCCGCTCTTCACATATCTGACACCGCTCTGGGCAACCGCCGAAGCGAGTGTCATCGGGTTCCACGTACTTGGAGATCACTCCCTCGTAATTCCTGAAAATCACCGTGCGTTCATTTCTGCTCAGCACGTAGCAGGGATTAACCGGAGTTTTGCCGCCCCCTCCAGGAACGTCCACGATAAACTGAGGCACGGCAAAACCGGAGGTGTGCCCCCGCAGATGTTCGATGATCTCTATCCCCTTGCCAATCGAGGTGCGGAAATGCGAGATTCCCCGCGACAGGTCGCACTGATAGAGATAATAGGGGCGGACACGGTTTTGCACCAACCGCTGGACCAATTCCTTCATGATGTAAGGGCAATCGTTGATGCCTTTCAACAGCACGCTCTGGTTACCCAAAACGAAGCCGGCATCGGCCAGCCTGCCCAAAGCCCGCCGAGACTCTGTTGTGATCTCCTTAGGATGGTTGAAGTGGGTGTTGATCCAGACCGGCTGGTATTTCTTCAGCATATCCAGCAGTTCGTCGGTGACCCGTTGGGGCATCACCACCGGCACGTTTGTACCATAGCGGATGATCTCAACGTGGGGAATCTCGTGGAGCCTGCCCACGATGTATTCCAACCTGTCAGTTGTCAGGGTCATCGGGTCACCGCCGCTCAGGAGGATATCGCGCACCCCCTTGGTGTTTCGCACGTAGGCGATCATCTCATCAATCTCGGCTTGCGAGCACGGCCTGTCCGTCTCCCCGGCCATCCGCCGCCGGGTGCAGTGGCGGCAGTACATAGAACACTGATCAGTGACCAGAAACAGCACCCGGTCAGGGTAGCGGTGGGTGAGCCCTGGCACAGGCGAATCCACGTCCTCGTGCAGGGGGTCAAGCATATCCTCGGGGCTGATCCGCGTTTCGAGGACAGTGGGCACGGCCCGCATCCGAATGGGGCAGGTGGGGTCGTCAGGGTCCATCAGGCTGGCATAATAGGGAGTGATAGCCATGCGCAGGGTGTTCAGCGACTTTTCAATGATCTCCTTCTCTTCATCCGTGATGTTGATCACCTGGCTCAACTCGTCCACGGTCGTCACCCTGTTGGCGATCTGCCAATGCCAGTCGTTCCACTGCGCCTCGTCCACGTCCTCCCACAATGGGACACTCCGATAGGACCTTCTCTCCATCATTTCAAAACCTCCCTCATGGTAAGCCAAGCCATACAAGTGGGGGGCAACAAGTTCTCGTAACTCGTTGCCTCATCCCTTGCTGGTTTGTACTCTCGTTATCCTTCGAGCGTTTCCCACTTCTCAGTAAAGTGTATGCCCAACTGTTCCAGTTCCGCCAGGATCAGTTCGTAGATCTCAGGAATCACAGGCGTGTGGACGCCAGTCAGATTGATCTTCCCTTGCAGGATCAGCCTGACACCAATAGCCGCCGGCAAGCCGACCGTTCGCGACATGGAGGTGTCGCCGTGAGGAATGCCAAAGTCAATCATCGTGGAGGTGATCTTCTCCTTGCGGCCGGAATATTCGGCGATGAACTCATGTTGCAGGATGAGCATATCCCGTTCGCCCTCCTCGTATTGCATCTTCTCCAGCATGCGAGCGGTCAGGATGTCTACAGGCGCACCCTTCTGCAGCGGCAGCGGGTCATCGCTCAAAAGGCCCAGCCATTCCAGATTGCTGATGACCAGCGAATCTTCTTCAACTTTCAAGTAGGTAGCCAGGTCCTTCTTCAGGTCCTTCTTCAGGTCGGAGGTAGCACCAATGATCCCGGCTACGAACTGAGCAAAGGTCAGCCCGGCGATGTCGTCCCGCTCTTCTTCGTCCAGCAGGCCCAGGTCCACAATTTTCCTCATAGTCGGGCACCATCCCACATTGCGCAGGGTGCCACGGAACATGCCCTTGGCCGTAGTGATGCCGTAGGTCTCCATGTAAGGCAGGCTATCCCGGTTGGGGTAGCCCTCGAAATCCGTCACCTTCCCCTCCACCTCCACGGGCACGGTCCAATAGTGATCGAACAGCCCCTCGCCGGGGACGAATACCTCTTGACCGTCCTTCAGGTAATGGGCCGAGTTCTTGCTCGCCAGAAGCACCCCCTTGGGGCTCCAGGAGAACTTGTAGCCGAAGGGGTTGGTGTTGGCCGCTGGCGCTGGCAGACCGCCGCAGTAGGAGTTGAAACTGGTGATCTCCCCGCCGCCCTTCTGGACGCGGTGGATGACTTTCATAGCGGTCATGTGGTCAATGCCGGGGTCCACGCCGATCTCGTTCAGAAGGATAACCCCGGCCTCTTTCGCTGCGCCGTCCAGTTGGGCCATGGCCTCTTTGACGTAAGATGTGGTGACCATGTGCTTGCGGTGCTTGACGCAGAGCCTGGCCACCAGCGGATGGTAGACATAGGGCAGCAGACTGACGGCCAGGTCGGCCTGGCGAATAAGTTCCTCCAGGGCCGCCTCGTCGGCCACATTCAATTGGCGCGCTTCCCCTTCTGGATGGTCTCTGATGATGTCCTGGGCCTTGCTGAGCGTACGGCTGGCCACGGTAACGTGAAAATCCGGCTGGTCCAGCAGGTACCGGACGTGGGCCCCTGCCACCAAGCCAGCGCCGAGAACGAGAACCTTTTTCATGTTTCATATCCTCCTCAGATATATGTGAGATATTGGATGCTGAGCGGCACAGGTCACAGTGCGTGTCGGGTGACATCTTCCCCTCAGATTCCACTTATTAAAAGAACTCTTCGATGTAGCGGTAATCCGGCGCAAGTTCCCCGTGATGAGCAATGACCGCCCTTTTGACCTCCGGCGGAAGTGCCAGTCGTTCGAAGGGCACCGAGAAGTCGGCCTTGGCAATGGACGGGATGAACCCTCTAAGCACCTCACTGAAATCCACCGAGGCGTCCCGGGGCAACTCGCTGGGCAGGATGTCCACCGCCATCACCACCGGCCCTTCTCCTTCGTAGCCGTCAGTCGCCTCGCCAGTGAAGGGGTTGTAGACGAAGACAGGCTCGTCCGGTTCGGTGGAGCGGACAGTGCACTCGATGGCCCCCTCAATGTCACAACTGATGTCACCGATGAGACGCAGACGGGGTTTGCCCGTGCTGTACAGTTGCTTGAGACACTCATTGGTGACGAGCCTGGGGTACTTCTCCTCCCAGTAGATGCAGTTCACAATCAGAGTCAGGTAGGGCACATAACACTCGAACTTGCCCCTATACTTTTCAGGGTGATCGTAGAAATCCTGTAACTCGAAGCGACCCCCAGGCGAGATAGGCTCCACCGTGTGTTCTTCTTTAAACACCACCTTGTAGATAACATCCGTGGCGTAACCTATGCCCTCGGCAAGAGAGGCGACCTCTTTGGGCTCTATCTCCTCAACGGGCAAGAGGTCGAGGATCTCCCAGACCCCGCGAGCGACGTTCCCATATCCGGCGATACCGCAGATCAAGGGAGTCACCGATTCGGGGAGCCCCTTGGCTTTAAGCCTCTCGCCCATTTTAACAATGGCTTCCTTGGCCTCCGCCAGGTCTTTGTACTCGTAGGTGTGGCGAATCTGGCTGAAGGGATTGGGAATCCCTTCCCAGTCCAGGCGTTGCCCCAGGGCCCAGAGATTCTCGATCATCCCAGAAACGCCGGCGTGCCGCCCGAAGAAGATCAATCGCCGCCCTTTCTCGTCGGTGACCCTCTCATAGTCAATCAGCGTGCATCCCAGTTCCAGCATCCTCCTGAGCATAGGCATGTTGTAAGGCTGGCCCTTGATGACGTGGGCGAAGAAGACGTAGGTCTTCCCTGGCTCAAAAAAGTCCGGCGGCATCTCTTTCACGGCGAAGATGACGGGGCAGGGCGAAAGATCTTCCTGCACCGTGGCCCCGGCCCGGGTAAACTCCTCTTCCGAAAAGACCCGGATGGGGGAAGGTTGCACCCAGACTTCTATGCCGTGTTCCTCCTTGAGTCTCCTGGCATCCTCAGGGGTCACTGGAACGCGACGTTCCCAGCGGCTCTTGTCCTCCCGACGGATTCCAATACGCGCATTCATATCCTGTCCTCCTTAGATGAAAGGTAACCGTTCAGTTGTGGCGCGATTGAACTCTGTCAAGTACCATACATCCTGG
>CAYLPU010000013.1:0-70416 GCA_964385635.1 uncultured Anaerolineales bacterium
GGTCTATCTGACAGTTAACTTTTAGCTTTCGGGAAGGTAGCCTGAGCAGTTACTAATTCTGTTAATCCTGCTCTGTATGGTGGGCTGCTGTGGGGAACCTCCGCCGGCTGATTGTCCCTTGGGGGTAAGTTGCCAGCAACAGGAAATCGCGTACAATAGAACGACCAGCAACCCGCGTCCGGCAGAGGCAAAAATGGGTAACCCCACAGCGAGCAGCGTTGCTGAGTCGAGAATGAGATGAGTGGTCGCAATAGCGTCATTGTTTCCCTTCTGCGCCGGCTCGATGAAAGGAGGGTCGTCCTTCCCATCAGGGGCGGTCTGTCCGTTTCCTGGCTCGAGCTCCAGGTGCTCCTTTTTTTCATCGGCTGCCTGGCCTGCTCCTGCTGCTCTATCTCATCGTATCTCTGGGGCAGCATGAGTCCTCGCCAGGCCGGACCCGCGCCCACCCATACCTCCGGGCCAAGGCGGACGGTCACGCGTACCTCTGCCGCCGTTGGCACTGACGCTCACACGCCGACACCGACGCCCGTCAGTACCCCGCGCCCCACTGAGACGCCCTTGCCGGCCACCCCCATACAATCGCCCGCACCGACTCCAACTACACAGTCGCCCGTACCTACACCGACGGCGGTGCCATCACCGGCCTCGACTCCGACGGAACCACCAACTCCAACCCAGACACCACAGCCAGCGTCGGCGACGCCAACGTTGACTCCGTCACCGACGCCAACCCCGACTCCGACCGGCACTCTCCAGGCGACGTCAATCCCGACAGATACGCCAACTCCAACTGACACTCCTTCGCCGACGCCAACCCCTTCCCTGTATATCGACCACGTGGAGAACCCCTCAGGGGATACTTTGGACGAATACGTTCTGATTAAGAACCAGGGGCCTGGCAGTCAGGACATGTCCGGTTGGCTGCTCACCGATGGCGACGACCATGCCTATTTCTTCCCTACTGGCTTCGTCCTGCCTGCTGATGCCAGTGTCCGCGTGTGGACCAAGGCCGACGCGGGTGCAGAGGCCGACACGGATACGGAGTTCAACCTCTACTGGGGGCGCAGCGACCCGGTCTGGGGCAACCAGAGCGACACGGCCTCCCTGCGGGTGTGGGAGGATAACGATTGGAAGACCGTCCACTCCCTGGATTGGCCCTGAGTCGGCTGAAGGTGAGGAGCGCAGCCCCGAGTGCCCAGTATCCAGCATCAAGTATCCAGTATCCAATATCCAGTACCCAGCATCGAGCACAGGAGGTCACGATGAAACGAACGGTATGGTCAATTGTTGCTGGTGCTGGCGGGTTACTTGACCCCGCGCCCGCTCACCAACTGCCGGACACCGCGAAAGGTCAGATACAAGCCAAACAGTATCACCCCACAGCAGACGTAGTAGTTTCCACCCTGCTCGGCGGCGTCACTGTAACTGGCAATGGTCAGTGCCAGAGAAATGGCTGTGATGATGAGGCCGACGATGAGGTAGATTAGACCGGACTTGCGAACGGAGGAGGCCTGCTTCTGCGCGACCCCGCCGACCATATCTCTGGCAATGGCCTGTTCGTAACCGCGCTGGATCAGTTCCTGCACGATGGCCTCTCGGGACACACCCTCTTTCACCCGCCCGGCGATGTAGTCTCGGGCTGCGTCATCCGGGTGGCGTCCTTCGATTGCTGGCCTGCGAGGCTCGTCCATTTCTACCTCCCTTAAGCGCGCCTCAGTTGTTTGAGCCACCGCTTTGCCTGTCGCACTCTGGCACGGTCGCTCGACGCCTTCACGTAGTTCTCCAGGTCGGTTTGGGCCTGCATGCTGTTGCCCAGTTGCATGTGCACCTGGCCGCGGAAGAACTGCGCCTCCAGGAAGTACGGATTCTCGAAGCCGGTCACCCCGACCACCCAGTCCAGGTCGGCGAGGGCGTAGTCGTACATCCTGGCCTGCAAGTACAATTGCCCGCGCTCGAAATAACCCTTGAGACTGTCCGGCGAGCGCGGCTCCTGCTCGTCAATGCTCCGACTGACGACCGCGATGGCCTGATCCGGTGGGATGGGCAGTTGCTTGCCATGGCGCAGCACAAAGGATACGATCCGCTCCAGGTTGTGCTGCCGGAACCGTTCGAAGTAGGGCTGGCTGCGGAAGGCCAGGCGGATGCTCTCGCTGCGCTCATCAACGCGCTTGATGTGCACCGCCCGGTGGGCCGAGCGGACAATCGCCAACACCGGCGCGGCGATGAGCAGGGTTGGTGCACCCAACATTATGCCTAGCGCGCCCACCACGTCGGCCGTCTCATCCTCGAGCTGGCCGGCAAGCGTGGGGAAGCCACATAGGAACAACAGACCCAGCAGCGCCGCAGCCCAGGTAGCCCACAGGAGAATGCGGTCTTGTCGGTGGCAATCCTCACAGTAGGGAATCTCGAAACGCAAGGAGCCACCTTTTTTTGCACCAGCGATGGCTGCTCCAATGAAGCCGAACCAGAGGAACCAATTCTGTGCCGATGGCCTCTGGCGCTGGATGCGCATCGTCTTTGCGGCCGGGGCAGTACAGCGAGCGCAGGTTTGGGGAAACTCTACGTCCCAGGGTACTTCAATCGTTGAGCGAGCCATTTGGACACCTCCTTAACCTTAGGCTGTTCCGCTGTTACAAATAGAGTATAGCACAAATCCTCAGCAGAGACAAAAACGACGCCTCTTCTAGGCCGATTCGGCCAGCACTGCCTGGCGGAAGATCGCCAGCCCTTCATCCATTTGCTCGCGGGTGATGGTCAGCGGGGGGATGAGGCGGATCGTCTGGGTCCAGTGGCCGCAGGGGTAGAGCAACAGCCCGCCTTCGAGCGCACGTTCGAGGACGCGGCGGACGACCTTGGGGTTGGGCTCTTTGTCGGTGCCGGGCTTGATGAACTCGACGGCGATCATCATTCCCACGCCTCGCGTGTCCCCGACGATGGGCGATTCCGCCTGCAACTCGCGCAGTGCCTCCAGCATAAGGCCGCCCTGCACGCGGGCGGCCTCCAGCAGGTTCTCCTCGCGGATCACGTCCAACGTCGCCAGGGCCGCAGCGCAGGAGATGGGGCTGCCACCGCAGGTGGTGCCGTGCGACGCTGCTCCCCACCGGCCCATGATCTCCCGGCGTGCCGCCGTCGCGCCCAGCGGGAAGCCGTTGGCGATGCCCTTGGCCAAGCAGAGCACGTCCGGCTCCACGCCGAACGCCTGGGCCGCGAACCACTCGCCGGTGCGACCGAAGCCGGTCTGCACCTCGTCGAAGATGAGCAGGATATCGTACCGGTTGCATATCTCGCGCAGCGCGACCAGCCAACTGCGCGGCGGCACCACGTAGCCTCCCTCCCCCTGGATCGGCTCGACCAGCAAGGCGGCCACGTCCTCGGGCGCGATGACGTGCTCGAACAGTCGCTCGATGTCCTCCAGCGCTTCCCGCGCGCACGTCTCCTCGTCGGGGGCAGATGAGCGATAGGGGTAGGGAAAACGGGCGAAGTACACGTCGGGCAGGAACGGCCCGTGCCCGGTACGATACTGCGCCTTGGAGGTGGTGACTGTCGTAGTCCCCAGCGTGCGCCCGTGGAACCCGCCTAGGAAGGCGATGATGCCGCGCCGTCCCGTCACGTAGCGGGCCAGTTTGAGCGCCCCTTCGACTGCCTCGGACCCGCTGTTGCCGAAGAAGAACATGTCAGCGTGGCCGGGCGTGATCCGCCCCAATTCCCATGCCAGCCGCAGCACTGGCTCGTGGGCGATCACCCCGACGGGTGCGTGGACCATTCGTTCCATCTCCTCGCGAGCAGCCGCCACGACGCGCGGGTGGTTGTGTCCCACGTTGCAAGCGCCGAAGCCAGCCAGGAAGTCGAGGTAGCGCCGCCCGTCGTGCCCGTACACGTAGACCCCCTCGGCCCGGTCCGCTGGCAGGTTGGGCCAATCCTGCGCCAGGCAAGGGGCCAGCAGGTCGTCCAGACGTGTGACCAGTTTTTCAAAAGATGGATGTTCTTTCACGGTTTGGTCCTCCAATCAGTCTCCAGTCGTAACTGCTCAGGCTACCTTCCTGAAAGCTAAAAGTTAACTGTCAGATAGACCCAAATCTGTCACATGACCAGAATCTTGACAAAACTCGGCCCGTTGGAGCTTTCGGGAAGGTAAATCTGAGTACCCCTGAGTAGTAACCTCCAGTCGAAGTAAAGATGGCTTTCACTACGATAGTGTACCCAAAATGGGAAGTATGTCAACTGTGACTTGACGGAGGAGTGTATAAGGTTTACAATGGTTGCAGACTCTTTGGATTCTTCTGGGAGGGCCTTGCTATGGAGCGAAACATCGGCGCGACTGATCTGCGACAAAGCCTGACCGACGTCCTGCAGGCGGTGCTATGGACATTCTAGAGCGAACTCTCTGGGGAAACACACTGGCGACCTGGCTTCTGGCCCTGGCGGTTGCAGTATTTGTCTTTCTGGTCTTGATCGTCTTGAAGCGCATTTTGTCCCGTGGGATGCTCGCCTGGGTCAAAAAGACCGAGACGGACATGGACGATCTCGTCGTTAACTTGTTCGGCCGCACCTGGTACCTGTTCCTGGTTGCGGTTTCGATAGCCGCCGGCTCCCTTGTCCTCACGCTACCCGCGGTCGAATCTGGCATCCACACCGTTCTGGTGACTCTGTTCTGGGTGCAGGTTGCGCTGTGGGGCAGCGGTGTGATTGATTACCTGGTTTCTCGGCCGGCGAAGGAGCAGGTCGAGGAGGATTGCGCTGCCGCCACGACGGTGAACATGTTGGGCTACGTCGGGAAGGGGATTCTCTGGACGGTGGCCGTGCTCCTGGCACTGGACAACATCCCCGGCGTCGAGGTGACCGCGCTGATCGCCAGCCTGGGGATCGGCGGCATTGCCGTCGCACTCGCTGTGCAGAACATCCTGGGCGATTTGTTCGCATCCCTTTCCATTGTCTTGGACAAGCCCTTTGTCATCGGGGATTCCATCACCGTGGGTGAGTACGCGGGCACGGTGGAGCACATCGGCCTCAAGAGCACGCGCGTCCGTAGTCTCACCGGAGAACAACTCGTCTTCTCCAATTCCGACCTGCTGAGCAGCCGCATCCGCAACTATGGGCGCATGGACGAGCGCCGTGCGCTGTTCACGCTTGGCGTGACCTGCCAGACACCCTACGAGAAACTGGTCGAGATCCCCGGGATTGTGCAGGAGATCATCGAGGCCCAGCCTCAGACGCGCTTCGGCCGGGCGCACTTCAAGGCGTATGGGGATTTTTCTCTGAACTTTGAGATCGTCTACTATATGGTGACGTCTGACTACAGTGTCTTCATAGATGCCCAGCAGGCGATCAACCTGGAGATTTTCAGGCGCTTTGCAGAGGAGGGGATCGAACTTGCCTATCCCACGCAGACCGTCTTCGTGACGAAATAGCGCCGTCGCGATAGAAGAAAGTAGGGGCGAGTCTCAGACTCGCCCCTACTAATCAATGACCTCTTGTGGATCATGGAACTTGTAGGCTTCGCCGAAGAAGCCCCGCAGCGGTGCTGATGCAGGACATCTCTCCCGGCCGTCGAGCCACTGCTCGCCAAATTCGATGTCGATAGTGGATTCTCTGTCCGGGCAGTTCGGATCGTACAGATAGATCGTGCCGCGTGTCTCATCCGTCTCGTCATAACCGATCGCCAGAACCTGGTGGTTGTCGTAGACGTTCTTCGTGTCGCGCACCAGCCCAATCGGAACCGGTTCACCGGCGTCCACGCACGCTTTCAGCGTTTTCCATTCCTCTTTCGACCAGGCCAGAAGCCGGGCAGTTCCTCCCCTGAAGGGCCAGGACTGGCGGAGATTGTTCAAGGCGATCAGCCAGGCCAGGAACCTGGCCCCATCGCTGACCAGGCTGTCCAACTGGCGCTTCCAGATGTAGCTACGCAGGCGGGTCCCGGGAGCGGGTCGATCGTTGGGATGCTGCCCCCTGGGAACAGGGAGGCCGGCCTTGTAGAAGTCGAGCGCGGCAAAACACATCCCCCCACACAGGCCATATCCTGGGGCGAGGTGGCTTTCCATCTCTTCGCGCAGGGCGCGGATGCCGAGGGGGACGAGAAGCGCACCGGCTGGCCCGAACGTGGCTGCCCCAAGGATGGCACCCCAGGTGAGATAGGTGGCGACGCGGTCGTGCAATCGCTGCCGCTCCTCTTCGTCGAACTCCCAACTGTTCACGAATGCAAAACCGTGTGTCTGAGGGTTAAACGCTGTCCGAGTCATGGCTTCCTCCCTTATCCCATGTGGGCATCCATCGCACCTGTCTGCTCCCCGCTCAAGATCCCCATAGTGTGAACTCCCAGGCGCACCAGTACTCCTCCGGGTGGGGGTCGGGCGGGCAGGCGATGCAGCGGGTGCGGAAACGGGGGTCGATCGTGCGGGCGAAATTGCCATACTCCACCAGACCTACCGGCTTGCAGGGGAAGTCCGGCAGCCCCTTGCGCTTGCGCGCGGTCTGCACGCGGCACTCGTTCATACGGAAGATAATGGTGCGCTCGTCCACGTCAAGTGTCTCCTGCACGTTTAGGTAAGCGTAGAGACGGTACTCCAGCGCCTGCTTCAGCGCGGGGATGCCGCTGCCGGTCTCAATCCCCAGACGGCGCATGATGCGTCTGGCCTCAATGACGGTGAACCGTTCCCATGCCCGCCGGTCTACTTCGATGGCGGTTTCTATGCCGAACTTCTCTTCGGCCGCCAGAAACCACAATCCGTCGTGAGCCAGCCAGTTTTTGGCCGCATCCTCCAAAAAGCCTATCAATTCCTCCTTTGAGTACTGCAGGAGTCGCTCTCGGTGGTCCAAACCCTTCCTCCTCGTATCCTTGCTAGCACAAAAAAACAACCGCCAACCACTCGCCGTTGAATTCTACCCCATCCCGCCCGGCCACGCAAATGGAGCAGTCCGCCAGGTCTGGCCGCCATCGGCGGTATGTGAGAGGGTCAACTGTCCACCGCCTCAATGTGCCAGTCGCCAATGGAGGATTGAACAGTGGCTCGGCAATACGGGTGGCCGGCGCAGCACCCAGAATCAAGGCCAATGCTAACAACAGGGTGAGCACACGAAAAGAGCGCCAGTCACGATTTGAGAGACCCGACAACTGGCGTTCGTGGTGCTGGCCCACTTGCAAGCCTGGGAGGTGGTGACGTTCCGCCGGCGAGTGTGTCGCGCACGTTTTCGGAACGGCTCTTATCAGGAGAGGTTCTGCAGGTGGCAGGTGTCGTTCAGCAGACTGATGATGAAGGTGCCATCCTCCTTGACGTCGAAGACGTTCACCGCGCAAGTCCCCTGCCGCAGCCGCCAGAAATGCTCGTTACCCAGCCCCAGCACGGCGCAGAGCAGCACGCGGTTGACGACGGTGTGGGAGACTAATGCAACCGCCTGTCCCGCGTGGCGGGCGACCACCTCGTCCAGACCACCCAGTACCCGCTTCCGCACGTCGTCGAGTCCCTCCCCGCCGGGGAAGTGCACCGTGTGGGGCACCTCCAGCCAGGCCTGGTAGAGCGCAGGGTAGCGCTGCTTCACCTCGTCGACCGAGATCCCCTGCAACTCGCCGAAATCAATGTCCATCAGCCCCTCCAGCGGGTGGGTGCCCAGCCCTTGGGCGCGGGCGATGGGTTCGGCGGTCTGCCTAGCGCGGCGCATCGGGCTGGCGTAGGTCGCGACGACCGGCCAGCGGGCGGCCAGGTAGCGCCCGGTCGCCTGCGCCTGCTGCAGTCCAAACTCGTCCAACTCCACGTCGGCCCGGCCCCGGAAGCGTGCCTCCCGATTCCAGACCGTCTGACCGTGGCGAACCAGTACGATACGTGTCATTTACTACCTTTTCTCCTCCCAGGGCAACCGCGAGGGTTGTTCCTGCGTGCGCTGACGCGCCGCCAGAGATGCCGCCAGGCGGCGAAGTGCGCCAGGATAAAACCATCGAAGTCCCGCACGCTACGCACCAGCCGCACTGGCCCGCGTCTGTCGGGGTCTACTACCAGCCGGCCGGTGCGCAGGTCGTCGCGGGTCGAGGTGACGTGCACCCGCTCGTATTCGAACAGTTCCGGGTGGCTGAGCGGGAGCACGGCGACCGAATCCCACATCGCGAACCCACCATCCTGGAACCAGAGCCGCATCAATGCGAACCAAAAGCGAGTCTTGCGGGTGATGAGGCGCGAGATGGGGTCGCGCAATGCCTGGAGCGCGGCGAACTGCGGGCTGCGGAAGATAGCGGTCAGACCGGCCTGGCCAGTGGCGATGGTGACAGGGCAGTCGGCGTGGATGGCCAGATAGGCCGCCTCCGGGTCGAGCGAGAAGTTGAGTTCCGCCACCCGGCGTTCGTTCCAGACCAAGGGCTGGGTCATGCCGCCCATCAGGTGGAGGCCACGTAGTTTCTTGAAGAAATCTGGATCGAGTGCAGCGGCGTGCTTGAGGTTGGTCATACTACCGGTAGCGATGAGGACGATTTCACCGGGCTGTGTGCTGACGATTTCCTTCAGATGCCGGGCAGCGCGATTTGTCTCCGGCTCCTCGTCGGGGCCGGCCGCGCCGGGCAGCGTGGCGACGTCGTCGTACCCCAGGCGGTCCAGCAGGCGGCGGGTCGTGCGAGTGGTCATCCTCGTCGGGCCGTTGCCGTAGGTGGTTGTGACGCAGAGAAGGTTGACACGGGTCTCACCCAGAAGATAAAGCAACGCCAACCCGGCGCCCACGTCTCGGAAGGGGTGGCCCATCGCCAGGTCACAGTCGTAGATGACGGAGACACACTCGGAGCGAGGGACTTTTCGCAGGCGGGGCACCTGCGGTGGCTCAGCACGTCCGACGGCGTAAGCCGCGCTCAGGAAAACGACGACAAATGTCAGGACAGCCGCGACAAACCCCGCGACTAGCCAGTATAACACGCCCAACATTGCCGTCAGCGCGATGCCGGCTGCGATGAGCGCTATAGCGATCCAGAAGAATGGGCTGCGAAGCAACGGTACACTCGCTACATCTCGAACAGGTCGTCCACAGCGATCTCAAAGCCAGTAAGAACTTGTGAGCGGGCCGCCTCTCCGCTCCGTGACTCTTCCAGCAGGGTGTATCTTCCTCCTTCCAGTACCCGTACCTCGATCGTATGGGCGCGGTAATCCACAATCCAGTATTCCGGCACGCCGGCCTGCTGATAAGCCAGCAGTTTCTCCCGCCGGTCGTAGAGCCAATTGGACGGTGAGAGGACTTCCACCACCAGGTCGGGTGCGCCTTCCACGTAATCCTCGCCGATGATGTCACGGCGGTCGGCGCGGACGAAGACGATGTCTGGCTGCACCGGCACCGGCTGGCCCGGCAGCCGCACGCCGACAGGAGAGACCAGGACGATACCCATACCGGCTTGTCTGGCGAAATCGTACATCCGGGTGGTCAGCTTCGTAACTGCGTTCTGATGACCTATGGTCGGTGGTGGTGTCATGTGCAATTCTCCGTTCAATACTTCGTAGCGGAAACCATCATCGGGCAGACGCAGCCAGTCCTCGTATGTCCACTCGCCCTGTTCAGGAGGCCATGCTTGCTTGACCAGTGGCGGTGCCGTAGCAGGGGCAACAATCTCAACTGTAGGCGTAACCGTGCTCTCAGATGCCATCGTGTTCCTCCTCGCGCTGTGTGCGTGGCTATTGTACCACGTTCACGCAGGGGCGCAATCAATTTCAGCCCTGCTCACAATACCGCCGTCGCGCGATGGGCTGGGATGCTGCTTGTTTCTTGCACAATGCTCAGAACGTCCGCCCGTAGACCGCGGTCAGTTCCAGGAGCCGCGCTGCGCCCTCGTCGGTCAGCGCGCCGGGCAAGAGACGCCAGCACCAGTTGGGCGGGCCGGCAGTGCCGGGTGTGTTCATCCGCGCTTCGTGCCCCAGGCTCAGCAGGTCTTGAACGGTCGTGATGGCCGTGTTGGCGACCGTTGCCCACGCCAGCCGGATCAGGTCCCAGGCGATGTCCGAACCGTCGCTGCCCAGATACTTGCGGGCATAGTCCCGCTCCGCTTCTGTGGAGGTGGCCTGGTACCAGCCGACGGTCGTGTCGTTGTCGTGGGTGCCGGTGTACACCACACAGTCGGGGGTGAAGTTGTGGGGTAGGAAGGTACCGGTCGGGCCAGCACCGAAAGCGAACTGGAGCACTTTCATGCCAGGGTAGCCGAACTCCGTCTGTATGGCGTCCACACCGGCCCGCGATTCGGCGTCGAAATCGCCCAGGTCTTCGGCGATGATCACCACTTCGTCCAGCGCGGCGGTGACGGCGTGGAACAGGTCGGCGCCGGGGCCGTACAACCAGCGTCCGTTGACAGCCGTTTTTTCCCCCGCCGGGACTTCCCAATAGTTGTAAAAACCCCGAAAGTGGTCAATACGTACTACGTCGGCCTGGGTGAAGGCCATGCGAAAACGGGCGATCCACCAACCATACCCATCCTGGGCCATTACCTCCCAGCGGTAGAGGGGGTGGCCCCAGAGTTGCCCTGTCTCGCTGAAATAGTCGGGAGGCACGCCGGAGACGACTGTCGGCCGGAGTCTCTCGTCGAGGTGGAGCAGGTGAGGGTTGGCCCAGACGTCGGCACTGTCCATTGAGACAAAGATAGGGATGTCGCCGACGAAACGGACACCCCGCTCGTTGGCGTACCGTTTGACAGCCAACCATTGCTCAAAGAACAACCATTGTCGGTATTTCTGATTTTCGATTTCTTCGGCCAGCGACTCCCGCCAGCGGGCCAGCGGTTCCGGCTGCCGGGTGGCGACTTCCGGCTCCCACTCGTGCCAGGGGCGGAGATTGTAAGCCTCTTTTAAGGCCATGAACAGGGCGAAGTCGTCCAGCCAAAAAGCCTGCTCGTCACAAAAGCGGGCCAAGGCCGCTTGCCCCCTGGCAGGGGCCTGCGCCCGGAAGTTGGCAAAGGCTTGGTCCAGCAAGCCTGTCTTGTAGCGGATAACTGGCCCGAAATCCACCCGGTCGTCGGGGAAGGCGGGCGCGTCCTCCAGGTCCGCTTCCGAGAGGTGACCGATCTCCACCATCTTTTCAGGGCTGATGAGCATCGGGTTGCCGGCAAAGGCGGAGAGGGTCTGGTAGGGGGAATCGCCATAGCCGGTGGGACTCAGGGGCAACACCTGCCAGTAGGATTGGCCGGCTGCCGCCAGAAAGTCCACAAACCGGTAGGCTGCATCGCCCAGGTCGCCGATGCCGAACCGGCCGGGGAGCGACGTGGGGTGCAGCAGGATGCCACTGCGGCGCGGGAATCTCATCTGTGAAACCTCCATGTTATTGAGCGTTGCGTCGCCGGAGTGCGCCCCATTATAGCAGAGTTTTCCGTCTTATGCACGCTTCAGCAAAACTCACCACTCTCATCAAAGAGAGACGCCACCTGCACCCACATGGGTGCAACAACGGCCCCATAGTAACATGGGGTGATGGGAAGGCCAATATGGGACGATTGGAAAGTCAATATGGGTCAATGCCCCATTGACACGGCTTTCGAGAACGAGTATACTGTTCTTGAGCGTGGAATAGTGGTTCTCAGGTAAGGAGGTGCGCTGCCAACAAGTACTGGTAAAAGGTAAAGAAGCGTGCGTAGTTAGGTGAGGCCAGAATGGGCGGGCTGTGCCTGGGCTTTGCTGCTGGCTGGTGGGGAACCTTCCAAAGGTTCTCGACGGTCAGGACATCGCCGACTATTGGTGCCGTCCAGTTAGAGTCTGGGCGGCCTTTTGTCTCTACGTCGATCAGAGACCGGTATAGGGGTGCAAAGTAATCTCTTGGTGGAATCCCCCAACAGAGAAAACGTCCCCGTGTCAGTCACAGTACGCGGTCGACACTGTAAAGAGCAAGGAGCAGCCGATCCCCTATTGCTTGAGGTGACAACGAAAGAGATCAGACCGAAAGAAGGGAGTCAAAAATGTCTGAGACTGACAGGGCTTTGGTGCTTGCTCTCTTGGCCGCTCTGGGAACGCTAAAATTGATGGCAGTCGTGGCTGTCGCCGCCGTGAAGTCACGGCAGCAAGATGGCGGGCGCGAGGAATAAAGAAGGGGTCAACGCGGATTCGTGGGGTAAACTCGCTCAGCGGAGTGGCTGCTCCTACCTCGGCGGATACCCCGTGATGCGGCGAATCTCCTCGTAGAGCGGCCGCAGTCGCCGGTACATCTGCCGGTAGACTCGCCGGTACAGCCCCTCGTAGACCTCGTGTACCTCGGGGCGGGGCAGGAAAGTGCGGCTTACCCGGGTCATCTCCGCCACAGCAGTCTCGAAATCGGAGTGCAATCCCAGGCCAACCGCCACGTCCATCGCCGCCCCCAACCCGGAGGTCTCGTAAACGTGGGGGCGGCTGGCTGGCAGGTTGAAGACGTCGGCGGTGATCTGCATCGCGGCGTCCGACTGCGAACCGCCGCCGGAGACGCGCACCTCGGTCGCGCGTGCCCGCAGCCGCTTCTGCGTCCGCTCTAACCCCTCTCGCAGCGCGTAGGCCAGCCCTTCCAGAATGGCGCGGTAGATGTGGGCGCGGGTGTGTACGTCGCCGAAGCCAACGATGGCGCCCTTGGCCTCCGGCCCTGGGGACTTGAGCCCCGGCGACCAGTAGGGCTGCAGCGTCAGCCCCATTGAGCCCGGCGGCACCGCCTCAACCAATTCGTCGAACAGGCACTCCGGCTCGCAGCCCCGCTCGCGGGCCAGTTGCTCCTCCCGCAGGCCGAACTCCTGCTTGAACCAACTGACCATCCAGTAGCCCCGGTAGACCGAAATCTCCAGGTTGTAGGCTCCGGGAACGGCGCTGGGATAGGGTGGAATGAGGGGAATGACTTCGACGTAACAACGGCTGGTGGTGTTGACGGTGGCCGTGGTGCCGTAGGAGAGACAGGCGACGTCTGGCGCAAGACACCCCGCCCCGATTACCTCGCACGCTTTGTCGGCGGCGGCGGCGATGAGTGGGAGACCAGCCGGGATGCCGGTCTCTTCGGTGGCCTGGGAGGTGATCTCGCCCAACACCTCGGTGGGCGGGATCAGGTCGGGCAACAAACGCTCGTCCATCGGCAGCGCCTGCCACTTCCAGTCCGACTTCTTTGCCCAGGTCAGCCGCTTGTAGTCAAAGGGCACGTACCCCACCTGGCAGCCCACGCTGTCCACGAAGCGGCTCACCAGCCTGTACGTCAGGTAGCCGGAGAGGAACAGATACTTATGGGTGCGCTCCCAGATTTCCGGCTGGAAGGTGCGGACCCAGTTGGCCTCTGCCTCTGCCTGGAGATAGGCGGCTGTCTCAGTCATCCCACTGAGACGGAAGGCCAGCCCCCACAGCCCGCCCACCGGTGACAGCCCCTCGGTGCGGCGTTGGTCGAGCCAGACGATGGTCGGGCGCAGCGGCTCGCCGCGCTCGTCCACGTTGACCATCGTCGCCCGCTGGGTGGTGAGGGCCACACCCGCCAGCGCCTCTTTGGGGACGGGACTTTCTTGCCAGAGTTGCTGGCAGGCGGCACAGAGGTTGTCCCAGAAATGCGTGGTGTGCTGCTCGGCCCAGCCGGGCTTTTCGGAGAAGTAGGGTTCGACGGGCACGCGGACCTTGTGAACCAGGTTGCCGCGCAGGTCGAAAATGAGCGCTCGCACCGATTGAGTACCGTAGTCAATGGCGAGGATATGGTCTTTGGACATGATCTCTCTGTATGGAGTTCCCCCCAGGCTAAAGGCCCGGCTGAGATAGCCGAGCCTTCGCACTTAAGACCGTGCTCATCCTCCCGCACTCCTCAGAGAACGCACTGCGTCAGAACTCACGCCACAGTTCCTCAACGTTCACCTCCGACGAACTGCGGGCCTGGAGCACCAGTAACTCACGGTAACTCTGCTGGAGGTCCGCCGTCATCGCCGCCGCCTTTTCAGGGTGGCGGGCCGCGAAGGCCCCGACGAGCACGACGATCATAGCGGCCAGGCCGGTGAAGGAGGGCACGTGCGTCTGCGTGGGCCCAGGACAGATGATCGTCGTCTCGGCCGCCAGGGCCGCCGCCGAGATCGCGGAACCGCTGAACACGATGGTCTTCGCCTCACGCTGGCGCGCAAAGCCGACAGCATTGGCCACATCCAGGTCCATACCGGTCAGGGAGAAGCCGATCACCAGGTCACCAGCGCCAGCCCCCTTGAGATTCTCTGCGGCCTCCAGCGGGTCGGGCGCGATGGGCACGGCTGGCAGCCCGATCTCTCTCAGAGCGGAGGCGCAGAGAGCAGCCAGGTGGGCGGTACTGCCCTGGCCCACGACCCAGATGCGCTGGGCGTCCAGGAGCGCGGGCAGGATGGTGTTGGCCTGCTCCGTCAGCCGGGCCTGTGCCAGCGACAGGTTGTGTCGCTCGTTCTCCAGGAGGCTGCGGAAGAGCCCGACATCGTCCTGGGCTTCCAGGGCAACACTGTAGGAGGCTGTTAGTTCCGTCTTGACGACCCGTTGCACTTCCTTGATTAACTCCCGGAAGCCCGAATAGCCGAGGGTCTGAGCGAAGCGGACGACGGTGGCCGCGTCCACCCCCATACGGTGGGCCAGCTCCGTGGCGGTCATGAAAGCGACATTCAGTTCCTGCTGCAGGATGAAATCAGCGAGCTTACGGAAACTGGGAGTCAACTCATCGTACTTAGCCTGTATTCTTTGTCTAAACATTCTAGCCTCTCCTCATCTATCCAGATTTGTGTGGTGCTACGAAGGCTTCAATGTCGATTGGGCAACCTACGCTACTTGTATTTTACCATGAGATGCGATAAAATTGCAAATCAGGCGCTGGGCATCACAAAGTCAATGAACAATGAGCAAAAGACCGATAATGGAATCTGAATTCAGTTATGACTACAAGCGAGACTGCTTACGTTTGGAGGCGGCCGGTGTACGGTTGGAGGGTTTCGCCAGCGGTACCTGCCGCGTGGATGGCCATCCACTGACTATAACCACGGTCGATCTCCCTCTGGCGGTCTGGGGAACAGAAGCAGTCGAGGACGTACACGGGTGTGGAGAGCGACTGCGGGCGCATTATGGGCCGGGACCCGCTGGCCTGGGCCTGACGCTGTTGGCCCAAACATACGAGGGCTATCCCTTTCTCCTGCTCCGGGTCATTCTCTCCAACCACGGCCCGCGCTCAATCATCGTCGAACGACTGACCCCGTTCTGGAGCAACCCAGGCGACCTGCACCTGGGGTCGGGCCCGTCAGTCTTTCTCAAGAACGGCTGGCAGTCGTGGTCCTACGCTGGCCTGCGCCGGGCGGACCAACGGGACGTGCGGCCGCACCCGCTCACTCGCCCGCTCGCCGCACCCCTGCTCTATAATGCTGCTACTCCCTTCCCCCGCACGCCGGGCCACTTCTGGAGCGAGTTGGTAGGGGTGTTGGCCGACGTGGGGGCCAGACGCGCTCTCGTCGCCGGCTTCGTCTCCACTGCCGACCAGTTCGGAGCGGTCGAGGCGTCCTGCGCGCCAGGACGGACGGCGATCGCGCTGCACGCCCAGTGCGACGGTGTGGAACTCCCTCCCGGCGCGGAACTGGCCTCCGAGTGGGCGTACCTCCAGTTCGTCTCCCTGCCCGCCCTCAATCCTCTCGCCGACTACGCCGAGGCGACGGCACGGCAGATGCAGGCCCGCGTGCCGCCTCACCCCCCACCTGGCTGGTCGAGTTGGTACTACTTCTATCAGAAAGTCACTGAAGCCGACGTGCTCTCCAACCTGGACCGTATCCAGGCCCTCGGCGAGACGCTGCCCATTGATCTGGTGCAACTGGACCAGGGATACGAACCGGCCTGGGGCGACTGGCTTGACCGCAAGCCGGAATTCCCCCATGACCTGGGCTGGCTGGCGGAGCAGATACAGGCTGCGAACCGCGTGCCAGGGTTATGGCTCAGCCCGTTGCTGGTCTGGGAAGGCTGCCGTCTGGCGCACAGGCACCCCCACTGGATACTGCGCGACCGGCGTGGGCGGCCCGTCTCCGGCGGCCTGGTGTGGAAGTTCATCGGACGTGGGCTCGACCCCACCCATCCAGAGGTGCGAGACTACCTGCAGGAACTAATTGACACAGCGGTGCACCGGTGGGGTTATCGTTATCTCAAGCTGGACTTCCTCTACGCGGCGGCGCTGCCCGGCGTGCGGCACGACCCCACGAGAACTCGCGCTCAGGCGCTGCGTGGGGCGCTCGCCACCATACGCGAGGCTGCTGGCGACGATGTATTCCTGCTGGGCTGTGGCTGCCCGCTGGGGCCTGCCATTGGCCTGCTGGATTGTCTGCGTATCGGCCCGGACACCGGCCCGCACTGGAATCCGCAGTACTTCGGCCTGCAACTGGGCCTCTTTCGCTCCGACCCCAGCCTCCCGGCGCTGCGCAACTCCCTGCGCAACGTGCTCAACCGCAGTTGGATGCACCGCCGCTGGTGGATCAACGACCCCGAGAACCTGCTGGTCCGTGATCAGGACACTGCCCTCACCCGCGACGAGGTGCAAGCACAGGCCACCGTCATCGGGTTGAGCGGCGGGCAGTTAGTCATCTCCGACGACCTGCCGCGCCTGACTCCAGGGCGACGGGAAGTGGCTGCCGCGCTCTTCCCGCCTCCTTCCAGGGGGGAGGTCCTGAACGGCGCTCAGCCGCTCGACCTGCTGGAACGGGAGATGCCGGAGTTGTACGTGCTGCGTATGCAGAAGCCCTGGGAGGAGTGGCTGGTGGTTGGCCTCTTCAACTGGTCGGATGAGCCCGCCGACCGGATGCTCGACCTGGCGCGGCTGGGGCTTGACCCGTCTCGTCCCTACCACGCCCACGATTTCTGGCGGCACCGCTACTACCGCGTCGAGGGCGGTCATCTGGTGCTGCGCCACGTCCCGGCCCACGGCAGCCATTGCCTGGCGGTGCGGCCGGTGCGCGAGGAGCCCCACCTGGTCGCCACGACCTTCCACATCACGCAGGGCGGCGAGGTGGTGGAATGGGAGTGTGAGGGCGCTCGACTGCGCTTCACTCTGGAACTGGGCCGCGTAGCCGAAGGTGAGGTGCTGTTGTGGCTCCCTGCTGGGCCGCGCCAGGTTACCCGCGATGGGGAAGCGATTCGCCCGACGTCCCGCGGGCCGAGGCTATGGGCGCTCCCGCTGCGGGTGGAGAAGGCAGCCCGCGTGGAGGTGCGGCTGTGAGCGTCACCTCGGCGGTTTTCTGCAACCGGTAACCCGTTGCCACAGCAGTGGGTGTCTCCAGCGCCAGCGCAATAATGCTTGACACTGACACATAAATGTGGTAGAATCGGCTCGTTGTTGTAGGATGCCTGACATGAAGGAAACTCTCAATGGCTAAAATTGGCATCATCATCTGCGACAGGAACAGAACGTGTACTGGTGGCAAGTGCTTCATAGCTATTCGAGAACGGACAGGCGCCTTCAAGAAGTACCCCAAGGACGAACCTCTGGAAGTTGTTGGATTCATCACCTGCGGCGGATGTCCCGGCGAACGCCTGGAGTTTGCTCCGGCTGAGATGAAGAAGTATGGTGCGGAGGAGATCGTCCTGGCGTCGGGATTCCTGGCCGGATATCCACCCTGCCCCTATCTGGAAGATTTTGTTCAATACATTGAGCACTATGTTGGACTTCCCGTGGTCGTAGGCAGCCACCCCATGCCGACCAACTACATCAACGCCCACCTTGCAGCCGGGGACTGGGACAGGTGTGGTGTGCGAGAGTACCTGGAACTCCTCACAGACGACCCGGAAGCCAGTGACCGCTACGATTCGACCAGACCTGATTTCCTTAAAACCTGAATGCCTGAAGACTGACAACCAACTGGAGACACCAACTCGTCCAGGGGTTCACCGTCAGTCCGAACAGGTCCAGTCATCAAACAGCAGATAACACAGCATACTAAGGGCTCGGGCACGAGCCCTTCGAGACATCTCTTTCTTCGGTCGCAACGTCTATATACTGGTAGCGATATTCTGTATAGCGGTTCTCATTTCATCGTACGTGCGGGCCAAGAGAGTCATCCATGCTGATTGCACTGCACGACATCGGCCGGGGAGTGGGTTCTTCCGTGGTCGCGCCCTGGCCAGGCACGGTGGTACTACGGCGGAGAAAATCCGTCGAATCCTCTCAAGATGGCCCAGGAGATGGGCTGCCATCTCAATGTGCCGGTCGCCAACTCCAAGCAACAAGTCGCTGTATCCTCATCGGCCCAGCCCTCAATTCCAGTTCTCCGATTCTTTCTCCAGCGAACTTCCGGCTGGCACCGGCAGAGAAACTCTATTCGACCGATCTAACCGACGCCGAATGACAAGCAATCGGACCAGGTGAGGAGGCAGAGAAATGGGTTTAGAAAAGACCGTTTTGAACTATTTGGATGCAAACAGGGACAGGCTTGCAAGGCTGGCAAAGGACATCTGGGATCATCCTGAGGTTGGATTGCAAGAGTTCTATGCGTCCAGACTGATCGCAGACGTGCTTGAGAAAGCCGGATTCTCAGTCAACGGGGGTGTTGCCCAGATGCCTACAGCCTTTGTGGCATCCTGGGGGGAGGGGAAACCCGTAATTGGCATCCTGGGAGAGTATGACGCCTTACCCGGGCTCTCTCAGAAAGTATCTGCTACCAAAGAACCCATAGAGGAAGGAGCCCCAGGGCACGGCTGTGGCCATAATCTCTTTGGTGTGGCAAGTCTCGGCGCTGCATTGGCAGTCAAAGAGGCAATGGAAGAAGATACGATCAAAGGAACAATCAGGTACTATGGCTGTCCTGCTGAAGAGACAATGATTGGAAAGATCTTCATGGCCAGGGCTGGGGTCTTCGACGATCTCGATGCAGCCATAGGCTGGCATCCGTTCTATGCCAATACAGTATGGAGTTGCTCATCTCTTGCTATGAATTCGTTCAAGGTGAATTTCCACGGTGTAGCGGCACATGCGTCGGCGGCTCCAGAGGCGGGGCGCAGCGCTCTAGATGGGGTGCAACTGATGGACGTTGGCGTAAACTACCTGCGCGAGCACATTGTCGAAAAGGCGCGCATCCACTGCGTGATAACAAATGGGGGCGAGGCACCAAATGTCGTACCTCCTTTCGCTCAGGTGTGGTACTACGTGCGTGCTCCACTTAGAGAGCAAGTTGAGGGTATCTATTCAAGGATGCTCGATATAGCAAAAGGTGCAGCCTTAATGACTGGCACAACTTTTGAGGTAGATTTCTTGACCGGCGGTTACGACATGTTGCCAAATGACAGGCTTGGTGAACTGCTGTTGGAGAAATTGAAACAGGTTGGCCCTCTCCAGTTCACTGATGAGGAGAAGGATTTTGCGAAGCAGTTACAGGCGACTCTTCCCCCTGGTGCCGTAGAGAATATCTTAAGGTCCTATGGGTTGACCAGGGAAGAGGTAGGAGATCCCCTCTGTGACAGGATAGTAGATCCTTTCGATAAAGGCGAGGTGCTGCCGGCCTCCACTGATGTAAGCGATGTGAGCTACATTACCCCGACGGCACAGGTTACTACATGTTGTCAAGCCCTCGGAACTCCTGTGCATAGCTGGCAGAACGTCGCATTTGCTGGTTCAAGCATTGGCTTCAAGGGCATGATGCTTGCTGCCAAGGCTATGGCGCTCGCTGTCTTAGACCTTGAGACAAAGCCAGACATTCTAAAGGCCGCTCGTGATGAGTTTGAGAAGAAGACTGAAGGTAAGAAGTACGTGTCACCGCTTCCTGAGGGGACTGTTCCCCATTAGGGAGACTTCCACTCAGGATGTCGTTGTGGTGATGAAGAAGTACAAGGGTATTTTGGTTCAACGCGGATTTGTGGGGTGAGACCTTGAGCCTTGAGCAAGGACCATCCGCGGAAAGGAGGTGGTAAGCAGAAGCCATACCATTAAGTGGACAACGAAGCCAGTAGCCCAAAGTAAGGGAGGTGATGCCCACTGCGGATTGATATGTTGTGACCAGGTTTGTTGTGATGATACTTGGAACAGGCGGGATAGGAGTGATCTGAACGTCGCCCGCCGCGACAGTTTTATTTAAGGAGGGATAAAGGAATGGACTGGAAAATCATCGCTAACGCGCCCTGGATTTGGATCTGTGGGTTCATACAGGCGGGAATTGGCATGTTTCAGGCCTGGTACTTCCTACGGCTGGGCAGCCGAATCTTGCAGAAGCACGGAGGCTACAAGCAGGAGGACATCAGCGCCATAGCGCGCGGGGCCCTCATCACCGCAATTGGGCCGATCATGGCGGAGATCTTCGTCATGATGGCTCTCGTCATATCCATCAGCCCCGGCTATACCTGGCAGCGTGAGGGTGTGGGAGTCGGCTCCGTCTTCACCGAACTGGTGCAGGCATCCAATTCTGCCATCGGCGCCGGTCAAGAGTTCGGCACCGACAGCTTCAACATGGTCGGCTTCGCTACCGCCATCTTCGTCGCGAACATCTCATGCATCGGCTGGTCGCTTGGGGCCGCTTTCTTCACCCCCTATCTCGGAAAAGCCCGGGAGAAGATCGCAGGAGGCGACATACGCTTTCTGGGGGTCGTCACCATTTGCTCCACGCTCGGCATTTTCGGCTACTACGCCGCCAACAACATGAAGGCAGGAGGCGGCAAACTCGTGGCCGTAGTCGCTGGTGGAGTAATATCGGCCTTCCTCTTCAAATTGGCCGAATGGATAAACAAGCCGCGCCTGAAAGAGTGGGCGCTTGGAATAGCCATGTTCGCCGGTATGTACATTGCGCACCTGTTTGCTGGTGCTACTTAAGGAGGGACAAGAAATGGCAGCCGAAAAAGAAGGTTTTGTTGATATCGAACTCAAGGTGTTCGAGGAAGAGTATGTGAAACCCGTTCACAAGGTAGGCTTCTGGACATGCATAGGAGTCAGTTTGGGCATGTTCCTGCCCCCAATACTGCTCTATCTCCTCTACGGCACTTTCGCACCCTGGGAGGCGATAGGGGCGGGCATGGCGCTGGCCTTGACTTATGCCGTGCCGTTCTTCTTCATCGAGCCCATCAGTTACTACCCCGTCTACGGGGATGCCGGGAACTACATGTCTATGACAACCGGCAACGTATCGAACCTGCGGTTGCCCTGCGCAGCCGTAGCCCAGGCCGTTGCTGGTGTCCCGGAGGGCACCAGGAAAGGCGCGGCGATTGCCGCTATCGGCATCGCCGTCTCCGTCCTGGTCGGCGTCATTGGCGTCTTCCTTGGCACACTGACAGGTGGGTGGGTCACCGCCCAATTCCCGTCGTGGCTGACGGAAGCGTTCAAGGCGTATCTGCTGCCGGCGATATGGGGAGCAGTGTTCGGTCAGTTCGCCCTGCGCGGGCCGATCTACGCGCTGCCAGCGCTGATCATCGCGGGGATACCGCTCATGCTGGGCTGGAAAGCCTACTTCACCATCCCCATCGCTGTCTTCGGCACCATCCTGTTCGGGTATGCGCTCTATAAGTGGCGCGGCATCGCACCTGGCGGGGGAGGGGACTAAGAGATGGCACAAGCAGGCTACGAAGACCTCTTGAGCCGAATAGAAGAGACCGAGGTAGTGAACCTATGCCGCGATATGGTGCGCTTCAAGAGCGTCAACCCACCTGGTGACGAACTTGAGATCGCCGAGTACGTGGCTGATGTCCTTCGCGAAGCGGGCCTGACCGTTGAAGTAGTATCGCATACCCCAACCCGGGCCAGTGTGTTGGCCCGGCTGAAGGGCAGCGGCGAGGTGACACCCCTTCTGTACACCGGCCATCTGGACGTTGTGCCGATCGGGGCTGCGGAATGGCTACACGATCCCTTCGGGGGCGAGGTGGTCGAGGGCAGGCTCTGGGGACGCGGTTCCTCGGACATGAAAGGCGGCAACGCGTCCATAATCGCGGCGATAAAGGCTCTGGCAGCCGCCAACTTCCCTCTGAAAGGGGATATCATCCTGGCCTTTACCGCTGGTGAGGAGGGCGAACAGTTGGGCGCTACGGCGTTAGCCTCCCGCCCTGACATAGCCCCTATACAGGCGGTGATCGTCGCTGAGCCGAGCCACAACGACGTCTATATAGCCGAGAAGGGCGCTTTCTGGCTGAAGGTCACCACGCACGGCAAGACTGCCCACGGCTCAATGCCGCACCTGGGCCAGAACGCCATCATGATGATGGTAGCGCTCTTGGGCGAACTGGATTCGCTGGCTGTCCCGTATGAGAAGCATCCTCTACTGGGTGACTTCACGTGCAGCGTGGACACCATCGCCGGTGGGGTAAAGACCAATGTGGTACCAGACCAGTGCGAGGTGACGATAGACCAACGCACCGTGCCTGGGCAGGACCACGGAGCCATCGCGCGTCAGGTGGAGGAACTCGTCGCCGATCTGGGCCGGCGGTTGCCGGGATTCCGTGCCTCGGTCGAAGTGGTCAATGACCGTGCGCCGGTGGCAACCTCAGCGCTTGAGCCAGTCGTTCAGCGCTTTTACGACGTGGTGGCCGAGGTGACGGGTGAGCGGCCTGTGCCTAAGGGTGTGAACTACTACACCGACGGGGTGGTGTTTGCGCCGGTGTTCAAGGCTCCCATGATCATCTGTGGACCGGGAGAGGCGGGGCTGGCGCACCAACCGAACGAATACGTGGAGGTACAGAAAATGGTCGAGGCAGCCAAGATCTTCACCCTGGCTGCTGTTCGCCTGCTCACATAACCACCGCTGGTAGTATAAGGTCGTGTGACCAGAAGGACTTGGGCGGGGCCCGCTGCGCTCTATAGCGGCCCCGCCCATTTCTCATGAACAGAGGAGGTCTCTACACCGCGACCGCGGGCGCACGCTGGCGGGCGCGCAAGCGCACGATGGCCTTGGTGATTTCAGCGGCGACGGCGGGGACCAGCAGCAGCGGCAGGACGACGGTCCATTCCCGTGCCCCCAGCGGCACCGTGCCGAAGATGGACTGGACGAAGGGGACGTAGATCACGCCGAGCAGCAGGACTATGGAGAGCAGCACGGCATACTGCATGTACTTGTTGCCAAAGACGCCCAAGTGGAACAGGGAGGCGCGCTCTGAGCGGGCGGTGTAAGCCCGCACCAGTTCTGAGGCCGAAAGTGTGACGAAGGCCATTGTCTGTGCCAGCGCCCCGCTCGACGGGTCCCAGGCCCAGCCGATGTAGTAAGCAGCCAACACGACCGCGGTGATGGCAACAGTCTGCACGGCCATGCCGACAACCATCAGACGGTTGATGATCGGCTCGCGCGCGGGACGTGGCGGCTGCTCCATGATGTCCGGATCGCCTTTCTCCAATCCCAACGCCAGCGCCGGTGCTCCATCGGTGAGCAGGTTGAGCCATAATAACTGGATGGCGGTCAGCGGCGGTGGCGAACCAGCCAGAGTAGCCAGGAAAATGACCATAATCTCGGCCATGTTGCACGAGAGCAGGTAGTACACAAACTTGCGGATGTTGGAGTAGATGATGCGTCCCTGCTCAATGGCCGAGACGATGGAGGCGTAGTTGTCATCGGTGAGCACCATGTCTGCTGTCTCCTTGGACACGTCGGTGCCGGTGATGCCCATCGCCACGCCGATAGAGGCACGCTTGAGAGCCGGCGCGTCGTTGACACCATCGCCGGTCATGGCCACCACGTGATCCCGCGCCTGGAGCGCCTCGACGATGCGCACCTTGTGTTGGGGGGAGACGCGAGCGAAGACGTCCACATCTTCTATGCGCTCAACCAGTTGCTCGTCGGAGATGTCGTTCAACTCTGTGCCGGTGATCACCTCGCCGCCGGGCCGTAGCAGGCCGATCTCCTGCGCGACAGCACGGGCAGTGTCGGGATAGTCGCCGGTGATCATCATGCTGCGGATGCCCGCCTGCCGCGCTTTCTCTATCGCTGGCTTGACTTCCGGTCGAGCCGGGTCTATCATCGCCATCAGACCGATCAGCGTCAAGCCTTTCTCAATCTCGTCGGCGTTCGCCTGCTCGGGGAGCCAGTCCAGGTGACGATAGGCCACGGCCAGTACGCGCAGCCCCTCCCGTCCTAGATCGCGGATGGTATTCTCGATGTGCTGGCGCCGACCTGTCGTGAGCGGCACGTCTGCGCCATCCTCCAGGATACTGTCGCAGAAAGGTAGCATCACGTCGGGTGCACCCTTGACGTAGGCGACGTATTCGGGACCGTCGCCCTCCCCCGGCTTCTTGTCCTCCAGGCGGTGGATGGTGCTCATGCGTTTGCGTTCGCTATCGAAGGGCACTTCGGCCACACGGGGCAGCCGTTTTTCGACCTCGTCGCGCCACAGGCCGGCTTTAGCCGCTGCCACCACCAGCGCCCCTTCCGTCGGGTCACCCACCATGCGATATCGTTGACTGCCTTCCCCTTCCTCATTCCCCCCCGGTGGGGGGGATGAGGGTGGTTCCAGTCGAGCGTCGGAGCAAAGCAAGCCCCCGGTAAGCAGCGCCATCATTGCGGTGTTATCGCGCGGGTCGGCCGGCTCCCCGTAGTTATCGAACGCGCCCTCGGGCTGATACCCCGCGCCGCTCACATCCAGCCGCAGGTTCGCCACGTAGAGCCGCACGGCCATCATCTTGTTCTGGGTCAGGGTGCCGGTCTTATCGGAGCAGATGACGGTGGCACTGCCGAGCGTCTCCACCGCTGGCAGGCGGCGGATGAGGGCATTGCGCCGCACCATCTCGCGCATTCCCAACGCCAGGCAAATGGTGACGACGGCCGGCAGCCCCTCCGGGACGGCGGCGATCGCCAGGCTGACCGCGATGATAAACAGGTCCACGAGCTGCTGCCTGGTCTGCACCAGGTAGGGAATCAGCCCCTGGCTGGAAATGATAGACAAGGCGGTATTCTGGACAATCGCCTCAATGAAGACAAGGCCACAGATGGCCATAGAACCCCAGCCCAGCCAGCGGCCCAGTTGGTCCAGGCGGCGCTGGAGAGGCGTGGCTTCCTTTTCGTAGGATTGGATCATCTCAGCGATGAGGCCGATCTGTGTCTGCATTCCGGTGGCGGCGACGATGCCTGCCCCTCGCCCGTAGGTGACCGTGGTGCCCATAAAGGCACTGTTGATCTGATCACCCAGGGGCACGTTCTCCGATAATACCACGTCGGCGATTTTCTCCACCGGCATCGATTCGCCTGTGAGCGACGCTTCGTCAATTCTGAGGTTGACGCTCTCGACGAGGCGCAGATCGGCCGGGATGTAGTTACCGGTTCCGATGAACACGATATCGCCCGGCACGAGTTCACGGGCCGGGATGGTGATGCGGTGGCCATCCCGCAGCACGTGTGCATCGGGGGCAGCCATCTTTTTGAGCGCCGCCAGCGCTTCCTCCGCCTTGCTCTCCTGAACCACGCCCAGCACGGCGTTGAGGACAACGATGGTCATGATCGCGCTGGCCTCTATCACCTCCCCCAGCAGGAGGGAGATGACAGCGGCGACGATGAGCATAATGACGACGAAATTGTCGAACTGGCCCAGCAGTAACTGCCAGAAGCCGGGCCGGGGCCGCTCGACCAGTTCGTTGGAGCCATATCGGGTTAGAAAAACCTCGGCTTCGGCGGCCGTGAGCCCGGCCGCCGGGTCGGTTCCCAGAGCCTCGGTCGTTTCCTGAACAGTACGGCTATGCCACGGAGTTTCCTCTGTAGCCATGCACTCCTTTGTTATGGTGGTCAAAATATCAGCGCGGGCTTTACCCGCACTACCGGTCGCCACACAGTATAACGAGAAACGCGCCAGTGTCAAGCACTGGATCTTGAACAAGTCCGTCGCACGTTTCACACATCACGCATCACAACCCGACTTGCCATTCGTCGCTCGTCACTGTATCCCCCACCAATACATATCCGCTAGTTTCTGGTGTTCCTCCCGCAGCCGCACGTAACTCTCGTACCGATGCTGGCTCACCCGTCGCTCCTCCACCGCCTGCATGACCGCGCAGCCTGGCTCTACGGTGTGAGTGCAGTCGGAGAACTTGCAGTGGGCTACCAGCGGGGCGATGTCGGGGAAGTAGGCGTCTAACTCCTCCGGGTCCACGTCGAACAGGGCCAGGGCGCGGATGCCAGGTGTGTCGGCCACCCATCCGCCCGCGTCCAGCGGGACGAGTTGCGGCACGACGGTGGTATGGCGGCCCTTGCGGGTGGCCCGGCTCACGTCCTGCACCCGTAGCCCCAGGCCAGGCTGTATCGCGTTGAGCAGGCTGGTCTTGCCCGCGCCGGATGGGCCCACGAGCGCCGAAAGTTTCCCCTGCAGCGTGTCGCGTAGTTCGTCCACTCCCTCACCGGTGACAGCGCTGGTGTAGAGCACCGGGTAGCCGATCTCCTGGTAAATACCGAAGAGCGTTCGTGCTTTCTGGGAACCCGCCAGGTCAATCTTGTTGACGCACACGACGGCAGGGATATGCTGTATCTCGGTTCCCACCAGCAACCGGTCGAGCATACGTAGATTTGGGGGAGGTTCCGCGCAGGAGAAGACAAAGATCGCCTGATCGGGGTTAGCGACGATGACCTGCTCCCGTTCGGCCAGGTAGCCATCCCGATCCCAGCGACGGGAGCCGCGCCCACGAGGTAGCGGGGCCAGCCGCGCCAGCGCCCGTTCCCGCGCGGCGATCTCTTCGATCATCCCGCTGCCGTCTTCGGCCAGGCTGATGCGCACCCGGTCTCCGACTGCCACCAGGTCGGTGTCGCGCCGCTTCTGCTTGAGCCGCCCCCGCACCTGGCAGACAAAATCACCGGCATCGGTGTGAATGGTGAAAAAACCACTCTGTGCCTTGATGATCAGGCCGTCGAGCAGATCAGGCATTGAATCTACGATTCACGTTTCACGTGCCCCTTGTGGAAACTGTCACCGCTCACCACGCCGCCCCCTGCGAGACTGAAGTGCGCTCAGTATAACCGCATCTGGCTCTTCTGTCAATAAATGTCTCTTGGTGTCTTCTCAAAAAGTTGGGGCGAAAGTAGGTCGGATTTGCTATCCGACCCTGTGGCGGTTAGCAAAACCGCCCTACGCTGCCCTTGCCCCAAGATATTGAGAAGATATGTCTCTTGCCTGGGTTGACAACTTGGCGCTTGCAGTTACAATGGATCAACGATGCAGACCTTGTTCCGCAACAGCCTGAGATGGGTCGCCTACGTCGCATTGTTATCCATCGCACTAGCCGGCTGTCTCAGACGTCCAGTTCCTACCCCCGGCCCAACTTCATCGCCCTACCCGACGCCGTACGCCATCTACCTGCCAGGCATCGGCAGAGGCGGGGTCACCCCGCCCCTACGCGCTACCGCCACGCCTCCCCCAACGGTACTTGCGCTGACCAAACAACCCCCCTCCAGCCCCACACCGCTACCGCCCCCGGTCCCTAAACCCGGCTACGGTGTGCAAGTGCACCTCTTCGCAGGCGATATGATGGAGACCCTGCGCTGGGCGCAAGGATTGGGCGTCGGGTGGGTCAAGCAACAGGTGGAATGGCACGCCATTGAGCACGGGCCAGACAACTTCGAGTGGGAACCGCTGGACCGCGCCGTGGAAGCGTGCAACGGCTTTGGCTTCAAACTGCTGCTCAGCGTGGCCCACGCCCCCGACTGGACCCGCGCTTCCGAACTGGAAAGCGGCCCCCCGGCCGACTACGCTGAATTTGGCCGCTTCATGGGACAACTGGCGACCCGCTACCGGGGCCGTGTGGCGGCCTACGAACTATGGAACGAGCCCAACCTGGCCCGCGAGTGGCGGGGCGATCGCCTGGACCCGGCCCGCTTCGTCGCGCTAGTCGCCGCAGGGGCCGCGGGCGTGCGGGCCGCCGACCCGGACGGGCTGGTCATCAGCGGCGCACCGGCCGTCACCGGTATCAACGATGGCGTGGAAGCGATTGACGATCGCATCTTCCTGCGCGGGATGTATGAGGCTGGTGTCGCCCAGTGGGTGGACGGCATCGGCGCTCACCCCTACGGATTCGCCAACCCGCCAGACGAGAGTTGGCAGGATACCAGGCACGTTGCCTCCAGTCACAACAGCCACCCCAGTTTCTTCTTCCGTGACACACTGGAGGATTACCACGCCATCATGCTCGCTTTCGGCGACACCGAACATCAGATCTGGATTACCGAATTCGGCTGGTCTTCGACTGAGGAGATGGGGCAGATGGACACGACCGGCTGGGAGTACGCGCGGGAGGTCAGCGAGGCCCAACAGTCAGACTACGTCGTGCGCGCCTTTCGGATGGGGGACGAGCGGCTGTGGGTGGGGCCGATGTTTCTGTGGAACCTGAACCTGGCGGCTATCTGGGGACCAGGAGACCCAGTCTCCGCCTATAGCCTGCTGCGACCCGATGGCTCCTACCGCCCGGCCTACATCGGACTGCGCCTGGCAGAGCCGCTAGGACAGTAGGAATCTATCCTACGCGGAGTCTATTATAGCATCACAGCCAGTAGGCGCAAAAACTCACGGCTGCGGCGTGGGCGTGGGCGTGGGCGGCACGTACCCCTCCTCCGCCTGGGGTGGCAGCGGGGAAATAGGCAGGCCGTAGTAGGCTTCCACGACCTGGCGTACCAACGGCGCGGCCACGCTTGAGCCCTCACCCGCGTTCTCCACTAGCACGACGATGGCGATCTCCGGGCTATCGGCCGGGGCGTAGGCGGCAAACCAGGAATGGGGAATGGTGTCTGGCCCGCCGACCTCGGCCGTGCCAGTCTTGCCAGCGACGGGGATGCTCAACCCGGCGAAACGATGAGGCGCGGTCCCGATGCTCTTGGTCGTCACACCCAGCAGTGCCTCCTGAATGGCCGTCAGGTGCTCCGGGCTGATCGGAAGCGTGCCGACAGCCTGGGGCTGGGTCACCTGCTCAGGCTGCGTGTCTCCAGCCGGGCTGATACGCTCGATGATGTAGGGGCGGTAGAGCGTGCCGCCGTTGGCCACCGCCGCTATCATGCGCGCCACCTGCAGCGGCGTCACCAGCAAATACCCCTGCCCGATGGAAATGTTGATCGTGTCTCCCACCCACCAGGCTTCGTCGACAGTGTCGGCCTTCCAGGTGGGATCGGGCATCAGCCCCCCCTCCTCGAGCACCCCTTCCAGCCCTGTCGGCTCACCGAACCCGAAGCCCCGCCCGAAGCGGGGGAGCACATCTGGCCCCACCCCGTCGAGCGTCTGCCCCACGGCGTAAAACACGACGTCACACGATGCCGTCAGGCCGTCTTTGAGGCTGATTTCGCCGTGCCCATCCGTTTTCCAGCAACCCTTGCGGGACGCCGGCCCCAACCCCTCCCAGTAACCGGGGCAGTGGAAGATGGTATGATCCGGGTCCATCCCCGCTTCCTCCATTGCCGCCGCTATCGTGATAATCTTGAAGACAGAGGCGAGGGGATAGGTACCCTGGGTGGCGCGGTTGAAGAGCGGGCGGCGGGGGTCGGACAGAATCTGGGAGCGACCCATCACGCCGGCCGGTCCGACGAAGATGTTGGAGTCGAAGCCAGGGCCGCTGACCAGCGCCCGCACAGCGCCGCTATGTACGTCGAGCACGACGATAGCGCCCTTGCGACCGCCCAGGATCTGCTGCACCTGCTCCTGGAAGCCGCGGTCGAACGTGGTATAGATGGCACGGCTGGGTGTGGCAGACTGCTCTGCCACCGTGGCGACCTTTTCCCCTGCCGAGGTAACGACGGTAAGCGTGCCCCCGTGCCGGCCGGCGAGGATCTCCTCTCCCTGGGCTTCCAGCCCCGACACGCCCACCCACTCGTCGCCCCGGTAGCCCTGGGCGCGGTAGGTCTCCAGTCGCTCGGCCGGCACGGGGGCCACCCAGCCGATAACGTGCGGCGCTCCACTGCCGTGGGGATAGATGCGCCCATCCTTCTCGTCCCGATAGATGCCGGGGATGGAGGCCAACAGGTCGTTGTGGTCCACGCTGACCTCAGCGGGGATGTCGGCGACAGGCACCTTCCATTCGGCGGGAGCGCCGGCGTACCGGCTGCGTAGCTCATCCGGGGACAGCCCTGTGACCAGTACCAACGCCGCCAGGAGTGCGTTCTCATCCTCAATCTGGCCGGGGATGACGCCAATGGTGACGATGATGCCTTCGGTCGCCAGGCCCAGTCCAGCGCGGTCGTAGATGTTGGCGCGGACGGGGGTAGTGTACTCCATGCGGAAGTAATGCCCGTCCGCCAACTGTGGCCAGATCAGTCCCGCGTCCCAGGCCACCCACCATTGCCCCTCGTGCAAACTGAGCGACATAACTGTGTCGGTGATCAACGTGCCCACCAGCGCGGTGTCCAACCCCAGCCGGAAGGAGACGTAGGCATGCTCCCCCTCCTCCAGTGTGGACTGGAGGCGCGTGGTGACAGTGATCACGGTACCATTGGCCATAGCACCCTGGTAACGCTGGGCGAAACTCTCGGCGTCCATACCAGCCCGGACAGCAGGGGAGAGGCGGGCGTACATCGTCGCGTAGTCGCCCATCTGCCAGGCGTCCAGGAAAGCGGTGGCGGTCGCGTCGGGAGAGGGCGGCAGGGGGGTGTTGGTTGGTTGGATGGTTGGAGGGATGGTTGGTTGGTTAGTTGGTCTGATGGGCGGGGGACTGCTGCAGCCCGCCAGTAGGAGCACGGTCAGGATAACGGATTGTAGATAACGGACTATGGATTGCGGATAACGGATTGCAGATAACGGATTTGGTTTTCGAAACTTGTTATTCGTCATTCGTCATTCGTCATTCGTCATTCGTCATTGGTCATGTGGACTGTGCAGCGGTGGCCGGTGTTGGCCTGGCAGGCAACGGGCACGTCGCGGGGCGGCTCGACTCCCCAGGCGCGCAGGTAGCGGGTAAGATGGCAGAGGGGAAGCCCCATCACGTTGGCGTAACAACCCTGTACCTCGGCAACAGGATGAAAGCCGGGATGCTGGATAGCGTAAGCGCCGGCCTTGTCCAAAGGGTCGCCACTGGCGACGTAAGCGGCGATTTCAGCGTCGCTGTAGGCGCGCATCGCCAGCCGGGTTTCGGCTACGTCGGTCAATGCGTGGCCGGTGGCTGTCTCCAGCAGGGTGACGGCGCTATATACGGCGTGGTGTCGCCCACGCAGGCGGCGCAGCATCGTGGTCGCCTCGGCCGCGTCGCGCGGCTTGCCCAGGAGTGCACCGTCCAGCGCGACGACAGTATCACAGGTGATGACGATCGTTTCGGCACATGCGGCGCCTCTTCGGCCTCGCTCAGAGCAGGCGGCGCGGGCCTTGGCCTGGCTCAGCCGGGTGACCAGCGCGGCTGGCGGCTCACCCGACCGGGGGACCTCGGCCACGTTCGCCACGGTGACCTCGAAGGGCAGCCCCAGCAGCGCCAGCAATTCGCGGCGGCGAGGGGATTGGGAAGCCAGCAGCAGGCGCGGCTCGCTCATAGTGAACGCTATTGTAACATACGTGGTGCAATTGTAAAGAGCCGTCAGATGGACCTGGACATCCACACGCGGGACCGGCTATCTCATAGAGGCCAGTGCCTCCTCCAGGCGGCTGAGGGCCGCCCTGAGAGTGACGGCAAAGTCGGCCGGCAGCGGGAGCCCTTCCTGCGCTGCCCTCTTGAGTGGGTCTTCAATCTCACGGGCCAGGGCGGTCAATTCATCGTAGCCCATCGTGTCCGAGTCGCCCTTGAGCGTGTGGGCGGCACGATAGGCTGCCTCTGTCCCCCCGGGATCGAGGCCACCGGCTTCGAGCCGTGCCAGTTGCCGTTGCAATTCCTCCAGGCACTGTCCTGCTTCTGTGACGTAAATCGTCTGATAGGCTGATAGATCCATCGTACAACACCTTCACTGATATGGGGGGCGGTAGGGGCGAGTCTCAGACTCGCCCCTACTCCTGCTATAATTATTTCACTGTCGTAGTGCCTCCAGGCGACGCAGTTGCGCCAGTATAGATTGCGGAGTGAGCCCGCTCTTGCGCATCAGCCCCTGAATGTGACCGTCGAGAAGTTCGCGTTCCTCTGCGCTCACGTCCTTGGCAGTTAGCACGATGACCGGGATGTCCACTGTTTCGGCGTCGGCCCGGAGTTTCTCCAGCACCTCAAAGCCGCTCATCCCCGGCATCAGCAAGTCCAGCAGGATCACGTCGGGGTGCTCACCGCGGGCTAAGGTCAGTCCCTGCTTGCCGTCGTATGCCGCGAGCAACGTGTAACTCTCAGCCGGTAGCATTTGCTGCAGCAACTTGATCACCCCGGGGTCGTCGTCCACAGCCAGGACGGTGACGTGCCGTGTGAGGGGGTCAGGCGCTGCCAGCCGGTCAAGCAGCCTGTGCAGGTCCTCCCGCCGTATCGGTTTGATCAAGTAATCCACCGCTCCCAGGCTGAACGCCAACTCACCGTCTTCCAGCGCCGAAATGATCAGCACCGGGATGTCCTTGGTCTGTGGGTCTGACTTGAGGGCACGTAGCACCTCCCAACCGTCTTGATCGGGGAGCATGATGTCAAGCGTGATGAAGGCGGGTCTCAACTCATGGGCCCGATCCAGCACACCCACGCCGTTGTAGTGCGGAACGGGTGTGTAGCCCTCCTGACGCAGGTAGAAGGCCAGGAGATCGCTGAATTGATGATCATCCTCGACCACCAGCACCGTCTTGTTGCCCGAAGGCGGCGCAGTTTCTCCAGCCGCATCCGGTTCTGCAGCCGGTGGGCCGGCGAGCGGAAGCAAGATTGAGAAGGTCGCCCCGTGCCCATACTCGCTTTCGACCCAGATGCGGCCTCCGTGCATCTCGATCAGCCGCTTGCTGATGGCCAACCCCAGCCCGGTGCCTGTCATCTCCCGCGCTGCCGAGCCATCTGCCTGGCGGAACTCCTCAAAGACGATCTCCTGATCCTCCGGCTTGATCCCGATGCCGGTGTCCGCTATGGAGAAGAGCATCGTGGCCGGGTCGGCCAGGCAGCAGGAGAGGGTGATGTGCCCCTCGACAGGGGTGAACTTATAACTGTTGCTGAGCAGGTTGAGCAACACCTGCTTGACCCGGAACCGGTCGGCAGTCAGTGGCGGCAAATCATCGGCCTGTTCTATCGTCAGCACCTGCGACTTCTTTTGGATCATCGGCGCAACCGTCATCTGCACTTCCGCCAGCAGCCCCGTCACGTCAAAAGCCGTCTGCTCCAGTTCCATACGCCCGGCCTCGATCTTGGAGAGGTCGAGGATGTCGTTGATCAGGGACAGGAGATGGTGTCCGCTGGAGCGGATGTTTTCTAAGCATTCCTTTTGATCAGGGGTTACCTGGCCCACAAACCCATCAATCAGCACCTCGGAGAAGCCGATGACAGAGTTGAGCGGGGTGCGGAGTTCGTGGCTCATGTTGGCGAGGAACTGGCTCTTGAGCCGGTCTAGTTCCTGCAAGCGGACGTTGGCCTCCTCCAGCGCCTCCGCCCGCTGCTGCAACTCGATCCCGACCGCCTCCACCTCCTCGAACAACCGGGCCCGCTCCACGAGCACAGCCAGGTTACTGGCCAATGTGTTCAATAGCCTCTGGTCGTCGTCCGTGAAGGCGTTGGGTTGAGGGCTCTCGACGTTGAGGACGCCGATGACCGACCGGCCGATGCGCATGGGAACGCACAGTTCGGAGCGGACGTCGGGGACCCCTTCGACGTAGCGGGGGTCCAGGCGCACGTCGGGCACCAGGGCAGGCTCGCCGTGCTGTGCCACCCAGCCGGTGATCCCCTCGCCCAGTTGCAGGCGCAGATTCTTGATCGCATCCGGTGGATAGCCAACACTGGCCTCCATGTGCAACAAACCGCTCTCTGGCTCCAGCAGCATGAGTGCGACGTGCGTGCTCTCTAACTGGGAGGCCAGGGCAACCGCTGCGGCCTGCAGGGTCTCCTCCAGGCGCACGCCAGAGGCGGCGGCCATCCCCACTTCGTGGAGTAACTGCAGTTCGCGCACTCGACGCTGGGTCTCCTCGAACAACCGGGCCTGTTCAATGAGCACAGCCAGGTTGCTGGCCAGCGTGCTCAGCAGCCGCTGGTCATCGTCCGTGAAGGTGTTGGGTTGAGGGCTCTCGACGTTGAGGACGCCGATAACTTGTGAGCCTGCGACCAGGGGGACGCATAGTTCGGAACGGATATCAGGGATCTCTTCGTAATAGCGGGGGTCCAGCCGCACGTCGGGCACCAGGGCAGGCTCGCCGTGCTGTACCACCCAATCGGTGATTCCTTTTCCAGATGGAATGCGCAGACCATGCATTCCGTCTGGGAGATAGCCGATAGCAGCCTTCTGGTATAATACGCCGCTCTCTTGATCCAATAGCGCAATCCCCACATGGAGGTCTCCTAACTCGGCAGCCAGGGCCTTCACTGTGGCCTGCAGGGTCTCCTCCAGGCGCACGCCAGAGGCGGCGGCCGTCCCCACTTCGTGGAGTAACTGCAGTTCGCGCACCCGCTGGCGGGCCTGCTCGTACAGCCGACCGTTCTCCAGCGCCACGCCGATCTGCTGGCCGATGGCGGTCAGAAGCGCGTAGTCGGCCTCAGAAACGGGGTGGGGCGCAGTGCCGAACAGGCAGAAGGTGCCCAGAGCGCGATCTTTATGGACAATCGGTGCACCCATGTAGGACTGCAACCCCGCCTTCAACAGCCTGCTCACTTCCACCGGTGCATCTTCGTGCAGGTCCCCCAGCCCCAGGATCTTCCCTTCCCGGTACACGAACTCGCACAACGAGCCACTCAAGCCATGGGTTTCCAGATGTTCGACGAAGGGCCGTGGCAAATCCGTGTAACTGAAAAGCACCAGATCGCCCGTGCATTCATCGGCCAGAGCGACCAGGCCGCCCGCGAAGCCCAGCGCCTGGACGGTGCGTGAGAGAGCCCGGTCCAGGATGTCCTGCAACTCGAGCGAAGTGGACAGGGCCTCGGCCACCGAGTTGAGCGCGGCCAGTTCCCGGTTGCGGCGTGAGATTTCCGCCTCCGCCCGCTTGCGCTCGGTCATATCGGTGGTGAAGCCAATCATGCGAACGGGATTTCCGGCCTCGTCCCAAAGTGCCTGTCCCCTGGCACGGAACCAACGATACTCGCCCGATTTGGTGCGTAGTCGCTGCTCCACGTCGTATAGCCCTCGATCCTTCAAGTGAGCTTCTATTGCTGCCCCCGTGTGCTCTCTGTCGTCTGGATGCAGGTGTGATTCAAACGTGTCAAAGTCAACCTCGAGTTCATCATCAGCATATCCAAGCAACTCCTTGAAACGCGGAGACCAGTAGAGCGAGTTGTTTTGAATATCCCAGTCCCATAACCCGTCATTCGAACCGCGCACGGCCAGGGCAAACCGCTCTTCACTGACTCGCAATGCCTCCTCCGCCCGCTTGCGCTCGGTCAATTCTTGCTGCGCCTGCTCGTACAGCCGCGCGTTCTCTATGGCCACGGCGATCTGATCCGCCAGGGTCTCCATGGCTGTGAGGTCTGTCTCGTCGAAGGCGTTCAATTGGGTGTCCTGAACGTCGAGCACGCCGATGACCCGGCCGGCCAGTCTGAGCGGCACGCACAACTCTGACCCTGCCGACGTCTCTTCCAGGAAGCCGGGGATGTAGCGCGGTTCCTGGCTCACGTCGTTGGACAGGAGCGGCTGGCCGGTCTCGGCTGTCCAACCGATCATCCCCACCCCCACCGCCTGGCGGTATTCTTCCGCCGCCACGTCCTTGAAGCCGCCAGACATAGCCACCCTCTCCATCTCGCTGGCCGCTTCATCGAGCAGGAAGAGGGACACGGTATGGTACTCGAAGCCTCGCTGAATGGCAGCGACGATCTCCTGTAGAAGCCGGTCTGGGTCCAAGATCGAGGCGGCCTGCCGGGCCACCTGGTTGACCACGGTCAACTGGGTGACTCGTTTCTGTTCCGCCTCGTACATCCGTACGTTGCGGATGGCGATGGCGGCCTGAGTGGCGAGCAGACTCAGCAGTTCGGCGTCGGCTGGGGTGAAGGTACGCGGCGGGGCGGCGTGCACCTGCAAGACGCCCAAGAACTTGTCGCCCCAGCGGACCGGCACGCCGACGATGGCCGCGAAGGGGTAGTCCTTATAGACAGCGGCCTGTCCCTCCCAATGCTGGTAATCGTCCACGATGAGCGGCTTGCCGGTCTCCCAGACCTTGCCGGAGAGACCCTCACCCCGGCGGATGACCGGATTGCCGGGCACCGGATTGGGGCTGATGGACGCAGTCCACTCCAGCACATCCCGCTCCGGCTGGTAGAGGTCAATGCCTCCCGTAGTACCCCCCAGCAGTTCGATGGCCCGCGAGACGATAGAGCGGAGAAGCGCATCCAGGTTCAACTGGGCGGTGAGTTCCAGTCCCACCTGCTGCAGCGCCTCCAACTGGGTCGTCCGTTGCCGGATATCCTCCTCTGTCCGCTTGCGCTCGGTGATGTCGCGGACAACACCCCGGAACCCAACATGCTTGCCTGTGGGATCTCTTATCAGAGATACAGACGCCTCAACGAACCTCTTGGTCCCGTCTTTTCTGATGACCTCCCAATCGAATACTTCAGCCGGTTTCCTTGTTCGGTAGACCGTATTGAAGGTTTGATACACTTCACTGGCGTCCTCGTCGTCCATGTACCCTCGGTTATTCATGCCCATCAATTCATCTTTGGGATATCCAAGGAGCTTGCACAACGAATCGTTGAAAAACGTAAAGTTTCCGGCAATGTCAACTTCGAAATAGCCGTCTTCGATGTTCTCGAGAATGGTTCGATATTTCTCCTCGCTCTCCCGCAGCGCCTCCTCCGCCCGCTTGCGCGCGGTGATATCGCGGATAACACCCCGGAACCCAACAGGCTCGCCTGTGGGATCTCTTATCAGAGACACAGACGCCTCAACGAACCTCTTGGTCCCGTCTTTTCTGATGACCTCCCAATCGAATACTTCAGCCGGTTTCCTTGTTCGGTAGACCGTATTGAAGGTTTGATACACTTCACTGGCGTCCTCGTCGTCCATGTACCCTCGGTTATTCATGCCCATCAATTCATCTTTGGGATATCCAAGGAGCTTGCACAACGAATCGTTGAAAAACGTAAAGTTTCCGGCAATGTCAACTTCGAAATAGCCGTCTTCGATGTTCTCGAGAATGGTTCGATATTTCTCCTCGCTCTCCCGCAGCGCCTCCTCCGCCCGCTTGCGCTCGGTGATATCCTCACCGATGCTCATTGTGCCCACCGGATTCCCACTCTCGTCCAATAGCAGCGTGTTGTTCCAGGCGATCAGCCGTTCTTCGCCCTCCCTGGTTAGAATGGGGTTCTCGTAGTGGGGATGAATCCCAGCCTCCAGGATCTCGCTGAACACCGTGCCCACTGCAGGATGATCTCTTTCCGGGATGAAGGTCTGGAACCAATCCTTCCCCAGCACCTCGTCGAGCGTGTACCCCGCCAGTTCCAGGAGATGGGGGTTGGCATAGGCTACGTTACCTTCCTGATCCAGGCCCACGGTGACCAGCCTTACGTTGTCCAGCAGAGTCTGGAAACGACGCTCGGCCTCTTGTAGTTTTGACTCTGCCCGCTTGCGCTCGGTGAGACTCCTCTCCAACTTCTGCATCAACGTACCCTTGCGCCAGGCGGCGGCCATCTGGTGGGCGAAGGCGGTGATCGCCGGTACGTCGTTTTCGGTCAGATCATCCGACTGCACCGAGAGCACACCGATGACCTTATCCTCCACGATGAGAGGGACGGCGATGGCTCTCGGGATTCTCAACATTCTAACCATTTGCCCGGCGAACCTTTTGACGGGCTCAGGTAATATCTGCCGTGTTGCCTCTTCCGCATTCTCCAGAAAGACGGTATTCCTCTCCCAGACCACCTCTCTGTACAGGTCTACAGTTTCGACAGGCATGGAGAAGTCCTCTGTCTTAAGGCCCACCAGTTTCTCGGCCGCCTTGATCGCTCTGGCCGCGTAGCCCAAATACCTGGGGAACAGCCTGGTCTGGCTCTCGTCTGTGAGGAAAATCACACAGGATAGATCGAGCGTCTTGAACTCTTCGGCAACTGCAGCGAATATCTCTTCCGGTGTCAGGGCCTGCCCCATAGCCAGAGCCGCCTGGTTCAGCGCTTGCAGCAAGCGCTCCGCCCGCTGCTCCTCTTCAGCAAGCCGCTGCTGGCGGAGAGCCCGCTCAATCGCAGAGGGCAGCAATTTGAGGTACTCCCCCTCCACGTCCTTGACGATGTAATCGCTCGTGCCAAGTTTCATCGCCTCCACCGCGATCTGCTCGTTACCGGTGCCGGTGACCATGATCGTGGGTGGCAGCGGACCTCGGGAAGCCAGAAAACGAAGCACCTCCAGCCCGTCATGGACGGGCATCGTCTGGTCCACGGCCACTACGTCGTAGGAGCCTGTCTCGTACATGGCCAGACTCTCTTCACCGTCGCGGGCGATGTCTACGACGTAGCCGGCTTGTTCCAGCCTCTTCTGGAAAAGACGTGCCGATCCTGGATCGTCTTCCATATAGAGGATGCGGATGGCTTTGGATTTAGACATGACATTTACTCCCCGGCCGGTATTTGCTACCGGAAGTTTCTATCAATCTGTGTCTCCGTCGGGCGAAATCTTCTCCTCCTCCGTTGGGCGAGGTCTCCGACCCTTGTTGGGCGAGGTCTCCGACCGAGCCCCACGGCAGCGGTCAGGAGACCTTGCCGAACAGTTCCTACCACGGCAGCGGTCAGGAGACCTTGCCGAACAGTTTCTCCCACGGCGGCGGTCGGGAGACCTTGCCGAACCCCCGACTTGTTGGGCGAAGGTCTCTGACCGAGCCCTCTTCTACCATTCCACTGGCGTTAGAATGACCTCGGACTCGCCTCCCTCCAACCAATACGCAGCAGACGAGAAACGCCAATGGCGCGCTTCTCGCACCAGTCCCTTTCGGCATGGGTTGTCGTGAATGTAGCCGGACTTCTGTCGCCAGAAAGCCCGAGTGTAAATCGCTTCAGGATGCGTGCCGGCCTGCCAGAAGCGATGTTGGCGGTCCTTCCCGGCCGCATTCCGTAACGTACTGGCAAAACACGCCGGCATTTGAGAGACGCAGTGGTCGGTAAGCTGCCGGCCCGTATACTTACGCAGGTCTGCCAGCGTCTGTCGTAAGCGGTCGGTGTCAAAGTCCTCATCGAACAGGATGGCGTGAAGATGAGTGGGCATAATCACATAGGTATTGATCCGCAGATGCTTACGTTTATGGCAGAAATTGAGGCTGTCGGTGACAATGCAACAAGGTTCCTCAGCGATGAAAACAGGCAACCACTCGACGACACTGAAGGTGACGAAGTAGAGAGCATATTCTTGAACAATTCGGTAGCGTGCCATTTGTCCTCCACGGCGGCGGTCAGGAGACCTTGCCGAACCCCGACTTGTTGGGCGAGGGTCTCTGACCGAGCCCCACGGCGGCGGTCAGGAGACCTTGCCGAACCCCGACTTGTTGGGCGAGGTCTCTGACCGAGCTCCACGGCGGCGGTCAGGAGACCTTGCCGAACCCCCGACTTGTTGGGCGAGGGTCTCTGACCGAGCTCCACGGCGGCGGTCAGGAGACCTTGCCGAACCCCCGACTTGTTGGGCGAGGGTCTCTGACCGAGCTCCACGGCGGCGGTCAGGAGACCTTGCCGAACCCCCGAGTTGTTGGGCGAGGTCTCCGACCGAGCCCCACGGCGGCGGTCAGGAGACCTTGCCGAACCCCGACTTGTTGGGCGAGGTCTCTGACCGAGCTCCACGGCGGCGGTCAGGAGACCTTGCCGAACCCCCGAGTTGTTGGGCGAGGTCTCCGACCGAGCCCTCATCATCTCTCCTCTAGCGCGTCCAGGTACTGCCTCACCTGGCCCGGAAAAGTGCGGGTGTCAATCGGTTTAGTGATATAGCCATCGCAGCCGGCCGCCAGCGCTCGCTCGCGCTCTTCCGCCATGGCGTGTGCGGTGAGCGCCACAATAGGGATGTCCGCCGTCTCCGGCTGCGACTTTAACCTCTGCGCGGCATCGTACCCGCTTACTTTGGGCAGTTGCAAATCCATCAGAATGAAATCCGGCTGCTCGCGTGTGGCAACCTCGATCGCCTCCTCGCCGTCCGCAGCAACCAACAGACGATAGCCGTGGGGCTGCAGGACGGTCTCCACCAATTTGCGGCTGAGCAGACTATCCTCGACAATCAGGATGGTTTCATTCGCCATAGCCAGCCACCTTCGCCTCAATGTCTCCCCTGGTGGTGAGCATGATCACCGGGATGTGAGCGGTGGCCTTCTCTTGCCGCAGCGCCCGGCAGACCTGGTAGCCGCTCAAACCAGGCATCACCACGTCGAGGACAATCGCATCGGGCTGCCAGTTCGTAACCACCCTCGACGCCTCCTCGCCATCGTTGGCCGCGTTGACCTGGTAGCCACCTGTACGCAATGCATCACCAACGATGCGCGTCTGCAGCGCGCTGTCGTCCACGACAAGGACTTTGGCCGCTTCGGTCATTGTTTGCCCCTCACGCTATTCAGTCTCAGTTCGAGCAGTGTTCTCAGTTCCGCGGTCGAGACGACGCTGTCAGTGCGGAATCCACAGGCATCTTGTAGGTCTCCAGAAAGGACAGGAAATCGGACAGTAAGATGCGGTGGTGACCGCCTGGTGTGGTGTAAGCCTTGAGTTTGTCTTTTTTGATCCAGTTGACGATGGTTGCCTGGGAGACGTGACAATACCTGGCAGCCTGTCCAGTGGTCAGGAGTTTGATCTCAGACATCTATTGTTACCTCCTCAGCCAGATCGCTATTATGCAGGTGCACGAGGGGTTTGTGATGAACTTCACGATTGTTCTACTCTTCACTATATTATAAGATTTTTTGAAATTGCGGTCAATGGGATAAAGATACTCAGTAGTTTATGGTAGTGGGCTGGTGATGGGCATCACCATTCAGCCGCTCCATCAAACCTGGCGCACTGTCCCGACCTGATGTATAATCGAACGTTCTACAGGAGAGCAACATGCCCAGGTTCCAACTCGTCTCCGAGTTTCAGCCTACCGGCGACCAGCCGGAGGCCATCGCGCAACTGGTCGAGGGCATCAAGAAGGGGTACAAACACCAGACGTTGCTGGGAGCGACAGGCACAGGAAAGACCTACGTCGTGTCGAGAGTCATCGAACAGGTGCAGAAGTCTACGCTCGTCATTGTTCACAACAAGACCCTCGCTGCTCAACTCTACGCCGAGTTCCACGAGTTCTTTCCCCACAATGCTGTCGAGTACTTCGTGTCGTACTACGACTATTACCAACCGGAGGCCTACCTGCCCAGGTATGACCTGTACATTGAGAAGGACGCCGGCATCAACGAGGAGATTGACCGGTTGCGCCTGGCCGCCACGACCTCCCTTTTCTCTCGCCGCGATTGCATAATCGTCGCCTCCGTCTCCTGCATCTACGCCATCGGCGATCCCCAGGAGTGGGGGCGGGTCGTGGTCAAACTGGCGCGGGGAGAGCACCACCGCCGCGACGGGCTCCTTCGCCACCTGGTCAGCATCTATTACGAGCGGAACGACTTCCAGTTGAAGCGCGGAGCCTTCCGCGTGCGGGGCGACACGCTGGAAGTGGTGCCGGCCTACGGTGAGATCGCCTACCGCGTCGGCTTCTGGGGGGATGAGATTGAGCGCATCACAGAGGTTGACCCCCTCACCGGTGAAGTGCTGGCGGAATTGGACGAGGTGCAGATCTTTCCTGCCAGGCACTTCATCACTCCGGAGGAGAAGCGGGAACAGGCACTGGCCGACATTGAGGCCGAACTGGAGGCGCGGTTGGCCGAACTGAAGGCGGAGGGGAAACTTCTGGAGGCCCAGCGGTTGGAGCAGCGTACCCGGTACGATATCGAGATGATCCGCGAGATTGGCTATTGCCCCGGCATTGAGAACTACTCGCGCCACCTGCAGCAACGGCCACCCGGATCGCCCCCGTGGACGCTGATGGACTACTTCCCGGCCGACTACCTGCTCGTCGCGGACGAGTCGCACATGACGATCCCGCAGGTACGGGGCATGTACCACGGCGACCGCAGCCGCAAGGGGGTGCTGGTCGAGTACGGCTTCCGCCTCCCCTCGGCGCTGGACAACCGGCCCCTCGACTTCGGGGAGTTCGAAGCCCGCGTCAACCAGATCTTCTACACCTCCGCCACCCCTGGCCCCTACGAACTGGAGAGAAGCCAGCAGGTGGTGCAGCAGATCATCCGCCCCACCGGCATCGTGGACCCCCAGATCATCGTCAAGCCGGTGAAGGGGCAGGTGGACGATTTAGTAGGGCAGATCAACGAGCGGGTGGCGCGGGGCGAGCGCGTGCTGGTCACCACGCTGACTAAGCGTATGGCCGAGGACCTGGCCGGCTATTTGCGTGAACTGGACATCAAAGTGCATTACTTGCACAGCGAGGTCCAGACCCTCGAGCGGGTTGAGATCCTGCGGGACCTGCGGCTGGGGGTGTACGACGTGGTGGTGGGGATCAACTTGCTGCGGGAGGGGCTGGACCTGCCGGAGGTGAGTCTGGTGGCGATCCTGGACGCCGACAAGGCGGGCTTCTTACGGTCAGACACCGCCCTCATCCAGACCACCGGCCGGGCCGCACGGCACGTCAACGGCACCGCCATCATGTACGCCGACCGGATCACGGACTCGATGAAACGGGCCATCGAGGAGACGGATCGGCGGCGGAAGATTCAGGTGGCGTACAACGAAGAACATAGTATCGTGCCTGCCACCATTGTCAAGGAAGTTCGCGACCTGACCGCCCGGGTGCGCAGACAGACTGTCCCCGACCGCGAACCAGGGCTGGCCCTGGCGCAGTTGCCCCGGGATGAACTGGCCCGCCTGATCCGGGAGTTGGAAAAGCAGATGAAGGCGGCCGCGCGAGACCTGGAGTTCGAGAAGGCGGCCCTCCTCCGGGACCAGGTCTTCGAACTGCGGGCGGTGCTGGTCGAGAAGGAGGAGGCGGAGATGCCAGCCTGGGAGCGAGAGCGGCGCAGGGCTCGGCTGGCAATCGAGGAGTAGGCTGGAGGAGGAACGATATGGCGAAGATAACACGCGTGGTCAAGCGAACGGGTGCCGTAGTACCTTTCAACAAGGAACGCATCACCAACGCCATCTACCGGGCGGCGGTGGCCGTGGGCGGGCGCGATCGCGCCATCGCGGAGGGGTTGTCAGACCAGGCCGTGGCTATGCTGGAGGAGACCACGCTGCCTGACCATATCCCCACCATTGAGGAGATCCAGGACATCGTTGAGAAGGTGCTGATTGAGAACGGTCACGCCAAGACGTCCAAGGCGTATATCCTCTACCGCGACGAACGAGCCCGCCGCCGGCGTGAGCGGGCCAGACGCTCGGCCCATCCCTCCGAGAACATCCCCTGGCACAAGATGTGGGAGGTTCTGGACTGGGCCGTGGACCACGACCTTCACACGGTCGAACGCTTGAACGCGCGCATCGCGCGCGGAGAGTTCCCTCAGATTGTGCGGGAGACCGACCGGGCCTATACTGAGGACATCACGACCGCTTCCGAGATCATCAGGGAGCGTCGGGACCAGGTGAAGATCGTCGTCGTCGCCGGGCCTTCCTCCTCCGGCAAGACGACCACGACCGTCAAACTCAGCCACCTGTTGAAGAAGATGGGGCTCAACCTGGTTCCGCTCACCGTTGACAATTACTTCTTCGACCTGGAACTCCACCCCAGGGACGAGTTCGGCGATTATGACTTCGAGACGCCCCAGGCCCTCGATCTGGAACTTATCGACGAGCACCTGGTGCGCTTGATCGCCGGGGAGGAGGTACGGGTTCCCTTCTACGAATTCAAGACCGGCAGGCGACACGACGACCATACCCCGATGCAGATCGGGCCGGATGACGTTATCCTCATTGACAGCCTGCATGGCCTGTACGCTAGTATGACGCGCTCCATTGACGACGAACTGAAGTTCAAACTGTACATTGAGACCTTGCTGCAGATGAAAAGTTCCGATGGAAGGTTCGTGCGCTGGACGGACCTGCGGTTGATGCGCCGCATGGTGCGCGATGCCGTTCACCGTGCCTACGATCCCCAGCAGACGTTGGAACACTGGCACTATGTTCGCAAGAGCGAGATGCGCAACATCATCCCCTACATCAACACGACCGACTACATCGTCAACAGCGGCCTGCCGTATGAACTGCCCATCATGAGGGCCAGGCTGTTCGGCCGCTTCGAGAAGTGGGCCGGACAGTACAAGGACGATCCGCTGCGGGAGGACGCGCGTGTGCGCGCCGGGCGCGTGTACCGCCTCCTGAAGTCTATCACCCCGGTCGAGGACGACTCAGCCATACCGCCCGACTCGCTCCTGCGGGAGTTCATCGGCGGTAGTTGCTACGAATATTGAGACACTACGTACCGAATATGACTACATATTTGGTGTTGACAAACGTCCGATAAAAGAGTATATTAGTGCCAGTTATACTCGCGATGAGGTGGATAATGGCTGTGACAATCGTACCAATCAGTGATCTCCGGCGAAATACCGCTCGTCTGCTCCAGCACGCGGGTGAGAGCGATGAGCCTGTTTACATCACTCAACACGGACGTCCCAAGGCCGTTCTCCTGGGCTACCAGGTGTATGAGCATCTGATGGCTCAGTTGGAAGATCTGGCGGACCTGGCAAGTCTTCGCGAGCGCGCCGATGAGTCGGCGCGTCCGTTCACTGAGTTCCTGCAGGAGATCAGCGAGGAATAGCGTTGGCGTACGAGGTCCTGATCAAGGCGTCGGCGGAAAGGGACATCCGTCGCCTCCCTCACGATGTGCGTGAGCGGGTGGCATCTGCTATCCTGGCATTGCAAGAGGACCCCCGTCCGCCGGGTGTTCGCAAACTCAAGGGCAGGGGTGAGGAGGGTTGGCGCATCCGAGTGGGCAGCTATCGCGTGGTGTACAAGATTGACGACAGCCTGCGCCAGGTGACGATCTACTGGGTGCGACACCGTCGTGATGTCTACCGATTTTAGCGCAACGTTGGTGTACGCGGAGATGTGCTCGATGAAAACGGCAAAGCAGGTTGTAGGATGATGGGGCTATGATCCACGGCGCCGGCTCCCGTCCGGAGCGGCCTTACATCGTCTCCACATTGTGCCGCCACCGGGCAAGCCGGTGGCGGTTGTTGTTAAGGTTCCAGAGATTGCAGTACGCAGATGCTGACCCCAGATTCCCCAACTGAGGAGAACAGAATCGCACAGTTGGAAAACGACCTAAAGCAAAAAGATAGGTTAGTTGCTGATCTCACGAGGCAAGTCGCTGAACTTCAAATCTGGCGTGGCTTGACGGCCCTCCCAGAGCATGATACAATGTGGCCACAACGTGCGGCTACATTTCTGAAAGGTGGAGCAGCGATGGCAGAGATCGGTGTTCGTGAACTGAAGAACCGCACCAGCGAGATCGTCCGGGCGGTGCGGGAGGAGCGCGTCGAATACGTCGTCACCTACCGGGGGCAGCCGGTGGCCCGCCTCGTTCCTGTCGTTGACGCAGATAGTGACGAACGGGCTTGGCATGAACTCGAACGGCTGAGCCAGGAAATCAGCGCACAGTGGCAGTCAGACAAGTCGGCGGTCGAACTCCTGAGCGAGATGCGGCGGTGAACCGATGCTCCTCCTCGTAATTGACGCCAGCGTATACGTAAGCCGTCTGCACCAGCACGAGACACATCACCTCGAAAGTGTGCGCCTGCTTGATGCTGTGGCAGCCCACAGGGTGACTGTCCTATGCCCGGAGATTCTGGTGCCAGAGGTCGCGGCTGCCATCGCACGGGGTCTGGATAGCACGGAGTTTGCTTATCGCGCAGCCGCTCACTTGCGGAAACTGCCGGGCCACCGGTTCGTCGCCGTGGATCGGGTGCTGAGTGGCCTCGCGGGCCGGCTGGCTGCTGAGTGTCGCCTGCGCGGTTGCGACGCGATCTACGCAGCGCTGGCGCAGCGGGAAGGGGCTCGTCTGATCACGTGGGATAAGCAGCAGCGAGACAGGGCAGCGGATGTAGTCGAGACATTGACGCCGGCAGAGGCATTGGCTGTGCTGAAGTAGGCACTCCGATTGGAGAAGAAGTGATGATGTGGGCAGAACAAGAGCAAAAGCGGGTTGATACCTGCGACGTGGTCGTCGTCGGGGCGGGGCTGGTGGGCGCGGTAGTAGCGTCGCGCCTGGCTCGCGAGGGGTTCGATACGGCGGTATTGGAGGCCCAGAGCGTGGCGGGCGGCGCGACCGGGCGCAGCGCCGGGATGGTGCTCACCGGACTGGCCGGCCATTACAACTGGGCCATCTCTGCTTATGGCCGTCAGGAGGCGCAGGAGGTCTGGGCGCTCACCGTCGAAGGACGAGAGTGGCTGGTCGAGACCGCTGAGCGGTTGGAGGTACCCGTCGAACACACCGGTAGCCTCGCGCTGGCTGTCGAGGAGACCGAGGTGGATGCGCTGAGGGAATCGGCGGAACTGCTGCGCGAGGACGGCTTTGACGCCTGGTTCGGCCCCAGCGATCCCCTGGGCCGGGACTTCCGCGCTGCCCTGCGCCAGCCCGACGATGTGACGGTGGACGCCGCCGCGCTGACCCGGGCATTGCTGACCGCTGGCGACGTGACCGTCCACGAAGGGACCGAGGTCTACCATCTGGAGCCGGAGAGAGACGACGTGCGCGTCTGGGCGCGAGGCCGCACCGTGCTCTGCGGCGGTGTTGTGCTGGCGATTAACGGTTATGCCTCGCTGCTTGATCACTACTTCACCGATAAAGTCGCTCCCACCCGCAGCCTCGTTCTTGCCACCGATCCGTTGGACGAGGTGGTGCTGGAACAGCCCTGCTGTGCCGACTACGGGTATGAATACTGCCGCCAGTTGGCCGACCGCCGGTTGTTGTTGGGCGGTTGGCGGCGCGCGCGCCCCCAGACGCAAGAGGCCGAAATGGGCGACGTGGTGCGGGATGGGCTGCTTCGCTTCGCATTGCGCCACTTTCCCGAGATAGAGAGGCATGGCGTCAGCCGCTGGTCTGGGGTAATGGGCTTCACCCCCGATGGGCTGCCGCTGGTGGGCCAGTTGCCTGGCCTGCCGCAGGTGTACTTCGCGGTGGGGTTCGGGGGCCGGGGACTGGCCTGGGCCTTCGTCGTCGCCCAGCGGTTGGTGGAGTTGATGCTGCACGATACCTCCCCAGGAGTCCTCTCGGCCGCGCGGCTGGGCTGACCCGATGGGCAACTTAGAGACGATTGTCGCGATCACCAGCGTAAGCCGCAAGCACTGGCAGGAGTTCAGCGTCACCTCACCGGGTGGGGTGAACTTCGCTGGCTACCTCTGCCGCCAGGAGAGTGAGAGGCTGGGGACGCTGGCTCTCACCCAGGTCGAGGGCCGGGAGCGGCTGGAGTTCATCGCCGGTATGCCCAAGATCCCCTACCCCTACCAGCGCGACCGCCACGGCCAGGTGCAACTGGTCATTCCCATCCCCCGGCGGGCTACCGACGCCCGTTTCACGCTCAAACTGGACGGCACGTGTTTACTGTTCTACCCCCTGCGCGACGAAGAGGGGGGTGTGCTGGAGGTCATCCCCCGCACGCGCCTGACGCCGGTGCTCAAGCCGAGCCGCTGGGGGGACTGGAACGCGCTCCTCGACGAGGCACTGCCCGACCGCACGCCGGTCGAGCGAGCGGTGCGGGAACAGGGTGTCACGTTGGCCTTCGAATTGTGGGGCTATCGCAATCCCCACCTGGTCTCCTACGACAGACCTCTGGCGCTGACGCTGCACACGGGCATCCGTCACCGGCGGTTGCTGGCCTTCCCCCGCCTGGAACAGATCGCCCGCCGTTACGACTTGCGGTTGGTTGAGTCTATCCAGGTGACCACGCCCGACGCAGAGGGGCTGGCAGCGGCCTACCGGACCTGGCAGGAGAAGATAGAGGCGGCCAACGCGGCCGCGGGGGCCGACCGGTACGTGCAGGAGGGCGCGGTACTCGTCATCTCCACCGCCCGCACCGCCCGCGCCTACAAGTGCAAGCCACCTTCTATTGAGGAGATTCACTGGCGTACCGACCAGAGCATCGGGCGGGAGGTGATCTGGCAGGCATTGCACAAGATGCGGGAGAACGGCTACGATTTCGCCGGCGGACAGGTAGAGGACCTGATCGCGGAATTGGAGAAGGATTTCCAGCGGCCCCACGTGGAGCAGCAGGAGGAACTGATCCGCCGCGTGTGGGTCGAGTACGTGGTCGAGTTGCAGAAGAAAGAGTGGCTGCGCGGCCTGGTGGAGCAATCGGGCCTCGACCTGCGCGACACGTCCAGCCTGATGCGCTACCTTTCACAGCACTACCCGCGTAAGGAGATGCGCTGGGTCTATAGTGCAGTGGTGGAGTTGTACGGGTTAGGCTAACCCCAATGTAAGCGTTCAGACCTCCGAGGTTTTGGTCATAGATCTGGCCTGGAAAGCGCCCAACATACCGCTAGAAACCCCCAGGAGAATGCTATTTCGTAAACCTCGGAGGTCTTCGATGGGGTGCGACGATTGTTCGTAGGAATTCTTGACTCTGGCGTCTCCGGTGGCCGAGATTTAGCGAAAAAACGCCTGTCTCGAGAGGTTCTTGCGTGTTTTCGCCCATAGAAAGCCCTGTTTTTGCCTCGAAAGCAAAGTTTGTGGGGCTTGTAGACCTGCCAGCGGCCATAGAATCTGTTGGAACAAGCCTTTTCCTACGATCAGTCGTCGCACCCTCTTCGATGAGCAATGTTGACAGATTAATCCAAGAGTGGTAGTATGTAAAGCAAGCAGCGATAACCCGCGTCGGGCTTTGATAGCTCAGCCACGGTTGGACTACTACCCTTTTCCGAGAGGTCTCAAGAATAGGGGAGGAGGTGATGCGAAGCCAATAAACGACACATCTATATATGCTGTACGCGCCTTGCCAGAAAAGTGATGGTATCCCTAATTGAGAGAAGGAGGGAAGAAAGTGAAGTGCATTTTGAAGTTGACATTGGTTTTCTCACTGTTGCTGATCCTGGTCGCAGCCGGCTGTGGACCGACACCTACGGAAGTGCCACCGGCAGCCACTTCTGTTCCTCCTACCGCCCCGCCGGAAGTGAAGGAGAACGTGTTCGTCTATGCCCACGGGACCACCTTCCCCGACATTGATCCCAGCATCAGTTTCTCAAATGACTCGGTCGTGATGGGCAATGCTTATGAGACACTGGTCTTCTATAACCCGCCCGGGAGCGCGGAGGTGCTCGGCCCAGCGCTGGCTACCAGTTGGGAGGCATCGGAGGACGGCCTGATCTGGACCTTCAATCTGCAGGAGGGGGCGAAGTTCCACGACGGCACCGATTTCAACGCCGAGGCGGTGAAGTACTCTGTCGAACGGACCATAAACCTGGGCCTGGGTGCTGCTTTCATCTGGGACGCAGTGAATGAAGTAAACGTCATAGACGACTACACCGTGGAGTTCAAGCTGACATACGCCGCACCTCTGGACCTCGTCGCTGCCTCAGGGTATGGAGCCTGGATCTTCAGCCCCACCTGCACCGAGGCCCAGGGAGAAAACGTCAGCGAGTGGTTCAATGAGGGCCATGATTGTGGAAGTGGCCCCTACATGATTGAGAGCCGAGAGCGGGGCACACGGCTGGTTATGACCCGCTTCGACGACTACTGGGGTGGCTGGAAGGAGGGCCAGTTTGGCAAGGTTGTCTTCGCGATCAACCCCGATCCCGTCGTCCAGCAGCAGATGCTCGAGGCCGGTGAGGCAGATGCTGCCTACGGGCTACCACGGGTGAACTTCGAGGCTCTGGACGCCCGCGATGACGTTACAGTTTACATCAACCCCAGTTTCCAGAACCTGCTGGGCCTTTTCAACATGGAGAAGGAGCCCACGAACAATGAACTGGTTCGGCAGGCCCTTTCCTATGCTTTCCCCTACGAAGAGTTCATTGAGGGTGTGATGCTGGGCCAGGCCACGCAGGCCTACGGGCCCGTTCCCGCTGGGATGTGGGGCTTCAGTGACGACCTGTTCCAATACACCCACGATCTGGACAAGGCCAGGGGACTCCTGGCTGAGGCCGGTTACCCGGAAGGCGGCTTCGACTTGCTCATGACCTACGCCACCGGTGACCTGGAGGAGGAGCAGGCGGGTGAACTGTGGAAGGCGGAGTTGGCCAAGTTGGGAGTCAACCTGGAGGTGCGGGGCATGGAATGGGAGCCCCAGTGGGACCTGGCCATGTCGGATCCCCTCGCGGCTCAGGACATCTTCGTCATGTACTGGTGGCCTGACTACGTCACCCCCTACACCTATCTCTTCAACATGTTCCACTGCGAAGAGGAGATCCTCTTCAACGACGGCTACTACTGCAACCCCGAGTTCGATGAACTGATTGATGAGGGCAACGAACTGTCGGCCACCGACCGTGCAGAGGCGGGGCAGCTCTTCATTGAGGCCCAGGAGATACTGATAGAAGACGCTGCAGCCATGTTCTTTTATGACCTTCCCAACGACCACGAGCTTCGGTCCGACATCAAGGGCTACGTGGACAACCCGGCCTATCCCCACATCATCTTCGTCTACAAGCTGTGGAAGGAGTAGGGGAGATCTGAGAGTGAGGACATGCGGAAGCATGGAAGGTGGCCCATAGTCTCTTCCATGCTTTCACCTTTCCCCTCTTTATCACTCTATACTGAACGCACTCTGATTTCGTGAAAATGGAGTCGAGGCTTCAGCCGGATTTGGCCCGACTTTGTCCGATTTTGACCGGCTAAAGCCTCGACTCCGGCCTACAGGGGGTCATTTCTAGACCAATCAGTTTTGCGCTCAGTATATTCTCTTTGGAAGGACTGTATGCAAAAGTGGGAATACCTCGCCAAGCGGCTGGCGCTGGCTGTAGTTGTGCTTCTGAGTGTGTCAGTCATCACCTTTGTCATCTCCCGCGTTGTGCCTTCTAATCCTGCCGCTCTGTGGGTTGGTCCCCATCCCACCCAGGAGCAAATAGCCGCCGCCCGCATCAAGTTAGGTCTGGACAAACCTCTCCACGTCCAGTACTTTCGTTACATGAACGATCTACTGCACGGCGACCTCGGCGTCTCCGTGCAATCGCATCAGCCCATCCTGACTGACCTCAAGACCTATTTGCCAGCGACTCTGGAGTTGGTTATCACGGGCATGATCATGGCCGTCCTCGTCGGCATCCCTTTGGGCGTCCTCTCCGGGGCCAAGAAGGGCAGACTGCTCGACCATGCCAGCCGCTTGCTGGCTGTCGCTGGTGTCTCCATGCCTACTTTCTGGATGGCACTCTTGCTGCAATTTCTTTTCTTCGGCAGGTTGAAGCTCTTGCCCCTGTGCAGCCGGGTGGACATAGGAATCTCCCTGTACCATCCGGTTCAGCAGATCACCGGCTTCTACGTGATTGACAGTCTGGTCAGCGGCAACTGGACAGCCCTGCGCAGCACCCTCGTCCATCTCATCCTGCCGGCTTTCACGCTGGGAACTTATGCCATCGGCCTGACCATCCGCATGACCCGCTCCACGATGATCGAGGTTCTGGAAGAGGGGTATATCACTGCCGCGCGGGCCGCAGGCATCCCGGAGCGCACCATCCTCTTCCGTTTGGCTCTCAAGAACGCTATCGTCCCTACGTTGACAGTTCTGGCGCTCTCCTTCGTCTATTCACTGACGGGGGCCATCCTGGTGGAGGTCATCTTCGCCTGGCCTGGTCTGGGCAGTTACGTCACCCGTGCTGTCCTCAGCATTGACTTTTCGGTCATCATGGCCGTCACCCTGGTGGTAACTGTCTTCTACGTCTTTATCAATCTGTTTTTGGATATCATTCAGGTCTTCCTGGACCCCCGCGTCACGCTGGGTTGACCAGAATCGGCCCCCATACAGAGTCTGCTGTGAGAATGGAGAATAGAGAATGAAGTTTCGGGTCATTGTTCCTGTGACGACCAAAGAGTTCGTGGCCGCCACGGGGCCTCAGTATGCGGCGGCTGCCAGACCGGATGTCGAAATCAGCGTCGTCGGCCTCGACAGAGGTCCAGCCTCCCTGGAGTCTGATTACGAGGATGCTCTGGCGGTACCGGATATCCTGGCCAAGGTGCGCGCCGCAGATGCAGAGGGGATGGACGCGGTCATCATTGATTGCATGGCCGATCCGGGCCTGGCTCCGGCACGCGAACTGGCCTCCATCCCGGTCATCGGCCCGGCACAAGCAGCGATGCACCTGGCCGCTATCCTGGCCCATCGTTTCTCAGTGATGACAGTGCTCGAACGGGATATCCCTCTCATTGACCGCCTGGCCCGGTTGTATGGCCTGGAGGGCAACCTGGCCTCGGTTCGACCCGTCAATATCCCCGTCCTGGAGTTGGACAGGGATCGAGAACGGTTGATGGGGGCCCTGGTAGAGCAATCGGCCAGGGCTGTGGTTGAGGATGGGGCTCATATCCTGCTCTTCGGCTGCACCGGGATGAGTGGTTTAGCCCAACAGGTGGAACAGGCTCTGGCGGAACTGGGCTGCACGGTGCCGGTCATTGATCCATCCCTGGCTGCCCTGAAACTGGCCGAAGGTCTGGCCGACATGAGCCTTTCTCACAGCAAGCGCACCTATCCTCCTCCACCGCCCAAGGAGGTCGCCGGCTATCCTCAGGAAGCCGGAGGCGGGTATGGCAACCCGCCCTACTCGTATCCCGGTGAACTGCGAAAAAGGGCCAGGATCCGCGTCATCGTACCTGTGGTGGGAGAGCACTGGATCGCTCCCGTCCAGGAGGCTTATGACCGGGCGGGTCGATCCGGCACGGAGGTCAGCGCCGTGGCCGTTGATAGGGGCCCATCCTCCATCGAATCGGTGTACGATGAGGCGCTGGCCGTCCCCGGTGTCTTATCCAGGGTGCGATCCGCCGAGACGGAGGGGGTGGACGCGGTGGTTCTCGACTGCATGGCCGATCCGGGTCTCGACCCGGCCCGCGAGTTGGCCTCCATCCCCGTCATTGGCCCCGCTCAGGCAGCAATGCATCTGGCGGCCCTGCTCGCTCATCGGTTTTCGGTCATCACCGTTCTGGAGCAAGGCATCCCGAGAGTCCAGCGCCAGATTCTGCGCTACGGCCTGGCAGGGAAGGCCGCCTCGGTGCGGGCCATCAACATCCCTGTCCTGGAGATGGGTGAGGATCGGGAGCGGGTGACGAGAGCTGTGATTGAGGAAGCAGCCAGGGCGGTGCGCGAGGACGGAGCCCACATTATCGTTCCCGGCTGCACGGAGATGATCGGGATGGCTCCGGCGGTGCAGGAGGGCCTGGCGGAGCGAGGCTGCGAGGTGCCGGTCATTGACCCACCGGCGGCGGCGATTAAGCTGGCCGAGGGGCTGGTCGACATGGGCCTGTCCCACAGCAAGCGCACCTATCCTCTGCCACCTGACAAGAAGATCGTAGGTTATCCGTAGGAGGGCAGACACGTGGGTCTGCCCCCCAGATAAAGATAAAAAATCTGTGAGAACCTGTTTCATCTGTGTGTATCCGTGTGCTATTTGTGCCTGTTTTGGGAAGAGCCTGATCAGGAGAATGTTATGTCCGTAGCGGAGAGATGGCTGGGCGATTGGGGCCGCCGGCAAGGGGCTCACCTTGAGGAGTACCGCCTGGTGGCCCGCGCCTTCCGGCGCGATTGGTTAGGCGTGTTCAGCCTGTTGCTGATTGTGGCCTTTGTGCTGGGGGCCATCTTTGCCCCCTACCTCACCCCCTACCCGGAGGAGGGTCGGGGAGAACCTAATCTGGTCAACAAGTTCCTGCCACCCGGCCGTGAACACCCTTTCGGCACCGACTACCTGGGACGCGATGTCCTGGCCCGCGTCCTTTTCGGCGGCCGTAGCTCTCTCGGTATCGGCTTCCTGGTGGTGACCATTGCTGTGGCCATTGGCACGCCTCTGGGCGCTGTAGCGGGTTACTCCGGGCGATGGCTGGACGAGGCCATCATGCGCATAACTGACATATGGTTGTCTTTTCCGCCCTTGCTGCTGGCCATCGCCATTGCTGCCGCCCTGGGCCCTAGCCTCACCAACGTCATGATTGCCATCGCCCTCACCTGGTGGCCCTGGTACACCCGTCTGGTGCGGGCGCAGACGGTCTCTCTGCGCGAACGCTTCTTTATTGAGGCTGCGCGAGGCATGGGTGTGAACAGAATGACCATTATCTTCCGGCACATCCTGCCCAATGTCATAACACCGGTCGTGGTACAGAGCACTATGGACATCGGTTCGGCCATCCTCACCGGGGCGGCGATGAGCTTCATCGGCCTGGGGGCTCAGCCCCCTACCCCCGACTGGGGGCAGATGATCAGCAAAGGCCGTATCTACATCATGGGCCAGCCCTGGTACGGCACATTCCCAGGCCTGGCCATCTTCCTGGTCACGTTGGCCTTCAACCTGCTGGGCGATACGATCCGCGATGTGGCCGATCCCCGTTCTCGGAGGGCCGCTTGAGGGGTTCTTGATGAATGAGCCACTAGTTTCCATTGAGAACTTACACGTCCGCTTCCGTACCTACGCTGGTCAGGTGCACGCCGTCAACGGCGTCAGCCTGGATATCGGGCCAGGCGAGATCTTTGGCCTGGTGGGTGAGACCGGATGCGGCAAGACGGTGACCGGCCTCTCGCTCCTCCGTCTGGTTCCACCTCCAGGTGAGATCACGGCTGGCCGAATCACCTTCGATGGCCAGGACATTCTGTCTCTGAGCGAGCAGGAGATGCGGGATATCCGTGGGGCGCGCATCGCCATGATCTTCCAGGACCCGGCTGCCTCCCTCAACCCTGTCTTCACCGCAGGAGAGCAGATCGAGATGGTGATCCGCCAACATCAACCGGTGTCGCGGAGGGTCGCTCGCCAGCGGACTCTGGAGATGCTGGAGACCGTAGGCCTGCCAGACCCGCCGCAGATTGTCAGGGCCTATCCCCATGAACTGAGTGGGGGGATGCAGCAGCGGGTGATGATCGGACTGGCCCTGGCCTCCAACGCCGGCCTGCTCATCGCTGATGAGCCGACCACCGCCCTGGACGTGACCATTCAGGCCCAGATTCTGGCCCTTCTCACTCAATTGAAAGAGAGCCGGGGGCTCTCCATCCTTCTCATCACTCACAACCTGGGTGTAGTGGCCGAGACCTGCGACCGGGTGGCCGTGTTATACATGGGCCACGTGGTGGAGAAAGGCCGCGCACGGGATATATTCAAGGAGATGAAACATCCCTATACTCAGGGACTGCTGGCGGCCATCCCCCGGCCAGGCAGCCATGGCGAGCCTTTGCAGGCCATCAGCGGTTCAGTGCCCAGCGGCCTGGTCGTCTTCCCTGGCTGCTCCTTCGAGCCCCGTTGTCCTTCTGCCATGGAGGTCTGTCGCCAGGCCCCTCCGCCCCTGGTGCGCGTCGGTGAGGAGCACTACGTGGCTTGCTATCAGTTCGTGGAAAGGGGCCTGCCCTGAGCCCTTCTGAAGATAAAAAATCTGTGAGAACCCGCTTCATCTGTGTGTATCCGTGTGCTATTTGTGCCTGTTTTGGGAAGAGCCTGAGCAGTCACGTTTCGATAAGTGGAGGGATAGTTTGGCCATTCTGGTGGAAGTGCGGGGGCTAACAAAATACTTTGCCCAACGCGCTCGCCTCTTCGGTCTGCGTGCCCAGCCAGCAGTGCGGGCTGTGGATGGGGTGAGCCTGACAGTGAAACGGCAAGAAACCCTGGGGGTGGTAGGTGAATCAGGCTGCGGCAAGACCACGCTGGGGCGGTGCATTTCGCGTCTCATCGAGCCGACGGGCGGTGAGGTTTTGTTTGAAGGGGTCAATATCCTGACCCTGGGCTCCACCGAAATGCGCCGCCAGCGGCGCGACATGCAGATGGTGTTTCAGAATCCCTTCTCCTCGCTCGATCCTCGCCTCAACGTGCTGAGGCTGGTGTCCGAGCCGCTGCGCACTCACACGGACTTGCGAGGAGAACCGCTGGCGGCACGAGTGGTGGAACTTTTGGAGCGGGTGGGGCTGAAGAGAGAGCACCTCTATCGTTACCCCCACGAGTTCTCCGGCGGCCAGTGCCAGCGCATCGCCGTGGCCCGGGCGCTGGCACTCAATCCCAAACTGCTGATTCTGGATGAACCCACCTCGGCTCTCGACGTCTCGGTACAGGCTCAGATTCTTAATTTGTTGCACGAACTACAGCGTGAGTTTGGTCTCGCTTATCTCTTCATCTCTCATGATCTGAGTGTGGTGCAACACATCAGCGACCGCATCGCTGTGATGTACCTGGGTAAGGTGGTCGAGTTGAGCACGTCCGAGACGATCTTTCCTTCGACAGGCTCAGGACACCGTGGTGGGGACCTTCACCCATACACTGAAGCCCTTCTCTCCTCGACTCCTATCCCTGATCCCGACACTAAAAGAAAGCGAATCGTATTGGAGGGAGGAGTGCCCAGCCCGATTAACCCGCCCCCGGGCTGTCGCTTCCACCCCCGCTGTCCCAAAGCCATGCCGCTCTGCTCTCAAGTGGAGCCAGAGTTGGTAGATGTCGGCGATGGCCACATGGTGGCCTGTCACAGATAGAAGAATAGAAGAATAGAAGAATAGAGAATAGAGAATAGAGAATAGAGAATAAAGGGAGGTTGAAACGATGCCACGAGGAACGTTACGCAACAGACAAGACTGCGAGGACTTTACATGCGGGTGCCTTTTCATGGGTACCGGTGGTGGTGGAGGAATCGAGTGGGGCACGAGGATGCTCGACGCGGCTCTGGAGGAGGGACTCAACATCGAGTGGGTGGATGTGTCGGAAATACCTGACGATGTTTGGACCTGCACCCCCTATGGCATGGGCTCCATCGCTCCACCCACGCCCGAGACTGAGGCGGAGATAAAGCGCATGGGCCTGGTGGACAGGCTGGGGGATCGGGCGATGGAGGTAGCCGTGCAGGAGTTGGGCAAATATGCTGCCGTGGAGATCGGGGTCATTGTGGCAGCCGAATTGGGGGCGGGCAATACCCCGGCGCCGTTGATCACCGGGGTGCGTCTGGGCATCCCTGTGGTGGACGGTGATTATGCCGGCCGGGCCATCCCCGAGGAGATGCAGGGCACGCCCTACCTCTACGGTAAGGACAGCTTCCCGCTGGCCAGCGTGGACCGCTGGGGCAACGTTGTTATCCTCAAGGAGGCTTGTAGCCCCCACATGCTGGAGCGCATCGGTAAGATGATGGCCGTAGCCGCCTTCGGCACGTGCACCATCGCCGCCACTTTGCTCAGTGGGCGTGAGATGAAGGAGATAGTGGTTCCCGGCACCCTCACCAGGTGCCTGAGTCTGGGACGCGCTGTCCGCCAGGCGCGAGAGCAAGGCGATGATCCCGTCCAGGCCGCCATTGAGCACACCGGCGGCTGGCTGCTCTTCGAGGGAGAGGTAACTGGCAAGGACTGGGAGGGTCGCGGGGGCTACATGTTCGGCACCACCCATATCAAAGGCACGGGGGACTACGCTGGTCACACCCTCGATGTCTGGTTCAAGAACGAGAACCACGTCTCCTGGCTGGACGGGGAGCCTTACGTCTGCAGCCCCGACCTGGTAGCCATCGTGGACCGGGAGACGGGCGAGGGGTTCACCAACACGGTTATTGACGCTGGTCACCGGGTGGCTGTGGTGGGCATCAAGGGATTGGAAGCCTTTCGTTCGGAGCGGGGGCTGGCCGGCGCTGGCCCGCGACACTTCGGCTTTGACATTGACTACGTCCCTATCGAGAAGCTGATGGAAGGTAAATAGGCCATTGGCCGTTCGGCACGGCATCGAAGACGGGGTCTTGACATCCGGCGATTTCTCCGTATACTAATCGCATCGCAGATTCAGGCGAACCGATGTGCTGCATGTCCTGAGCCTGTCGAAGGATGTGAGAACGCCTGCTGGGGCAATGGCCCTTCGTCGAAAAGCCTGTCAACATGCGAAAGGAGGTGATGGCGCGAGATATACTTATCCTCTCTTACCCTCTCATACCCACCCAAGTTTGCGCAACCGTTTCATAAGCAAGGAGGAGAAAAATGAAAACCTTACGTGTTCTGAGTGCTATGATGGTGTTAGTCCTGGTCACTGGCCTGGTTGCGTCGTGCGCGCGCCCAACCGAGGCACCGCCTGAGCCGACCGAGGCGCCACCACCAGAGAAACGGGTCCTCCGCATCAGCTTTTCCTGGCCTACCTACATTGACCCTGCGGTGGGGTCTGACTTCTCCAGCTCGTCCTCTCTGTGTAACCTGTATGACACTCTCGTCTTTCCCACCACCGAGGGCGGGGTCGATCCTCACGTGGCGGACAGTTGGGAGACCTCCGCTGACGGCCTCACCTGGACCTTCCATCTCAGAGAAGGGATCAAGTTCCACAACGGGAGTGAGCTGACGGCCAGCGACATCGCCTTCAGCATGAACCGGATGCTAGAGATCGGCGAGGGATACGCCTATGTGTTCCTGGGTACCGTCGAAAGCGCCACCGCCCCCGACGACTACACGGTCCAGTTCAAGCTCGCCAAACCGAGTGGCATCTTCCTCATCAGCCTGGTTCGCCTGTACATTGCCGACGAAGAGGAAGTGATGGACAACATCGTCACCCCAGGACCTTACGGCGATAACGGCGACTATGGCAAGGAATATCTGCTGACTCACGACGCCGGCTCTGGGCCCTACACGGTTAAGGAGTTCCCCCTGGAGGAGTACCTCCTGATGGAGAAGTACGACGACTGGTTCGGAGAGTTCCACCCGAACGCGCCCGACGAGGTGAAGTTCATCGGCACCACTGAGCCAGCCACCGTGCGGACGCTGATGTCACGAGGGGAACTGGAGATCACGGACCAGTGGCAGCCCATCGAGGCGCTGGAGGCACTCGACGAGATGGAGGGGGTTGACGTGGCCGCCTTCCTGACCCTCACCGAATTCTACTACATGATGCACACCCAGAAGCCGCCTACGGACGACATTCACTTCCGGCGGGCCATGGCTTACGCATTTGACTACGAGGCCGCCGTCGCCCTGGAGTGGCCTGGGACACAGCAGTCGCGAGGACCGGTCCCAATCATAACGGCCGGCCATAACCCGGATGTCTTCGTTTTCCAACGTGACCTTGACAAGGCGCGTGAGGAGTTGGCGCTGTCGCCATACGCCGATGCACTCGACGATTACCCGGTGGAAGTCCACTGGATCACCGACGTACCTGCCGAGGAGAAGTGGGCCCTCCTCTTCCAGGCCAACATGGCCGACATCGGCATAAATGTCGAGGTCGTCAGCACGCCGTGGACGGCTGTGGTCGAGGAGACGGGCGACATAGAGACGAGTCCTCACATCGTGACCATCTACGTCTCGGCTGACTTCCCCGAAGCGGGTTCCCTGCTGAAGGTGCGCTACCACTCCGACGCCGCCCCCACCTGGTCGCAGAACGAGTGGCTGTTGGATGATGAGTTGGATCAGATGATCGAAGACTCCCTGACCACCGTGGACGAGGAGGAGCGATACGCCAAGTACAGGGATTTGCAGGATTACATCATGGATCTCTGCCCGAGTCTCTTCCTGTACGACCAGGTTCAAAAGCAGGCGTACCGGTCGGACTACGTTGACTTCCCTGCCGCTCGTGGGGAGGTCATCCCGCTGATGGGCCTCGTCTTCTTCGCGCCCAAGATCGGGGTCACCGGGCCATAGGTGCTGCCCGTGTGTTAAATCGAGCCCCTGAGGGGTCTCAATCGGCCCCTCAGGGGCTTCGGCTGGATTCCTTATCGAGGAGGTATAGATGGGATTCATTACTTTCCTTGTTCGTCGTATCCTCCATTCTATCTTTGTCTTACTCGGCCTCTCCATCGTGATCTTTATCATCTCTCGGATCATGCCCGGCAATCCGGCGCGGATGGCCGTGGGCCCCAGGGCGCCCCAGTATGTGATTGACGAAATGAGCCGACTGATGCACCTCCATGAACCGCTTCACGTCCAGTACTATTACTGGCTGCGCGATGCCCTACATGGCGATTTTGGCACTTCCCTGGTGACGAGGCGCGCGGTGGCCGACGACATGAAGGAGTTTTTCCCGGCGACGCTGGAATTGACTCTCTTCGCTGGCGTCATTATGGCAGGAGGGGGCATCTTTATCGGGATACTCTCTGCCCAGCATAAGGACAAGTGGATTGATAACGTTCTTCGCCTCGTTTCCTACCTTGGGGTGGTGACCCCCTCTTTCATCTTCGCCATCTTCTTTCTTCTCCTGTTTGGCATGGCCCTGGAGTGGATGCCGACGATGAGCAGGCTCAGCCCCGGGGTCTCACCCCCGCGGACCATCACCGGCCTCATCACTGTAGATTCCCTGCTGGCCGGCAATCTGACGGCCTTCCTCGACGCCCTGTGGCACCTTATCCTGCCCGGGATCGCCCTGGCCATGGGGGGGCTGGCCCAGGAGTCCCGCATCACCCGCTCGAGCATGTCCGACAATCTGACCAAGGACTACATCGCGTCCGCACGCTCCCTCGGCATCCCGGAGAGGGTGATCATGAGGCGTTTTCTGCTCAAACCTTCCCTGATCCCAACGGTCTCGATCCTGGGTCTTGACTTTGCCGGTACGATGGCCAACGCCTTCCTGGTCGAGTTTATCTTTAACTGGCCCGGGAGTTCCAGTTATGGCTACAGCGCTATGTTGCGCAAGGACCTGAACGCCATCGCCGGGGTCGTCTTGACCATGGGTGTTGTCTTCATCGTCGTCAACGTCCTGGTGGACATCGTCGTCGGTCTGCTCGACCCCAGAATCCGATTGGCTCCGCAAAGAGGTGAATAACGTGACAGTACAGGCGAAGAATCCAGCTCTGCCAAAGAGCAAGATCGTGGAGAATCTTGGCCGCAACTGGTACAAGTTCTCACGCAATCCGATGTCCATCATCGGGTTGTGCACCGTCCTCCTCGTCCTCCTCCTGGCCGTTTTCGCTCCGCTGGTTGCCCCGTACCCGCAGCACGCCGGCAAGTTCGTTGACTTTGCCAATGCCAGCCGTCCTCCGTGCAAGGAGTATCTATTCGGCACCGATGTTATAGGCCGCGACATTTTAAGCCGGATTTTCTTCGGTTTCCGCTTCTCGCTAGCGATGGGAGTGGTCGTTCTGAGCCTGGTCGTCCCCCCGGGAGTGACGCTGGGACTGATCGCCGGCTACAACCAAGGAACCTGGATTGAGACAGTGATCATGCGCATCACTGACATTTTCGTGTCTGTGCCATCGCTGATCCTGGCCCTGGCCATTACCTCTGTTCTCACCCCAAACCTGACCAACTCCATGATAGCCGTCTCCTTGATGTGGTGGCCGTGGTATACCCGGCTGGTCTACGGACTGGGCACCACCCTGCGGAACGAGTTCTTTGTCAGCGCGGCCGAGGCGATCGGAGCCAGCAAGGTCCACATCATCTTCAGGGAGATTCTTCCCAACTGCTTCTCGCCCATCTTTACCAAGATGAGCCTCGATATGGCGTGGGTCATTCTTATCGGCTCCACGCTCAGTTTCGCTGGACTCGGTGTGCAGCCGCCCAGGCCCGGCCTGGGGACCATGGTCGCCGGTGGACGGATCTACCTGCCAGAGCAGTGGTGGATTTCAGTCTTTCCCGCCCTGGCTATCGTGGTCGTCGTCCTCGGCTTCAACCTGCTGGGTGACGGCCTACGCGATATGTTCGCGGCCGAGGAGGTCTGAGATGAACACTTCGACTGGGCTCAGTGCAAGCACTCCCCCACTGCTAGAGATCAAGGACCTGTACGTTCATTTCGACGTCTACGGGGGCACACTAAAGGTCCTGGACGGGGTGCACTTTGCCGTGCACAGCGGGGAGAAGGTCGGCCTCGTCGGCGAGGCCGGCTGCGGCAAGACGACGACGATGAAGTCAATCCTGCGCATCTTGCCTACGCCGCCAGCCCGGATCCCGAGTGGAGAGATCTACTTCAAGGGGCAAGACGTCCTCAAGATGGGAGATGGTGAACTGCAACGGATACGGAGCGAGGGCATCTCGATGATCTTTCAGGACCCGACGGCGGCCCTCAACCCGGTCTTCACCGTCGGTCAACAACTGGGGGCTGTGGTTAAGTATTCAATGGAAGGTAAAAAGCTATCCAGGAAGGAAATCCGCGAACGGGCCCTCATCCCCTTAAAAGAGGTGGCCCTGCCCGATCCGGAACGGATGCTGGATAGTTACCCCATCCAACTCAGCGGCGGGATGCGGCAACGGGTTTGCATCGCCATGGCGCTGGTCGCCAGCCGAGAACTACTCATCGCCGACGAGCCGGGCACCTCCTTGGATGTCACTATCCAGGATCAGATCTTGCGGCTGCTGCACCAGTTGGTGGAGGAAAAGAATGTCTCCGTCATCCTCATCACCCACAGCCTGGGAGTGGTGAGGGAGACGACCGACCGGGTCTACGTCATGTATGCCGGCAACATGGTAGAAGCAGCCGCCACCGAGGAGCTTTTTGCCAACCCGCGGCACCCCTACACCCACGGGCTGATGGCCGCCGTCCCCAGGCTGACGGGCGGCGGCGTCTCCGACGGTATCCCAGGGCGGATCCCGGACTACCTCGATCCGCCGCCCGGCTGCCGCTTCCATCCACGCTGCGATCATGCGATGGATATCTGCCGGCAAGAGAAACCCCCCTTCTACAGGCTCAACGACAACCACGAGGTCGCTTGTTTCCTCTATCGGGATGGTGGTAAATGAATACTACTGACATTCTAACCGTCACCGATCTGAAAAAATACTTTGTCATCGGATATGGTGGCATCTTGAAACGGGACCCCATCACGGTCAAGGCGGTAGATGGCATCTCCTTTGCCGTACGAGAGGGGGAGACTTTTGGCCTGGTCGGGGAGTCCGGTTCCGGCAAGAGCACCGTCGCTTACACGACCATCGGTATGTACCGGCCAACCGAGGGTACCATCAGCTTCCGGGGGCAGAACCTGTTCGAGGGAAACAAGACGCGGCCACTGGGCCTCAAGAAGGAGGTTCAGATCGTCTTCCAGGATCCAGGCTCGTCTCTGAATCCGAGGCGGAGCATCAAACAGATCTTAGAGTTGCCACTTCAGATTCACCGCCGGGACGAGAATCGGCTGGAGCAGGTCGTCCAGTTGCTGGAGATGGTCCAGTTGCCGCCGGATTACATGCACAAGTATCCCCAGATGGTAGGCGGGGGCGAGAAGCAGATGGTAGCCATTGCCCGGGCGCTGGCCACCGATCCCTCCTTCGTCATCCTCGACGAGCCGACTTCTGCCCTGGATGTTTCTATCCAGGGAAAGATTATCAACCTCCTCATACGGTTGCAGAACGAGTTTCATCTTTCCTACTTGTTTATTACCCACGATCTGAGCCTGATGCGCAACGTCGCCTCACGGGTGGCCATCATGTACCTGGGCAAAATCTGTGAGGTTGCAGAGGCGGCCGAGTTCTTCCGTAACCCGTACCACCCATATACGCAGATGCTCCTCTCCTCCATTCCAGTCATCTCGGCGGAGGAGGAGAAGCTCAAGCCCAAGAAGATCATCTCCACCGGCGAGATTCCGAGTCCGGTCAACGTCCCCAGCGGTTGCAGTTTCCACTTGCGTTGCCCTGAGAGGATGGATATCTGTTCCAGAGTGGATCCGGTCATGGTCGAGGTTGAGGAGGGACATACAGTTCGTTGCCACCTTTACGGCCAATCTGACTAGTTTGGCAACGTCATGTTAGAGCAGAGGGCGCCTTTTGCTCCGGCTGGGTCGCCAGATCCAGCCGCCTGGCGGTGGATTTGACAATCCACCGCGAGCATGGACTGAGGGGAGAGAATCATGAAGCAGAGAATCTTGTACATTCACCCCGTAGGCCCCGTGGGAGTCGAGATGGAAGAAGGGCTCCAGTTCCTAACGAGCCAGAAGCGGGAGGAGACGGAACTGACCATGGTCAATCTGCCCCGTGGCCCGGAGCATCTGGAGTACCGCTACTACGAGGCTCTGGTCCTGGTGGACATCTTGCACCTGATCAAAGAAGCCGAAAGCCAGGGGTTCGACGCGGTGGTCATTGGTTGCTTTTACGATGTGGGGTTGCAAGCCGCCCGCGAGGTGGCGGAGCGAATGGTAGTAGTGGCCCCTTGTGAAGCATCTACCCATATCGCCTCCACTCTGGGAGACAAGTTCTCCATCATCGTGGGTCGCAGGAAGTGGATTCCGGAAATGATGGAGAACGTAGTCAGATATGGCATGAAAGAGAGGCTGGCCTCTTTCAAGTCGGTTGACCTGGGGGTGCTTGAGTTTCATCAGGACGAGGAGGAGACGGCCCGCCGATTCAGGAAGGCCGGACGGGAAGCCGTAGAGCGTGATGGGGCCGAGGTGCTCATCCTGGGTTGCACAGCCACCTATGGTTTCTATCGTGAACTCCAGGAGGAGTTGGGGGTGCCCGTCATAGACTCCATGATCGCCGCCTTCAAAACCGCCGAGTTCGCGGCTGAACTGAAGAACCGACTTGGGTGGAGTCACAGCAAGATAGGGGCCTACGAGTCACCTCCTCCAGAGGAGTTCACCCCCTGGCGACTTGAGGAGCAGTACGACTTTGGCGATATGAGGACTTGGCTGCAACGATAAGACGCCTCAAGATGGCATGGCTGCTGATTATGGGAGACGTTTAATGGACGTGCTGGAAGCCATCAAGCAGAGGAGAAGTATCAGGCAATTCACTGAGCAAGCCATTGAGAGGGAGCTCCTTGAGCAGATTCTGGACGCGGCCCGGTGGGCGCCAACGGCCGGAAACCAACAGAGGTGGCGTTTCATCGTCGTCACCGACCCCACGGTGAAGGAGATGGTGAGAAAGGTCTCCCCGGGCATCTTTGCCACGCCCGCGGCCTTTATTGTGATCTGCGCCGAGAAAGCCCCAGACGCCAGTGCCTGGGACGAGTGGACCTACCTGGCCGACTGTGCCATCGCGGCGCAGAACGTAATGTTGGCCGCCCACGCGCTAGGGCTCGGTAGCTGCCTCGCCATCTCGTATGCCCGCGCTGCCCTCAAGGAGGTCCTCGACATCCCGGACCAGGTCAAGCCTGAGATGATTGTCACCCTGGGCTATCCGGCAGAAGATCCCGCGCCGCCTCCCAGGCTACCGCTGAGCCAGATCGTGTTTGCCGACGAGTACGGGAAAGAGTGGTGATGGTCCATGGGGCAACGTATGATGGTCACGGAAGATGATGTCTTCGAACTGCTCGCTTTCCTGGTAACCAGTGCCAGGCTGTGCGTGGATGAGCCCAGGCTTTACGGAACCTTCCGTCTGGTGGATGGAGCCAGCCGGCTCCTCGGCTTCGTCCTTGAGAGTGACCAGTTGGAAGATGAGCAGTTTCTGCAACAGTTGAAAGATGAGATTGACGAGAAGAAGATGTTGTTGGTGGCCGACCAGGAAGGATACTTCAAATTCCTGGACGACCTAACCCGCAAAGTAGCCAGAGAATTGAAAGAAAGGGCTGGCGCAGCCCCGTAGGATGGATATGATGCAAAGCTTTGATCTGGAAAAGCTGTTGATTGACGTATTCGCACCGCAATCAGGAGAAAAGGTGCTGGTCATGAGCGATCTGCCTCATGGAGAATATACCGATAACCAAAAATGGGCGGATCGGCGAGAGATGGCCAGAGAGTGGCACTCGGCCTTCCAGCAGTTGGGAACCAAGCTGGGGTTTAGTGTGCATCCTCTCCTCACTTATCCGGCTACTGGCGCTCACAATGCGTCTTTGCCGGAGGAGGGTGAGATGGACAGTCAGCGGGTTCGCCTGGAGGACATCTTGCGCGACACGAACATAGTCGTTGCCCTTACGGAGTACTCGGCGTCAGCCCCGTTGATCGAGTTCACCCAGGAATTGCCCAACCTGCGGGCTGCCAGCATGCCTGGGGTCACGAAGAGCATGGAGCAAACAGCCCTGGCAGCGGACTATAGCGAGGTGGCTCGTAAGAGCCATATCTTGGCCGCTAGGCTTGACCAAGCGTTGGGCGCGCAGGTGGAATTCTCCACCGGACATCAACTGTACTTCGACCTGCGAAATCGCAAGGCTGAGGCCGATGATGGGCAACTTCACGCTGACAAGAAGGGCATGCGCTTCATCAATCTACCCAGCGGCGAGGCTTTTATCGCTCCTTACGAGGGGGAATTGGAAGGCCAGCCTAGCCGGACAAAAGGCATGATCCCTTCGGCAGAGCTCAGGGCAGACCCTGTCATGTATGATGATGAACTGGTTTTGTTCAGGGTGCAGGAGAACCGGATCGTGGAGGTGATCGGCGACGGTCCACAGGCGGCTCAAAAACGAGACTACTTCGCCGTAGACCAAGCGCGCTGCAATATCGCTGAGTTAGGCCTGGGCTGTAACGATAAGGCAGTCATCTCTGGAAGTGTCTTAGAGGACGAGAAGGTGTTGGGCTTGCATTGGGCATACGGCCGTAGCGACCATCTTGGGGGAACCGTAGGCGTCGCCGATTTCAGCGATCCCAGTTATGTGGTTCACTATGACATCATCTACCCCAAAGGTGGCCGTATTGAGATCGGGAGTCTCGTTCTGGAATACGAGGATGGGACGAGCGAAGAGATAATCAGAGATGGTCAATACATGATATTCTAGCATCAGGATGGCTACCCACGGGCTGCAGGTTTCACCCCCGTTGCGAGCACGCCAGGCCTCGCTGTGCGGAGGAACCGCCACCGCCACCGATGGAGATCGTGCCTGGCCAAGAGGTTAGCTGTTTCGTGTACTCTTGAGTGAAGCTCCGCAAAGAGGCTTCCGCATAAGTCCTTTTTGGGGATGGTTATGCGGAGGGATTGCGTATAAACTTGTTGGTCGGCTCCCTTCAAAGACGTAACGCCTCTTTTTCCGGTCTTTCGAAGTTCATGCGTGCAGAGGAAGACAGAGAACATGGTACAAGAGAAAGCAATGCCTTCGGAAGAGACACTCGACCCTGAACACTGGGAATCCATGCGGGCGCTTGGTCACCGGATGGTTGACGACATGCTGGATTACATGAAAACCGTCCGTGAGCGCCCTGTCTGGCAGCACGCCCCCAACCAGGTCAAGGCCCATTTCAACAGGCCCCTGCCGCTTGATCCTCAACCGCCGGAGGAGATTTACAGGGAATTTCTGGAGAACGTGCTACCCTACCCGATCGGTAACATCCATCCGCGTTTCTGGGGCTGGGTCTTTGGCACGGGGACTGTCCTGGGAGCTTTGGCCGAACTACTGGCAGCTTCGATGAACACCAACTCTGGCGGCATTGACTATCACAGCGCCAACTATGTCGAAGTGCAGGTGATTGACTGGTTCAAAGAGATGTTGGGCTTTTCCGCTTCAGCCAGCGGCCTGCTGACCAGCGGCTGCTCGGCGGCTAATCTGGTTGGACTGGCAGTCGCCCGTAATGCAAAGGCGGGATTTGACCTGCGCCGGGAGGGCATCCAGTCCGCACCGCGCAAGATGGTGCTCTATGCGTCACAGGAAATCCACAGCTCCATCCAGAAGGCTGTGGAACTGCTGGGCCTGGGCAGCGAGGCGCTCCGCCATGTGCCGGTCAATGACCATTTCCAGATTGACCTTGAGGCGCTAAAGGTGACCATCGCGCAGGATCGCGCAGATGGTCATCTGCCATTCTGTGTCGTTGGGGCGGCGGGGACGACCAACACCGGGGCAATTGACGATCTCGACGCGCTCGCCCGTATCTGCCAGCAGGAAAATCTCTGGTTCCACGTTGACGGCGCATTTGGCGCATGGGCTGCCCTGACTCCCGGTGCAATAAACCAGGTGGCTGGGATAGAGCGGGCCGACTCGCTGGCTTTCGACTTGCACAAGTGGATGTACCTGCCTTATGAAATCGGGTGCGTGCTAGTGCAGTGGGAGGAAGAGCACCGTAAAGCCTTCTCCTTGACGCCGGCTTACCTCTCTCACGGAGAAGGGGGGCGCGGTATGACGGGAGGTGATCTGCCCTGGCTCAGCGATTATGGTGTCCAGCTTTCGCGTGGGTTCCGGGCACTCAAAGCCTGGATGTCGCTCAAGGAGCATGGCAGTCGCAAGTACGGGCGGTTGATCCAGCAGAACATAGACCAAGCTCGTTACCTGGCGGAGTTGATCGATGCTGCGCCGGAATTGGAACTTGCGGCTCCGGTCACACTGAATGTTGTTTGCTTCCGTTACATCAGATCTGGTCTGGATGACGCCGCGCTGGATGCGCTCAACAAAGAAATCCTTGTCGAGCTACAGGAACAGGGCATCGCCGCGCCATCTGGAACGATTATCAGAGGCAAGTACGTTCTGCATGTCGCACACACCAATCACCGCAGCCGCCGGGAAGACTTTGACGTTCTGGTACGCGAGGTGATACGGATCGGGAAGGGGCTGGCCCAGCCTATTCAAACCACCCGATTGTAGAGGCAGACCTGTATGTCTGCCCCTGAAGCGTGGAGCTCGCGTACGGCCAAAGAATGGGTTGCCGGATCGAGTCTTCAGTTCAGCGGGCGAGGAGCATATAGCCTCAAGGGAATTCCGGGAGAATGGCGTTTATTACCGTAAACAGGAAGTGTGGGGCATAGTAGCAGAATCGCCGTCGCAGCCCTGTAGGTCTTTGCCGGAGAGGCTCAGGCAGGCGGTAGATTCCACCCCCGCTGCGAGCACGCCACGCCTCGCTGTACGGAAAGATTCCGTGTAGAAGTTAGCCGCCATTTTACCGTTGCGCGGTTGAATAGCACCAAGAAAGCAAAGATGTTGCAATGTACTACTTGGCTAATGGGCAAAAAACTACTAGATTAGCGAGACAGAAGTTCTTTATCCAAAAAATGAACCTGCATCCTCCTAGCGGGAATTTTCGTTTGCCTGAAGACGACCTCTTTCACTTTCCTGGAGACGAGATTTTTTACACTTTGGATTCAGAGTGCGTATCATTGTATGACAACTTGAGAAGGAAAATCTTTCCAGATAGTGACGAATATTACTGCTTTTTCCAATCAATGCCGATTTGGATGACTTCAGCAGGGCATGATTCGGATTTTTCTTTAGGCCAAAGTGAATTTGAGAAGTTAGTTAATGGCCTCGGTGAGGAGAATCACTTCAGACTGTTGTTTTTGGCAGATTGTAATGCTCTCATTAGTTACATGCAAAATAGAATTATCGGTTCTAAGGCAAAATTTATACAATTCTATATCAAATTTTGTGATTGCGAGCCACTTACGATGAAAGAAGATGGTGTTTTTTGTCTCTCTGGAGGAAGTACTATTGTAGTCTTCTCCTTGTTGAATGATCTCATTATCACTCTGTACTCCATTTTAGACCTAGTTACAAAGGTCGTTTGCCAATTCGAGCAGATTCCAAAAAGTTTCAATGGCTATCCAAGGCAAAAGGCGTTAAAGATGCTATATGGAGATAGAAAGAGGCTGAAAAAAACATCTTCAAATGATACGCTGTTTGGAGATGCGCCTACTTTGAAACTGGTAGAGAATTTAAGACATGAGCTTATCCACAATGGGTCCTGGGAAGCTATACCTAAGCTGTTTTTTAGGGTGGAAAAGGGAGAAGTCAAAGAAAAGTGGATACTTATGCAAGATGAAATTGATGGTAGGTTGGTTGCCTATAAGAATAGAAGAAGGTTTTTCTCCAAAGGAGTTAAGATTAACCAGAGATTACCCTCTATTTGCATGGAATTCTGGTCCCGTTTGTTGAATACAATTCAAGAGCTGCAAATCTCTTAGTTCGTAGATTGGTAATGGCGGCTAACAAGGGCCTGCTCGTGCCAAGTTAAGTCCGAAGTGTTGGGAAGGGGGTGAGATCCTCGGAAATTCACTAATGTCGCCCGGCAGGACTGCGTCCGCAAGTCAGCCATAGATTTCATAATGGAGGATATCAACATGCTAAGAGTTGCTACGGATATTGGAGGTACGTTCACGGACCTTGTGTTCGTGACCCCGGATGGTGAGGTCGTCACAGGCAAGAGCCACACCACCCCGGCGCAATTTGAAAAGGGCGTGATGGACGTCATCTCGGCCAGCAACACAAGGCCGAGTGAGTTTGCGTCCTTTGTGCACGGGACGACCATCGTCATCAATGCCATCACCGAGAGAAAGGGCGCCAAGGTCGGGCTGCTCACCAGTGAGGGGTTCCGCGACATCCTGGAGATCGGCCGCGGCACCCGCCCCGACTTCTTCAACCTGGAATACCGCAAGCCCGAGCCCTTTGTGGACCGCTACCTGCGCCGCGAAGTGAAGGGGCGCATCAACTACAAGGGGATCGAGACCACGCCCCTGGACCTTTCGGGGTTGCCGGCCATCCTCGACGATTTCCGGGCCGAAGGAGTTGAGGCCATCGCCATTTGCTTCATCAATTCCTATGCTAACCCGGCCCACGAGGAGGCAGCGCTGGCCAGGGTGAAAGAGCTTTGGCCGGAGGTCTCCGCGGTGGCCTCGCACCAGATCACGCGCGAGTGGCGCGAGTACGAGCGCACCAGCACCGCCGTGTTGTCCGCCTACGTACAACCGATCGCCCACCGCTACCTGGACCGCCTGACCGGCGCCCTGTACGATGCTGGCATGCGCTGCACGCCATACATCATGCAGTCCAACTGCGGCGTGGATACGGTCAAGAGCGCGCGCCAAATCCCCATCACCATGG
>CAYLPU010000014.1:0-69471 GCA_964385635.1 uncultured Anaerolineales bacterium
TCTTTTGAGGGAACGATGTCCGTTCGGTGCGATTATCATTTGAGTTGACAGGTTGGCCAACTGGTAAGCCCGTGAGGATTTTCCTGGATTAGATGACCAGGCCCCCTGGGATACCCCAGGGGGCCTGTGGCCAAGGAAAGGAGGAGAGGTTCAGCGTGGCTGACTTTATCAGCCACGTACCTCGCCTACATGGTAGCGCAAGATGGCTGTATGGCGTAGTGACTAATAACACTTCTCCGGGGTGACAAACATCCTGTCGCTGTTTGTGGTAGATGACACGTGCATTGACCTGTCCTGCCCGCAATTTTGACAAACTGAATTTCCATGTTATAATTTTTATTCGCCAATTTCATATCGTGACATAAGTATTTTGTGGAGAATCTGAGCGGTTAAGATAGAGGGGGAAATAAAGTGATCACCTGTCTGGGAAGCAAATCCTATGCCCGCATCACCGACGCGGAGAGATTGCCACGGTTGATTGAGGTCCAACTCGAGTCCTTCTGTTGGTTCCAGAGAGAGGGTCTGTCTCAGCTCTTTGACGAACTCTCTCCCATTGAGAGCTTCAACGGCAACCTCAAACTGTATTTCCCCGGTTCCGAGGCCAGGGGGGCTCATTTCGATCTTGGCTATCGCTTTGGTGAGCCTAAGTATTCAGAAGAAGAGTGTCTCGAGCGGGATATCACGTATGCGGTTCCGTTGTACGTGCGAGTGCTACTTGACAACCGCGAGACAGGCGAGATTGTCGAGTCGGAGATATTCCTCGGCGACTTTCCTTCAATGACCAAGAACGGCACTTTCGTCATCAATGGCACCGAGCGAGTTGTCGTCAGCCAGTTGATTCGCTCTCCCGGTGTCTACTTCGATCTTGAGGAGGATCGAGTTACTGGTCGGCGGCTCAGCAGGGCCAAACTCATTCCTGATCGTGGAGCCTGGATGGAGTTCGAGACCCGCAAGTCTGATTACCTCACCATCAAGTTCAACCGCAAGCGTACTCTGCCTGTCACTATTCTGTTGCGGGCTCTAGCGGCGGTGGATGACCGAACGGGCGATGACATCCTGAGCAGCGGGAGCGACGAGGAATTGCTAGCGCTTTTCCAGGATGCTGATAGCAATCCTCGCCGTCAGTACATCCCTACGACTATCCGTCAGGAGCCGAACTGGGATCCCAGGGACAAGCGCACACTGGCTGAAGAAGCGTTGTTGGAGTTCTACCGCCGTATGCGTCCTGGCGACCCAGCCACGCTGGAGAATGCGCGTGACTACCTGGAGCAGCAGGTTTTTGATGGTCGGCGCTATGACCTGCAACGGGTGGGCCGCTACAAGCTGAACCAGCGGCTTAGCCTTGATATAGACCTAAAACATCGCACCATCACCAAACGGGACCTGGTAGCCTTGGTGGAACGTATGATCCGCATTAACAACGGCATCGAAGATGCGGATGACATTGATCACTTGGGCAACCGTCGCGTCAAAACAGTGGGTGAGTTGGTCCAAAACAAGGTGCGGATAGGCTTGCGTCGTATGGAACGGGTGGTGGTGGAGCGTATGTCTATCCGCGAATCCGAGTCGCTGACCCCGGTTAACTTGATTAACATCCGCCCAGTCGTTGCAGCCATTCGCGAGTTCTTTGGCTCCAGCCAACTCTCGCAGTTTATGGAGCAGACCAACCCGCTGGCTGAATTGACCCACAAGCGTACTCTTTCGGCGCTGGGACCGGGTGGGCTGCGCCGCGAGCGGGCCGGTTTCGATGTGCGCGATGTGCACTACACTCACTATGGGCGGATTTGTCCCATTGAGACTCCTGAGGGACCCAACATTGGTTTGATTGGCCGTCTGGCAACCCACGCGCGCATCAATTCCCTTGGTTTTGTCGAAACGCCCTATCGTAGGATCATTCACACCGTGGAGCCTACCGTCGAGGCGCTTGTTGGTCAGACGCTGGCGGAGGACGTGGTGGACTCTGACAGCGGCGAGGTGGCGACCGGGGCGGGGACGGAGGTGACACGCGAACATGCCGAACGTATCGCCGCCCTAGGGCTCACAGGAGATGTTCCTGTTGTGCCGATGGTGAGTGATGAGATTGTATATCTCTCGGCCGACAAAGAAGACCTGTACACAGTCGCACAGGCCAATGCCGAATTGGACGAGAAGGGGCATTTTTTGCGGTCACGCGTCTCATCTCGCCGTGCCGATAAGTTCCTGCTCTCCGCGCCGGGAAGGATTGACTACATTGATGTCGCCCCCTGCCAGATCGTGGGTGTTTCGGCATCGCTGATCCCGTTCTTGGAGCATGACGATGCCAACCGTGCTCTGATGGGCTCCAACATGCAGCGTCAAGCAGTGCCGCTCATTCGACCCGAATCGCCGATTGTGGCCACTGGTATGGAGTGGCGGGCGGCCCACGATTCAGGGCAAATTGTGTTGGCGGAAGATGACGGGAATGTCGTCAACGTCACGGGCGACAGAATCGTAGTTCGCTATGCTGATGGATTACGCACCTGCTCTCTCCACAAGTACCAACGTTCAAATCAGAGTACCAGTATTGATCAACGGCCTGTTGTCTACAAGGGACAGCGAGTGTGCAAAGACCAGGTACTTGCGGACAGTTCCTCGACCGATAGGGGCGAACTGGCATTGGGACAAAATATGCTGTGCGCCTTCGTCTCCTGGGAGGGTGGGAACTTCGAGGATGCTATTCTTATCAGCGAACGGTTGGTACGTGAGGACCTATTCACTTCTGTCCACATTGAGAAGCACGAGATTCAGGCTCGCGACACCAAGCTCGGTCCGGAGGAGATCACCCGTGATATCCCCAACGTGGGCGATGAAGCGCTGAAAGACCTGGATGCGGATGGTATCATCCGCGTCGGGGCGGAGGTGGGACCTCTAGACATTCTGGTAGGTAAAATCACACCCAAAGGCGAGAAGGAACTGAGTCCCGAGGAGAAACTGCTGCGAGCCATCTTCGGTGAGAAAGCCCGTGAGGTAAAGGATTCTAGCCTGCGCCTGCCTCACGGTGAGCGCGGCGAGGTTGTGGATGTTAAGGTATTTGACCGCGAGGAACACCGAGACCTCCCGGCTGGTGTGGACAAGATGGTGCGCGTCAGCGTGGCTCAGTTGCGGAAAGTCACCGAGGGTGACAAGATGGCTGGCCGTCACGGTAATAAGGGAGTCGTTTCCCAGGTGGTGCCTGTTGAGAATATGCCTTTCCTGGCTGATGGCACTCCGATTGATTTGATACTGAACCCGCTGGGCGTCCCAGGGCGAATGAACATCGGCCAGGTTCTGGAGACTCATCTGGGGTGGGCTGCTTGTCGACTTGGCTTCCGTGCCGTCACGCCAGTTTTTGACGGTGCCGACGAATCCCAGATTGAGGCAGAACTGGCGCGAGCCTGGCTCATCGATCGTGCCTGGGGTGAGATCACCGAGCGTGCGTGGGCCTGGCTCAAGGCCCAGGACTATCCATTGGATACACTGAAGGATGATGAGGAGGCGCGGCGGCTGTATATTGTAGCCTGGTTGGTAGAGCGCGGCTATGACGTAGATCAATTGATTATGGAGCGTGTCTATGCTCGGCGGGCGGTGCTGCGTGAATGGCTGCGAGAGAGAGGGTACGAGCCGGACGGACTGCTCTCTTTTGAGGACGATACGCGTTCGTTGGTCGAACGGGCTATGGCGGACCAGCGGGCGAGGGCGGTCTGCCTGCGCATCTGGTCGGAAGACCGTGGTCGGGAGGTGGCCGATCTGGATGACGAGGCTGTGGAGACACTGGCAACGCAGGTGAGCGTGGAGACCTCCGACCCGCTGCCGATCATCGGCAAAGAGATTCTCTACGACGGCAAGACGGGCGAGCCGTTCGACCGGCCTGTGACTGTAGGCATGATTTACATGATGAAACTGGCTCACCTGGTTGAGGACAAAGTGCACGCGCGTTCCACGGGGCCCTATAGCCTGGTGACGCAGCAGCCATTGGGTGGCAAGGCCCAGTTTGGTGGCCAGCGTTTCGGTGAGATGGAAGTGTGGGCACTGGAGGCCTATGGTGCCGCCCACGTGCTTCAAGAGATGCTCACCATCAAATCGGACGATGTGCAAGGTCGTGTCAAGACTTACGAGGCTATTGTTAAAGGAGAATCTGTCGAAGAGCCAGGGGTCCCGGCTTCATTCAAGGTGTTAGTGAAAGAACTACAAAGTTTGGGACTGGCAGTCGAAGCGATCACTTACGACGGTGAGGTGTTGCACTTCGGCAGGGGGGAGGAGAAGACCAAGGTACCTACATTAGGTATGGGACTCTTGGGTCTGAGACAGCGAGGGCGAGGGCGTTAGTACGTGGAACCAGAAGTGGCTCTGATTTCACGTGGTTTGACTTTTGACAATTTTGTGGTAAAATGTGCGTTCACTGGAACGAGCGGTACTCTTGCCGCCTGGTTGACAAGTAGCAGAGGTTATTATGAGAGGAGGCCATCGGTGTGGGTGGATGGCCTTCTTCACTGAATTCGTGGGGAGGTAGAAGTTGCCCACTATCAATCAATTAGTTCGCAAGGGAAGAAAGTCCAAGCCGCGTAAGTCCAATGCGCCGGCGTTGCAGTACACGTTTAATTCTTTCAAGCAGCGACGCACCCGGCGTCCCAAGGGGGCACCGCAGAAGCGTGGTGTATGCACGCAGGTGCGTACGATGACGCCTAAGAAACCCAACTCTGCCCTGCGGAAGATCGCTCGCGTGCGGCTGACCAATGGTATCGAAGTGACCGCCTACATCCCAGGTGAGGGGCACACGCTACAAGAACACTCGGTCGTGTTGATACGGGGAGGGCGCGTCAAGGACCTGCCTGGTGTACGCTATCACGTCGTTCGTGGTGCTCTTGATGCCCTGGGCGTAGAAGATCGTGAGCAGAAGCGTTCCAAGTACGGGACCGGTCGCCCCAAGAGGTAGAGGCTAAGGTAGGTGAACTATGCCCCGACGGTATCGTCCGCCAAAACGACGTATTGAGCCTGACATCCGCTATAATAGCACGATGGTGGCTCAGTTCATCAATAAGGTGATGAAGAGCGGAAAGAAGAGCGTAGCAACGCGGGTTGTGTATGACGCGCTGGACATTGTACAGGAGCGGACGAAGAAGCCACCACTGGAGGTGATGGAACAGGCGATACAGAGCGTGTCGCCGGTTCTGGAAGTCAAGCCTCGTCGCGTAGGGGGGTCCACGTACCAGATCCCGGTGGAGGTGTCTTGGCATCGTCAAGCCGGCCTGGCAATTCGCTGGCTGCTGGCTGCTGCGCGCAATCGCCCTGGCAAGTCTATGGCCGAAAAACTGGCCAGCGAATTTGTAGACGCGGCACGCGGAACCGGGGCGGCGGTTAAAAAGAGGGAAGACACCCATAAGATGGCTGAGGCCAACCGTGCCTTTGCCCACTATAGGTGGTAGGGTGTCCGTCGTGGTCTGCTCGTTTTGCCGGACGCTCCCGCTACCCAGCGAAAGAGCACGTTTGCAGATGAGTGGGCGGGACCGGCAGATGGGACAGGCAAGCGATGGTCGCACAGAATTCGCCGGACCGCATTCGTAATATCGGCATTATCGCTCACATTGACGCTGGCAAGACAACGACAACCGAGCGCATTCTGTTCTATACCGGTCGTACCCATCGCATGGGCAACGTAGACGAGGGGACGACGGTTACGGATTGGATGGCTCAGGAGCGGGAACGGGGTATCACGATCACTGCTGCAGCAGTGACCTGCTTCTGGCGGGGCTGTCAGATTAACATCGTGGATACACCAGGGCACATTGATTTCACTGCTGAGGTGCAGCGAAGTCTGCGTGTCCTTGATGGTGGTGTCGTCGTCTTTGATGCAGTGGCTGGAGTGGAGCCACAGTCGGAGACGGTGTGGCGACAGGCACGAGGATTTGGTGTGCCACTGATCGTCTTCATTAACAAAATGGATAAACTGGGTGCCGACTTCGCTCACGCGATTGAAACGATCCGCGAGCGGCTGGCCGCGAATCCGGTCGCTATTCAATTGCCCATCGGTAGCGAGGCGGACTTCCGAGGCGTAGTGGACCTGTTGACGATGCAGGCTGTCGTCTGGACAGATGAACAAGGGGTGTCGCCTGGGGTCGTGGAGGTGCCGCCCGAGTTGCAAGATGTGGCGCTTGAGAGACGGGAGCGTGCCATAGAGCAGATCGTCGAGACCGACGATGAGTTGGTGACGCTCTATTTGGAGGGGCAAGAGGTCTCAGTCGCTCAATTGCGTCAGGCGCTGCGACGGGCGACCTTGTCTGGAGAATTGAACCCGGTCTTGTGTGGCTCGGCGCTGCGCAACAAGGGCATTCAGCCCCTGTTGGACGCAGTGGTGGATTATCTGCCATCGCCATTGGATGTTCCACCGGTGGAGGGGATCAATCCCTACACCAAGAAGATGGAATCCCGGCCTGCCGATGCAAGTGTGCCACTGGCAGCATTGGTCTTTAAAATCGCGAGTGATCCCTACGTGGGGCGGCTGGCCTACGTTCGAGTCTACTCTGGCAAGGTGAAGGTGGGCTCGAGAGTTATCAACGCTACCAAACGGCGCAGGGAGCGCATCGGCAAATTGCTTCGTATGTTCGCCGATCACCGGGAGGAAATCCAGGAACTGAGCGCGGGCGACATCGGTGCGACGTTGGGGCTGAAGGATACTTTTACCGGCGAGACGTTATGTGCGCCTGACGGGCCGATTATTCTGGAGTCGATCTCTTTCCCGGAACCGGTTATATCGGTAGCGATTGAGCCGAGGACACTGGCCGATCAAGATCGGCTGGCTGAAGGGTTGCGACGGCTGGCTGAGGAAGACCCCACCTTCGTGGTGCGGATTGATGAGGACACCGGCCAGACGCTTATCTCTGGGATGGGAGAGCTGCATCTGGAGGTTCTGACCGACCGGCTGACGCGGGAGTTCGGCGTGAGCGGGCGAGTGAGCCGTCCGAGGGTCAGTTATTGCGAGACGATCACGCAGCGGGCTGAAGGCGAAGGGCTGTTTGAGCGGCAGGCCGGGGGCCGGCTTCACTTCGGCCACGTGTGGCTGAGGGTGGAGCCTCTACCTGCTGGCAAAGGGGTTGTCTTTGAGGATGCCACACGAGGCCGGTTGCCTCAGGAGTTTGTAAAGGCGATCGAACGGGGCTGCCGCGAGGCGATGGAGAGCGGTGTGTTGGCTGGATACCGGCTGGTGGACGTGGGAGTTGTCTTGCTTGATGCAGAGCTGGATCAGGAAGCATCCTCGGAACTGGCCTTCAAGGTGGCTGGCGCGATGGCTTTCAACCAGGCGGTGGAGAAGAGTGCGCCCGTCTTATTGGAACCGGTGATGGACTTGGAGACGATTGTGCCAGAGGCGTATACTGGTGAGGTGATGGGGGATCTTAACGCTCGGGGGGCTGACATCAGAGAAGTGGTTTCTCGGGTAGGAGGAGTGCAGGTGGTACGTGCTTTTGCCCCCTTGGAGAAGATGTTTGGGTATGCGACAGACCTGCGCAGTTTGACGCAGGGGCGGGGCACGTTTACGATGGAGTTTGACCATTATGCAGAGGTAGATGAACAACGGATGAATGTCATCGTGTATGGCGGAGGCTGGTAAGTGCGGCGATTAGATCATCCGAAAGGAGTGAGAAATGGCAAAGCAGAAGTTTGAACGTACAAAGCCCCATATCAACGTGGGCACCATTGGGCACATTGACCATGGAAAGACGACGCTCACCGCGGCCATAACGAAGGTGCTGGCTTTCAAAGGGCTTACCCACTTCCAGGCGTATGAGGAAGTAGCGAAGGCCGACGTGAAGATGTTTCGCCGTGATGCGACGAAGATTCTGACCGTGGCCATCGCGCACGTCGAGTACGAGACCGAGAACCGGCACTATGCTCACATTGACTGCCCTGGCCACCGGGATTACATCAAGAACATGATCACCGGAGCGGCACAGATGGACGGAGCAATCCTGGTCGTCTCGGCGACAGATGGCCCGATGCCGCAGACGCGGGAGCACGTGCTCCTGGCTTGCCAGGTGAACGTGCCAGCCATCGTGGTCTTCCTGAACAAGGTGGACTTGATGGACGACCCCGAGTTGCTAGAGCTGGTCGAGTTGGAACTGCGGGAGTTGCTTGATGGCTACGGCTTCCCCGGCGATGAAACGCCCATTATTCGCGGAAGCGCCCTTCAGGCGCTGCAAAGCGAGAACACCGACTCGGATGCGCCTGAGTATCAGTGCATCTGGGAACTGATGCGCGTGGTTGATGATTATATTCCCACTCCGGAGCGAGATGAGGACAAGCCGTTCTTGATGCCTGTCGAGGATGTGTTCTCGATCAAGGGCCGGGGTACGGTCGTCACTGGCCGTGTGGAACGTGGCACGATGTTGCCGATGACCCCGGTTGAGATTGTTGGCCTGAAGGAAGAGCCCCGCAAGACAGTGGTGACCTCGATGGAGATGTTTCACAAGACGCTCGACAAGGTTATGGCGGGAGACAACGCCGGGCTGTTGCTGCGGGGTGTGGATCGGCAGGATGTGGAGCGTGGTCAAGTAATCGCAATCCCTGGCACAATCAAGTCTCACCGGCGCTTTATGAGCGAGGTATATGTGCTGCGAAAGGAGGAGGGAGGCCGTCACAAGGCTTTCTTCAGCGGCTACCGCCCGCAGTTCTACGTCCGCACGATGGACGTGACCGGGGATATCACCCTGCCGGAAGGGGTCGAGATGGTTATGCCGGGCGACAGGGTCAACCTGGAGGTATCGTTGATCGATCCGATCGCTGTTGAGGAAGGTTTTCGTTTTGCCATTCGAGAGGGCGGTTTGACTGTTGGCGCGGGTATAATCACCGAGATCTTGGACTAGGTGGTAGTGCATGGCCAAGCAGAGGATACGTATCCGGTTGAAGGCCTATGATCATCGCGTGCTCGATGAATCGGCCAAGCGCATCGTGGAGACGGCAGAGCGTACGGGCGCTACGGTGGTGGGGCCTGTGCCTCTGCCAACCAGGATTGAGCGTTTTACTGTTCGTCGCTCGACCTTCATTGACAAGGACTCGCACGAGCATTTCGAGATCCGCACTCACAAACGGCTGATTGACATCATTGAGCCGGATAACAAGACTATTGATTCTCTGATGCGATTGAATCTGCCGGCTGGTGTAGATATAGAAATCAAGCTATAAGCAAGTTACAAGTAGGCTGCGGAGGCGGTTGAGGAAGAGGGAGAGGGTGACCGCTCTCTCCTCCAAAGTTATGGTTTCCGTGGTGGGGATGATGCGGCTTGGCCCAAGGCAGCAGTCCTCTGGGGAGGTGTAGGTGTGAAGGCACTCTTGGGCAGAAAAGTTGGGATGACACAGATATTTAACGAGCGCGGCGAGGCTGTCTCTGTGACGGTTATTGAGGCCGGTCCCTGTTACGTGGTTCAGGTCAAGACGCCTGATCGGGATGGGTATAGTGCTGTGCAGGTGGGCTTTGAGGAAGTGAAACCGCAGCGGTTGAGTGGCGGTGAGAAGGGACATCTGGCGCGCAGTGACTTGCCCGCGTTGCGTCACCTGCGAGAGTTCCGTCTGCGAAAGAGCGAGGAGATCGAGGATGGGCAGCGTATCCTGGTGGATGTCTTTGAGGTAGGTGACCAGGTGGATGTAGTCGGTACTTCGAAAGGGCGTGGCTTTGCTGGCGTGGTCAAGCGGTACGGATTTAGGGGTGGCCCAAAGACGCATGGGCAGTCGGATCGGCAACGCGCGCCCGGTTCCATCGGTGCCAGCGCCAATCCCGGTCGGGTGTGGAAAGGGCAGCGGATGCCAGGTCGTATGGGAGGCGTCCGGGTGACGTCGCAGAATCTGCGAGTGGAATTGGTGGACGCGGAGCGGAACCTGCTGGCGGTGCGTGGCAGCGTGCCTGGTGCCAGAGGGGGGCTGGTGATCATCAACCTGGCTCGTAAGTCGAGAGAGTTGGCCAGGCGACGGGGCGAGTAGTCTGTGGGGAGAGCGATGGTTATTCCGATGTACAACACCAGAGGGGAACAGGTCGGCGAGGTCGAACTACGTTTCGACATCTTCGAGGCCCCCATCAACGTGCCACTGATGCATCAAGCGTTGGTGCGCCAATTGGCGAATGCTCGTCTGGGAACGCACAAGACGAAGTCGCGCGGCGAGGTGAATCGCACCAAGGCCAAGTGGTATCGGCAGAAGGGCACTGGGCGGGCACGCCATGGCAGCCGTAACGCCAACCTGTTTGTCGGCGGTGGGGTGGCTCACGGGCCGAAGCCACGCAAGTATACCAAGAAGATGCCGCGTAAGATGAGGCGCGCTGCGCTGCGCTCGGCGCTGTCGGTCAAGGCGACAGAGGGTCAAATCGTCGTGCTGGACGCGCTGGCGATGGAGCTGCCCAAGACGAAGGAGATGCTCGCGGTGTTGAGCAACCTCGGGCTGGGCCAACGTGTGCTGATCCTGCTACCTGAACGGAACGAATCGGTGGAGAAGTCGGCGCGTAACCTACCGCAGGTGAAGACGTTGCGAGCCAGTTACCTCAACGTCCGTGATCTGCTGGCGTGTGACCACGTGCTGATGCCGGTGGGTGCGCTGCAGATGATCGAGAGTATTCTGGGATAGGTGAACGATGGATCCCTACAAGGTAATCATCCGTCCGGTTGACACTGAGAAGACGCGTTATCAGGCCTCGGAGTTGGGGCAATACACGTTCGAGGTGGCCCGGCGCGCGAATAAAATCGAGGTGAAGCGAGCGATTGAGGCTATCTTTGAGGTAAGTGTCGTGGCGGTCAATGTGATGAACATGCCGGCCAAGGCGACCAGTCGGCGCGGACGCCGTCGGATGGTGCGCCGTTCGCCGTGGAAAAAGGCGGTGGTCACTTTGGCGGAGAACCAGCGGCTGGATGTGTTTGAGGGAGTGTAGATATGGCGATAAAGACGTATAAACCAACCTCACCCGGCCGGCGGGGAATGACTGGTTCAACTTTTGAAGAGATCACACGCACTGAACCAGAGCGTAGCCTGTTGCGCCCGTTGCGCAAGCGCTCCGGTCGTAATGTGCATGGGCGCATCACGGTGCGACATCGGGGTGGTGGGCATAAGCGGCTCTATCGGCTGATTGATTTCAAGCGTGATAAGGTGGGCATTCCGGCGCGGGTGGGGAGCATTGAGTACGATCCCAACCGCTCGGCCCGCATTGCATTGCTGGTCTACGCTGATGGTGAGAAGCGGTATATCATCGCGCCGCTGGGGTTGCAGGTGGGTGACATGGTTATGGGCGGTGAGGAGGCGGAGATCCGTGTGGGGAACGCGCTCCCGCTGACACGTATTCCGCCTGGTACGATGGTGCACAACGTCGAGTTGTACCCGGGACGAGGGGGACAGATGGTGCGCTCGGCGGGCACTTCGGCACAGGTGCTTGCCGAAGAGGGGGACTATGTGACGTTACGTCTCCCAAGTGGCGAGATACGATTGGTGCGCAAGGAGTGCATGGCTACCATCGGCCAGGTGGGCAACGTGGATCATGGCAACATCAAGTTGGGCAAGGCTGGCCGGAAGCGCTGGCTGGGGTGGCGTCCGGCGGTGCGTGGTTCAGCCATGTCGCCTCGTGATCATCCTCACGGCGGCGGTGAGGGCCGGTCGCCGATCGGCATGCCGAGCCCCAAGTCACCCTGGGGGAAGAAAACGCTGGGTAAGAAGACGCGGCGCAACAAAGCCACCGATCAGTACATCGTGCGCCGACGTGGCAAGCGGCGCCGGTAGTACGGTCGCGGTTGCCGTGCCCGTACACAGGAGCGAGGAGACGGATTATGTCACGATCGCCATTGAAGAGACCTATACCGTATGTGGACCCAAAGTTGCTGCGAAAGATCGAGCAATTGAATCAGATAGGAGAGAAGCGATTGCTCCGCACTTGGTCCCGGTCTTCAACGATCTTCCCGCACATGATTGGGCATACCATCGCCGTTCACGATGGCCGAAGGCATGTACCTATCTACATAACGGAGGACATGGTAGGACACAAATTGGGTGAGTTTGCCCCCACTCGCACTTTTCGCGGTCACATTGTAGCAGAGAGGAGAGGCCGGGTGAGGAGGGAATAAGGTATGGACGCGGAGGTAGTGGCCCGGGCGAGGCATGTGCCGATACCAGCACGCAAGGTTCGGCGAGTGATTAATCAGGTGCGTGGTTTGGACACCGATGAGGCTTTGGATCTGTTACATTTCTTGCCCCACGCAGCGGCGCATCCGGTTGCTAAACTGATCCGCTCGGCCATCGCGAACGCCGAGGAGAATTTGGGGCTGCCGCGTGATGATCTGTACGTGGCCCATATTGTGGCCGATGAGGGGCCAGGCGTGATGCCTGGAAAAGGCTGGCGACGACGCTTCGGCGCACGCGGCCGCCAGCGGCCGATCCGTAAACGTTCCTCGCACATCACGGTGGTGCTGGAGGAAAGAACAGCAAATTAGGCACAGGAACCGTTGGCGAATGGCCATTGGTTGAGCAGAGGAGGCATGGCTTGGGACGCAAGGTTCATCCCTACGGCTTCAGGCTCGGAGTGATCCGGGATTGGAAGGCACGCTGGTACGCGGAGGGCGATGACTACGCCAACTTGCTGCACGAGGACCTGAGAATCCGGCAGTTCGTTGAGAGTAACTTGCGACGTGCAGGTATCTCTCGCGTTGAGATTGAGCGCTTTCCGAATCAGGTTGCAGTAACTATCTGGACAGCAAGGCCCGGCATTGTCATCGGGCGCAAAGGGGCCTCGGTCAAGATGCTGCGCAGGGAATTGGAGGAGATGACCGCCAAGCGGGTCTCTGTAGATGTGCAGGAAGTGCAGCAGCCTGAACTCGATGCCAAGTTGGTGGCGGAGAATGTCATAGCCCAGTTGGAACGGCGCATTTCCTACGGCCGGGCGATGAAACGGTCGGTGCAGGCAGCGATGCGCGCTGGTGCGCAGGGGATTAAGGTTATGTGCAAGGGGCGCTTGGCCGGGTCCGAGATGGCGCGTCGGGTGTGGCAGCGCGAGGGGCGAGTGCCATTGCAGACTTTGCGTGCCGATATTGACTATGCTCAAGAAGAGGCGCGCACAACCTATGGTCGCATTGGGGTGAAGGTATGGATCTACAAGGGCGAGGTGTTGCCTGAGGCCAAGGCGCAGGAGGAACCCTTCATCGTCTAGGCCGCGAGAGCCTGGACTCGTTGAAGAGGAGGCGAGACGCGATGTTGATGCCGAAGCGAGTGAAATATCGCAAGCAGATGCGCGGTCGTATGAAGGGCAGGGCAACGCGTGGCACCCAGATCGTGTTCGGGGAGTATGGTTTGCAAGCCTTGGAGCCAGCCTGGATCACGGCGCGGCAAATCGAGGCAGCGCGGCGAGCAATCGTGCGCCACGTGCGACGGCGCGGGAAGTATTGGATTCGTGTTTTCCCTGACAAGCCGGTTACTGCTAAGCCAGCCGAGACACGTATGGGCAAGGGGAAAGGGTCGGTGGATCACTGGGTGGCCGTGGTCAAGCCGGGCCGGATTATGTTCGAACTTAGTGGTGTGTCTGAAGAGATGGCACGCGAGGCGATGCGTCTGGCGTCCCATAAGCTACCTATCAAGTGCCAGTTCGTAAAGCGCTAAGGAATCTCTGTTGGGGAGTAGGAGTGAAATGCAGGTACGTGAGATTCGGACCTGGGATGCGGAAGAGATACAGGGGCGGCTGGAGGAGGCGTATCGAGAACTCTTCACCCTGCGCCGCGAATACAGTCTGGGGCGTCTGGAAGACTACAACCGGCCAAAGGCTGTGAAGCGCGACGTTGCTCGGATGAAGACGATCCTTCGTGAGCGCGAGTTGAGCGCTGAGTTGATTGGGGAGGGCGAATCACAGTGAAGGAACGACGCGTTTCTGCGGGGAAGCGGCTGGTTGGTCATGTAGTGAGCGGCAAGATGGACAAGACCGTGGTGGTGCGAGTTGAGCGTCGAGTACGCCACCCGCTATACGGCAAGGTGTTGCGCTTGGGAAAGAAGTACAAGGCCCACGATGAGGAGAACATCTGCCGGGTTGGCGACGTGGTGCGCATTGCCGAATGTCGCCCGCTGAGTCGTGAGAAGCGGTGGGTCGTAGAAGAGATATTGGAGTGAGCCGGGGCTGGAGTGGTGACGGAGGTTAGGTGATGATCCAGCAGGAGAGCCGTCTGCGGGTGGCCGACAACACCGGGGCACGGGAGATTCTCGTCATCCGAGTGCTGGGTGGTTCCAAGCGACGGTATGGTGGAGTAGGCGATATTATCGTGGCGACTGTGAAACAGGCCATCCCAACAGCGCAAGTGAAGAAGGGAGAGATCGTGCGGGCTGTGATTGTACGCACGGCGAAGGAGTACCGCCGTATTGATGGCTCTACCATTCGCTTCGACGACAATGCGGTGGTGATCCTGGATGGGGAGAGCCGGAGCCCGAAGGGCTCGCGCATCTTCGGGCCGGTGGCTCGCGAGTTGAGGGGCAAGGGTTTTATGAAGATCGTCTCGCTGGCTCCTGAGGTGTTGTAGAGGCGGCGGTTGATAGGAGAGTGTGCACGTGGGCAACCGAATCAGATGTGGTGATACAGTAGAAGTGATCTCTGGCGATGACCGGGGAATGCGGGTGCGGGGTGTGGTACAGCGGTTTGTGCTAAAGAAGAATCGGGTCGTTGTCTCCGAGGTCAATATTGTCAGGAAGCACCAACGTCCCATCCGTGCTGGACGCCGTGATGTTCAGGCTGGTATCATTGAGTTTGAGGCCCCGATCCATGTCTCCAACGTTATGTTAGTGTGCCCGCGGTGCAATCAATGCACCCGCGTGGGGTTTGCCTGGCAGGAGGATGGACAAAAGGTGCGCGTGTGCCAGAAATGCGGTGAGGCGATTGGCTAGGTTGGGGAGCAGGAAGGCGAACTGATGCAGCGTTTACAGAACCTTTATCGGGAGAATGTCCGGTCCACGCTGATGGAGGCATTCGGATACCGGAACGTTATGGAGGTGCCGTGCCTGCGGAAGATCGTGGTTAACGTGGGTGTGGGCGAGGCACTGGAGAACGCCAAGGCGCTGGATCACGCGGTGCAGGATATCTCGACGATCACTGGACAGCGGCCTGTGATCACCCGCGCGCGTAAGTCCATCGCGAGTTTCAAACTGCGAGAAGGCCGTGCCATCGGCGTCAAGGTGACGCTACGGGGAGAACGCATGTGGGCGTTCTTCGACCGTTTGTGTAACGTGGCGTTGGCCCGCCAGCGTGACTTTCGTGGTGTCCCCGATACTCTCGATGGGCATGGAAATTTCACGCTGGGGTTGCGCGAGCAATTGATGTTCCCTGAGGTGGATTACGACTCGATTGACAAGATACGTGGCATGGAGATCAGTATCGTTACCACGGCCCGCACAGACGAAGAGGGACGGCTACTGCTAGAGTCGTTGGGGATGCCGTTCCGTCGCCGGGGCCGATGATCCGGGGTGGAGAAGTAAATATGGCGAGAAAATGTCTACCGATTCGAGAGGAGCGGCGCAAGTATAAGGTGCAGGTGCGGAACCGCTGTAGGCTATGTGGACGACCACGAGGCTATATCCGGCGCTTCCAGTTGTGCCGCATCTGTTTCCGGGAACTGGCTCTGAAGGGAGAAATTCCCGGTGTGGTAAAGTCGAGTTGGTGAACAAACGGGAGCGAGGTCTCATCTGATGACGACATCCGATCCAATAGCCGACATGTTGACGCGCATTCGCAACGCTCTGGCGGTGGGACAGCCAGGCGTGCGCGTGCCTTTGTCGAAGATCAAGGTGGCGATTGCCAAGATGTTGAAAGGCGAGGGGTTCATTGAGGATTATTACGTGACGAGTGAGCGCCCGCAGCCACAACTGGTTATCAGGCTTAAGTACGTGGGTGAGAGGAAGGAGTGCCACCCTGTGATCACGGGGCTGAAGCGCGTTAGCAAGCCGGGATGCCGGGTTTACACGCGTGCGTTGGAGATACCGTGGGTATGGAGCGGCATGGGAATCGCTATTCTCTCAACGCCCAAAGGGGTGTTGACGGGACAGCAGGCCCGCCGCCTGGGTGTGGGCGGCGAAGTGCTATGCTACGTGTGGTAGGTATTGAGGGAGGTAGGTAGTGTCACGGGTTGGTCGTATGCCCATCCCTCTGCCCGATGGGGTGAGGGTGGATATTCAGGATAGCCGGGTGACGGTGACCGGGTCCAAAGGTCGCCTTTCCCGCGAGTTCCATCTGGACATGGAGATTGCACTGGAAGGTAACCAATTGAGGGTGCGTCGTCCGACCGATCAGCGGCACCATCGCGCGCTGCATGGCCTGACCAGGGCACTGCTGAATAACATGGTGGTCGGCGTGACGCAGGGCTTTCAGAAGCAGTTGGAGGTCCACGGCGTGGGGTATCGGGTGGATTTGCAGGGAGATGGTAGTCTGATGCTACAGTTGGGTTTCTCTCATCCGGTGCACATCGTCCCGCTAGAAGGAATTCAGTTCGAGGTTGAGCCCCGTTCAAAGACCATCACGGTGAGTGGAATTGACAGGGAACTGGTCGGGCGAGTGGCAGCGGAGATTCGCGATTGGCGGCCGCCGGAACCCTACAAGGGCAAGGGTATCCGTTATGTCGGTGAGTACGTTCGCCGCAAGGCCGGCAAGGCCGGCAAGGTTATCTAGTTGGTGAGCTGAGGTCGAGATATGCCAGAGATTGATCGTAGAATGGCTCGTCTGCGACGACATAGACGTGTGCGGAAGCACATGTTTGGGACGCCGGAACGACCAAGACTGAACGTTTTTCGTAGCCTGCATCACATTTATGCTCAGGTGATTGACGATAGCCAGGGGCACACGTTGGTCTCCGCTTCGACCATTGACCCAGAAGTGGACGCGCAACTCCGGGGCCTGACGAAGGTTGAGCAGGCGCGTGTGGTGGGCGAGGTGTTGGCGGAGCGTGCATTGGGCCGAGGCATCAAGAAGGTAGTCTTCGACCGTGGTGGGTATAAGTATCATGGCCGGGTGAAGGCCCTGGCGGACGCAGCCCGTAAGGGCGGGCTTGAGTTTTAGAGGCGCAACGGAGGCAGAATGGCCAGAGGGGGCTTACGGAATCGCGGGGGCTTCGAAGAGCGAGAGGAACTGGACGAGCGCGTAGTGGACATCACGAGAGTCGCGAAAGTCGTCAAGGGTGGCCGTCGCTTTGGTTTCCGCGTGGTGGCGGTGGTGGGTGACAATCGCGGGCAGGTCGGCATGGGGGTCGGCAAAGCGCGTGGTGTGCCTGATGCGATCCGTAAGGCGATGGAACGGGCGCGGCGCGATATACGACCCGTGGCATTGATGCAGACCACTATTCCACACGAGGTGATCGGCCGATGCAGCGGTGCGAAGGTGCTGCTCAAGCCAGCCACACCGGGAACGGGTGTGATCGCTGGCGGTGGTGTGCGGGCTATATTGGAGGCTGCCGGTGTGCGTGATGTACTGACCAAGTCGCTGGGTAGTTCCAACGTGCTCAATGTAGTGCGGGCGACGATGGATGGCTTGATGCAACTACGTCGCGTGGAGGATGTGGCCCGCGAGCGCGGTGTGCCTGAAGTCAAGGTGATGCCGTTCTGGAGGCGGGGGCGATGAGCGCTGCACGGAAGGAGACTAAGGGCCGCCAGCGGAAGAAAGAGGGGCTCTTGCGCATTACGTTGACCAAGAGCTCGATCGGGTATTCGTATCGGCAGAAGCGGACGGTGCGCGCGTTGGGTCTGCGGCGGATGCATCAGACGGTGGAGCAGAAGGATACGCCTGCCATCCGGGGGATGATCGCCAAGGTGAGACACCTGGTGATGGTGACGGAAGTAAGTAGAGAGTAGTGGGGAGTGGGCCAGGGTGGAGGATAAGGAATGAAGTTGCATGAACTGAGGCCCGCAGAGGGGGCGGTACGGAAGTGTAAGCGCGTGGGAAGGGGTATCGCTGCTGGGCAGGGTAAGACGGCCGGGCGCGGTATGAAAGGCCAGAAGGCTCGCAGTGGTGGCAGCCTGCCGCCCTACTTTGAGGGTGGCCAGGTGCCACTGGTGCGAAGGCTCCCGTTCGCGCGAGGTGTGGGTTTCCGCGACCCGTGGCGTGTCCGGTTCACGCCGGTCAACGTGAGACGGCTCGCGGGCTTCCAGGAGGGGGCCGAGGTTACATCTGAGATGCTGGTCGAGGCGGGCATCATCAAACGTGCGGATGAGCTGGTGGTTATTGTGGGGCGCGGGGAACTGAAGCACCCGCTCACGGTGAAGGCACACCGGTTTTCAGCCAGTGCGCGGGCCAAGATCGAAGCAGCCGGAGGGGTGGTGGAGGAACTGCCCTGGCAGCGGGGTGGTCGTCGGACGCGGTAGAGCGCGTATTGAAGACGGCAGCGGATCGTGGTATGCAGGACGATGGCGGATTGGAATAGTAACAGGTTGGGAGTGCGGCGATGATTCAGGCCCTGCGGAACGCTATGACCTTGCCCGATTTAAGGCGCAAGTTGTTTTACACGTTGCTGATTCTTATCATCTACCGGATGGCGGCGCACGTGCCGGTACCGGGCGTAGACCAGGCGGCACTCCAGCAACTGTTGGCGGGGACTGGCGGTGCCAGTCAGTTGTTCAACCTGCTGGACATGCTCTCTGGTGGGGCAGTGTCCCGTTTTTCGGTCATGGCGAATGGTGTGTATCCGTACATCACTGCTACGATTGTCTTTCAGTTGTTGGTTCCGATTATCCCAAAGTTGGAACGGCTGTCCGAGGAGGGAGAGGCAGGGCGACGTAAGCTCAATCAGTGGACGTATTACATAACCATTCCGCTCGGATTGCTGCAGGCTTTTGGACAGGTCCGGTTGGTCAACGCTGGAGTGGGTGGTGCTCCTGTCTTGCCCCGCTTCGGTTTCAGCCCACCGGAGAACATCCTGCCTACCGTTTCGGTGTTGATGGCGATGACGGCCGGCACGATGGTCGCCATCTGGTTGGGAGAGTTGGTCAGCGAGCAGGGTATCGGTAATGGACTATCGTTGATCATCTTCAGCGGCATCGTGGCCGGCGTGCCGCAAAATTTAGGGCGCATCTGGGCCCAGGCTCAGACGACGGGAAGCGGCGGCGTCGGAATGGGGGTATTGATGCTGGGTATCTTCGTGGCTATCACTGCCATCACGATGTTCGTGATCGTGGTGGTGCAGGAAGGAGAGCGACGTATTCCAGTGCAATACGGTAAGCGAGTGCGGGGCATCAAGATGTACGCCGGTGGGAGCACTCACATCCCGTTGCGGGTCAACACAGCCGGGATGATCCCGCTGATTTTTGGCCAGTCCTTTCTCACCTTCCCGGCGGTGATCGCGCAGTTCTTCGTTGGCAACGAGAATGCTGGGGTGGCCCAGTTTGCCCAGGTGGTGATGAATTTCTTTAGCGGGCAGAGCCCGTGGTACGGCTTGCTTTACTTCCTGACGGTTGTGGGTTTCACTTATTTCTATACCGATATAATGATCCAACAGCAGGATTTGCCGGGCGCGCTGCGACGACAGGGGGGCTTCATCCCGGGGATCCGACCGGGCAAGAAGACGGCAGACTACATCAATTCTGTCTACCGACGTATCACGCTGGTGGGGGCGGTCTTCCTGGGCGGTGTGGCGGTGTTGCCTTACGTCGTGGACCTGTTCTTGCAAACGAAGGTACTGCTCATCACCTCTTCTGGCCTGTTGATCGTGGTCGGTGTGGTGCTGGATACGATGCGCCAGTTGGAAGCCCAACTCCTGATGCGCCATTACGAAGGGTTCATCAAGTAAGGAGGTATGATGCGATGAAGGTCTCACCCTCAGTAAAGCGGCGTTGTCCGAAGTGCAAGATTATCCGGCGGCGCGGAGTGGTGCGGGTGATTTGTGATAACCCGAAGCACAAGCAGCGCCAGGGATAGTGAGTTGCAGGTAGCAGGCTGTAGATTGCAGATTGTAGGAGAGGGAGTATGGCGCGTATTGCAGGGATAGACTTGCCGCGGAACAAGCCGATAGAGATCGGTCTGACGTATATTTATGGCATCGGGCGCAGCCTGAGCAACGAGATTCTGTACAAGGCTGGAGTAGATCCAGCCACGCGAGTCAAGGATCTGACGGAATCAGAGATTGCTGGGTTGCGCGAGGTCATTGACCGCGAGTACCATGTTGAGGGAGACTTGCGGCGCGAGGTGCAGATGAACATCCGACGTCTGATAGATATCGGGTGCTATCGGGGTCTGCGTCACCGCCGCAACCTGCCTGTGCGTGGCCAGCGTACACGGACGAACGCTCGCACCAGGCGTGGTCCCAAGAAGACCGTGCCTGGCCGTGGACGGCGACGTGGGATGAAGAAGAAGTAGTCGTAGGTCTGATGCAGGAGGGGTAATGGCGCAAGGTAAGCAAGCAGGTCGGCGTCGTGGGGGGCGCCGGGTCAAGAAGAATGTTCCGCATGGGCAGGCCCATATTTATGCCACCTTTAACAACACGATCGTGACAATGACCGACCTGCAGGGGAACGTCATCAACTGGACCAGTGGTGGGACGGTCGGATTCAAGGGATCACGCAAGAGCACCCCTTTCGCGGCCCGACAAGCGGCTCAGAAGGCGGCCAGGGAAGCGATGGACAACGGAATGATTGAGGTGGACGTCTACATCAACGGGCCTGGCCCTGGACGGGAAGCAGCGGTCCGCTCTATCCAGGCGGCGGGTTTGAGGGTGCGTTCTATCGCCGATGTGACCCCGATTCCACATAACGGCTGTCGCCCGCCCAAGAAGCGCCGGACATAGTCCGAGAATTACAGCGGATGATAAGCGGATAGATGGATTAGGAGTGAGAGTATGGCCAGATATACCGGCCCGGTCTGTAAACTGTGCCGTCGTGAAGGGGAAAAACTGTTCTTGAAGGGGGAGCGTTGCCGTTCGTCCAAATGCCCGTTTGAGCGAGACCGTGGCTATCCGCCCGGTGAGCATGGGCGACTCGCCCGCTTCCGCCGCCGTCGCCCGTCCGATTACTCACGTCAGTTGCGTGAGAAGCAGAAAGCGCGACGCATCTACGGGGTGCTGGAGCGCCAGTTCCGGCGCTACTTCCGAGAGGCGGAGCGCCTGCAGGGTCTTACTGGTGAGAATCTACTCGCTTTGTTGGAAAGTCGGCTGGACAATGTTATCTATCGGCTGGGGTTCGCTGACTCACGAGCGCAGGCGCGCCAGTTGGTGCAGCACGGTCATTTCGTCGTCAATGGTCGCCGCACTAACATCCCATCCTGTCTGGTTCGCTCGCAGGATATGATTACGGTGCGGAATGGAAGCCGTAAGCGCACCTACTTCAGGGAACGTGCCAAGCGATTGGATGAGGGGACAGCGCCAGTCTGGCTGAGCCTGGATGCGAAGACGATGACGGCTCGAGTGCTGAAAGTGCCTACGCGGGAAGATATTGAGACGACATTGAATGAGCAGATGGTTGTGGGGTACTATTCGCGCTAGGGATGTGTCATCTCTTTTCTTGGGACAATGGATTGGTGGACTGGAAGAGGTTCTCCCGTGTGTATCTTTGCTCTGATTTGTTCCACGATGTTCTTTCTGCGCAGGCCAGGGGCTAGCCGAACATAGGAGGAAATGTTGTCAGTTCCAGTGCTGCCGAAAATTGAGACCGATGCGATCTCACAGACTTATGGTCGATTTGTGATCGGCCCGTTGGAGAGTGGCTTCGGAATTACGTTAGGCAACGTACTCCGACGGGTATTGCTCTCCTCGCTGCCTGGCGCGGCGGTGACTTCGATTCGTGTTTCCGACGTTGCGCACGAGTTCTCTACTATCCCAGGTATGCGAGAAGACGTGATGCAGTTCATCTTGCAAGTCAAACAACTGCGCCTGAAGATGGACAGTCAGGAACCGATGCGCATGTCGCTGCAAGTGCGAAGTGAGGGCACGATGACGGCTAGCGATATTCATGCTCCTCCAGAGATCGAAATCCTGAACTCGGACCTCTATCTCTTCACCGTGGACTCCAGCGATGTGCGTCTTGACATTGAGTTCATGGTTGAACAGGGTCGGGGTTACCTGTCGTCCGATGGGCGCGGTCGGACGCCAATTGGTGAATTGCCTGTGGATGGTATATTCAGCCCTATTCGTCGCGTCGCTTTCGACGTAGATCGGGCGCGGGTGGGCCAGATGACCAATTACGACCGCCTGACGCTGGAGATCTGGAGCGATGGCCGGACTGCGCCATTGGATGCGCTTAAGGAGGCAGCGCACATTTTGGTGACTCATTTACGACTGATCGCCGGCCTTGCCCTGGAAGAGGATGTCGAACTGGTTGAGGAGGAGACCGGCCTGCCCCGAGAGGTCTATGAGACGCCCATCGAACAACTTGATCTGAGTGTACGTGTGTTCAATTCCCTCAAGCGCACCGGCATCACCAGTGTGGGTGAGGTGCTGGAGATGCTGGCGCGGGGAGATGATACCTTACTGACTATCCGTAACTTCGGGGATAAATCACTGATTGAATTGAAGGCCTGCCTCCAGGAACGTGGATTTCTGGGGGAAAGTGCGGGGGAGAGTGGAGGTGCGTAGATGCGACATCGCGTCGCGGGAAAGAAGCTGAATCGCTCCAGCGGTCACCGCAAGGCTTTGCGCCGCAACCTGGTGACGGCATTGTTCCATCACGAGCGTATTGAGACCACCGAGGCGAAGGCCAAGGCGATCCGCGGGCAGGCGGAAAAACTGATCACACTGGCGAAACGTGGTCTGGTGGCGGAGCGGGAAGATCCGAGTCGAGGCATCTACGCTCGTCGGCTGGCAGCCGGTCGCTTGAACCGATGGGTGACGGAGCCTGATGGCACGGTAGTGGATGTCTTGGAAAGGCTATTTGAGGACATCGCACCGCGTTATGTGGACAGACCGGGTGGCTACACCCGTATTTACAAGTTGGGGCCTCGTAAGGGCGATGCCGCGCCGATGGTCCTGTTGGAGTTGATTGAGGAGTAGGAGCGGGAGACAGACGGGCGCGACGAAAGGGGTCCCTATGCGGGTACGGGCGGTCATCGCCTACGACGGAACCGACTACGGTGGGTTCCAACGTCAGACCAACGCCCCGACCGTTCAAGCGGTACTGGAAGCGGCGCTGGCGCAGGTGACCCAGGAGGCGATCACTGTCCAGGCAGCGGGTCGCACTGACGCTGGTGTGCACGCGGTGGGGCAGGTTGTTGCCTTCAACGCGGCTTGGCGGCATGAGTTGAGTGATCTGCTGCGGGCGTTGAACGCGGTTCTGCCCGCTGATGTCGCTGTGCAAGCGGTTGTGGAGGCCTCGCTGGACTTTCACCCGCGCTACGATGCCCGCAGCCGGCGCTATCGGTACACGCTGTACAACGCGCCGGTGCGCTGGCCTTTGGCCCGGCGATACAGTCTGCACCTGGCTTCCCCGCTGGATGTGGCAATGATGCAGCGGGCGGCACAGGCTCTGGTGGGCGAGCACGACTTCGCCACCTTCGGCAAGCCGCCGCAGGGCAAGATCACGGTGCGGCGGGTGCTGGTGGCAGAGTGGAGTGGGGAGCCACCTTGGCTGACTTTTGATGTCGAGGCTAACGCTTTTCTCTACCGTATGGTGCGTAGCATCGTTGGCACGTTGCTCCAGGTGGGGCAGGGCAGGATGAGCGTGGAGAAGTTTGTGTCGGTGTTGGCATCGTGTGATCGCAGCCAGTCTGGGCCGACGGCCCTTCCGCATGGGCTGTGTCTGACGGAAGTGAAGTATTGACGCCTGTTTGTTGGGAAAGGCGTGTTTCGGATGGGAGTGTCGAAATCGTGGAAAAGACTTACGTGACGAAGAAAGAGGATGTCCAGCGAGAGTGGTACGTGGTGGACGCCACGGGACAGACGCTGGGGCGACTGGCTACTGAGGTGGCACGCATCCTGCGTGGCAAGCACAAGCCCATTTACTCACCCTCGGTTGATACCGGTGACTATGTGATTATCATCAATGCCGAGAAAATTCACGTTACTGGACGCAAACTGGATCAGAAAATCTACTATCGTTACTCTGGCTATCCGGGTGGGCTCAAGGAGATCGCACTGCGTAACCTGCTTCAGAAGCATCCCACGCGGGTGCTTGAGCACGCGGTGCGAGGTATGCTGCCGCGAAGCCGGCTCGGCCGGCGAATGTTCAAAAAGTTGAAGGTCTATGCTGGCCCAGATCATCCGCACGCGGCACAGCAGCCTAAGCCCTTGGAGTTGAGAGCGTAGGAGGGGAAATGGCAATGGAGTATTACGAAGCGGTTGGACGGCGCAAGAGTGCCACGGCGCGGGTGCGCCTGTTTCCTGGAGGCACTGGCGTCATCATCGTCAACGACCGACCGCTTGAAGAGTACTTGGCCCGGGAGACGGATGTGCTCCGGCTCAAGGAACCGTTTCAGGTGACGGCGACGGAGAACCGTTTCGACGTCAGCGTCAAAGTGAAGGGGGGAGGGGTGAATGGCCAGGCCGGGGCGGTCCGGCTGGGCATCGCGCGGGCGCTGTTGAAGGTGGATCCGGACTTGAGGCCGATCCTGCGCAAAGGGGGGTTTCTCACCCGCGATGCGCGGGTAAAGGAGCGTAAGAAGCCTGGTCTCAAGCGGGCTCGCAAGGCACCCCAGTACACGAAACGGTAAGCATAAGGAAATCGGTAGATATATGGGGCAGGGCAGAGTGGCCTTGCCCCTTTCGCGTTTCTGTCCCACGGAGGTGTTGTATGGGCACAATCACCATCGTTGGGCTTGGGCCTGGTGATCCACGTTACCTGACGAGAGAAGCCTGGGCGATGCTGAAATCCGCCGATGAAATCTGGCTGCGCACAAAGCGTCACCCGACCGTGGTTGGACTACCACCACATCTGACGTTGTACTCATTTGATTATCTCTACGAGAAGGCAGAGGATTTCCCGCAGGTCTACAATGCCATCACTGAAGAGGTGCTGCGACTGGGGCAACGTTCGGAGGGAATCATTTATGCTGTGCCGGGCCATCCGCTGGTAGGGGAAGCCACGGTGATGCAGGTTCTGTCGGGGGCGGAGGAGGCTGGCCTGGCAGTGCGCGTTATAGAGGGGCTGAGTTTTATCGAACCCACGCTCGCGGTGCTGCGGATAGACGCGCTGGCCGGCCTGCAAGTTTGCGATGCGGTGGAACTGGCGGCTTGCTATCACCCGCCGCTCAATCCAGACCTGCCGGCACTGTTGGGGCAACTTTACGGCCGGGCGCTCGCCGCCGACGTCAAACTCACGCTGATGAACCAGTATCCCGATGACCACGAGGTGGTGCTGGTGCGCGCGGCCGGAACCTCTGCGCAGCGCGTCGTTCGCTTGCCGCTCTATGAACTCGACCGCCAGGATGACATCGCTCACCTGACAACGCTTTACATACCACCGCTTCTCGGTGTCACTAGTTTCGAGGGCTTGCAGGGCACGGTGGCTCGCCTCCGCGCGCCGAATGGCTGCCCATGGGATCGCGAGCAGACCCACGAAAGCCTGCGAGCAGGACTGCTGGAGGAGGCCTACGAGGTATTGGCAGGTATTGACGCGGGCGACGTGAATGCGCTGCAGGAAGAGTTAGGCGACCTGTTGTTGCAGGTTTTGCTTCACGTACAGATCGCCCTTGAGGTGGGTGAGTTCAAGATGGCGCAGGTCATCTCCGGGATTGACGCCAAACTCAAGCATCGCCACCCTCATGTATGGGGCGAGCGACGGGTGAAGGACACCAAAGAGGTGTTGCAGCGGTGGGAGGAACTGAAGCGGGAGGAGAAAGGGGAGGAACGATCTGTGTTGGATGGCGTACCGGCACCGTTGCCAGCATTACAGCAGGCGGATACGTACGGTCGGCGCGCGGCCCGGTTGGGCTTCGATTGGCCTGAGGCGGGAGGCGTGATCGATAAGATTTGGGAGGAGATCGCCGAAGTGGAGGCGGCGATCATCCCGAGGGAGCAAGAGGCGGAGTTAGGTGACCTGCTGTTTGCAGTGGTCAACTGGGCCCGCTGGCTCGATGTGGACCCGGAGACGGCGTTGCGGAGGGCGAATGTTCGCTTTGCGCGTCGCTTTCGCAGAGTAGAGCGGATGGCCCGCGAGCGGGGGCTGGATATGGTGTCATTGACGATTGATGAATTAGAGGCTCTCTGGCAGGAGGCGAAGTTGAATGGCGGATGACGAGTAGCAAATGACAAGTGATAAAACCCCACTCGATAAGAGTGGGGTTTTTCGTCAACAAGCGGCAGTCTCTAAGCCTGCCCCGCTTCTGCACCGAAAACCAATCAGTCGGGGCGCGGGGATTTGAACCCCGGACCTCAGCATCCCGATTGCTGCGCGCTAGCCTGGCTGCGCTACGCCCCGACGGTGAGATTATTATACCCCATTCGGGCTGTTTGGCAAGGTGTGACTTGACACGTTTCGGTTTCTGCGGTAATATATAAGCGCTTTTTTATAAAATTATTCTTTATGTATTGTGGAACTGCGGAGGGCGATATGGCTGTTCAGCATCGCAAGACGCTCGATGGGGAACTACGGGAGACGGCACGCTATTTTTACGCCCTTAAGGACATCTTGCGCCTGCGCATCCTCGTGACGCTGGCCAGCAGCGGAGAGATGACCGTAACCAAGTTGGCGCGGACATTGCACATTAGCCAGCCGCTTGTTTCCTTCCACCTGCGCCCGCTGCGTGTACTCGGGCTGGTTCAGGTTCGTCGAACTGGCCGGGAGGTATACTGTTCTTTGAACCTGTCTGAAATCCAACGACGTCAGGCTGAGTTCTTGGAGGTACTGATCAGAGCGGCGGCATAGGAAGTCGTGGTCGGTGTGACTCAACGGCAACGGTGTGCGATAAGGGTTAGAAGTATCACTATGGCGGAGGCGGTCACGGAAGATGAGTAGTGTGCAGCAGGTAAAGCCCGAACGGCGTGTGAAGCAGAAGCCGCAGCGCAAACGGTGGGATTCATTTACCGACTGGGCGCGTACCCAGACGAGGGTCCTCCTGATGCCCATCGCCCGTGTTATGGGCCGGCTGGGCATCCATCCCAATACGATCACCATCCTCGGCCTACTTCTCCAGGCCGGCGTGGGGGTGGTGTTTGGTCTGGGCTACATTACGCTAGGTGGCTGGCTGCTGCTAGTCGTTGCGCCGGTAGACGCGCTGGATGGGGCGCTGGCGCGGGCCCTCGGGAAGCAGAGCCGCTTTGGGGCGTTTCTCGACTCGACCCTGGACCGGCTTTCCGATGCCGCGCTGATCTTGGGACTCACGGTGCACTACCTGCTCCACGGGGCACACTTTGAGGTAGTGTTGCTCCTCATCTCGCTAGTAGCTGCGATGATGGTCAGTTATATACGTGCCCGGGCTGAGGCGGAAGGCTTCCCTTGTAAGGTGGGGGTGCTGACCCGACTGGAGCGGATCGTTCTCATTGGTGCGCTGTCAGCGGTCGGATTACCCACTGTGATGTTATGGGCGCTGGCGGTGCTTTCTGTGTTCACAGTGATTCAGCGAATGTTGTACGTATATGCGGTCTCCCGACGAGAAGAGATGGACGGTTGAGTCAGAATAGCCAGGAGACCGTTGAACTGCCAGGCGGAAGCACCGCCTGGCAGTCTGTTTTTTGAGGGCACATTGTGTCAGATTAGTACACTATACCCATTGTCAGGATGGCCTAACGTTGGTATAATGGTATTGTCTCTAGTAGTGGTATCTGCTCGTAGGTGTTTTTGCTAATTGCGGCGATGATTGAATTGATCGGTTTGACCAAACAATTTGGTGACTTCACCGCTGTGGAGCGGGTGACGCTCTCGGTAGCGCCGGGCGAAATCCTGGCGCTGCTGGGTCCAAACGGGGCTGGCAAGACGACGACAGTGCGTATGCTGGCGGCGATCCTACGCCCGACAATGGGACGGGCCTTCGTGGCAGGGTACTGCGTGACCAAGCATCCGCGGGAGGTCCGACGGCGAGTCGGACTGTTGACTGAACACCCGGGACTCTATCTGCGCATGCGGGGCGGGGAATATCTGGATTTCTTTGGTCGCCTCATGGGCCTGAGCGCCGATGAGCGCAAGTGCCGGGCCAGGGAGTTGCTGGACAGTTTTGGAATGCCTGAGGCCTGGGACCGGCGTATGGGGACGTACTCGAAGGGAATGCGGCAGAAGATGGCGCTGGTGCGCGCGATGTTGCACGATCCACCAGTCTTATTGCTGGATGAGCCGACCTCGGCGATGGACCCCCATAGCGCCAAGTTAGTCCGCGATGCCGTTCTTGGTCTGCGTCACCATCAGCGGGCGATTGTGATTTGCACTCACAACCTGGCGGAGGCGGAGACGCTGGCCGATCGCATTGCCATCATCCGGCGTGGGCGGATTATCACGCTGGGAACCCCGGCGGAACTGAAGACCCATCTGCTTGGCCCGCCGCTGATGGAATTGCGCCTGACCCATCCGACCGATGGTGTTGTGAAACTCGTCTCCGACCTGGTGCAGATCGAAGGGCAAGGAAAGACCTGGCTGCGCTATCACACCTCTAATCCCCAGGAGACCAACCCTCTCTTGCTCCAGACGTTGGCGGCACACAGGGTGGAGGTCGTGACTCTGAGCGAGGTGCCGCGCAGCCTGGAAGATGTCTACCTGCGGGTGGTGGAGGAATAAGAGATGGCGGCGATACCTGGGCGCACGTGTGCGGCGACGGATGACTCCCTCCGGTTGACGCTGGCGTTAGTGGAGCGTGAAATCCGGGACACACTGCGAGATTGGCGCATTGTGGCGCCTATCGTGATCCTGACGCTGTTCTTTCCCGTGCTCATGAGTTTCGTGGCCAATATGGCACTGGGTTGGGTTGCCAAGTATGGCGCGCCGATTATCGGTGAGCGGATGCTTCCTTTCCTATTGATGATAGTGGGCTTCTTCCCCATCTCGTTCTCGCTGGTGGTCGCGCTGGAAACTTTTGTGGGAGAGAAGGAGCGCAGGAGCCTCGAACCGCTTCTGGCGACGCCCCTGACGGACACACAACTGTATTTGGGCAAGACACTGGCGGCGCTGATTCCTCCCTTATTGGCAGCCTATATGGGTGTTGTTGTCTACGTGGTCGGATTGTATTTCATCGAGGCCTGGACGCCACCGCCGATTTTGTTGCTGCTGGTTCTCCTGCTGACGACGGCGGAGGGACTGGTGATGGTCTCCGGCGCGGTGGTCGTCTCCAGTCAGACGACGAGTGTGCGAGCGGCCAACCTGTTGGCTAGTTTTATCATCATCCCGATGGCACTGCTGGTACAGGTTGAGGCCGTCATCATGTTCTGGGCCAACTACAGTGTCCTGTGGTGGATCATACTCTTTCTGCTGGTTGTGGACATCGTCCTGGTGCGCATGGGTATTCATATCTTCAATCGCGAGGAGTTGTTGGGGCGCGAGGTTGACGAATTGAACTTCGCCTCTCTGTGGCGCATGTTTTGTAGATACCTGCGCTGGGAGCGATGGTTCTTCGGGCTGGATTTGCAAAAGATGCCGGCCTGTTTACGCTGGTTAGGGACAGTGGGTGGCCTCTACGGGCGTGACATCCCGGCTGTTCTGCGCCAGTCGTGGCCAGCGCTCACGGTAGTTGTGATCGCGCTGATCCTTTCAGCCTATATTGGCTGCTCCTTCGCCGCTCGCTACCCCCTCCCGCCGGAGATACTGCAACTGGAGCAGGTCTCTGCCGAAACGTTCGCCGAGTTACCAGCCGTGGATTGGCTCCCAGCCTTCACGATCTGGGGCGTGTTAGGCAACAACGTGCGGTCGCTGCTGGCGGCGGCGCTGCTGGCGGTATTCTCCTTCGGTACGCTGGCCATAGCGTTGCTGATGGCCCCCTTGGCGATCGTGTTCTTCTTCGTCGCACAGGTCGCGCGTCTGGGTTATAACCCGGCGCTGTTTTTCTCTGCATTCGTGTTGCCTCACGGTTTGCTAGAGTTGCCAGCCGCGACCATCGCAACGGCGTTGGCTGTACGTCTAGGGGCAGCCTTTATGTCACCTCCGCGTGGGATGACGGTGGGCGAGGGGTGGCTGTGGGCGTTGGCCGATTTGCTTAAGGTCTTTATCGCCCTCGTCTTGCCGCTATTGGCGTTGGCAGCCGTCATCGAGGTCCACGTGACGCCCTCTATTGTGGTGTGGGCCTTTGGAGGATAAAGGGCTGTGGCGAGAGTAGTGACTTTGGGAACTGCGGCAGCGGTGCCGGATGAGGTACATGCCAACACTTACCTGGCGGTTGAGGGTGAACAGGGTTTTTTCCTGATTGATTGTGGGGATAGCCCTCTCGTGCGAATTCAGCGCGCTGGTCTCGCGCCCGAGCGTTTGCGCGGATTGATGATCACTCACTTTCATCCCGATCATGTTTTTGGCATACCCATACTGCTGATGAATATCTGGCTGTTGGGACGCGCCGCCCCGCTCCCTGTGTATGGCCTGCAAGACGTACTGGAGCGGTTTCAGGCTATGATGGAACTGTTCTGCTGGCGAGAATGGCCCAACCTCTTTCCTGTGATCTGTCGGACTGTGGCCAAGAAGGTGGGTGCGCTGGTGCTGGAGAACGACGATTTTCGTATTACGGGCGCGCCGGTTGAGCACCTGATGCCTACCTTGGGTTTGCGGATAGAGAATAAGCGCAGTGGTGGAGTCGTGGCCTATTCCAGTGACACCTCACCCTGCGATGCAGTGGTAGCACTGGCGCGGGATGCTACCATCCTGATCCATGAGGCGGCGAAGAACACGCTGGGTCACTCCAGTGCTGCCCAGGCGGGAGAGATCGCTCGCCGGGCTGGTGCAGGCCGCCTGGTGCTGGTTCACTACCGGCCCGCTCCCTGGAAGTACGACCGTTGGCTCAAGGAAGCAACCGCGGCTTTTGGTGGACCGGTGGAACTGGCCCAGGATTTCGCGGAGTATATCTTCTGATCTTCCATCCACAGAGGAAAGGTTGGACTGTCGGATGACCTGGCTGCGAGAGACTCTCGCTGCTCATCAGTTTGGGTTGGCACTTCTGCACGGGCAGGCCTTTTTCGTGCTGGGTTTCTCAATTGTCATCCTGGTTCGCCGCAGCGCACGCCTGGAGGTTGCCCGTGGCCTCGTACTTCTGGCTGCTTTCGGGTTTTGTGAGACGCTGATCGCCTGGAGCGCCGCGTGGGCCATATATTCGCCTGCTCTGGCTCCCGCGCTCGGTTTGCTGCGGCTGCTTCTGCTGGGCGCTGGTTATGCTTTTCTGTTGGCTTTCGCCTTGCAGACCCTCGTGTCGCCGGAGGGACGAGATTGGGAGCGTTGGGCCTTTGTCGGCGGGATCTTTGTTCTGTGGTTGGTCAGTTTGGTCGTCGCCCGCTTGACCGGTGTGCCATTGGAACAGGTTTGCCTCGGCGGCGAGATCGCTGCAAGATATGGGCTGGCGCTGCCTGGCGGCTTGGTGGGGGCGTGGGGACTACGTCGCCAGACGTACCGTACCATCGAACGTGAGCGGCTGCCACTGGTCAAGCCCCACCTGCGTGTTACTGGGCTTGCCCTGGGGTTCTTTGCTCTGTTCGGAGGACTGATTGGTCCCGCCGCACCTTTCTTTCCCGCCAATTGGCTCAATCAGGATGTGCTTCTGTGGGTAACGGGTGTCCCGGTCCCGCTTCTTCGTGGCCTATGTGGTATTGCTATCACTTATGGGATCGTGCGAGCGCTGGGTGTGGTCCTGAGCGAGATGGAACTCTGGCTGGAGAGTGTGGAGCGCAGGCAAGCGCTGGCCAGCGAGCGGGAGCGTATTGGGCGTGAGTTACACGACGGCATCATCCAATCCATCTACGCTGCTGGGCTCATGCTGGAAGGAGTCCAGCACAGCATTACCGGCGATCCGAAGGTGGCACGCGCTCAACTGACGCGCGCGATTGAAAGCCTGAACCAGACGATCCGTGACATTCGTCGCTACATCTTCGACCTGCGTGGCGAGATGCCAGAGGATGACCTTGAGACAGGCCTGAGCAAGATGCTCAAGGAATTTCGCGCTAACACGCTGCTGGAGACAGAGTTCGTCGTGGAGGGTGAGGACAATCAGAGGTTTAGGGCCGAGCGCCGACAACATGTATTCCAGATCGCGCGCGAAGCGTTGACCAACGTGGCACGGCACGCACAGGCCCGGCGGGTCGAAGTGTGCTTGCGATACGGCGTTAATGCTCTGCAACTCCGTATCTCCGATGATGGCATTGGACTCTCGGCGCTGCCGAGCAACAAAGGGCAGGGCTTGCGGAACATCCGCGAGCGCACTCGTTTGCTTGATGGCATGCTGGATATTGGCATTGCGCCGAACAAGGGTATGACCCTGATCCTCACTGTGCCCTATTAGCGAATATGACTCTCAGAATCATCATCGTAGACGATCACGAGGTGGTACGGCTCGGGCTGCGCACGCTTCTTGAGCGTCATCCTGATTTCACAGTTGTGGATGAGGCTGCCACGGCCAAAGAGGCTGTGCAGAAGTCCTTGCTTCTTCGTCCCGACGTCGTGGTGATGGACATCCGACTGCTGGGGGGGAGTGGTATTGATGCCTGCCGGAAGATCGTCGGGCAGGCCCCCGAGGTCAAAGTTATCATGCTCACGTCATACGCTGAGGACGACATGTTGTTCGATGCCATCCAGGCTGGGGCATGCGGATACGTGCTCAAGCAGATCGGCAGCGACGACCTGATCCGGGCGGTGGAGACAGTGGGGCGGGGGGAGGCGCTGTTGGATCCGGCGCTCACGCAGCGTGTCTTCGCTCGCGTGCGCGAAGCAGCGCGCAAGGAGCATGATGAGGCTTTCGCTGGCCTGACCGACCAGGAGATGCGCGTCCTGGCCCAGGTGGCCGAGGGAAAGACGAACCGGGAGATTGCCGAAGTGCTGTTTCTGGGTGAAGGGACAGTGCGTAACTACGTCAGCAGCATTCTGAGCAAACTGGACTTGGCCAATCGCGCTGAGGCTGCTGCCTACGCGGTGAAGCACGATCTGGAGGAGTTTCTCTGACTCTGGCGGCGAGAAGCCGCAGCACCTCAAGTCACGCTCGCTCATTTGACGGCTTTCCCTCTTGGCACAAGACACCGGCCCAGAGAATACCTCTGGGCCGGTTTGGATGCCACGCTGCGAAATCAGGCCCGCAGCCTTCGTCTGTGGATGTTATTCGGAATGGGTTCTAAGGCGCCGCTTCCTCCAGGTACTCGTTGCATGCCGAAACGGTGGCGTCAAGTTGTGCCTGGGCGTCCTCACCACCCAGGACAGCGGTGAGCATCTCCGAGATGGCCGAACGGCACTCATCGTACCCGGCCACTGGCGCCTCGACGCCGGAGTCCATTGACATGAAGGTGAAGGCCTTCTCGTAGGTGGGGTGCTCGGCGAAGTAGTCGGTCAACAGGTCGGCCGCTGCCTGGCGGGTGGGGAAGTAGCCAGTGCCACTTGCCCACGTCGCCTGCTGCTCCGGCTCGCTCATCCATTTGATGAACAGCCATGCCGCCAACTGCTGCTCGGGAGTGCTCACGAGGATGGACTGGCTTGCGCCGTAGATGTTCAGCCGTGGCTTGTCCGTGGTGTGCGGTGGCGGGTTGACGCTCCAGTTGAAGCCCGCGCCCTCGTCCACCACGCTCCCGTAGTAGGGCAGGCCGGAGATGGAACTGATGGTGAAGAGCGAGCGTCCCGCGCCGAAGTCGCTCTGGTCGCCGTACTTTTCCGTCTGCTCTACAGCACAACCATCCTCCACCATGCCCTGTAGGAAGGTCAACGCTTCCAGGCCTGCTGCATCATTAAAGACGTAGCCGGTGCCGGTCTCGTTGATGATGTTGCCGCCCCGGCTGAAGGTGAAGGTGGCGAAGCGGGGGGCGTCAATGGAGTAGACGTAGCCGAGGCCAGGCCCCGCAACCGTGGCATCAGAGAAGGGCTGCTCGACGGCGGCGCAGGCCATCTCACTGAATTCTTCCCAGGTCTCGGGCGGGCCGTCGTAGCCCAACTCGGCCAGCCAGTCCTCGTTGTAGTACATCACTTCCATAGACTTGTAGGGAGGCCAGCCGTAGCGAGCCTCGAACTGCGGCAGAATGTCGGCGGCCAGCGCGATGGGGAAGAAGTCGCCCAGTTCCGCCTCCGTGTACCCCCACTTCTCGCTTTCCACGTAGGGGTCCAGCGCGGCCAACACGCCCTGCACAGCGTAGGTGGCTGCCTGGTTCTGGTAGGCCACCGCCATCTCGGGGAGTTGAGCATCCCCGGCCGGGATGGCCGTGATGATGTTCTTATACAGGTCGTTGTAACCGCCCTGGGATGCTCCCTGGATCGTGATGCCCCACTCATTGGTGCGGTTAAATTCGTCAATCATGCTCAGCATGAGCTCCTCGCGGGAGCTTGTGTGCTGGTACCAGTACTCAACTACCTGGCCGCTGGGGTCCAGGTTCTCTATCTCGCCGTAGATCTCCACGTCGTAGGGTAGGGACTTCATCGGCTCCCTGGTCGGCGTGGGCGTGCAAGAGACGACCGACGTGATGATGAGTATCGGAATGATCAGCAGCGCCAGCAATCTGAGAAGCACCTTTCTTGTGCCCGTTGTCATCCTCCTCGTGCTATGTGTCACCACAACGTGGATGAGTGAAGCAGCGGGGCGCAAGTTGCCCAACTCGCACCCCGCTGTGTTTCAGGTGAGATCAAGCCTCATCAGGAGGCTACTACTCCATCAATTCGGCCTGAAGCTCGTTGGCCTCCTCGGTCAGGGCGGTCAAGGTTTCCTCGACGTCCGCGCCCTGCATGATCTCGTTAAAGGCCTGCTCAGCGGCATCACGCACGGCCTGGTACGAGATGAGCTGCGGCTCGTACGTGCCGTAGGGCAGCAAGGCCAGGGCTCGACCCCACTGCGGATTCTCATTGACGTAGTCGGTCAAGAGATCCGCCGTACTGGCGCGGGTCGGGAAGTAGCCGCTGATCTTGTCCCACTCCGCCTGCATTTCGGGCGAGGTGAGCCACTTGATAACGATCCAGGCAGCCAGTTGGGTTGGAGGCGTGGTGGCGGGGATCATGATGTCACCACCGTAGATGTTCTGCACGGGGTCGGGGGTCGTGTGCGGGACGGCCGTGACGCCCCATTCGTCCTCGCTACCGATGTCCGCCATATCGCTGGCATAGAAGGGAATTCCTGAGCTCGATCCCATCGTAAAGATGGCGCGGCGGGCGGCGAGCTCGGGGTTCGGGTACCCTTCGGTGAAGAAGTAGGCACAGCCGTCGTCGTGCATTTCTTTGAGGAAAGCCATAGCGTCAATGGTCGCCTGTCCGTTGTAATTGTAGCCAGTGCGATCCTCGCTCGAAACGTCGCCGCCAAAGGCGAAGGTCCAGGCCGCCACGGCCGAAGCGTCGTCGCGCAGGATGAAGCCGCCGGTACCGTCGGCGTTGGCTGCAGCGCCCGCGCACGCCATCTCCCTGAACTCCTCAGGCGTGGTGGGCGGGCCGTCGAAACCAAGTTCTTCCAACCAGGTCTGGTTGTAGAACAACATCTCCATCGAACGGTTGGGCGGGAACCCCAGGCGCTGGTTGTCGAAGGCCGGGTGGACGCCTTGCTCGATGAAAGCCGCGTAGAAATCCGCCTTCTCCTCGGCGGTCAGGCCCCATTTCGGATCATCTATGTAAAGGTTCATGTCCGCCAGCCCGTCGGCCAGCGCGTAGAAGGCCTGGTCGTTCTGGTAGCCCACCGTTAGCCCGGGCAACTCGCCCGTGGCGATGCCAGCATTCATCTTGTCGCGGATATCGTTGTAACTGCCCTGATTCAGGGGGACGAGGGTGATGCCGCACTCGTTGGTCGCATTAAATTCTTCGGCCATCTCGTCCAACCATTCCTCACGATGTCGACTGTGTTGGTGCCACCAGATCACCACTCGGTGGCGCGGGTCAACGCCGGCCAGGGGGCCTTCGGTAGCCGGTGCGCACGGTTCCGGCGCCCCGGGCGGCACCTCAGGCGGTGCCTCAGTGGGCGCTGGCGTCGGCTGGCAAGAAGCGACCAGCGGCAGTGCCAGAGCCAGGATAACCAACAACGCAAACAGTTTATGCACTTTCATTGTCCTTTCTCCTCCTGATTGAATGTTTGGAAAGTAGTGTGGGTCAGACGGTTCACTGTGGGATAGTCGTAAGGTATCGCTTCTCGCGTATCACCTCCTTTCGCTTACATGGTTATGAGAGACATCTGCTTCGAGGGGTACGTTGGCTTGATGATTGCCTCTGTCTATCCCTTCAGGCCTGTATAAGCGATGCCCTCAGTGAACTGCTTCTGGGTGATGAAGTACAAGATCAGGATGGGCAAGATCGTGATGACCGATCCTGCCATTTGCAGGTGGACGTGCGCGCCGGCTTCGTCCAGGAAGTGCATCAGCCCTGCGGAGATCGGACGCCACTCTGGCGTGTTCGTCACGAGCATTGGCCAGGCCAGCGCATTCCAGGCCCCAATGAAGCCAAAGATCACGATGGTCATCAATGGCGCCCGCGAGATCGGCAGCACCACCTGGACCAGGTAGCGCACGTGCCCGGCGCCATCAATCTGTGCCGAGTCCCACAGTTCCTCGGGAATCTGCGCGAAGAACTGCCGCAGCAAAAAGATCCCGATGGCGCTGGCCATGAAGGGAATGGTGAGCGCAGGCCAATTGTTGACCCAGGCAAGCGGGCCTATGCGCCCCAACCAGGTGACCGTGATAAAGTTGGGAACCCAAATGAGAGCCTCCGGTAGCATCAGCGTGGACAGCAGGAGCGTGAACAGGAAATTCTTGGCCGAGAACTCCATACGGGCAAAGGCATAGGCGGCCAGTGTACAGAAAACAAGTTGTCCGCTGACTGTGATTGCGGTGATGATGACGCTGTTGACAAAGTACTCGGAGAAATTGGCATCTTCCCATGCCTCTACATAGTTGCTCCACTGGGGCACGCTTGGGAGAACGGCCCGGCCCGTAGCCTCGCTCAGGCTCATCAGGGACGCACTTGCCATCCAAAGGAAGGGCACGACGGCGATGACGACCCCGACCGATAGAATCGCGTAGGTGAGCACACGTCCAATACTTGCGAGACGTGGTTTGCGGCGGCGGGCGGTGCTCCCCTTGGATACGGTTACCTGATAGGTTACGCTCGATTTGCTAGCCATAGAACACCTTCTCTCGCGCGACGCGATTGTTGATAAGTGTCAGGATTAGGATCACACCAAGTAGCACGATGGCCAACGACGAGGCATAGCCGTAGCGCGTGTTGCGGAAGAACTCTTGAAAGATCATCACACTGGCCGTGTCGGTCGTGCCCAGCGCAGCCGCGTTGCGAAGCACCCACACGTGGTTGAAGGCTTTGAACGTGCCGATGACAGCCATCAGCGTCAGGAAGTAGGTCGTGGGGGACAACAAGGGGAAGGTGATGTGGCGGAACTGGGCCGTGCGCCCTGCCCCATCAATCGCCGCGGCCTCGTACAGTTCGCTGGGAATGCTGCCCAGCCCGGCCAGGAAGATGACCGTATCGTAGCCCACGTAGGTCCAGATGTTGTAGATAATAATGACAGTCAGGGCCAGGCTTGGCCCCACGGCCCACCCAGGCAGCGTGACTCCAGAACCGGCGATCATCTGAAAGACACCGGCAGGTTCATTTAGCCAGAGCAGCGGCTCTACCCCCCATAGCCGCACCAGGCTGTTGATGGGAGCGGTGGGCCGCCCGGAGAATAACACGCGAAAGATCGCCGCCGCTGCGACGGGCGGCGTGATGTAGGGCAGAAAGTAAATCATGCGAAAGAACCCCTTGCCCTTGATGTTCTGAAAGAGCAAGGTGGACAGGAGGAGCGAGATACCCAACTGGAAAGGCACTGTCCCTACGGAATAGTAGACGGTCACTTGCAGGCCCTTCCACCAATCCTCGTCACCAGCCGAGATGACTTGCGACAGCTCACCGATCAGCACCCACGCGCCCACCATCAGCGCCACTGCCGCCATCAGACGTAACATCGTGGCAATCATGGACGAACGATGGCTGGCGCTGCCCCACACCCACCATGCGATCAGCAGAAGCACAAAGCCTGCGCTGATAGTCACTACCTGCGACCAGATCTCCAGTTGTTCGCCCTCGGCCAGGGCCTCAGCATAGGCGGCCTGGATCTCAGTCCACGTCAGCCAGCCCAGGATGAGGCTGCCTCCCACCAGCAGGAAGACCAGGACAAACGACGTATAGTAGGTGGCGTTGCGCGGGCTGCGAGTCAAGAAGCGATTCACCACAAAAGCCAGCCCCAAGCCCAGTGCCAGAATCAGCACCGACGAGCGTAACACCGACTGCACCGTCGGCGTTCGCCAGGCCTCACCTAGAAGTTGGAGAAAGAGTTCACGAGTGCGCTCAAGCCCCTTCACCTTCTCTCCAATGTCGAGCACTTCAGGCAGCAAATAGACACAGAAGCGCACGAACTGGACCAGGCCGCCCGCCGTCAACGCCGCCGGCAACAGCCACACCCACGGCTGGTCCCCGTGCTCGCGGGCTGTGCGTCGTGCCTGCAGTAGAGTGCGTATGGCCAGCACTCCAAAGATGACAACCAGCCAAAATGCCACTACGTATGTCAGATTGTCAACTGCCTTGACATAATTGCTCAGTCCCCGGTACTCCCCACGGATAATGCGCCACCGGTGCAGGCTGACGTAGACGGCAAAACCGATAGGGAACAGGCCAAAGGTGCCGATGATGAGGAACGCGGGTAGGAGAAAAACGTATGCAGTCAGGGCTTCTCTCAAGCGCCGCCATCGGCGTCCTGCGAACATGCCGGGGCGGGGGGCAGGAGTTGCACGTTGCTCAGTGACGGTCATACCCTTCCTTCCAAAGATACTTACAAGACCGTATTGTAGCACTAAGAGAACAGAAGTGTCAAGCCAAAGAGCGGCGGCTCTTGGATACCAACAAGGCTCCGGCTGGCAAGCCTAGTCCTCTGATCACCCAGAAGGCGTAGCCTACAGGTAGGAGGTTAAAGACGAGCAGCGACAATGTGCCGGGGAGCAGGAAAAGATAACCTTGTAGGGCCTCGCGGATGAGTCTGTCACGATGACCCACGAAGAGACCACGGCGAGAAACGGGAGTAACGGGCCGTTCAACGATGGCCATACTCTCCTCCTATGAGAGGAATTACTTTCAGCATTATAGGATAAAGGGGATGGACTGTCAAGCAGGACGCGCACATACAGGCGTGAGGTGCTTGCCGGTGGACAAATGCATCTCCAAGGAGCCCGCCCAGGCGCAGTCAGCGCTTTCCTGCTATATCCTGGCGCACAAAATGGGCCGGGCATCTCGCCCGGCCCATCTTCTATATGGGGTAGGTGTGCGGTCGCCGCACCCCTACTCGACGAAGCCGATGTACTCCGGGGGCCAGTACGAAAACCATGCGTGTCCCACGATGTGCTCAATCGGCACTGGCCCGAAACTGCGCGAGTCGTTGGAAGCGCCCCGGTTGTCGCCCAGGACGAAGACGTGCAGCGGAGGAATGGTATGTGGGCTGTAGTTGCCCCCACCCAGGTTGACGGCCCACGGCTCGTCGAGACACTCTCCTTCGATATACACCTCTCCGCCGCGCACTTCGATAGTCTCCCCTGGTAGTCCCACCACTCGTTTAATCAGCATATCTGCTTGTGCTGGCAACTGGATGACGACGATGTCACCGCGGCGTGGGCCGTGAAAAACGCGATACGTCACTTTCTCCACCACGACCCGCTGGGCACTGTGCAGGTTAGGTTCCATACTCTGTCCCAGCACCTGGGTGGCCTGGGCCAGAAAGAGATTGATGACCAGGGCGATGACGACCGCAGGGATGACCGTCTCGGCCACCTCACGCAGTGCTTGCAGCAGCCATCGCAATACCTGGGCCCCGGAGCCACGAGACTCCTGCACGGTTTCGGTTTCTGGTGCCCCGGTGATTTCTTCCATGTGATCTCTCAGCGTGGGCTAGTGCCGTCGAGGTGGGCGCTGCCCTCCCCTGCTGCTCCGGTTTCCCCCCGGTCTGTCGGCCGCTCGGGCCTGCTCTGGCGTCCAACCCTCCAACACCGCTTGGCGCGAGAGGCGGATCTTTCCCTCATGGCCAATGTCGGTCACCATCACCATGATCTCATCACCGATTTCCACCACGTCCCTGACGCTGTCGACACGGTAGTCGGCAAGTTGCGAGATGTGTACCATCCCGTCGGTGCCGGGCAGGATCTCGACGAACGCGCCAAAATCCATAATTCGCACCACGCGCCCGGTGTAGATGTGGCCTATCTCTGGTTCCTCGGTCAAGGCCTCGATCATTCGCTGCGCCTTCTCTGCAGCCGGGCCGCTGGTCGAGGCGATGTAGATGGTGCCATCATCCTCGATGTCGATACGCACATCGCACTCTTCCTGAATGGCACGCACTGTCTTGCCACCCGTACCGATGACTGCCCCCAGTTTATCGGGCGCTATGTGCAAAATGTTCATCCGGGGCGCGTAGGGCGAAAGTTCGGCCCGGGGCGTGGGGATGGTCGCTTCAATCACATCGAGAATCTGCATGCGTGCCTGGCGGGCCTGTTCCAGCGCAAGAGCCATGATGTCGTAGGAGAGACCGGCAATCTTGATGTCCATCTGCAAGGCAGTGATCCCCGCGCGCGTGCCGGCGACCTTGAAGTCCATGTCTCCGATGTGATCTTCCAGCCCCTGGATGTCGGTCAAGATTTGATAGCGACCGTTCTCCATCATCAGGCCCATCGCGATGCCCGCGACCGGGGCCTTGATGGGCACACCGGCATCCATGAGTGCCAGTGTGCTCCCACATACGCTCGCCATCGAAGTAGAGCCGTTGGAACTGAGTGCCTCGCTGACGATGCGAAGGGTGTAGGGGAACTCGCCATTGTCGGGGATCACCGGCAGCAGTGCCCGTTCGGCCAGTGCGCCATGGCCAATCTCGCGCCGACGGGGGCCGCGCAGCGGGCGTGTCTCGCCGGTGGAGTAGGGCGGGAAATTATAGTGATGCATGTAGCGCTTGGTCTCCTCCGGCGAGAGGTCGTCCAGCATTTGCTCCTCCCGAGGCGTGCCCAGCGTGGCGACGGAAAGCACCTGGGTCTCGCCACGGGTGAAGAGGCCGGAGCCGTGCGTCCGTGGCAGTAGTCCCACCTCGGCCGAGAGGGGGCGGATGGTCTGGGGGTCTCGCCCATCGGCGCGGACGCTTTCCTCGATAGTGCGTCGGCGGACAATCTCGCGCTCCACCTCATTGAAGGCTTCCCTGATCGCTCCCTTGTCCCACTCTCCTCCCAGGTTCTCGGTCAGTTCATCCCGCAGTACTCTCAGGCGATTATTGAAATCTGCTTTGCTCGTTGCGCCGTAGATGGCCTCCGGTAGCCGATTTCCTGTCTGCTGGCGGACAATTTCACGCAACTCGCCGGGCAGTGTTTGGGGGATGTAGTCCCGCTTGGGCCTCCCCACCGCCTCCCGCATCTCATTCTGGATACGGATCACGTCCTGTACTGCCTCGTGACCACGGCGGAGTGCCTCGACCATTATGTCTTCGCTGACCTCCTTCGCCCCGGCCTCGACCATCAACAGAGCGTCGGCGGTGCCGGCCAACCGCAGGTCGAGCGCACTGTGTTCTATCTGCGAGATGGTTGGGCTGATGATCACTTTCCCGCCTATATACCCCACGCGCACAGACCCTACCGGTCCATTAAAAGGGACGTCGGAGATTGTGAGCGCTGCTGAGGCACCAATGATGGACAGAATGTCTGTCTTGTGCTCCTCGTCTTGCGAGAGGGGTGTGATAATGATCTGCACATCATTACGCAAGTCGTGGGGGAAAAGGGGACGGATGGGACGATCAGTCAACCGCATAGTCAGCGTGGACGATTCGGTTGGCCGCCCCTCGCGGCGGAAGAAGGAACCGGGGATGCGACCCGCCGCGTAGAGCCGCTCCTCAAAGTCCACGGTGAGTGGGAAGAAATTGATTCCCTCGCGGACATTGTATGACATTGTCGCTGTGGCGAGCAATAGCGTGTCGCCGCAGCGCACTGTGACTGCACCGCCTGCCTGTTGGGCCAGTTTTCCGGTCTCAATGGTGACGATCTCGTCTCCCGACGTGGCAGTAAATTTGTAACTATTCATTTTATCTTAACCTCCGTGTCTAGACCAGGCGCGGAAGTCAGGGATTGGGGGATATCTCGTAGAGGGCTGTCTGCTCTTGGGCTACGTTGCATTCCCCAATTCCTGGACCTGCGCCAGGTTTCTCAGATTACTTGTTTTCCGTAGAGATACACTAAACGAGTAGATGGGTGTACCTTGCTCCGCATCCACTCGTTCGATTGACTTTGCTGATGAGGTGCTACCTGCGCAACCCGAGTCGCTGGATGATCTCCTTATAGCGTTCGGGGTCTTTGCGGCTGAGATAAGTCAAATGACGCCGGCGTTGGCCAACCATCTTGAGCAGGCCGCGCCGGGAGTGCTCATCGTGCTTGTGTGTCTTCAGGTGTTCCGTCAGTTGCTTGATGCGGGTGGTCAACAGCGCGATTTGTACTTCCGGTGAGCCAGTATCGTTGGGCGACCGGCAATACTCCTGGATGACGACTTCTTTCTCGCTCTTACTCAACGGCACCATTTCCTCCTTACTACACGCGGGCGGGGTTTGACGTGCGCCTCTCCCGATCTTGTCATGCTATTCTACCACGATTTGGCCCCAGGCGCAAACTCGCAGGCGGGCGTATTGCATTTGAGATGGGTGTGTTTTATTTCGGCTAACAGAGAAAGGGAGCATCCCCGGATGCGACCGGGGCGGCATCTGGGGATGCCTGCTTCTCTGATCTAAGACACACCCTCGTGATTTGGTGCGCCCCCAGGGTTTGTAGTCATTGCCAATTTGCGGTAGAATGGCGTGGGTTTGTGAGGGCTTTGGCCTCGGAGGCGTGCACCGTGGTGAGCCATTGCCCATGAGATGGAAGGAATGTTGGACGAAACGCACAGGACACCATTCGAGCGAGAAGTCGAGGTCGCCCAGGCAGCCGGGATTATTGCACTGGGTAACGTCGCTAGCCGCGTGCTGGGGTTGCTGCGGGAAATGGTCAAGTCCGGCCTCTTTGGCGCAGGTCCCCGCGTGGACGCGCTGAACGCGGCCCTCCGTGTCCCCAACACCCTCTACGACCTCCTGGTGGGCGGTATGATCAACTCTGCTCTGATTCCCGTCCTCTCCGACTACGCTGCCCCGGAGCGGCGGGCGGAGTTGTGGCGACTGCTCAGTATTCTCATTGGCGTCGCCTTGCTGGCCACGTGTGGACTCGTCCTGCTGGGGGAACTCCTGGCCCCCCAGGTGGTCTTGCTGCTGGTAGAAGGGCTGTCACTTCCCTACCAGGCCCTGGCGACTGACCTCCTGCGCCTGGCGCTCCCGGCGGTTGTCTTCCTCAGCCTGTCTAGCATCCTGTCCGGCGGTCTCTATGCTCTCAAGCGGTTCACCTTCCCCGCCTTCACCGCAGCCGCCTTCAACGCTGGCGTCGTCATCGTGGCGCTGGCCCTGGGTCACCGCTGGGGGGTTCAGAGTATGGCAGCCGGACTGCTGGTAGGTGCTGCTCTCCAGGTGGCACTCCAACTGCTGGGGCTGCGCGACGCTCGTTTGCGCTTCGTTCTTGATCTCCATCATCCTGCCCTGCGCCGCATTGTCCGTCTCTACATGCCTATCCTGATCGGCTTGGTGGTGGACACACTGGCGGTGTTCCTGAGTTACAACCTGGCTTCCCGCACCGGCGAAGGTTCCATATCCTGGATGGAGTACGCATCAACGATCATCCAGTTTCCTCTTGGCCTGATCGTCACTGCCATCTCCATCGCCATCCTCCCCACTCTCTCCCGGCAGGCCAACGCTGAGGAAAGTGGCCCCTTCCGGGCCACTCTGGCCCAGGGGCTGCGGCTGGTTCTGGTCCTGATTATCCCGGCCACCGTCGGCCTGTATGTGTTGGCAAATCCCCTCATCGCTCTCATCTTCGAACACGGCGACTTCACGCCGGCGGACACTGTGGCGACGGCGGAGGCGCTGCGCTGCGCGCTCCTGGGGCTGCTCTTCGCTGCCGTGGATCAGCCTCTCATTTTCGCTTTCTATGCCCGTAAGGACACGCTGACCCCTGCCTTGGTAGGTGTCGGGACGACGATCCTCTATGTCTTGATGGCCCTCGTTCCTTGGTGGTGGGGGGTATTGACGCTGCCGCTTCTGGTCCTGGTTAACTCCATCAAGTTGACTGCTCACGCGCTGGCTATGTTGGTGCTGACCCGGCGGCGGCTGGGTCGGCTGGACGACCGTGGTCTGTGGTCCCTCGTGCTGAGGTCTACCATCGCTTCGCTGGTGATGGCGGCGATAACCTGGGGCGTGTTGCGCGTTCTGGCGGGTCTGGTACTGCCAGGCCTGCTGGGGGAACTGCTGGTCGTGGGCGGGGCTGGGGGTGTTGGGGTGGCGCTCTATGGACTTCTGGCTCTGGTGTTGGGGCTTGAGGAAATCCACCTGATCCGCGCAGTCGTCAGTGATGTCTTGAACCGCTTGACGGGGCTTGGGCGGTAGATTATAATGCCACTGGACGTAAAACGTAGAACATGATCATGGGTAGGTGGCTGAACCCTTGCTGAGGATTTACTTGTGAATGGTACGCTGGGGATTGAGCAGATTCAACCGATTTGCCCCGAACAGTACGACGAGGCATATTTTCTGGGTTCCTGTGAAGGGTACGCAGAGTTCATTGCCAGCGAGGGAGCCCATCTTTCGCGTCGGCTGAGCCAGGCCTTCGAGGTGGCCGAGGTCACGTACGGTATGCGGGTGCTTGACGTTGGCTGCGGACGTGGTGAGATTCTGCGTCACTGCCTGGAGCTGGGGGCGCGGGCCTATGGGGTGGACTATGCACCGGTGGCGTTGCGTATGGCGCAGGGATTGGCAATGGCCGATGAGGAAACGAGGGACGCTGTGGGTGTCTATCAGGCTGACGCCAAGCGGTTGCCCTTTCCCGCCGCCTTCTTCGATCGCGTGCTGATGTTCGACCTGGTTGAGCACCTTCATCCGTGGGAACTGGACCAGGCACTGTCAGAGGCGCGGCGCGTATTGCGACCTGATGGTTGGCTCATCATCCACACCGCTCCCAATGTCTGGTACGACCGTTACGCTTACCCTGTGGTACGGCTGGTGCGCACGCTGATGGGGCGAGGGGTGCTTTACCCGAAGAATCCCCGCGCCATCATCCCGGCCAATATCGTCGTTCACGTCAATGAGCAGAGTGCCTTGAGTCTGTGGCAAGTGCTGCGACGGGCTGGATTCCGCGCCCGAGTGTGGCTAGGCACACCCCCGCAGAACCGGGACGAGGGACCGTTGCTGGTGGTCGCCCGCTACATCCTGTTCAACTGGTCTCCCTTCCGCTGGTTCTTCGAGCGAGAGGTGTTCGCGGTGGCGCGGGTGGGTATGTCGTGATCGCCGAAGAGATTGATGCCATCCCGCGTTTCGAATCACTGGGAGGTGCGCTGTGGGTGAGGAGATCGCAGAATACATCTACCCTATCTGGGCAACCTGGTCTACTTCTCGATCGGCCTGGCGATGGTTGCCGGGGCGGTGATTGGTCTGTACCGGTTGGCACGGGAAATAATGGACCACTGATTGTGGAGGCGTGAGGCCGCTCCTCACCACGATGCTGGATGAAAGATCGTCGCGCGGTTGACGAACTATCCATAGAAGAGTTGGAGGAAATTCTGCGCATCCGTAAGCGGGATGCGCGGCTGGAACGTCTGCGCCAGTTGGGCAGAAAGGCGGACGTGGGCGCGCTTGACCCGTTGGCGCCAGAGCCGCTTGAACCTCAACCGTCGCCTCTGCCAACGGATTATCGCCGCTTCGAAGATGTGGGTGCCACAGCGCAATACCGGCCCTATGCTCTTGATGAATCACCTACAGAGGAGAAACACAGGCGGCAGCCGCGCCCGATTCACTGGGATTGGCTGCGCGACAAGAGCCTGTTGGTGGTTGAGTTGGCCGTGCTGGCGGGGTTAATCCTCGTGTTGCTCAGTTCTCTGGCGACGCTGCGCGAGATCAACGAGGAAGCCAGCCAGGCCCAGGAGGCCCAACTGCCCACTCCCACGCCCACTCCTCTCATTCAGGTGGTTGTGCTGCCGGGTGGGCACACGCCGCCCGACTCGCCTGGTGGTCCCGTGCCCGAAGAGATCCCTGCCCACCTGCGCGATCTAGTGGGCGCCATCACGCCTCTGCCTATGCCTACGCCGGGGCCAGAGCAGGCTGTCCGCATCCAGGTCCCTGCCATTGGTGTAGATGCCCCGGTCGTGAGGGGGGACGACTGGGAACCGCTTAAGCAGGGGGCCGGTCATCACGTCGGCAGTGCCAACCCGGGTGAGAGCGGCAATTGTGTCATCTCGGCCCACAATGACATCTTTGGCGAGATATTCCGCGATTTGCCGGACCTTGATCTCGGCGACGAGATATTCGTCCACACTGCCAGCCAGGTCTACCGCTACGTCGTCACCCAGAAGCGCATCATCGAGCCGACAGAGGTGAGCGTGATGTATCCCACCTCCAGCCCGGTGTTGACGCTCATTTCTTGTTATCCGTATGGGATTGACACGCACCGTATCGTCGTCATTGCTGAGTTACAACCGTAGGAGGACATAAGGATTATGGCGAAGAAGTCACGTCGCGTCAGGAAGAAGAGCCGGCAGGTGCGTCTTTCGCCGGCCCAGATGGTACAGCCGGGAGTGGGTGAGGGGGCCGATGCTCCCGTCGTTGCTATCCCGGTGGTGCCTGTGCCAAAGGTGGCTGATCTGCGGAAGGAATATAACTATGTCATCGCTGATCTCAAGCGCATCACAATCATCGCCGTGGTGATGTTGGCGGTGTTAGTTGTTCTGGCGCTGCTGTTGACTTGAACCGTCGAGCGAGCGTTTTCTGCTGCCAGGACGAACGCGCCAGCGCCCGCGTCTTGCACGCGGGCGCTGGTCTTGTTGATGCTCTCTATTGAGCAGGGGCTTGGTCAGCCTCGTGAGCGACCAGCGGGGGAAACGCCTGTGCTAACGCGGCCAACCCCCACGATACTCCCCAGTGGAGAGCCAATGCCAGCCATAGATTCTGAGTCAACAGGAATAGCACGCTGCTGATGACGGCCAGTGTACCGCGCAGCAATTGGGCTGGGGTTCGCTGCGGATCTGCCAGGCCTTTGCGCCAGGCTGGGTTAAGTGTTGCCTCCAGCGCCACCATCGCCAATCCAACCCAGATGCCCCAATACGGGCCCAGCGCGAGGATAGGCGCGTTGCGGTAGAAGGCCCAGTGAACCTCGTGATAGGATGACTCACGCAAAAGCACCCAGCCAGAGTCAATGGTCCCCGCAACCACGCCCTCCTCACCGGCGGTGGTCAACGCTCGGCGGTAGGTCCACCAGCCTAGCGCCAGCAGCGCCCACGCTCCGATGCCCAGCGCCGCTGCCCATCCGACGTCGTATGCCCAATCGAGCCAACTGGCAGCAATGGCGGCACTGGTCGCTTCCTTGCCCGGAATAGGCAAGTCGAACCGCTGTAGCCCTAACAGTCGCCCGACAACCGCATCACGGCCCCACAGGAGTGCGGCGAAGGGTATGCCGATGTAATACAGCGAGCGAAGGAACTGAAGTAGCCACGGGGCAAAACGCCAGGTGATCAGACGGGTGATGAACCTGCCTGTTGCACCGGAGCGGGGTTGGCGGAAAAACCAGGCCAGGTTCGCGCAAAGGACGGCCAGAAGCAGAGAGCCACTCAGCCACAGCCACCCTTCGCCCCATTCCATAGTCAACTCCGGCACGCGCTTACCTTACCTCCAGAGGCACAGTCAGTGTGACCCGTGTTCCCTCACCCAGTGCTGAGGCTATGGTTAGTTTTCCGCTGACCAACTCGGCCCGCTCGTGCATATTGATCATACCCAGGCTACCACGCTTGTCATAGCTCACCTGCACTGCGTCCACATCGAACCCACAGCCGTCGTCCTCTACCTCGGCGACAAATAGACTGTCTTGAATGTTGAGTCGCACCCAGATATTTTTGGCACTGGCGTGCTTGCGGGCGTTGCCGATCGCTTCATCGAGGATGTAGAAGATCACTCCCTGGACGTTCATCTCCAGCATTTGGTCTACCTTTGGTACTGCTTCCATGTGAATCGGCGTGGCGTCCATTTCGGCCAATTTGTTGATGTACTGCTCCAACGCTGCTAGCAGCCCCTGTGTTTCGAGGATGAGCGGCCGGAGTGTGAAGAGCATATGACGGATTTCCTTCGTCGTGCGGCGTGCCAGTTCCTCGACCCGCGCCAGTTCCTCGGCTGTCTGTTGGGGGTTTTTTTCCAACAACATCCGTGCGTAGTTCAGCCGCATCGCGATGGCTGCAATACTCTGTGTGGGTCCGTCGTGTAGGTCGCGGGACAGTTTCCTGCGGGCGTCCTCCTCTACCGCTACGATGCGCTCCTTCTCCTCTGTCAGGCTCTGATAGAGTTGGGCATTCTGAAGCGCGACGATGGCCTGGTTACAAATAGCGATGAGCAAGTCCTTATGGTCTTCTGTGTAGGTATCGGGCTGGGGGCTGCCGAAAATCACTGCCCCGAAGTTCTCGAAGCCGGCCCGCAGCGGCATGATGATCGCCTGCTGACAACTGTGCATCATGATAAGCTGGCCTAGCTCTGGATCTTCTGATGGATTGTCGGTGACCGTGGCCTCTGCTGTCGCCAACGCCCGTGCCAGGACACCGCCCTTGCCCTGGAACACGACGTTCTGGTCGCGTGGAGGTAGGTGCCGCGAGGCCACCATGCGCAGGTCGTTGTGACTGAAGAGTATCACCATGCTCACGTGGGCCGAGTCTGGTTGGCCCAACTCTCGCATACCGGCCTCGCCCACCTCAAGTACCGTGTCCAGTACTTTGTTGTAGTTCAGTGTCGCGCTGAGCGTGCTTGCCAACTCGAAAATTACCCGTGAATGTTCGTGGGCGACGCGCAGCTTTCGTAGCGCAGCCTCCTCTTCGAGTCGACGTGCGTGTGCGACTTTCTGCTTCATTCGCCTTCCCACAAGGCTACTTATCAAGGCTGCTAGCAGGAGAACCAGGGAACGGACTATGAATGGAAGCAAGTCTAACCACGATGTGGGTGGTGCTCTGAAGTAGCGCGCGAAGCCACAGATTGCCGCGATGACAACAGCAGTCAACGGGCTGATTGCCCAGGGAAAGCACAGTGCTGCTGTGAAGATGGGGAAGAGCGCGAAGAACAGCAATGGGCTTGTCAGGCCGCCCGACGTCATCACGAAGCCGATGGTAAGGACTGTGTCGATCAGCAATGTCATCACCGGCATAATAGCCCGCTTGAGGGTACGGTAAGGTGGCAACAGCGTCACGACGAGGTTATATAGAGTCGCGATGGCTAACAGGATAACTTGGGAAGGAAGATACGAGAGATCCAGGAAACCGCCAAGAGCGCCTATGATGTTGACGAGAGCCACGCTTACCAGGAGCCACCAGCGCAGGTTGCTGATCATCCAGTCTACTTGGGAACGTTCGTTGGCACTCTCAAGTATAGGCATGAGGGGGCTTACCGCTGCGTACTAAAGAGACCACAGGCAGTAGGGGATGGATATCTGCGTTCTCGACCTAGCACAATGGGCGCGAAGGGACTCGAACCCCTGACCTCTACAATGTGAGTGTAGCGCTCTGACCAACTGAGCTACGCGCCCCAGATAGTGAAGATTATAGCACTGAATTCTTCAAACTGCAAGTCTTGACAGTTATTTGTCTTCGTGGTATCATCGTATCCAAACTTAATACCCCGGCGATATTCTTATCCAGAGAGGTGGAGGGACCGGCCCTGCGAAGCCTCGGCAACCAGACTGGAAACTGGTTGCTGGAAATTCAGAACGGGTAGGGAGCAAGTGCCTGCCCGAAGATGATGCCAGCGACGAGTCATGGTGCCAATTCCGGCAGAATGGTGTTTCTGGAAGATAAGAGATGGTTACGTCATTTGTACCCCCTTTTGTCCTCCAGAAGGGGGTTCTGTGTTGTCAGTGCCAGCCCAGACCGGGGAGAAACTCAGGAGGAAGTATCAATGACGAAGCGCAACATTGTGGTAGTTGAGGCCACCGGGCAATTCATCGAGGATGTTCCAGTTGAGATCGTCGAGCGTAAAGGCATCGGTCATCCCGATAGCCTGTGCGATGGTATCGCTGAGCGCATCTCGGTTGAGTACTCCCGCTGGTGTCAGGAGAATCTGGGCGTGCTTCTGCACCACAACTTCGACAAGGTGCAGTTGGTGGCCGGAGAGGTCGAAGTTGGCTACGGCGGTGGGTATATGCTCAAGCCCATCCATATCCAGATCGCTGGGCGTGGCACCCCTGCTTTCCAGGGCCGGAAGGTGCCCATGGATGATATTGCCATCCGGGCCGCCAAGCAGCACGTGCGTGAGACGATGCGCTATCTGGAACCCGACAGGCACATGGTGGTTGATAGTTATGCCGGCCGGGGGGCCGAGGAACTGCAGTATGTGGTAGATCACGTGACGGCTAATGATACCAGTTTTGGAGTCAGCCACTGGCCCCGCTCCGGGCTGGAGTATTGTGTATACGAGACTGCCCAGTACATCAACTACAGGCTGATTGACGAGTTCCCGGTGGGAGAGGATATCAAGGTGATGGGCATGCGTCGCAACAGTGAACTGACACTGACAGTCGCATCGCCTTTCATCGCCACGCGCATCGGAGACGCGGCCGAATACCTGGAGGTCAAGCAGGCTGCTGAAGCAGCGATTCAGGAATATGCCTCTCAACTGGATCACCGGAAGGTTACGGTGATGGTCAACACGGCCGACGACGTTGCTAACGATGCGGTCTATCTGACACTAACTGGCACGTCGGCCGAGATGGGTGACGATGGAGCGGTCGGCCGCGGCAATCGGGTCAACGGAGTCATTGCTCCCTTCCGCTCCGCCAGTCTGGAGGCGGCCTGCGGCAAGAACCCAATCTCCCACGTGGGTAAGATCTACAACGTACTGGCACTGCTGACGGCGCAGGACATCGTCGTGCGGGTACCGGCTGTCCGAGAGACCACTGTTTACATCCTCTCGCAGATTGGCGCGCCGTTGGATCAGCCATTGGTAGCCACCGCGCTGGTGCGCCCGACCGATGGCTCTCTCACTCCCGACATTCGGGCCGACGTGCGGAGCGTGCTCGACGAGAGCATGGCCAACGTGGGCGACGTGTGTGCGCGTGTCCTGGACCGCGAACTGACGCTGTTCTAGTTGGTCTGTTAGGTATATGAGCCGGCGGACTTCGTCACGCATCTGGGCTGTTCTGGGCGTCGGTGTCGCAGCGATAGTTGGGTTAGGGCTACTACTGGCGTTACTGGGGCGCGGGACGGGCCTACTCGTCCCGATGGTTACCCCGATGACCTCAACTCCACCCAACGACCCGGTCGTGGTCAGTGTAGTTCTCAACCAAGACACCCGCTCTATCAGACACTCCTTATGGCTGGAGGCGGTCTTGCTCGACCAGGTGATGAGCGGGTTGGCTGGGCAGCCGGCTCCCACACCCGATGAGACTCTCCAACGTCTGATCAATGAAGAGTTGGTGCTAAATGGCTTCCCACTCGAGCAGGAACCGACCGCGGAACAGGTCGAGGCGCGGGTCGCCGCGATGGAACAGACCTGGGGAGTGGATGACGCCGCTGTAGTGATGGCGTTGGAGAAAGCAGGGCTTACCCGCGCAGCATTCGAGCGAATGGTCGGGCGACTGTTGGCAGTGCAGGCGGGCCTGGAGGTGCTGCAAAGTCAGGGCTACGACACCACAGCCTGGCTGGAGAAGCAGCGGGCCAGCGCGGAAATCCTGCTTAGTGAGGAATTCGAGGACGCGGTAGCACAGGTGCTCCCTACTGCTCAGTCGCCAATCCCAACGCCGTTTTTGTCGCCCATCCCCACTCCTGCTACCGAGACGCCTCTTCCTACCCCGGCCGTCGCGATTCCCGAGGTGGCCCCTGATTTCACGCTCGAGCGGGCTGGGGGCGACACATTCACACTGACAAAGCAATTGGCCCTGGGGCCAGTGGTGCTGGTCTTCTTCCAGAGATGCGGCTGAGGACCTGACCGAACGCAACTCGTGGAGTTGCAGAGGCAATATGAAGCGTTCAAGGAAGCCGGAGTGGAAGTGATCGCGCTGGCGGTCGTCCCTGTTGCATCGGTGGATGAAACGCGGCAGAGCATAGGGATTGCCTATCCCCTGCTGGCTGACCCTGCGCATCGGGTTGCCGAATCCTATGGCGTGTATAACTTGCTGGGCGATGGCTGTGCCGCACCGTCCGTGTTTATCATTGAGATGGATGGGCGCATCCTGTGGAGCCACATCGGCCAGCATCCCGGCGACCGGCCCGGCGTCCAGACGATACTGGAGCGACTGCCATAGCACTGCTACCCTTGCGAAGGTTGCTGATAGCCTTCGCAAGGGTTCTCGTATGATGGGCACAGAAAGGACTGCCGCCGCCTACGACCGCATCGCCCCGCGCTACGTGGCAAGGGCGACCTACCCGCTGGAGCAGGAACTGGCGTGTTTCAGGCACATGGTGCCGAACCGTGGGTTGGTGCTCGACGTGGGATGTGGGCCAGGACAGTACACCCGGGCACTGGAGGCACGGGGACTGTGTGTCGTGGGCCTCGATCTCTCGCTGGGCATGCTGCGCCAGGCCCAGGCGGCCGGAACGCCCCGGCTGGTGCGCGCCGACATGTGCCGCCTCCCCATCGCCGATGAGTGCGCCGATGGCTGCTTCGTCTGCGCCTCGCTGCTGCACCTGCCCCGAGGCCAGGCCCCCCAGGCGCTTTTGGAGTTTCGTCGTGTACTGCGGCCTGGCGGCGCGCTCTACATTGGCCTGAAAGAGGGGGAAGGGGAGGAATGGGTGACCGACCGGGAAGGCCACGAGCGTTTCTTCGTCTACTACCGGCTGGGGGAGGCCGACCGGCTGATCCAGGCTGTGGGTTTCGAGATCGTGGATGGCTGGACCAGCCCGCCAGGCGAGGGTCAGCGGCACAACTGGTTGAACCGGTTTGCAGTGGCGCGGCCACGGACGCAACGCGCACGGGCCACCTGCTGGTAAGAAGCGCACCATGTGGCCCCATAGCGTGTTGTAGCAATAGGGAGACAAGACAGGACAATGGATCCAGGAGTCATCGCGGTCATCGGGCTGTGTGTGTTTCTGGCGCTGTGGTACGGCGGAGGATACCTGTATAACCGCCGCCGTGGGCAGCGTCTTTTTCGTTGGTTGGAGACAGGACTGGACGTGCTGGGCGGCGAGAGGGAGTCTGGCTGGATTGGCTCTCCTGCCTCCGGCGCTCGCATCAGCGTCATCCACGCCGCTTCACCTTTCCGGCGGCTGGAGATCACGCTGCTGCTGGAGAACCGCGAGATTCTGCCACTGTGGCTGCTCGACCGCTTGCGCGGAAAGTGGGATTGGCTTATAATTAAAAGTACGCTACGTTCGCCGCACCGGAGCGAGGTAGAAGTGAGCTCGACCAGGAGCGGCGCCCTGAGCCTGTCGAAGGGGAAGACCGCCCGTCGCCAGGAGCAGACCTGGACACGGCAAGAGGGGTCGCATGGTCTGATCATAGCATATCGGGGCTCAGGCGCACAGCAGAAGGTAGCAATATTGGAACCCTGGCTGGAGACTTACGGCGCACACCTGCACCGCCCACCTGTTCGTCTGAGTACTGGAAACCAGGTTTTTTGGAGAAACCTGGTTTCTAAATCTACCCAAGGTCCATATCCATGCACCCTTCCCTGCTAATACTACTGGTCGGCCTGCTTTACATCCTCGGCTTCGGCGCTCTCTCCTTTATGCGCCGGCAGGGGCTGTCCATCCGCTTCGCCGTTGAAGGGCTGATCGTCACCGCTGTTGGCGCTGCGCTTGCCTTTGCCTCCGTGCCAATCCATCCCATCCTTTTCCTCCTCGTTCTCTACCTGGTCACCATGCGCGTGCGGCTGCTGGTTGACCTGGGCAACTGGCTTACTTCCAGAAAGCAGCATGATCGTGCGCTTGGCCTCTACCAGTTCGCCCTACGCCTGGGACCCGACGAGGTCGGCCGCCAAATCGCGCTGATCAATCGCGGAGTGACCCAGTTGCGTTTGCAGGAGCCGGAGATGGCACGTCTCACGCTGGAGGAGGCCTTGACCGACGAGCAGGCACGGCCAGGTGCCAAGTATCTGGCCGCTGGCTACTACAACCTGGGGCTGGCCTGCCGTCGCACGGGCCGCGAGGCCGAGGCGATTCGCCACTTCAACGAGGCGATTGACGCGCTGCCCACTTCAATCTACGCCCACGCGGCCAGGCAAGCATTGAAGGAACGTAAGATGTCGGAAGCCCCCGACCTCGGCTGAGTTGCGTTTGAGATTGAGCGTGTTACAATAGATGTAACAAGGGCGAGAAGTCTGATTTCAAGAAACGAGGTGGAGGATGAATAGAGTATTGACAACCATTCCCGCGCACTTCGATGGCACCCAGATTCAACTGGACGTGGCGGTAGAACTCAAACCCGACGCTCGCCTACTGGTCACCATTCTCGATGAGGAGATATCCAACGAAGCACTGGTATGGAGTGCAATGAAGGCATCGGAAGCCGCATTCGCCCGCGCGTGGGATAACGAAGAGGATGCCGTCTATGACCATCTATAAGCAGGGCGATGTGCTCCTCGTGCCTTTTCCCTTCACCGATCAGAGTGGAAGCAAGCAGCGTCCGGCTGTGGTCGTGAGCAGTGAGGCATACAACCAGACTCATTCTGACGTGATTCTCGCCCCAATCACGAGCCAGATCAAGCACGTTTCTGACGAAGTAAGACTGATGGACTGGCAGGTCGCCGGGCTGTTGAAACCCAGCGTCGTCAAGCCGATTCTATCGTCCTTCGACACCCGCGTGGCACGGCGCAGGCTGGGAGCGCTCTCTGATTCCGATCGCACGCAAGTACGTGCTTTGTTCGCTCGAATTCTCGACTTACCATAGGCCCTTGCTCGTGTGTAAGCGTTCACCCCTTCGCCCTGGCGGGGAAAATCAACTTGGACAATTGACGCACTCCCCAATTCAATCTACGCCCACGCGGTCAGGCAGGCACTTAAAAAACACCAGTCCGAGAAACCGTAGCAGCGCCGTCATCGTATGATGCCGCGCTACAAGATCATTGCCAAGCCGGTCGCTGGTTGTGGAGCCGGCAACCGGGCTATTCCCCAGGTCGAGCGCAGCCTGAGCGGGTAGGGCCTGGATTGTGATGTCATGCGCACCAAGCGTCCCCGGCACGCTGCCGACCTGGCCCAGGAGGCCGTTGCTATGCGCGTAATCGAATCTGGAATCGGTGAACTGATCCAGCCTCCCGACCTGGATGGCTTCCGCGAGTGGAACCGAGAGAAGAAATCGCGGGCGCTGGTGGACAAGGTGATGACGGAGGCGGAGGCTGTCTCCCGCTTCGTCTACGACGGCTGCTACATCGGCACCGAACTCTACGGCACCGTGCGTTGTCCCATGACGCTGGTGCGGGAGGTGGTCCGGCAAGGCAAGAAGTACCTGCGGGTGGCCGGCCAGGGAGTGACCGAACTTGACCTCTGGCTGGGAGCCGGACTGGTCAAGACCCTGGACATCACCTACATTGGCCTGGAGGTCTTCGGTGTTTCCAACGCCCTGCGGCGGGCGGTGGAGAGTGGGCAGGTCGAAAAGGTCGTCGAGTGGTCCAACGGCGGCATCACCTGGCGCTTCAAGGCCGCCTCTATGGGCGTCCCCTTCATTCCTGTCCGGGCGATGCTAGGCACCGACACCCTCAAATACAGCGCCGCCAAGGTGGTCGAGTGTCCCTTCACCGGCATAAAGGTCTGCCTGATCCCAGCGCTGATTCTCGACGTAGGGTTAATCCACGTCCACCGCGCCGACAAGTACGGCAACGCCCAGATTGACGGCATCTCTGGCTTTGCCTTCGAGATGTCGCGGGCCTGCAAGCGGCTCATCATCAGCGCCGAGGAGATCGTTGATACCGAGGAGATACGTCGCTATCCCGACCGCACCATCATCCCCTACTACCTGGTGGATGGGGTGGTGCACGCTCCCTACGGCTCCCATCCTGGCGAGATGGTCTACTGCTACGCGCGGGACGAGAGACAACTGCGGGAGTGGGTCGAGGCCTCGAAGACGGAGGAGGGAACGCAGGTCTACCTGGACAAATACATCCACAGTCTGGTGAACCACCAGGAGTATCTGGAACTGGTAGGCCAGGAGCGACTGGAGCGGCTGCGAGCCGAAGAGGAGGGACTGCGATGAGCGAGCCGGTACGTCTACAGTATAACTCCACAGAACTCCTGATCTGTGTCGCGGCGCGCCAGATGCCCGACAGCGTCACCGCCTTCATCGGCACCGGCATTCCTATGCTGGCCGCCAGCCTGGCGCAGAAAATGCACGCGCCCAACATTGTCACCATCTTCGAGTTTGGAGGGACGGGAGCGCAGTTGGTGCGGTTGCCCCGGGCGGTGGGGGAGAGCCGCACCTTCTACCGGGGAGTGGCTGCCTCCGGCATCTGCGACATCATGGAGACAGCCACGCGCGGTTTCATTGATTTCGGCTTCCTGGGCGGGGCGCAGATTGATCCCTACGGCAACCTGAACTCAACCATCATCGGCCCCCGGCATCACCCGCCTAAAGTGCGCCTCCCTGGTTCTGGCGGGGCCAACGACGTGGGATCCCTCTGCTGGCGCAACATCATCATCATGCGACACGACAAGCGCCGCTTCGTGCCGCAGGTGGACTTCGTCACCACGCCGGGCTACCTGACCGGCCCTGGCGCTCGCGAAGAAGCCGGTCTCCCGCCCGACACCGGTCCCTACCGCGTGGTGAGCACGTTGGCGCTCCTGGACTTCGAGCCGGAGACGAAGTGTATGCGACTCCTGTCCACTCACCCTGGCGTGACCGTAGAACAGGTGGTCGAGAATACTGGCTTTGAGTTAATCGTTCCCGGCGAGGCGGGTCAGAATGAGCCGCCGACGGCGGGTGAGTTGCAGATCTTGCGAGAAGAGATTGACCCGGAAGGATTCTATATCTGATGCCAAAATACAGAATTATCGTCAATCCGGTCGCTGGCAGGGGAACCGGTGAGGAATCCATCCCCTGTATCAAGCGCATGTTGAGCACGTACAACCTGGATTTCGACCTGGTGCGCACCGAACGTCCTTGGCACGCCGCCGAGCTGGCCCAGGAGGCCGCCACCGCCGGGTACGACGTCGTGGTCGCGGTGGGCGGCGACGGCACCGCCAACGAGGTACTCAACGGCCTTATGCGGGCCAAGACAACCCCCATCCCCGGCCCTTCCCCCTACGAGGGGGAAGGGAGAAAGACATGCGCGATGGGTGTGCTGTGCGTCGGTCGGGGCAACGATTTTGCCTACGGCGTGGGCATCCCTCTCGACCTGGAAGTGGGCTGCCGGGCGCTGGCCCAGGCCCACCGGCGCACGATTGATGTCGGGCAGGTCGTCGGCGGCCTCTACCCAGAAGGCCGCTATTTCGGCAACGGCGTCGGCATCGGCTTCGACGCCGTCGTCGGTTTCGAAGCGGTCAAAATGACCCGGCTGACCGGTTTTCCATCCTATATCGTCGCCGTGCTCAAGACCGTCTTTCTGTACTATAAGGCCCCGCTTGCCAGGATCGAGTACGACGAACAGACAATCACACAGCCTTCGCTAATGATCTCGATCATGAACGGGCGGCGTATGGGTGGCGGATTCTATATGGCTCCGGAGGGCGAGCCCGACGATGGCCTGTTCGACCTGTGCATCGCCCGCGAGGTGAGCCGCGCCCGCATCTTCGGCCTCATCCCCCACTTTATGCGCGGCACGCAGGCCACCCAGGAGCCTATCAAGACAGAGCAGGCGCGTCGCGTCGTCGTTACCGCCGTCGAAGGCGTGCTGCCCGCCCACGCCGACGGAGAGACGCTGTGCATCGAAGGACAACGGCTGGAGATAGAACTACTGCCGCGCCAGATCGAGATTATCTGCCCGCCACCGGAGGATATCGAATGACGCCCACCTACCGGATAGTGACCTCGTCGATCAAGGGCTTGATACGCATCCTTTGCCGCGTGGACGATGCCCAGTTGGCACAGGTGCCAGAGCGAGGACCGCTCATCATCATCGTCAACCACGTCAATTTCCTCGAAGCGCCCGTCTTGTACACACACCTGCAGCCGCGCCCGGTGACCGGCTTTGTGAAGGCCGAGAACCTGGATAATCCCATCCTGGGACCGTTGTTGTTCACTCTGTGGGGGGGCATCCCGATACAGCGAGGCGAGGCCGATATGACCGCTTTCCGCCTGGCGCTGCAAGCGCTGGAAGATGGTCAAATCCTGGCTATGGCCCCTGAGGGCACCCGCAGTGGCCACGGGCGCTTACAGCAGGGTTACCCCGGCGTCGTGTTCCTGGCATTGCGCAGCGGCGCGCCTGTGTTGCCCCTGGTCTACCACGGCGGAGAACTCTTCTGGAGCAATCTGTCCCGTCTGCGCCGCACCGACTTCCACATCGTCGTCGGCCAGCCGTTTTACCTGGATGCTGGCGGGGTCAAGGTGACCCGCCAGGTGCGCCGGCGGATGACCGACGAGATCATGTACCAGATGGCGGCGTTGTTGCCTCTGGTCTATCGGGGTGTTTACTCCGATCTGGCGGCGGCCACCGAAACGCACCTCCGCTTTCCCCTCGGCGCAGAAAGCAACTTCCGTCACGTACAGGACTGACGAACACCGCAAGACCTGGCAGGTTTTCCGAAACCTGTCAGGTCTGAATCCCACTGGCAGGATCAGGGAGGGGGTCCCTCTGGTATCCTTTCCAACAGCCGCCATCCGTCCTCTTCCCACAGCAAAAACCACGTCACAGGGATGTGTTCCTCTACGCCATCCTCGTGTTCGCAGACAGTCTCTACGGATCGCCAGCCCGGTAGAACACAGCACATTCTTTGTCCGGTGTTTCTTCGCCGTCAACAACTTCCTGGATAGTGACTTTCTGCCATTCTTCTGAGACAATCTCCCTCAGGCAGAGCTCGCATAGGTTGGACCTTTGTGCAGGAGTTGGCGTGGAGTTTTCACCGCAGGCAAGGGAGAGAACTGGCAACATCAGCAGAGCAAAAGCTACACGACCTCGCGCCCGCCGCATTGACTATCCCTCCTCTCGCTGTAATATGGAGTTGTTATGTTAATGTATCACACCTTTCGCAATTGCGCAAGCAGAAACTCCATCGGTGATCATCCAACGGCGTCTCGTTGCAGTAGAGATGTGGATAATCACCAGGTGGTGGATGCTTGACAAATCGTGCGCTTTCCTATATAGTAACCATACGTCCACCGTATCCCGCGGTGAGCGTGGAGGAGTAACCGTACCCCAATGCAGCGTTGGCGGCTGATTCTTGTTGTCGTTTTTTGGGCAGCGATAATAGTTCTTGTGTCCCTCTATCCTGCTCTCGCGCAGAGCGGGAGTCCTGACGAACCTGCCCTCTCCCCCTATTGGGACTCTGACGTCAGCCGCTGGGAGCCTATCATTCTCCAGGAGGCCCACAGGCGAAGCCTGGCCCCGGACCTCATCGCCGCCGTGATCTGGAAGGAATCCCTGGGCCGTCCGACCGCGCGTGGCCCGGCCGGGGCTGTTGGACTGATGATGCTCATGCCGTTCTCCTGGCGACCCAGCGTCGGGGAATTGCATAATCCATGGACGAACCTGTTCTGGGGAGCCCGGGTGCTGGCCACAGTCATTTGCGATGGAGACGGCGATCTATACTACGCCCTGGCTGCCTATAATGGCTCGTGGGAGAAGGTTCACCAGAGTTCCACGCGCCGCTATGCGGCCTCTGTGCTGGATTACTACGCCCGCGCCGTCGCTGTGCAGCACGGGTTGCCCGCCGACGGTGAGTGGATCGCCATCTTTGCCATTGAGGGAACACCTGGCCCCAACACCATCACTGTGATCGGGCCGCACCGCTCGCTGCTTCGCTACACTCAACGGCCCTGGGCCCAGGATGATATTCCCTCTGTGCCGGTCGGTGTCCCGCCCCATGCCATCGTTGCTACCTTTGTGGACGACCAGGGCGTGGAGTGTCGGGTGAATATGTGGCTGGTTGCAGAAGATGGCTCTCCCCTGATGTCCCCTGCAATGCAGACTGTCTTTCCCCCCCCACCTGCTGGCTATGGAGGAAGTGGACAGTACACATCCACCCCCACCGCAACTCCTGACGCCATACCGACCCAGCGCGCAGTTCCGGCGGACGCACCCACACCAACGCCCACAATCGCCGCCGTCGTGTTGGCCGGTGGCGCCGACCTGCGTGCGGGTGCTGACACCTGGTGGTACCCACGTCAAACCCTGCCTGCCGGGACGAATCTGGAGTTGATCGGGTATGACCCGAACTTCCCAGGCTGGGTGTACGTTCGCACTGCGGATGGAACGTCAACCGGCTGGGTCCAGACCGCAGATCTGAAGGTCAGCATTGAATTGAGCAGTCTGCCCAGAGTTACTCCTATCCCCACGTTGACATCCGCGCCACGTATGCCGCTAACGCCAACCGTCACGTTGACGCCCACGCCGCGTATGCCGCTGACACCAACTGTCACGTTGACGCCCACGCCACGTATGCCGCTAACGCCGACTGTCACGTTGACGCCTACGCCACGTATGCCGCTGACACCAACTGTCACGTTGACGCCTACGCCGCCCACACCCCCGCTAACTCCAACTCTATCCGCTGAGTGTGAGGGCGGCCCACTTCGGCTCAATGCCTGGGATTTGGGCCATGTCACCACCTCGACTGGTTGGACAGTTACGATCTATGTCAAGGGGTATGGGGGGGACTGCTCGTACACGTATGCCTGGGATGGAGAGGTCAAGGGCGAGCCAACGTCCGGGCCTATGACTTTCGATGTCAGCAGCACAATCTATGGTGCTGTTATCGTGGGTACAGCGTCGGTGACTTCCGCTGGCGAGACAGTCAGCGTAGGATTGCTCATAAGACCGGACGACGGTTGAAAGCCGATCGCTGGCCTGCTGATCGAGCGAGACGGCGCGCGTATCTTCCACGCCCCCGATTTCTACCGCGCCGATCCGGCCCTGGTGCGCCCTCTGGACCTGCTGATCCTCGATGGTTCCTTCCTCACCCGCGAGCAGATGGAGGCCCGCTGTACGCCTCTGCTGGAGGAAGGCCAGGGTCGCCACCTGCCCATCGTCAAGGGAGTCCAGTGGGCCAGGTTGGCCGGCGCCCGGCAGGTCATCTTTACTCACATCGGTCACCTGAAGCGCACACCTGAGGCAGTGCTTGTCCTGCTGCCCGATGACGGATTCTCGTTGGCGCACGATGGTCTGACAGTCGCGTTGTGACTTTACGTCGGTGGTGCTCTGGTGTACAATAGCGCGAGAACACTGTCCAACGGAGGTCTCAAGATGAGTACACAGTATATCATCGCCCACGATGTGGGCACGAGCGGCAACAAGGCGGTGCTGGTGGATACGGAGGGAGACATCCGCGCCAGTGCCTTCCAGCCTTACCCAGTCCATTATCCCCGTCCCGACTGGGCCGAGCAGGAGCCGGAGGACTGGTGGAACGCGATCGTCGCCACCACGCGCCGCGTGTTGGCCCAGTCAGGCGTCCCGCCCCAGGACGTGCTGGCAATGGTTTATACCACTCAGATGCTGGGCATCGTCCCGATGGGCAGGGTAGGGGCAGGGCTTGTACCCGCCCACGAACCCCTGCGTCCGGCCATCATCTGGTTGGACGGGCGTGCACCTGGGCAGGCAGAACGGATTATGCGCAAGTTCCTGGGGCGGCGAGTCTTCGCCGCCGTCGCTGGCGCGGAACTTTCTGGCAAGGACGGCCTGCCCAAGTTACTCTGGCTCAAGGAGAACGAGCCGGAGGTTTACAATGGGATGACCTGCTTCCTCGACGTCAACGGTTACCTCACCTACCGGGCCACCGGCCGGATGGTCTTCGAGTGGTCGTGCGCGTCCGCTTTCGGGTTTGACCTGAAGAAGAAGGACTGGCTGCAGGGAATCATCCGCTACATTGGGCTAGACCTGGACAAGTTCCCTCCGCTGGTGCGCTCGATTGACCAGGTGGGGGGACTGACGGCGGTGGCGGCACGGGAGTGTGGCCTGCTTGAGGGAACCCCCGTCTTCGGCGGCAGCGGGGACGCCCAGTCGGCGGCGGTCGGTTCTGGTGCGGTCGGTGAAGGAGAGGGCCACATCTACCTGGGTACCTCTGGCTGGGTGGGCGTCGTCACCGAAAAAACTCCCACCGGCCGCCACGGCGTCGCCTCCATCCAGTCCGCCGACCCCGACAAGGCGCTCCTGTTCGCCGAGATGGAGACAGCAGGAGCGTGCCTCAAGTGGATCGCTGATGAGTTCTACCGCCACGAGCAGGCCGACCCCACCATCTCTAACGTCTACACGCTGATGGACCAGGACGTAGAGGCCATCCCCCCCGGCTCCGAATACCTGGTCTTCACCCCGTGGATGTACGGAGAGCGGGCGCCCGTCGCCGACACGTGGGTGCGGTCCACTTTCTTCAACCTCAGCGCTGACCACACCCGCGAGCACCTGCTGCGGGCAGTCTACGAGGGAGTGGCCTATAACCTGCGCTGGATCGTCGAGATCGTGGAGCATACCTTCGGCTTCCCGATGCCGGTACTGCGAGTGATCGGCGGGGGAGCGCGAGGTGCACCGTGGATGCAGATCGTCGCCGACGTGACCGGGCGACGGGTGGAGACCGTGGCCAACCCACAGGAGGCGGGGGCGGTAGGCGCTGCCCTCACCGCCGCCGTCGGGCTGGGGTTGTACTCCGGCTTCGAGGCGCTCAAGAAGGTCGTCCACGTGGAGCGGGAGTTCGAGCCCCAGGCGGGCAATGCCAAGGTGTACGACGTCCTCTATGGGGCCTACCGGCGCATCTACGACTCCCTGCGCGGTCTGTACCGGGAGGTGAACGAGGTGCGGTTTCGAGAGTTCCAGGAGTGAGGTAGGGCCAATGCCTCCTTCTATTCAAGAATCTCTGCGCCTATGCGTCTCTGCGTTAAAAATCGCCCTTCATTCAGGGGCGGGAGAAAGGGAGTATCGGCCTTGACCGCTTTGCTCAAACTGACCTTCGTCTTCGTTGGAATTGTGCTGTTGCTGAACCGTAAGTGGAATCTGGGACCATTGCTCCTGCTCGCCTCCGTGACAGTTGGTCTCCTCTTCGCCCACCCGCTCCCAGAGATCGGGCGCGACGTCCTCCTGGCCACTGTTGACCCGTTGACCCTGCGGCTGTCGCTGGCTATTGTGTTGATCATGATCCTGGCGGAACTGCTGCGCCAGACCACTGGACTGCAGGGGATGGTCGAATCGCTCCAGGCGCTGATTCCCAACGGGCGCATCGTCATCGCGGCGCTCCCGGCTCTGGTGGGGCTCCTGCCGATGGTTGGCGGGGCCATGTTCTCGGCGCCGATGGTGGACGAGGTGGGCGACCGGATGGGAGTGAATGGGGAACGCAAGACCTTCGTTAACTACTGGTTCCGTCACATCTGGGAACCGGTTTTCCCGCTCTATCCCTCTATGATGCTCGCAGCGGCGCTGATGGGCCTGACGACGACCCAATTGGCAGGGGCGACGTGGCCACTGACAGTGGCAGCAGTCGTAGGAGGCCTGCTCTTTGGTCTGCTGGGGTTGCCCCGGCAAAGCAGCGGCGATGCACCTCCGATCCCCCGCGCGCAAAGCCTGTGGGTCTTAGCGACGAGTGTCTGGCCCATCGCGCTCGTCATCATCCTCTCGCTGACCCTCCCTGTTGACGAGCGGCTCACCCTGATCCTCAGCCTGCTGGTGACCATCACACTGATGATGACGGTCAAGCGCGTCCCGCTGCGCGACCTGGGGACGATACTTCGTGAGCGCGTCCCCTGGAACTCGGTAGCGGTCATCTTCGGCGCACTGATCTTCCGGCGCGTGCTGGATAGCAGTGGCGCTATCATCGCTACTTCAGACGCTTTGACCGCCCTGCACGTCCCGCTAGAGATGGTTGCCTTTGGGGCGCCTTTCGTCGCTGGCCTGCTGACCGGCCTGATAGGGGCGGCCTTCAGCATCGGCTTCCCGGTGATATTGCCGCTGGTGGTCGTGGATGGGGGAGTCGTCGCGCCGGGGTGGGCGGCCTGGCTAGTGGCAGGGGGTTTCTTGGGAGCGATGTTCTCCCCTGTTCACCTCTGCCTATCGCTGACCCGTGTCTACTTCAAGGCTGAGTGGGGGCCGGTCTACCGCCTCATCGCGCCGTCGGCGCTATTGGTGGTGGCGACGGGCATGGGGATATTGTTACTCTCCTAGATTCACATCACGAGAAGGGAGCCAGTCATGCCCGCCATTCCGCCCCTCCTGTTGAAAAAACTGTACGTCAAGCAGTCCCTTCATCTCGAGGGTGACGGCTTTGCCCTCGACCTCAACAATGTCATCGCCCCTGGTACCATCATCGCCTTCACCGGTCTCAATGTGGATGGTCAGGCGATGGGTCCCACGCAGGTCCACCCTCATCCCATCGGACAGTAGCCCGCGCTCGGTGATGGGAGTTTGACATCTTCCAGGTTCGCGGTAAACTGGTGACCGAGGAGATGCAGTGATGGTACAGTATCACGTTGTCCTAATACCGGCCGAGGAAGGAGGGCACACAGTGGTTGTGCCTGCTCTGCCTGGCTGTGTGTCAGAGGGGGACACTGAAGAAGATGCACTGGAGAATGTCAAGGATGCCATAGCAGGCTGGCTGACCGTCGCACGAAAACGCGGGCTGTACATCCCCGCGCCCGACCAGGTGAAACTGAGTGAAGTGGGAGTGCCAGGGAAAGAAACCGGGTTTTTTCTGAAAAACCCGGTTTCTCATCTGTCAAACCCCAGTCCCGTGTCCGTACCCTGGCACAACAAAGATCTGAAACGAGGAACGATGGCGGAGATCATCCGTCAGGCTGGCCTTACGCGGGAAGAGTTTCTGGACTTACTGTAGGTACCAGTGGCCGATCTCGGATTCGCCCAGCAGATAGAATGACGATGAGGCCGGACAACTCTCAACCCTCCCCCCGCTGGCCCTTCGCCATAGCGCTGCTGCTCGTCTTACTCGTCGCGGCGGCGCTGCGGCTGTACCGCCTGCCCGAACTGCCCCTCGGCCTCCACTACGACGAGGCAGCCAATGGCATCCTGGCCGGCGAGATTGCCCGCGGAGTCAAGACCCCCGTCTTTATCCCCTCCTACACCGGCAAAGAGGTGCTGTTTTTCTATTGGGCCGCACTGTGGATGAAACTGCTCGGCGCGACCCCGATGGCGCTGCGGCTGAGCGCGGCCCTGGTGGGGTTGGCGACCGTCGCGGCGACCGTCTGGGCAGTGCGCGAGTTGTTACACGGGCGGCGCGACGGGGGCTGGGTTTCGCTCCTCACCGGGGCCTTCCTCGCCACCTCTTTCTGGCACCTCATCCTCAGCCGCTACGGATTCCGCGCCGTGACCCAGCCGCTCATGCAGGCGCTGACCGTCGCAGCGCTTTGGCGGGGGCTGCGCCTGGGTAACCCTTCTCGCCCCAACCAGCCAACCAACCATCCATCTGCTCCCTGGCTCATCCTGGCTGGTTTTTTCTGTGGCCTGACCGCCTACACCTACCTGGCCGCCCGCGCTTTCCCCATCCCGCTGGCGGCGGCACTGCTGACCCTGCTCGTCGCCGACCGCCGCCATCGCCGCGCCCGTCTGGGCCAACTGGCCCTCTTCGTCGTCGCCGCCGCGCTGGTGTTAGCCCCGCTGGCCTACTACTGGCTGGCCCACCCTGGCACTTTCCTGACCCGCACGCAGCAGGTCGCCGCCGGCAGTTGGGCTGGAGCCTGGGCCGGGTTTCGCGCCTGCCTGGGCCTGTTCTTCCTCCGGGGCGATCCCTACATCCGCTTCAACCTCCCCGGCCGCCCCCTCTTCGACCCCATCACCGCCGTCCTGTTCCTCCTGGGCCTCCTCGCCCTCATCAAATCCCAAATCAAACCCCAACCCCCCAGCACCCGGCCCCCAGCACCCGATACCCAATACCCAATATCTAATACCCAATATCCAATATCCAATACCCAATACCCAATACCCAATACCCAGCATCCAGCATCCAGTCACCTGCATCTCGCCTCCCGCGTCTTCCTCCTTACCTCTCTCCCCATCATGTTGCTCCCCAGTGCTCTGGCCGTCGGCGACGTCACCCCTAGCAACCTGCGCGCCGCCGGCCTCCTGCCCTTCGTCTACCTCTTCCCCGCCCTGGGCCTATCAGTTCTCAAGTCTCAAATCTCAAATCTCAAATCTCAAATCCCGCGCCATCTGCCATTTGCCCCCCGTCCTCCGTCCTCCGTCCTCCGTCATTCTCTACCCTCCATTCTCCATTCTACATTCTTCCTTCTCCTCCTCGCTACTTTGGCCTTCGCCGCCCCCCCCGCCTACTTCCGCGACTGGGCCTCCGCCGCCGCCCTCTACTACGCCGCCGATGGTGACCTGGCCGATGTCGCTGCCTACCTGAACCAGGCTGGCCCGGCCGACGCCACCCCCTACGTCGCCAGCATCCACTATCGCCACCCTACACTCGCCTTCCTGGCCGAGGATTATGGGACGATCCGCTGGCTCACCGGTGGGAGAACCGTCGTCTTTCCGGCGCAGGGAGAGGCGCTCTTGATCTTCCCCCGCTCCGCGTCGGAGCACCTGGCCTGGGTGCAGGCAGTGCTGCCGGATGGCTCCCTCGTCGCCGCCCCTCCCGGCCCCGACGGCGCGCCCGCTTTTCACGTCTACCGCGTCGGGCCTGCCCCCGACGGCTCGACGGAGACCGCCGAGGTTCCGGCTCCCACCCATCCACTGACCGCTGACCTGGCCCACGCTGTTCTTTTGCTCGGCTACGATGTGATCGGCGAGCCCACTTCCGGCAAACGCGCCGAGGTCGCCGTCTGGTTCCGCGTGCTGAACATCCCCGACCAGGGAGACTATGGCCCCATCGCCCGGCTCACCGACCCCTGGGGCTTCGTCTGGGGGGAGACCCAGCCCTTCCACTACCCCTCCGAGCAGTGGACGGCCGGCGAGTGGGTAGTGGACCACCTCTCGATCCCGGTCGCACCGGGCGCGCCTCCCGGCGACTACCTGGTCCGCTTCGGCCTCTACTCCGCGAGCGGTGACTCCCTGCTGCCCCTGCTCGACGACGCCGGCCGTTATGCCGGCACCACCGTCCAACTGCCCATCCTGCTGGCCCGCGCCGCAGGGCCTGCCCTGAGCGAAGTCGAAGAGCCTGCCCTGAGCGGAGCCGAAGGGTCGCCCGACCCCGACGATCTGGACATCCGCACCCGCCTGGACGCCCGCACCGGCGGGCTGACGCTGCTGGGGGCGAACCTGGACACGACCAGCGCTCGGCCCGGCGAGCGGCTCTACCTGACCCTCTTCTGGCGGGCTGACGAGGTTCCTCTGCCCGGCTACGACGTCCATCTCACGCTGGGTGATACGACCCTCTACGCGGGCGCTCCCGTCCACGGGACCTACCCCACCTCCGGCTGGACTGCTGGCGAGATTGTCGTGGACCGTTACGACCCGCGCCTGCCGCGTGACACACCGCCGGGCGACTACCCCTTGCGGCTCCGCCTGGGCGACAATTCGGCAGGTTCCGGGGAAAGCCAGCCGCTCGACCTGGGTCTCGTCACCGTGCAGGCTATAGACCGCGCCTTCGACCTCCCGCCCATCTCCCACCCGCTCACCGCCACCCTCGGCGACCAGGTCGAACTGCTCGGCTACGACCTATCGGCGGAAACCGTCGCGCCAGGAGATACGCTCACCCTCACCCTGTACTGGCGGGCGCTGGCCGAGATGGACGAGGACTACACCGTCTTCGTCCACCTCCTGACCCCTGATGGCTCGATGGCTGGCCAGCGGGACAACCAGCCGGTCGGTTCCAGTTACCCGACCAGCCTGTGGCTGGCTGGCGAGGTCGTCGCCGACGTATACGAGATCCCCGTCCGCGCCGGCGGAGCGCCGGGCGCGCACAACCTGGAGGTGGGGATGTACGTCGCCGAGACCGGCGCGCGCCTTCGTATCGGTAGTAGCGCCGACGATGCGGTCCTCCTCCAGACGGTCACCGTCACCGGCCCGTAGGCCTGGCACGGCGCGTCCGGTCAATCGTCAGTTGACCAATCCCGTGGTGCTCTGTCCCTCCTGCGGCCGGGTGATGCAGCGACGACCCATCCTCCGTTCCCAGGGGCGCTGCCCTCCTTGAGCAGTGCCGGTGAGAACATAACGGCTCTCGAGGACACAGGCGATGGCTCCAGGCGTCCTCAGTTCCGCCTGCCTGGTGACAGGCAAAACCATGCCGTCAGGCCGCTCATCCGGCTGCTCTTCGATCCCCCCAGGCACCGCTCTGAGGTGAGGACATTGACAACTTGCCAAACCCCACCTGTATGGGGCGAACTTGTCTCCATCTGCCCCTCGTATGCCCGCTTCCCCGCACAACCGTTTTGCCTTAAATTCCAAATACGAGTACAATACGTAGCACCCGGCTTAGTTCAACACGGATTATGTGGCGGCTACGCGCCACATGAATCCTTATCGTTAGGTGCAGTTCGCTCAGATCATCCAAAACAAAGGAGGCGTTGAGATGAGACTCAAACTTGCTTGTCTTGTCTGCACTATGGCAGCCGCTGTTGGTGTGGTGGGTTTGTTGCTGGCTATGCTATCTTCAGCAAGCGCGGGCCCTTTGACACCCTCAGCAAGCACCTGGACTGACGACTTTGACAGCTCAGCTCTCGACAGTCGGTGGTCGTGGATATACGAAGACCCCGCCCATTGGAGCCTGGCCGCACACCCCGGTTTCCTGCGCATCACCACACAACAAGAGAACAGAAACCTACTGGTTCAGAACGCGCCCGCCGGAGACTTTGAGATTCGGACGCGAGTGCTCTTCACGCCAACTGAGGATTTCCAGCAAGCTGGCTTGATAATCTACCAGGACGGTACCAACCAGTTGACACTGATCCGTGCCTATTGTGACTACTCTCCACCGACCTGTGTTGGCAACGGCATTTACTTCGACCACGTCGAAGGTGGGAGTCTTGTTGGCAGCAACTTCGCAATGACGACGACCGTCCAGGGGGAAGCTTACTTGAGGCTGATACGAAAAGGCAGTGTCTTTACTGGCTCTGTCAGCACCGATGGGATGAGTTGGACATTGGTAGGCACACACACGGCGGCATTCACAGCAACGAGAATTGGCTTGAGCGCTCGCAACTTCTCGAGTGCTACCGAGATTCCGGCTGACTTCGATTTCTTCCGGCTGGATGACAACTCGTATCGGGTACTCCTGCCCCTGGTGATCAGGAACTACTGAGAGTGTTCCGCGTCAAGAAGAGCACTGACGAAACACTGAGAGCAAAGCAGCGGGCGAACTGCGCCTAACATCCGCTGGTGTGTCCTGAAAGCTGTCGTCTGCTAACCGGTGTGAGTCCGGTCGTGGTAACTGCCAGGGGGCCACGTAGCAGGCAACCAGTGCTATTGGGTGACCGATGGTGCTGAAGCGTTGTAACCT
>CAYLPU010000015.1:0-67923 GCA_964385635.1 uncultured Anaerolineales bacterium
GGACCGCCTCCTCGCTGGCGGCGAGCGCCTGCTGGAGCAGTGCCACCCGCCCCGCATGTCTCTCTTCCAGCCCCGCCAGGTCGCTGTAGCTGTTGGAGGCGTTGTTGAGGGACGAAGCCAGTTCGGCCTGGAGGCCCAGGTCGCGGTAGAGCCGTGCCGCCTCCTCGCTGGCGGCGAGCGCCTGCTGGAGCAGTGCCACCCGCCCCGCCCGAGTCTCTTCCAGCCCCGCCAGGTCGCTGTAGCATCCCGAGGCGTTGTTGAGGGACGAAGCCAGGTCGGCCTGGAGGCCCAGGTCGCGGCGGATACGAACCGCCTCCTCGCTGGCGGCGAGCGCCTGCTGGAGCAGTGCCACCCGCCCCTCCCGTCTCTCTTCCAGCCCCGCCAGGTCGCTGTAGAAGACCGAGGCGTTGTTGAGGGTAGTTCCCAAATACCTTGTGTGCCCGACGGCGCGAAAGTCGGCTATGGCCAGGTCGCCCAGTTCCATTGCCTCTGCCGCGGCCATCTGCCGTTCCCGGGCCGTCCGTGTATGGGGAATCTGGCCCGAATAGAATGAGGAGAGTGAGCCTCGCAACAATCCCAGTGCCAACTCCTCCCCCGGGGCCTCCGGGCGGGCAGACCGGACAAAGCGATGGAAGTTGCCCGGCTCCTCGGGCACTGCCTCCAGCGTGACGTCGTGAGCGGCGAAGGCATCCGGATCCCGCCGGAGCCAGCCCTGCCGCACCAGCGCTCGGGCAGCGGTCTCGAATTCCTCGCGCCTATACTGCAGGGTGCGCCTGAAGAGGAACTCTGCCAGCCGCGCGTTCAAGGGGCACGATATCCGGTACAGGAAGTGGAGCACGCCCAACAAATCCTGCATGCAGGGGCCATTGGGCCGGTCCGCCAGACGCTGGTAGAGGTAGCGCCAGGTCTCTAACAAATCGTCCGGCAGGCGGGTCACGTCGGCAGCGCGCACGGGCCGGCCTTCCTCCTGCTGTCCTTGCAGCAGTTTGCCGGTGGAGAGGGCGAAGAGCGGACCACCGTCCCCACGCCGGATGTGGCGGGCGAAAGTCTCGCGGGCGGCCTCGTCCAGCGCCAGTCCCAGCGCCTCAGCCACCGCCTCGGCCATCCGGGCTGCCTGGCCCGCGTCGAAGGGTCGCAGCCGCAGGGGTTCGGTTTCTATGCCCACCCGGCGACGGAAGTCAGGCGTCACCCGCTCCTGCACAGCCCCCTCGTGTTGGTCTCGGTAGGCGGCGAGCACGCGCAGACCTTCCCCCTGCTCAGCCAGCCGCGACACTGCGTCGGCGAATAGATCGGGCTTCTCGTGGACGTCGTCCCACAGGAGTTGGTAGGGGGTGTGAATGCGCCGCGATTGGGCGGTGAGGCGGCTCAGGTCATCGGCCCGGAAATGGCGAGCGACGACGACCACGGGCCAATCGGGCCGGGCCAGGGCCAGTTTGATCAAAGCGTGGCTCTTGCCGCTGCCCGGTCGCCCCGCCACCAGCACTCCCCCGGTGTCCAGCGCCGCAGCCAGTTCCGGCCGCTCGACGAAACAACTGGGACGGTCGGGGGGCATCTTCAACTCCCGGTAGAGTTCGTCCTCTGTAGGACGACGGAAGAGGCGGAAAGGCGGCGCACCGGGGCGGGGGAGGCCCTGGATCTGATCAGATGCGCGGCGCAAATCGCCGGCGTCCAGTTGCCCGGCGTGAGGAGCCGCCTCCGCCACCTGCGCCAGGAGCACGTCGAGTATCTGATCGGCGGTGGTTGCGTCGGGCACGCCCGCCATGATAAGCCGTCCGCGCAGGTCACTGCGCCAGGCGTCGGGCGGGGACGCACGCCGCACGTAGAGTCGCTTGAGGAATGCAAGCAGGTCATCACCGGGCTCGGTGCTCAGGAGAGCGGGGAGTTTCTGTGCCCACGTTTGCTCCGGGCCGGTGGACGCGGCGACGAAGTGGTCCCACTCGTGATGCTGGCGGGCCTGCGCCAGCCACTCGCCGAAACCAGTGACATTGGCGTGCGCACGATGGTCTACCGCCAGTTCGACCCGGTCGAGAGAGTCGGGGGCCAGGTCAATCTGGCCGGAGGTCGCGCCATTGTAGAGTTGCCGCAGCGCCTTGCCGAAGGGCTTGTCGGGGTTCCACTCCACGCGGACGGAGGGGCCGGCCTTGGCCTGGATAGCCCAGCGGGTGCCGGTCTCGAACTCCAGGATCAGGTCGTCGATCACCTCGGGAGCCTGCAATTGCACCCGGCGGGCCGCGCCGGGCCCCAATCCAGCCTCCTCGCCCATCAGAATGTAGACACAGAACTCGACCCCCAGCCGCAGTTCGAAGGCTGCTCCGGTCCAGTTGGCCCGCCCACCGATGGATGCTCGTTCCACTGCCTGCTCCTTTCGGCCAGCCATCTTGTCCTAAATCTCTTCCAGCAGCCACTCCGCCCGCTGCGTCAGGGTCTCAAACCGCCGCCTGAGCCTATCCGCAGGCTCGTTCTGGATCTCCACGAAGAAAGGCTCCGTGGGATGTGGCGACTGGATGTGGGAATGTGCGGTTTTCAAAAGCGGAGCCCAGGCGGGCGGCGACGACCTTCTGCAGGGCGTGTCCCTCACGGATAGCCTCCACGTCCTCCGGCGACAACTGTGCCCCGACGCGGAGGCGCATCCGCCCGCCGCCCGCGATCAGGTGAGCGATGCCCGCTGCTGCCACGGCCAGGGCGCTCGAGGTGAAGAAGCCGGTCATCCGGTCGTAGCGGGTGCTGGCCCGCAGAGCCGGGATGTAGAACTGGTGCAACCGGTCGTCGGAGGGACCGTAGGAGATCCGGAACGAATAGTTACGTAATGAGGCCATTCTCACCCACCGTCCTATCTTCTCTGCTACGCGCGCACCAGCCTGGAGCCTTCGGTGGTAATCCGAGCTAGATGAAGGTAGCGAGGCAAGGTCGCAATGTCATCCTGGGTCATATTGTCCAGCAACTGAACCAGGTCAGCAGCATCTATCAGCCGCCTTATTCGCGGGTCTGCGGTGAGTACGTCTAGTCTAGCTTTGAGAGACTCTGGTGGATCAGCGACAAGATCTGTTCTTCCAGACTCAATCTCCCTCAGGTCCTCTCGCGTCCGGTAAGCTTGCATTAGACGATTGACAAAGCCGGGGTCGCCCATCATCGCCGCGATCAGGTCGGGCCAACGCGTTGCGATAATCACCAACTTAGCCAGCAAGTCTAGTCGGATCTCTCTCCGCTCCAACAAGCCCCTCCGGTTGGCGATCAAAGCCTGAAGTCGGAAGATGTTGATAAACCGCTTAATCTTGCGCGGGTTGAGCCCCAGGTACTGGATCGCCCTGTGGATAGCACGTCTTACTTCCTCGGAATCATCGAAGGATCTGGCGAATACCTCCTGTCTTGCCTTGGCTACCGCTTCCCGCGGTATGTCTGGTCTGGCTGTCTCTACCGCTCCAGAGGCTTCGTCCAGTGACTTACCTGTTCTCTGCTCCGCTTCGATCAACTGCTCAGCTTCTGACACCTCTACCTCTCGCGGCTTTTCTGGTGGTTTTCCTCCCAGTGCGTCAAGGTTCGCATCAACAAAGGATTCTACCAGCTTCGGGTCGGCCCTTGGGATGCGGAAGTTGATCTGGACGATCTTCTCCAAGAAGCGTTGACCCAATGTCAACCCGCTCGGGTCATCAGCATCGTCGAGATAGCTTTGCAGGCTCTCATATTTCGCCTCGATGCTGCCTGCCACCGCCTGGGCATCCATACCGATGACAAAAACACAGTGTTTTGCATCAAGTAAGATGTTGATCGCCTCAATGATCTCAGCTGGTTTCGGCGGTGCGCACCGGTCGAGGTCATCAATGAACACGACTAGCGGCCATCTGCCACCCTCAGTTACAACGTCTATCACCCGCTTGAAGTCTTGCTCGAATTGAGCCAGGAAGCCAACCCGCTCCTTATACTTCGGTTCGCGGACATACTGGCCAATTCTCAGGTCGAATGGACCAGCGATGCGACCATAAGCCTCCTTACCAGCGGCGAAAAGGGCTATGATGAATCCCACGCCACCGACAATCTGGACATATTGCCACAATCTCTGGATAGATTCCTGCAAAGTATTTCCCAGCCCCAGCGATGCCATTCCAAAAACCACCGCCCCCAGGAAGCCAATGCCAAGGACATACGCTAGCGACTTGAGGACGCTCTGCAACAGTTGTCCCCAGTCAAACCGCTTCCAGTTCAATTCCACCCAGAACCAAGATCGTTGCCACACGTTGAATTGCTTGCGGACTTGGGCGAGGATTTCCAGGGCCAGTGCTGCCCAGAGAGATTCCTCCTGATCATATTTCCAGGCGTTGAACCAGACGGTTGGGAATGAGCGCTCGCGCTTTTTTTTCTTCTTCTCTCCCTGTCCCGTCAGTTGATCCCTGATCATAAGCATCAGGGTAGTCTTGCCCATACCCCAAGCTGCGTTTATCCCTATCGTCAGTGGCTTTGCGGTCTTTTCATTCTTGATGAAATCGGCTAGCGCCTCCGCGTAGTCCGAGAACCCTAGCAGGTCAACCTCGCTCGGGCTGTCGGCCAGAGCGCGAGTGGCGATCTTGATTCGCTCAGGTTGCTCTGGCTCAACTGGGGGCACCTGCGCCGCTGCCCGTGCTTCTCCCAGAACTTGCTTTCTCAGCTCCTCCGGCAGGTGTGGCGCCAGTCCCTCTAGCGCTTGCCCCCGTGCTACCTCGTCCTCCATCGCTCGCACCACTTCCAGGGCTGCCTGGGAGTCCAGCGAGCCATCACGGACCCGTGACACAAGATCATCAACACGGATAAGTCTCCCCAGGGCACCCGCAGCCGCCTGGCGTACGTACTTGGACACATCCGCGAGGGCCTTAACGAGGGAGACGACGTCCTCCAGGTCACCGATGATTTCCAAGACCCTCACCGCCGCCCGACGCAACTTCCACGAGGATCGATCCTCCAGGGCCCTCTCAAGGAGAGACAAGGCACTGAGTTTACTTTCTCTCACCGCTGCGATAGCCCCCCGCCGTTCATTCTCGTCAGCGTCACGCAGAATGGCTTCTAGTTCCAGGACAGCCCGCCGGTAATCCTCCCCCTCCAGGTCATGTAGAACAGCAAAGATGTGCTCCACGCTTTCGTAACCGGCATCTTCTGGCTCTTTGCGCTCTCGATCAACTCTTCCCTCGCGAGTCAGTCCTCGTGGCTCCTCCTGAACCCGCCTCTCCGGCTCCCACGGCATCAGATCGCGCAATGCCTCGACGGGAATAGCGAACGCAACAGCGCCCAACCGCTCGTGTCTATCCGGCGAGGCGATTCGGACGACCATCCCAATAACTCCGCCTTCATCTACATCCCAGATCGGAGCACCGCTGAAGCCTACTGTTATCTCGTCGGATTTGATCTGTAGGAGTGTCCGCCCGGCCTCCGTCACGTATCCCATCAACTCTACCGCAGCCCACATACCAACCACGTCCCCCATCTCAGGGAAACCAAAGACCCGCGCCTCTCCGCCCTCCCGACCGCGTGAAGAGGCCAGGATAGCCGGGGCAACGCCCTCTGGAAGTGAACCGCTCAATCGAAGGAAAGCCACATCTGCATCGGGGTGCCAACCATCCTTCAGAGCCACGGCTTGCCTTGACACACCCACGTTGTGGAAGACCAGTCTCACCTCGCCACCTGGTCCCGCTCCGCCTGCCTCCACCACGTGCGAGCAGGTCACTACCAGGTCAGGAGCGACGACGAAACCAGTGCCAACGGGCCGACCGTCTTCCCTCTCTATTCGAACGACACAGGCTTCAGGCCTCACCTCACTCATCTCAACGCTCCCCCATGCATTCTGACACCGCCAGCTCCCTGGCTTGTGGAATCACCTATACTTGAAACCGCATCTGCTCCGGCCTCGCCTCCGGCCTCGCCTCCGGCTCCTCCTCCACCCGCACCTCCAACTCCTCGAAGAATGCCAACCGCAACCGATCCAGAACCTCCGCCTCGGGATGGACGTACAAGCTTGCTCTTGACACGGGCGCGCAGACTAGCTTGCTCCAGATCAACCTAGCACGTGCGCCACGCCCTCTGGTCGCTCGACGAGGCGCCGCTTTACAAATTTCCACAGGTGGGGTATTATACCATAGGGAATGACCTATGGACATTGCCCGCATCCGTGGATTGTACCGAGAAGGTCGCTTCACTTTCTTCTTCCACGCCTTTCGGATCGCCTACCGTAAGCGGCGAAAGGGTGCTTGATGAACGAACAAGTAACGTGTCCGGTTTGCCAGTCCAGGATGGTATGGGAGCGCCGCACAATTCGATACGAACGTGAAGGGGTCCAGATCACCCTGGAGAACGTGTGGGTGAGTGTCTGTCCCGAGTGCGGGCATGAAACCGTGCCTGGTCCGCTGGCTATTCAAGTGCTGAACCTGGCCGATCAGTTGTTCCGCTCCGCGCAGCAACTTCAGGCCGCTACCCACTTGCCGATGCCCTGTGTATCGTTCGCCTTTCCCGAGACGGAGACTGTCCCCGAGGCACTGTTATCCCTCGCATAGCCAGGCAACGTCCCGTTTGCTCAGAGGTTGACGGTTTACTTACTGCTCACATCAACCGCATCTGCTCCAATTTTGCCTCCGCCTCCTCCTCCACCCGCACCTCCAACTCCTCGAAGAACGCCAACCGCAGCCGGTCGAGGACCTCCGCCTCGGGCCGGACGAACTTGCCCTTGATCTGCGTGCGCGGAATAGCGTTGATCAGCGCCTGCAAGCAGGCCTTGAAAGTACCGTCGTTCCGCAACCCGGCCTGCTTGAGGAAAGTCTCGCAGGCCCGGGCTCCGTCTTCCTCGTAGACCAGCATCGCAGTGTGAACCGCGTCCAGCCAGGTGTTGAAGTGGTCCGCGTCGTGGTCGGCTTTGCCGCGGCCACGGCGCTGCCTGGGCGGCAGCAGGATCACGTCGCTGCCCTTCTTGCTGACCACGCGCCGTTTCACCAGGTCATGCTCTACGTCCAGCCCGGCCGTGAACGCCAATTTGCGGGCCTCATCGGCGGGAAAGCGCTCCGCACGGAAGGCGTCCCAGGCCATCAGGTACCAGTCAGTGGTCGGGTCGAACTGAACCTCGCGGCCCCCCAACAGCCCGCGCTTGCGCAGCCGGAATACCTCCTCGCGGGCCAGGTCGAGCGCGGTCTCGGGGCGGAGCGGTTTGGGCTCCCCCGTGCGCTCGTCCACCTCGCTGGTGAGGACAGGCCAGTGCTGGGAGATGACGGAGAGCACTGGGCCGAAGGTGCTGAGGTAGAGGTCCACGCCCTCAATGCCCCGCTCGGCGAACTCGGCCGCCTTCTCACGCGCCACCTGGCGCACGCGGGGCTGTATATCATCCCACCATACTGGGTGTGTGGGTGTGTGGGTATGGGAGCACGGTCTCCTTGTCCCCTTGTCCACCTTCTTACGGCAGGCCAGCAGGATGGTGCTGCGGGCGGCGTTCTTCTTCGCCTGGTGCAGTGGTAGTTACATTCTTTCACACAGGTGACCACACCCAGCCTCAATCGCCCCGCCGCGACGCTGGCGCATCGTGGTTGAACATCAAGACGCGGGCGACTGGAGCAGCGCGATTTGTGTCCACGCGCCGCCGGGTGACCTCCGTCGCGACGAGGCTGTGCTAATCTGTCACCGGTGCTTCGATGGTGATGTCGGCGTTGAAATCATAGAGAGTCTGGGTCACGGTCCCGCCCGATGCTGGCTTGGACACGATCTTGCGGGGCAGGCCGTCCTCCACGCCGATCCAGGCCGTAATCTCAAGGGAACTGCCTTCCATCTCCGTGGTGTAGACGTACTTCTGGCACGGCACGCCATCCACATCTTCGGTTCCTTCCAACCGGGCCTCCACGATGTCCTCTTCCGCGACGCCGGCTTCCGCGAGTGCCGTCCCTGTGCCACCGCCGGGTATCTTGGTCCAGGTATCGTCAGACTTCACGTATAAGTCATCGCCGATGCCGATCATCTCCCCGAAGTCTGAGACCTGGTGGAATCTGTCGGGCAGGACGTACTCGTAGAGAGATTCCATAGTCTGCCCCTCGCTTTCCACGATGATCTTCGCGCGATAGCTCGTCAGGTTTTTTAAGTCGGCGGACGATTGCACGATGATGTTTCTCACATCCTCAGGCGGGGCGGCGGGAGCCTCAGTCGCTGCCGTCTCCTCCGTTGCAGCAGGAACCTCGGCAGGGGCCTCAGTCGCAGCGGTAACATCCTCGGGCGCTGTTTCTTTCGTGCCACCGCAGGCCAACGCAAGCGCGAGCGCCAGGCCAAGAACCAGGACAGGTATCCATTGACGTTTTCTGATTTCCATTTTTCGTCTCCTCTCATGCGATACGGCACGTGGGCGTGCCTTGCTCCTCAAAATGGCGGCTATTCACCCAGGAATTTCATAAAACAGAGGATCGTCTCAATTCCCTTGTAGAAATTGGGCAGGTGGAACTTCTCGTTGGGGGAGTGCAACCGGTCGTCGGGCAGCCCAAAGCCGATCAAAACCGTCTCAATCCCCAGCAATTTTTGGAATATGGCGACGACGGGGATCGAGCCTCCCTCACGGACGAAGACAGGCTCCCGGCCAAACACCTCGGCATACGCCCGACACGCCGCTTTCATCGCCGGGCTATCGCGGCGGACGATGGCAGCATCGCAGCCATGCAGATCGCGGGCCTCAACGGTCACCGTGGGTGGCGCGATCTCGGCCAGATAACTCCGGATCAGTTGCGCGATCTCCACCGGTTCCTGATCCGGCACCAACCGCATCGAGATCTTGGCGAACGCCTTGCTGGGCAGCACCGTCTTCGCGCCCGGTTCGATGTACCCACCCCAGATGCCGTTGACGTCCAACGTAGGCCGGGCTGTGGTCCGCTCGACGATGGTGTACGCTGGCTCACCCCAATCGGTCTTCACACCCGCTTCGTGGAGCCACGTTTCGCGCTCGAAAGGAACCTTCGCCATCTCTGCGCGCTCCTCGGGGTCTAGTTCCCGCACCTTGTCGTAGAAACCGGGAACGGTGATGTGTCCATTCTCGTCCTGCAACCTGGTGATCATCGCACAGAGCGCGTTGATCGGGTTACGCACCGCGCCCCCGTAGATACCGGAGTGCAAATCGTGATCGGGGCCGATTACCTCGACCTCGACGTAGGCCAGCCCGCGCAGCGCATAGGCTATGGAGGGCAAATCCTGGCCCAGAATGTCCGCGTCGGAGATCACCGCCACGTCGGCGGCCAATAACTCCCTGTGCTCGCGGATGAATGGCTCCAGGCTGGGGCTGCCGCTCTCCTCCTCCCCCTCGAAGATGCACTTGACGTTGACCGGCGGCCTGCCCGCCGTCGCTTTGAATGTCTCCACCGCCTTCACGTGAATGTACAACTGCCCTTTGTCGTCCGATGCTCCCCGGCAGAAGATGTCATCGCCCACGATGGTCGGCTCAAACGGCGGGGTGTTCCACTCTTCCAACGGGTCGGGCGGCTGCACGTCGTAGTGCCCGTAGACGAGGATCGTGGGAGCCTCAGGCCCGGCAGCCAGCCACTCCGCGTAGACCACAGGATGGCCCCGTGTGGGCATGACCTCCGCCTTGGGAAATCCTGCCGCCAGCAACTTGTCCCGCAACCACGCCGCCGCGCGCTCGACGTCCGGCTTGTGCTCCGGCTGCGTGCTGATGCTGGGGATGCGCAAGAACTCCTTCAGTTCCGCAAGGAACCGGTTCTGATTTGCGCGTGCGTATTCTAGTATGGTCTTCATTTGTCACCTCGCTGAGTTATGTAGTGCCGATTTCATCAGAGTACCTTTTTGTGCTATAATGGAAGTGTGAAACGTGAGCCGTATTGTGTGTTGCGCATTGCGTAAAACATGAGGGAGGTGAGGTAAACGATGATGGAGATTGTGACGGCGGTGTACGAAAAGGGCATACTGCGCCCATTGCAATCGCTCAACCTGCGGGAACGCCAGACGGTGCGCATCCAGATTGTGCCAGAGGAATCGGTAATACAGGAAGAACCGGCCGACGAAGTTGAAGAAGTTGTCCAAGGCTTGGTCGCTGCTGGTCTGATGCGCCCCCGCCCAAAAAGAGGCACTCCGCCTCCTGATCCTGTCTCCGAAGAAGAACGTCGCAGATTGGCCGATATTATGGGCAAGGCCCCTGGCAAACCTCTTTCAGAGATTATCATTGGAGAGCGGGGGGAATGATGAACTTTGCCTACTTTGATACCAGCGCTTTGCTCAAGCAGTATGTTACGGAGACCGGAAGCAACTGGGTGAGGGCATACCTTGCTTCTGCTACGGCTCCTGCTGTATTCACATCGCACCTGACCGCAGTAGAAGCCACGTGTGCCTTTGCCCGCAGGTTGCGGGAGGGAACTCTGCTGCCTGCCGACCACGCCAAAGCGGTTCAGGCCCTTGACTATGACATCGCATACAGGTACAGCCTGCTGGACGTTATGCCGGTGACGATTGATACCGCTCGCCAGTTGGCTAATCAGTACCCGTTGCGGGCATACGATGCCGTGCAACTGGCAACGGCCTGGTTGCTTAACCAGGAATTGCTCCATGCCAGCAGGCCGTCGCTCACGTTCATCTGTGCCGATGACCGCCTGATCACCATTGCCCAAGCCGCCGGTCTTCGCACCGACAATCCCAATCATTACTTCTGATCCTCGCGATATGATTATCTCCCTTGCCAAATCCGCGCCGTGCCATCCCCTCCGGCGGTCAAGATTCGCACCCCGTCCGGACTCCACGCGACACCCAACACTTCATCGGTGTGCCCCTCAAGGGTGAAGAGCAACTCTCCGCTGGCAGTGTCCCACAGGCGGGCGGTGCCGTCTGCGCTGGCGGTGACCAGGTAGGATCCATTGGGGCTGAAGGCCGCCGAGAGGACCTCACCCTCGTGCCGCAGGACAGCCAACTTTTCTCCCGTGACCGCGTCCCACACCCGAGCCGTCTTGTCCTGGCTGGCTGTCACCACCAACCGGCCATCGGGGCTGAAGGCGGCCGACCAGACCGAATCATCATGCCGCAGGGCGGCCACTTCTTTCCCGGTGGCTGCATCCCATACCCGGGCCGTGCCGTCCTGGCTGGCCGTCACCACCAACTGCCCATCAAGGCTGAAGACGGCCGACCGGACCGATCCCGTATGCCCGCGCATGACGGCCAACTGCTTTCCCGTGGTCGCTTCCCACACCCGAACCGTGTCGTCCCAACTCGCCGTCACGACCAACTGCCCATCCGGGCTGAAGACTGCCGACCAGACCGAACCCTTGTGTTGGAGGACGGCCAACTCTTTTACAGCCGTCTCGCCCACGGACGGCTCTTCACCATCCTGCTTTTCTTCGATGGCCACCTCCCATACCCGAGCGGTGTCATCGTGGCTGCCTGTCACCAGCAACCGCCCATCGGGGCTGAAGGCCGCCGAGGTGACCCCGCCCCCGTGCTGCAAGATGGCCAGTTCTTCTCCCGTGGTCACATCCCATACCCGAGCCGTGCCGTCTTGGCCGGCTGTCACCACCAACCGGCCATCGGGGCTGAAGGCTACCGAGTTGACGTCACTCCTGTGCTTCAGAGCCACCAGTTCCTCGCCAGTTCGGGCGTCCCACAACCGGGCGGTGTCATCCTGACTGGCGGTGGCGACGCGCGTCCCATCCGGCGACCAGACCGCGTCGAGGACGAGGTTCTTATGTCCAAGCAGCATCAACAGTTCCTGACCAATGTGCACGAGTCGAACACCCAGGCTGTCCAGGACGTCCTGGATGGGCGCCAGGATCGCTTTCGTTTCTGACCCGGCAACGACGATCCCTATGGCGTAGCCTTCCTCGTCCACGACCAGCGCGCCGCCGTCGCCAGCCTGCGACAGGGGTGAGGTTTCGATTTCGATGCCGTTAGAGAGCCGAATGGTTCCTTGAGGTAAACCACTGATTGCTGTCGCCACGCCAATTTCCGTGATCTCGCCTGTCGCCAGCCCCGTCGTCCGGCCTAACATGCGGACAATCATACCTCGGGTCGGGTCGCGAACCCCTCGAATCGGCCCGATGCCTGGGATGGACGTCTCAAATACGATCCCCTCCTCGAGGCGAGCCAGGCCAGTCATGTTCGCCACTGAGACCCCGTCAGCCAAAGGCAGGTGCCTGGCGAAGTAGCCGATCACGTCGTCAGGTTCCTGACCTCCGTCGATTCGCCCTGGTTGGACAATCGGGGAGTCCAGGGCATAATCCGGGAAGCCCAGGACGTCCGCTGTGCTGAGGAGATAGAATTCACCCTTCGCATCATGGACGAAAGCACCAATCGTGCCGCCCGTCACCTGAATCCCGCTCACGCTGAGCCCTGGTTTCAGAGGGCGGAAGCGGCCACGGAGTACAGAGGCCGCCAGTTCCGACGATTCGGCTGCGGCCGTGGCCTTGACCTCCGATACTTCGACTGCGACCGCGGTACCGGCTTCGACCGCGGCTGCAGTGCCGGCTTCAACCCGGGCTTGTTGGACCATTTGCGTGGCTACGGTTGCCACCAGAGCCGGTAATCCCACAAGCAAGAGGATGATGACGACGGCTACGCCACCGCCAATGCGCAGCCATCTCTCACGCCGCCTGGCACGCCAGGCTTCGTTGGATTTCTGGATGGGGCCGATGAACCGGTCGTGGGTCAGTTCATACCATCGGGCACCGGCCCGCCACTCTCCCCTGATGAGGTGCAGGTCCTGAAGTTCGTCTACCGCCGGGTTTGGGATCCCGCCGGTTTCCTCCCGCCCTCGATAGACCGTTCCGCGCGTCCCCGACGGTGTAATCAGGCTGCGCTCAAACCACGTTCGCAGGTCGCCGTCGTGCACGCCGGTTTCCTGGGCTGCTCTCTCAATAGCCCCCTCGTAGAACGCCGATAGCGCCTGGTTCACGTCGCCGAAAGCCTGGAGATGGTCATGGGTGATGACGGTAACGTCAGGCGGCAAACCACGCCATAGGCTTTGGCAGACCACCTGGAGTTGCACAGGCTCGACAAACTCCCCGGTCACCATTTCGGCTTTGCCTGCAGTGGTCTCGACCTGGACCTTCATCAGATCGTTGACCAGTTTCTCAGCCACTCCCTTGCCCTTGTCGAAGGAGCATCTTGTGTCTCGCAGAGGCCCTGTAACAGCCGACAGAGCAGCCGCCTTACCCAGACGCTCCAGGCGAAAACGTGCCCGCAATTTCTCGGGTAGCAGAGAAGCGTAGGGGTCCAGTTCGGCGATGTGGTCCTCTCGCATGACAAAGATTGCCCGCAAAAGCGGATCCTCTTCCAGCGTTTCGTTGACCTGCTCGAAGAACCCTTCTCTGTCTCTCCAGCGCTCTGGATAGAAAGTAAACAGTTCTTCGAACTGATCGAAGACGATGACACGAGGTGCAGGCAGCCCCTCTTCATCGGTGCGACGCTCCCGTTCCCTCAGAAAGTCGGCCAGGGACACATGTGCCAGCCGTCCTGGGTTGGCCTCACCCTCTGCCCAGCTCATGAGGGTATTGAAGACGTAGAGGTTCGATATTTCCTCGGGCTTGATGTCTTCAGGAATCAGGCCTCGCATCCGGGCCAGCGGGAGAATCTCAAATCCCTCCTCTTCCAGAAGAAGACTGAGACCGGCGTTGACGAGCGATGTCTTGCCAGCCCCCGACTGGGCATAGAGCAGAAGCATGCGGTGGGCAATGATGAGCGACAGAACTTCACTGACTTCGCGATCTCGCCCGAAGAAACGGTCTCCGTCCTGCCGCTCGAAAGGCCGAGGCCCAATGTAGGGATTGCGTTCTCGTGGCTCAGTTGCCATTGCGAAACCTCCTCCAACGTCCTCGTAATTCCGCCGCGAACTCCCTGGCCGTCCCCCAGTAGACCTTCACATTGATGTTCCCGAAGTAGTCAGCCAAATAGTTCTGCACATTCTGATCGTCGGGGGGTAACTGGACGGCCACGCTGATGCGCCGCAGGCTCGCCTCCATAGAGGAGACCAGGCCTCGAAAGAGCACCCGGAAGCTCCAGTCCGCCAACCGATAGCCGATGAAAAGCAGCGATGCGCCGGTCAGTGCCCTCTGAATCCGGGGCGGGAGCAGAGCCTGGTCACGGGAGATGTTCACAAGGAAGTCCATGTAGTCATCCTCCGTGAGAACCAGCGACTCCGGCACTTCGTTGTGTCCATGCAGGTGAAATACGACCGGATTCGCCGGAGTGGGCTTGAAGCCAGGCTCCGTTTCGAAGATAGATGGCTGGTCCTTGACGTATCTGTTCCACTGGCACAACTCCCGCTTCGGGTGCTTGTGCCGGCTTCTGAGAGCCCGTACCATAAAATCGTCGTAGTTTGTGGTCATGTACACGGGAAGCGGGAGGTTTGCCAGAACGCCGTGAGGCTCATCAGGCTTTTCGAAGTCTGGCGATTCAACGTCTCTGAACAGGTCCAGGATCGCTTCCTTTGGAAACATTGGGTCACCACGGTCCACGGCCAGAAACTGGGCCACTCGGGTCAGATCGTCGCAGTCCTCCAGCGGGTAACCGTGCTTCCCCGCCCAGTCTCGCGCGATGTCGGAGCCGAGGGGAAGCGCCCCGTAACAAGCCCCGGCTCCAAGAAAGGGGGTGCATTTCCCAATCTTGATTCTCCGAAGGAGGGTGTCCCAGTCTTTCTCTTGCAGCGTGTTCGACATTCCTGACCTCCTTTCCTTCAGTACCGCACAGAGTCTGCCGGTTAGTATATCTCAGGCTTGTGGTTTGGTCAAATGGCGGTGATTTCTATCTGTGCCCGTTGTTCGAGACCCAACTGCTCTTGCCCCGCCGATGGTTGAAACCATCGGCTGATACAGAAAGTGCGTTAAAACGCACTAAAACGTGGCTTCCCAACCCGTTTTAACGGGTTTCGTCATATCAGCGGTCCGTTTCAACACCCCGCGTGGGGGTGGCTGGGCAGTTACATTCTTTTTATCTCTTATTGGGGATGAGTTTTCGCACCCTCGACAACTGGGTCCGCATAGGACTGGTCACCTGTAGCCAGGTCGCTGACGGAACCGGGACGCGGCGTGCCTGGACAGTTGATGACGTGACCATCGTCGCCTTTCTCCAATCGTTACGCAAGAACGGAGTGTCCACCCAACAACTCAACTCTCCCTTGACAGGAAGCGCCAATGGATGACGACCTCCACGAATTCCTGACCTGGGAGAAGGCCAGCCGGGATACCGTAGACTTCAAGCGCATTTACGAGGGAAGTCCTCAATATCTTGGGGTGACTGTTTAGCGGACACGGACAGACACGGTGGGGGTGAGCCAAGGATTATGGTGTCTGGCTCTGAATCGCGGGCAGGTAGACCGGATAGCCGTTGGCGATGATGGTTTTCTGTCGTTGCCACACATTGCCCAGACCGTCGTCTATCAGAGCGGTGTTGGAAATAACATGGGGGCTGGTGATCTGCTCGCTGACCGTCACGCCGAAGGTGATGGTGACCGGCACGGCGGCGGGCACACTCCCCGTCCAGGTGATGACCCCGTTCGCCTCGCCGTAATTGCCAGAGGAGGCCCACAGGTTGCCCAGGTAGTGTACTTCGGCGGGTAGGGTGTCAGTCACGCAGGCTCCTGCCAGCGCCGGGCCGGGGTTGCGCAGCGTGATGGTGTAGGTGAGCACGTCGCCGGGGCCGGGCAGGACGGGTCGCACGCTCTTGTCCGAGGATTGAAGCGACCCATACAGAACCGCCCCCGTGCGCTGGTAGTTCCCCCGGCCGGTGGACCACAGGATGCGGGCATTGGCCGTGTCGGGCAGATCGTAGGCCACCAGGCCGGAGTGGGCTGTGTTCAGCACCAGTTCCAGGTCGGCGTCGCCGTCAATGTTCGCCAGGGTGGGGGCGGCCAGCGCGCCGTTCCAGTCACCGGAGTGGGCGGCAGGCAGGTTCACTTCGTGTAGTGAATTACCCTGGTAGTCCAGGATGTGTAGTTTGCCGGTCTGGCCGGTGCCCTTTTCCACCCAGGAACCGAAGATGACCTCAGGGTGACCGTCATCGTCCAGGTCGGCCACAACCGGCTCGGAGGCGAAGCGGTAGAACCCCTCGGCAGCGTCGTAAATCGAGTAGGGCCAGTTGTGGTGCTCGGTCTTGTCCAGCCAGAAGGCGTGCATGCGGCCATCATACGACGGGTAGATGATCTCCAGGTAACCATCACCGTCCAGGTCCACCGTCACAGGGTTCGGTTGCACACTTTCGATGACGCCGTAATCCTGGATCACCGGCGCGCCTGTGTCAACCGGCAGTGTCGTCCAGTCGAACCCATTGGCATCGAAGCGGCTGCGGTCGGCGTTGAAGATGTACGGCCCGTTGTACAGGTCGGTGTAGGGGCTGGTGTGGCAGTCGTGCACGTCGCCGATGACGACCACTTCGTTGCTGCCATCCCCGTTCACGTCCACGACGTTCGCTGGCCCGTTGGCGAAGTTGGCCCGGGCGGTAGATTCGGTGTAACACGGCCCCCAGCCACGGGTCTCGTACTCCAGATCAACGTAGGCTGGCACCTCTCCCCAGTGATCCATGTCGTGGCCCGAATGGCCGTGGTACATCTCGTGGGTCGTGAGATGGCTGCCGTCCGGTTCGTAGGCGCAGATGGTGATGGTGTCGGAGGGGATGACCAGTTCGAGCACACCATCGCCGTCCAGGTCGCCCAGGCCGATGTTGTCGTTGTACAGCCCGGCGGCGGAGCCTTCGTCGTTGCCCAATTGGGGCCAGCCGGAACGTATGTCGCCGCTGTGTTCCAGCACCCAGACGTTGACACGGTTCAGGCGCGCCAATCCGACGACGATCTCCATATTACCGTCGCCGTCCAGGTCGGCCACGGCCAGGGAGCGGAATTCGTTGCTGGCGGGGTTCTGGGGCCAGCCGGGCTCGAAGTATCCCTCGTGATTGTAGACCGAGACGTAGCCGCCGCTGTGCGCGGTGACGATCTCCAGGTCGTCGTTCCCATCCACGTCGGCGACGACGACGCCGGACCAGGTGCGGCCGGCGTTGTCACCGTCGGGTTCGGTGAGATCGTGCCCCGATTTGACGCGCCATTCCAGCGCTCCCGTCGCACCATCCAGGACGACGATGGAGTACGCCGAGCCGATGACTTCCATCGTCCCGTCACTGTCCAGGTCGGCCACGGCGGGGGAGGAATACCAGCCGGTCTCACACCAGGAGGAGTAGCAGCCGCCGCGCTGCCACTTGAGGGTCGGGGCCTGGACGGCCTGGCGCGGGGCAGCGCGGGTGGCGGCACGGGGGGAGAGACCGACGGCCCCCAGCAGGAAGGCCACGACCATGATGCCAGATACCAGCGAGTGCTTCGTACCTTGAAATCTGGAAGACCCTGTATCTTTCGCGCTCATCATCGTGGACACCATTGGGTCGTCAGTCGTCTCTCAGCAAGATCGGCAGGTGGACAGTATACCCGTTGGCGATGATCGTGGCGGTGGAGGTGATGGTCTGGTAGCCCGGTGCGACGACGGTCACCGTGTTGGTGATGACCTGGGTCTCGGCAGTGCTCACGGCAACGGCGTACGTGACGGTGACTGCCGGTGTGGGGGTCAGCGTGCCGGACCAGCGCAGGGTGGAGGCATCGGTGTCGGTGACAGTGCCCAGCGTGGCAGTGAGGGTGCCGGGTAGGTAGGACAGGTACGTGGGCACATTGTCGGTCAGGTTGACGGTGGTGGTGATGTCCCGAACGACGATGGTGTAGGTGACGGTCTGGCCGTGCATTGCTGTCTGTGTTGAGGCCGTCTTTTGTGCCTCACCCTCCTCTATCACGTCCTCGTCCCATCCGGCAAGTCTCGCCATCATCCACCAGAACGCCTGTCCCTTTCTCTTACAGTTGAAGAAGTGACTGTGCGGACAGTCGGCTGGCATGTCAGTATTGCAGTCCGCTGGGTGGGCGTTGCACCAGTCGTAACACCAGTTGCAGGTGTCATCCTCCCAGGGATAGAAGTTTCCGTCTGGGTCGTAGCTTTCGATGTCCGCAAAGTCGAACAGCGCTTTGTCGTTGGCCTGGCAGTAGGCGCGGATCTGGTCGTTGCGCTGGCGTAAGTTGCCGTTGGGCCCGGTGCCGTCCAGGTGGCCGGTCATGTAGACGAAAGTTACATCGGGGTAGTCCTGCTCGAGTTGGTTCATGGCGTCGAGGTAGACGTTGATGCCCCACTCGGTGTTGTCGCTCACGCCCCAGCACCAAGACCACATGACTACGTCGATCTCTGGGTGTGCGTTGAGATAGTTGCGGGTAGGGTTAACCCAAGCGGTGTTGCCCTCGTAGCCCAGGTCATCGAGGCGGGTGTGGAAGTTGAGGCTGCCTAAGGCTTGAGCGCCGTATTCGACCTGCATGCCGTGGGATGTACGGCCGTAGTAGATATGCAGGTTCTCAATTTGGGTCAATACCTCGGCGGGGATATTGGCGAATTCATCGGCTGCGGTGTGGTCGGCGATGATAGCCTGGTGGGCCTCGATGCCGGAGTTAATCTGTGAGCCGTGGGAGGTGTGGGCATAGTGAAGCGCTAGTTCCTTCGCCTTTTCCAGCCAGTAATCCGGAATCTTGCTCAGGTCAGTGCAGGTGTGGTCAACGATGATCGGTTGCTGTGTCAGCCTATTCTCTGTTCTGGCTGTTGCAGAGGCTTCCACGGGGTTTTCGTCCCCCGTCGCGTCACGAGCCGCCGTTCTGGTAGTGGAGGCAGAGGTTATGATAGCCCCGTTCAACGTCATCAGCAGAGCCAGAACGAGAACCATTCCGAAGAGTCTTTGTGCTTTCATTTTGCGTCTCCTTTCGATTGATCTGAGTTGTAGGGCAATTCGGCAAATTGCCCCTGGGACAAGTTGCCAACTTGTCCTACACCCCGTATGATCATGGACCGTAGCTACGCAGGACGAGCGGCAGGTAGACGTCGAAGTGTGGCCAGAAGCCGTTGTTGGACAGGGCCGACCAGTCCCCGTTACCGTTTTGGCTCTTGAGCGCGAAGTAGACGGTGTTGCCTCCGTAAGGCACCGTCGCCGTGAAGGTCTCGGCGCTGCCTGGCAGGGTGCCGGTGAGGAGAGAAGCGTCGGTCCAGTTAACCTCGGTGATGAGCGTGCCGGAATAGCGCAGCGTGGTGGTGACGGCATCCGCTGGCGCGGCCCAGCCCAATGTGGTGGTCAGCGTGCCGGCCAGCGTGCCGGTGCCCATGACGGCGCGAGTCACGCGCAGATCAGTGACAGCGGCGGGCGGGGAACCGTCGTGCTCATTGGCGATGATCATAGCGGTGGAGGTGAGGGTCTGGTAGCCCGGTGCGACGATGGTCGCCGTGTTGGTGATGACCTGGGTCTCGGCAGTGCTCACGGCAACGGCGTACGTGACGGTGACTGCCGGTGTGGGGGTCAGCGTGCCGGACCAGCGCAGGGTGGAGGCATCGGTGTCGGTGACAGTGCCCAGCGTGGCAGTGAGGGTGCCGGGTAGGTAGGACAGGTACGTGGGCACATTGTCGGTCAGGTTGACGGTGGTGGTGATGTCCCGAACGACGATGGTGTAGGTGACGGTCTGGCCGTGCATTGCTGTCTGTGTTGAGGCCGTCTTTTGTGCCTCACCCTCCTCTATCACGTCCTCGTCCCATCCGGCAAGTCTCGCCATCATCCACCAGAACGCCTGTCCCTTTCTCTTACAGTTGAAGAAGTGACTGTGCGGACAGTCGGCTGGCATGTCAGTATTGCAGTCCGCTGGGTGGGCGTTGCACCAGTCGTAACACCAGTTGCAGGTGTCATCCTCCCAGGGATAGAAGTTTCCGTCTGGGTCGTAGCTTTCGATGTCCGCAAAGTCGAACAGCGCTTTGTCGTTGGCCTGGCAGTAGGCGCGGATCTGGTCGTTGCGCTGGCGTAAGTTGCCGTTGGGCCCGGTGCCGTCCAGGTGGCCGGTCATGTAGACGAAAGTTACATCGGGGTAGTCCTGCTCGAGTTGGTTCATGGCGTCGAGGTAGACGTTGATGCCCCACTCGGTGTTGTCGCTCACGCCCCAGCACCAAGACCACATGACTACGTCGATCTCTGGGTGTGCGTTGAGATAGTTGCGGGTAGGGTTAACCCAAGCGGTGTTGCCCTCGTAGCCCAGGTCATCGAGGCGGGTGTGGAAGTTGAGGCTGCCTAAGGCTTGAGCGCCGTATTCGACCTGCATGCCGTGGGATGTACGGCCGTAGTAGATATGCAGGTTCTCAATTTGGGTCAATACCTCGGCGGGGATATTGGCGAATTCATCGGCTGCGGTGTGGTCGGCGATGATAGCCTGGTGGGCCTCGATGCCGGAGTTAATCTGTGAGCCGTGGGAGGTGTGGGCATAGTGAAGCGCTAGTTCCTTCGCCTTTTCCAGCCAGTAATCCGGAATCTTGCTCAGGTCGGTGCAGGTATGGTCAACGATGATCGGTGGCTGTGTCAGCCTATTCTCTGTTGTGGCTGTTGCAGAGGCTTCCACGGGGTTTTCGTCCCCCGTCGCGTCACGAGCCGTCGTTCTGGTAGTGGAGGCAGAAGTCATGATAGCCCCGTTCAACGTCATCAGCAGGGCCAGAACGAGAAACATTCCGAAGAACTTTTGTACCTTCATTTTACGTCTCCTTTCAGTTGATCTGGTAGGCGCTTTTTTGTCAAATGGTCCGTACTTTTATCACGAATGGCACGAATATGCGAATTCCACGAATGTTTGACTATGATTTAGGGGCTATCTCCCTATCTCTGTGGTTCTCTGTGTCTTCTCCGTGTAACTCTGTGTAACGACTGTAGTTCGGCTTGTCCTACAACCCGCATGATTATGGACCGTAGCCACGCAGGACGAGCGGCAGGTAGACGTCGAGGTGTGGCCAGAAACCGTTGTTGGACAGGGCCGACCAGTCCCCTGCACCGTTCTGGGATTTGAGAGCGAAGCAGGCGCTGCCGCCGGTGTAGGGGACGGAGGTGGTGAGCCATTCGGTGCTGCCGGGCGCGGAAGCGGTGAAAGGTACGGCGATGGCGACGGCGCTATCCCAGTTGGTGTCGCTGATGAGGGTGCCGGAGTAGCGCAGTGTGTAGGTGATGCCGTCCGCCGGCGCGGTCCAGCGCAGCGTACCGGTCAACGTGCCGGTGTCCGTGACGGCCTGGGAGACGCGCAGATCAGTCACGGCGGCGGGTGGGGGAGCGCCGTACTCATCACCGCCCACGTCGGGGGCCGCGCCGATGGGCCGCTCGTCGCCGTCGTAGTCATCCGACACGTTGGCCAGCGTCGCCGCCTGGTCAATCGCGCCGCTGGCCGTGGACGTGAGGTGCAGGTCCCCCGAGGTAGCGTCCACGAACCAGTCCACCCCGGCGTTGGTGACGTTGCCCACCAGGGTGCCCTGGGCCCCGTCCCGGTCGTGCAGGATGTTCATGTTGGTCAGGTTGTAGGCAAAGGTTCCCTGGCTCTCTGGATAGCGCGCCTCCATGCCCCAGGTCAGGCCCGGGCTGGGGTTGAGCAGCATGGCCGTGTTGTGCGCCACCAGCCAGCCCTGGGCGCGGGTCATCTCGATGGCCACATCGTGCTCCAGGCTGCTGTAGATGAAGTTGTTGCGCACGAAACCACCGGTATGGTTCACGCCGCTTTCTCCGGGGTTGCCGAAGGCGATCCCCCGGTAGCAGTCAATGAGCAGATTGCGTTCCACCACCGTGTCCGAGGATTCATTCCAGAACAGGATGGTGGGGCCGGTATAACCCTCGTTCCCCCGTATGCGGTACCATTCGTTGTCTCGTATCACCCAGTTGCGAGTTCGGTGGGCACTGATGCCGTTGGTGTAGTCAGTGGGTGCGCTACTCGTATACTCCAGGCGCGAGCAGGCCAACAGTCCATCCTCGCTCCAGTCCGACCCAGGGTTGATCTTAACGATCTGTTGTCCCGTGTCCAGGATGTGCAGGTTATACAGGATGGGTCGGTCTTTGCCTTGGACGGACACCCCATGGTTGCCAACGCTGCGGATGGTGAGGTCGGCGATCGTGATGTCGTCGGCGTCAATCAGGAAGCCATGCATGTGCCCGGTGCCCATCCCTCCCAGATCCAGAATCACGCCTTCACGTTGGCCGGTGGCCCCACGGATTGTGATGCCGTCATTCACAACGTGGATGATGTTTTCCATGTGGTAAACGCCGGCCTCAATCATGATTGTGGTGCCAGCCGCTGCATTGTACGCCTGGTTGCGCAACTCTGGTTCTGAGGAGATTGTGATGGTGGGGCCGGTAGGGGGTGACAAGGGGGGACATCTGTCCGATTGGGTTGCGCCCGGCCCCGGAGAAGCCAGCGCGACCATGCCGGTCAGCAGGCTCAAGACGAGCGCCATCGTCAAGACTCGGTTACCCATCCTTCGTGATCCTCCCGCCTTCCCCCCGCTCCCGCTTTGGTTTCCTGGGTTCTTCTGGTTCCCTGGGGGGGATACCTATAGGATACCAGAGAACGCGAGAGATAGCAATGGCGCGTTGGTACTATATGGGCGCGTGCGGTGAGGCGCTACCCCAATTGCATCCCGCGCCTTTTTGTGCTAAACTGGATACCGGGTGCGGCGGTGGGCGGCGCAGAGGCACGGGAGCGACAGGTAATGAGCACTATTGGCATCTTTCACTACAAGGTCGGCGGGACGGATGGGGTCTCGCTGGAGATAAACAAATGGAAGCGGGTGCTGGAGGAGATGGGGCACACGGTGCGCCTCTGTGCGGGCGACCTGGGCGCGGTCGAGGGCACGCTGATCGAGGGATTGTATCACCATCGCCCGGACGTTGAGCGGCTGGACCGGAACACGTTCCGCGAGTTGAGCGATTTCGCCAGCGAATCGGAATACAAGACTGAGGTTTATCGGATCGCCGGCGTGATTGAGCGGGAGGTGCGGGACTTCGTGGAGCGGGAGAGAGTTGATTTCCTCATCCCGCAGAATGTCTGGTCGGTTGCCATGAGCCTTCCGGCCGCCATCGCGCTGGTGCGGGTGATGCGCGAGTTGCAACTGGACACGCTGGCCCAGCATCACGACTTCTACTGGGAGCGGACAGGTGGGGTATCCCTCACCTGTGGGACGGCCATCGAGATCGCCGATAAGTACCTGCCGCCGCGTGACCCGTTGATCCGGCACGCGGTCATCAACAGCCTGGCGCAGCGGGAACTGTCCGAGCGTAAAGGGATCGAGGCCAGCGTAGTGCCCAACGTCTTCGACTTTGACGGCCCGGACTGGCAGCCCGACGACTACAATCGGGATTTCCGCGCCCGCATCGGGTTGCGGGAGAACGACGTCATGGTATTGCAGGCCACTCGCATCGTCCGGCGCAAGGGGATCGAACTGGCGGCCGATTTCGTGAAGGCGCTGGGCAGCCCGGAGCGCCGTGCGCGGCTCAAGCGGTATGGGCTGTACGATGGGCGTCCTTTCGACGACGACAGCCGGATCGTGCTGGTGCTGGCCGGGTACTCGGAGGACCCGAGCGGGCGTTACGTCAACTTGCTCAGGCAAAAGGTCGAGCGGGCGGGAGTTGAGGCCCTCTTCATCTCCGATTTGGTGGGGGGGCGGCGGCAGACGCGGGGTGGGCAGAAGATTTACTCCCTGTGGGATATGTACGTCTTCGCCGACTTTGTCACCTACCCCAGCCTGTGGGAGGGGTGGGGCAATCAGTTCCTTGAGGCGCTGCGGGCCCGGCTCCCACTGGTGTTGTTCGAGTATCCGGTCTACCGGGCCGACATCCGGGACAAGGGCTTCCGGGTTGTCTCCCTGGGCAGCGAGATCCAGGGCCGGGATGACCTGGGGCTGGTGGAGGTGGGGGCGGGGGTCGTCGAGGCGGCTGCAGACCAGGCGGTGGCCTTGCTCACCGACGCACGCTTGCGCCAGGAGACGGTCGAGCACAACTTCCAGGTCGGCCGTCAGCACTACTCAATGGAGGCTCTGCGGGGCTACCTGACGCGGCTGATGGAGCAATAGCGAGGTGCGGCTTTTCCCCCGATGTGATAGGGGTGTTCAGGCAGTATCTTCGACCTCGAAGAAGTAGCCGGCGCCGGGCACAGTGTGGATGAAATGGGGCTTGTTGGGATCGGCGTCGATCTTTCGGCGGAGCCGGTAGATGAACTGCTTGACCAAATCTGTCTCGCCCACGTATTCCGGGCCCCACACGCGGGCGAGAATGGCGTCTCTGCTCAGAACCTTGCCAGCGTGGCGCACGAGGTAATCGAGCATTTCGAATTCGGTTGGAGTCAAGTGGATGATCTTCCCGTGAACCACGGCGTGACGGCGGGATCGGTCCAGCACGAACGCTCCATCGGTGAAAACGAGAATGTCGGGGGTCTCCTCTTTGCTGGAGGTACGCCTCAGGCAGGCGGTCAGGCGAGAGAGCAGTTCCCGTTGGCTGAAGGGCTTGATGATGTAATCATCGGCGCCTAGCGCCAGCCCGCGCACGATGTCATCCACCGCTCCCTTGGCGGTGAGGAAGATGATCGGAACCGCGGTCATCTCACGCAGGCGACGGCAGGTCTCAAAGCCATCGTGCATAGGCATCATCACGTCCAGGACAATGGCATCGGGATGTGTCTCATACGCTCGACGTAGACCTTCGAGGCCGTCGGTGGCCAGGACAACTTCGAAGCCGTTTCTGGTCAGGGTAAGTTTTAAGATGCGCAGTATGTCTGCGTCGTCGTCAATGACCAAGATACGGGACATTGTCCTCGCTTTGCTCCTTTCGATTGCCGTCCACCTGGCTCGTCTGTACTGTGCGTAAATGTATCACAATTGCGAAGTGCTGTCAAGCGTTGATCTCATCCGCCGGCGCCATAGCCATCCCACAGCAGCGGTGGCGATTGCCTCCACGACCAGCAGGCCGACGACAGTCATAGCCACGTCCATCCAGAAGCGTATAGGGAACAGGCGAATCAAAGTGTCCGAGTAGGGGAAGATCCAACTGTCGCCTTCAAAGAAGAGGCGGTGAAACGTGGTAAAGAACTCCCCCCAACTCAGCACCATGTACACGGCGACGGTTCCCAGCAATCCCAGGGTGAGGGTGCTGCCGCTCAAGAGCGCGGCAGGGGCGCGCCGACGCGCGTGGCTCGTAGCGAGCAGTGTTGTTATCCCTCCAAGCAAACCCAGTGCGGCGACGATGCCGGCCGTCATCATTCCATTGTACACCACCTGCACATCGGCCATGTGAATCAGTTCCCGCTCGCTGAAAGCAGGCTCGCCACCGGGGAGTCGCAGGTTGGCCAGGAGCGAGAGATGCGCGTTGGTCGCCAGGTACTCCACGCAAGTTTCGGCCAGGCGGGTACGCTCCGCCGTGGAGAGGCCGAAGGGGTCGGGCGGGAAATCTGTCTTCCCATACTCCCAGTGCACAAACCAGTGACCGGTCACGATGCGCAAGTCGGCCGCGACTAGAAGGACGGGCAAGGCCAGCACAAGCAGTCCTTGAATCAGGCGAGCCAATCGTGTGTGAAGCATCATTTTCCTTTCAGCATGAAGTCGAAGACCAGCGCATTGGTCATCAGTTCAATGGCAGCGCGGTCGTCGGTGAAGATGACTTTCCCTGGTCGCGTGTCACGCAGGTTTGTCGCCGCCTGCAATGCTGTGGGGTATAGGAATGTGTCCCCCTCCAGGCCGGGCAGGTTGTCCATCAGGTTACCGGTCTCGCTGGGTTGGACTGTGGCTACGACGACGGCGTTGAAACTGTTCGGCACGTCAATCACGTGGGCTGATGGGAAAACCTGGAGCATCGTCGCCATCATGGCTTCCACCAGCCGGTAGTCCTCAGGGGTGTGCCCTACGTTGACAACGACGACGCCATCAGCGGTCAGATGCTCCCGTACCTGGCGGAAGAACTCCACCGTCGCCAGGTGGGGGGGAATGTAGGGCAACCGGTAGGCGTCCACGCCGACGACCGTGTAGCGCCGGTCGGAGTGAGCCAGGTAGTAGCGTCCATCGGCGACGATGACGTTGAGGTTGGGTTGATCCATCGCGAAGTACTCCTGCCCCACGCGCACGATCTTGGGGTCGATTTCCACTCCGTCAATGGGGAGCGGCCCGTAGACGGTGGTATACTGCCGGGCGATGGTGCCGGCAGCCAGCCCTATGAGTGCCACACTCTCTACCTGATCCGGGGTGTAGGGTGGGGGATTGAAGTAAGGGGCGACGAGAAAGTAGTCCCACGGTCCGGCGGTACGCAATTGATTGGGGCAATAGACGGAATGAATGCCTTGCCCCTCGTTCAGCAGCAGGTGGCGGCAGCCTTCCTTCTCTACCACCTGGATGTAGTTATAAGCCGACTCGGTCTCGTAGATGGCGTCCTCTGAGGCCTTGATCGGCTGCCCGCGCCAGAGAAGGGTCAGCAGGATGACGATGGTTGGCATCCAAAGATACAGGATCAGGCGGCGCGGGCTGCTGTGAGCAAGCCCGATGAGCGCGATGACCAGCAGAAACAGCGACAGCAGGACGAATGTGTAACGCGTGCCGATGGTGGGTATCAGTACCAGGTCGGGCAGGAACGCGCCGATGAAACTGCCGGCGGTTGATATGGCGTAGATGCGACCGGCCGTTTGGCCGGCGCTTTCTACATCTTCCATTGCCAGCCGGATGATGAAGGGCGAGATGCAGCCGAGCAGTGTGATGGGGGCGCTGAAGAGGATCAGCACGGAGAGGAAAGAACCGCCGAGCATGGCGACGTTGAAGTCGGCAAAACCTGGCGACGCCAGCGAGAGCACCGGGTGGGCGGCGAAGGGCACGACGCCGATGAGGAAGGCTGCCCAGGCTACGATCTGGTAGAGCGTGGTGGGGTAGGGGGAGCGGTCGGCCCAGTGCCCACCGAGGAAGTAGCCAGCCGTCAGATAGAGCAGAATCAGCCCGATAATGGTGGCCCACACCAGATTGGCGGTGCCGAAGTGGTTGCGGAGCAGGCTGGATGCGGCGAACTCGACTGCCAGCGAGACCAACCCACCAGCGAACGCGGTGATGTGGAGGCGAATGTGTTGCCTGTGCATACGGACTGATTATACTGCATTTGAGCGTCCAGGCAACTTGAACCACGAAAGTCGCGAAAGCACGCGAAGGCCGCGAACTCTTGCCTCAATCTCAATCTCAACCTCAATGCGTTACTTGACGTCTGTTCCCTGTTGGTATACCATGCTTGGTGAGGAGGGAGGTGTCTGATGCGCATAGGCCAACTGACAGAAGTCTACAAGCCGGTCGTCAACGGGGTGACCAACTTTATCTCTCTTCATAAGCGTACCCTCGAATCGTGGGGGCACAAGGTTTTCGTCTTTACGCTGGGACACGAGGATTACGAGGACGATGAACTGTACGTCATTCGCTCTCCGGCTATCCCGCTTTCTGATACGGGATACTACCTCAGTTTCCTGTTCTCCCGTCGCGCCCGTAAAAAGATCAAGACGATGGATGTGCTGCATGTGCATCACCCGTTTATCAGTGGGCGACAGGTAGTCAGCCTGGGCAAGCGGTACAATATCCCCGTCGTCTACACCAATCACACGCGCTACCATGTGCAGGCTCGTTACTATATTCCCCTCATTCCGGAGGGGCTCTCGCGGGCTTTTCTGGAGGCGTATTTGCCCGACTTCACCGACAAGTGTGATCTGGTCATCGCCCCTTCGCGGGGGATAGAGCGGGTGTTGCGAGAACTGGGCGTGACCTGTCACGTCGAGGTTGTTCCCAACGGCGTGGACGTGGCGCAGTTTCAGCATCCCCCTGCGCCACTCTCGAAACGTGACTTGGGGCTCTCCGACCAGGCGTTGGTGTCCATCACAGTGGGGCGGCTGGGGCCGGAGAAGAACTTGTCTTTCCTGTTGCATGCCTTCACACGCATCGCCGGAGAGGTACCGGACTTGCATCTCGTCATCGTCGGCGGTGGCCCACAGGAAGAGAGCCTCAGAGAAATGGTGCACTTGTTGGGGTTGGCCTCACAGGTCCACCTGGTCGGCGAGATGCCCTACGAGGAAATTCCCAACTGGCTGGCGATGGGTGATTTCTTTGCCCTCTCGTCGGTGAGCGAGTCGCACCCTCTGGTTGTGCTGGAGGCGCTGGCCGCCGGCCTGCCGGTGTTGGGCATACCGTGTCCCGGGGTCGAAGACACTATCGTGGATGGTCTCAATGGACTCTTTAGTTCTGGAGACACGGGTGTCTTTGCGACGCAGATGCGCCGCCTGGCGACGGAGCCAGATTTGCGGAGCCGGCTGTCCGCCGGAGCGCGGGAGACGTGTGTCCAATATGACGTCCGCCGCACCTCGGCCGCACTGCTGGCTCAATACGAACGGCTCGTGGAAGAGCGGGGGCGCGGGGAACGGCAAGATGAGTGATGCCCGGGTGCGGCTGGGGCGGCGGGGGGAGGAACTGGCCGTCGCGGAATTGACCCGCTGCGGCTACGAGATCGTGGCGCGCAACTGGCGCTGCCAGGTAGGCGAAGTGGACGCCGTGGCTCGCCAGGACGACGTGTGGACCTTCTTCGAAGTGCGCACGCGGCGTGGGCGGGAGTGCGGCACGCCGGAGGAATCGTTGACACCAGCCAAGCAGCAGCGCATGATCCACGTGGCGCTCACCTACCTGGCTGAACACGACCTGAACGACGTGGACTGGCGAGTGGGCCTGGTGGCGGTGGAGATGGACCGCTCCGGCTGGCTGCTGCGGATCGAGGTGTATGAGAGCCTTGAATGAGAGGCAAGGAAGCGGGGAAGTCAGGGGGCAGGGGAGCGGAGGAGCGGGGGAGCAACCTGCAATCCGCAATTCGCAATCCGCGATCCACAGTCCACTGGTGGTGATTGTGGGGCCGACGGCGGTGGGCAAGACGGCGCTTTCACTCCATCTGGTCGGCCTGCTGAATGGCGAGGTCATCTCTGCCGACTCGCGCCTGTTTTACCGGGGAATGGACATCGGCACGGCCAAGCCTACTCGCGAGGAGCGCGCTCGCGTTCCCCATCATCTGATTGACATCGCCGAGCCGGATGAGACGGTAGGACTGGCTGAGTTTCAGGAATGGGCCTATTCCGCTATTGAGGACATCCATGCTCGTGGAAGGTTGCCGTTGCTGGTAGGGGGCGCGGGGCAGTATGTGCGGGCTGTGGTGGAGGGATGGCGTGTCCCTCGCGTGCCGCCTGACCCCGCTCTGCGGGCCGAACTGGAGGCCCAGGCCGAGCGAGAAGGGGCCACCGCGCTGCACGCTCGCCTGGCCCTGTTGGACCCCGCTGCTGCGCAACGCATTGACCCCCGCAACGTCCGCCGGGTCATCCGCGCACTGGAGGTCTGCCTGATCACAGGGCGGCCTATCTCTGAGCAGCAGCGTAAGCAGTTGCCTCCCTACTCCATTCTCCAGATTGGCCTGACGATGGGGCGAGCGACCCTCTATGCCCGCGCCGACCAGCGAGTGGAGGCGATGATGGCTGCCGGTCTGGAGGACGAGGTACGTCGGCTGGTGAGGGCGGGACATGGTTGGGACCTCCCGGCGATGTCGGGGCTGGGGTATGGGCAGTTCAGAGCGTACTTCGAGGGACGGGCTACGTTGGAGGAGGCCGTGGCGGAGATAAAGCGGGCGACGCGTCGTTTTATTCGCCATCAGTATAACTGGTTTCGCCCCGATGACCCTGCTATTCGGTGGTTCGATGTCACCGAGACGACAGCGGGGGAGATTGAGGTTGTGGTGGAGATGTGGCTGGCGGGAGATCGGAGTTGATGGGGCTCGTTTGCCTCAATGGTAGCCTGGTGGTAGAATGACCGTCAGCGGTTAGCGACGAACCAGCGGTGAAATGACCCCTCGCTGCTTAGGAGGATGCCGATGCAAGTGCGCCCGGCGTGGCCGAGAGATCTGGAAGCGTGTGGTGCGCTGGATCATTCCTACACCACCGATCGCGTCTGGCAGATGGAGACGCGGGAGAAAGACGATGCGCTGACGATCACCTTCCGGGTGGTGCGTCTGCCCCGTGAGATCCGGGTCGACTACCTGCGCCAGGGTGAGGATCTGCGGGCGGGGTGGCAGCGGCGCGATGGTTTTCTGGTAGCAGCGGAAGGGGGGCACGTTTATGGTTACGTGGCGTTGTCCGCCCGGGTTGAGTACGGCATTGCCTGGGTGGATGACCTGATTGTGGACCGGCCCTGGCGGCGGCGCGGCATAGGTACGGCGCTGTTGCGGGCCGCTGCTCAATGGGGGTGCGATCACGACCTGGTGCGGCTGGTGGTCGGAATGCAGACCAAGAACTACTCGGCTATCCGATTCTGTCGGTCGCGAGGTTTGGCTTTTTGCGGCTACAACGACCATTATTGGCCAACGCAGGACATTGTGTTGTTCTTTGGAGAATCATTGCGCTAGCGTGGAGTTATAGCCAGGCTGATGGGGTTCCTATCTGGGCTCGAATTACAAGAATCTCTTGAACTGATCAACGTTGTGCTTGCCTCGGGTATCGTGATTGTCTCTGGTGCCCTATTGCTTTATCTCACTATCTACAATCTTCGTAACAGTGTGGCCCGTTCGTTTGCCGCCCTGCTGGCGTGTGTGCTGATCACCTATTTCGTGGACCTGGCGCTATTCGGCGTTGAGAGCCTGGATACGGCGATCACCTGGCTGCGGTTCCAATGGGTGGGCATTGCGTTCACCCCGGCTGCCTACCTGAGTTTCTCCAATGCTCTGCTGATCACTACCGGCGCTCGAAGCAGGCTGCGAGACGTTGCCGTCCACGTCAGTTACCTGCTTAGCGGTTCTCTGTTGCTGGGTGTGGTCTTCACCGGCCTCATTACACGTGGAGGTATGCTGGCGCCTCGTGCTCCCCACTTGCTACCGGGGCCATTCTTCCCATTCTTCGTCCTTTATTTCTTCGCCGCTGTAGGTTGGGGGGCAGTCAACGTTCTGTGGGCGCGCCGTCGTTGTCTCACCTCGACGTCGCGGCGTCGAATGGCCTACCTGGCGGCCACCTTCGCAGCGCCGGCGGCCGGGGTCTTTCCCTATCTACTCCTCACTGGCTGGCCGGCCTCCGTGCCTGGCGTGGCTCTATGGCTGCTGTTGGTGTTGGGCAACGTGGGCGTGGGGCTGATGCTGGTGCTTCTGGCCTACAGTGTGGCTTTCTTTGGCGCTCTCACTCCCGACCGAGTAGTGAAGCATCGGTTGATACGTTTCTTGCTACGCGGGCCCTTCGTCGCCACGCTGGTGGTCGTGGTCATCATTGTCGCGTCGCAGGCGGAAGGGTGGCTTGGCCTTCCGAACCGCCGCCTGATGCTCTTTGGTGTCGTTGGTGTCATCTTGTTGTTGCAGCTTGGTATCGAACTGTCCAAGCCACTGATTGACCGGGCGCTCTACCGCCAGGATCAGCCGGAGATTGAGTGGATCCAGCAGTTGAGCAACCGGCTGCTGACGACGACGGACCTACGCCAGTTTCTGGAGAATGTGCTCACAGCGCTGTGTGACCTGTTGCGGGTGAAGACGGCCTTCGTGGTTGTCATAGACGGTGGTGTGCCCCACCTGGAGGTCGTGTGTGGGCCGTTGGAGCCAGGTGCTACGGATAACATGCCGCCGGAGGCGTGGCAACTATCTGACGAGGCTGAACTGTCGAGGGAGCGACACATTCAACGACACGGGGGCTTGTTTGTGTGGAATGGCTACTGGTTGGCCCCTCTGCGCACCGAAGGTCAGGACGTCGTCATTGGTGTGGTGGGCATAGCCGCGCGTGCGCCCGAGCCGGACCTGAGCTCGGAGGAACTGGCAGGGGTAGAGACGTTGCTCGCGCAGGCAGCAGCGGCGCTGGAAGACCGTCAACTTCAACAGGGTATCTTCAGCGCGCTGGAACGGATTATCCCAGAGATTGAGGATATTCAGCGTCGCCGTGGGGTGTTGCACTACGTTGGGGAACAGGCGTTCTCTGGGTTCGGTTTGGTAGAGGCCATCGAGTTCCGGCAGTGGGTCAGGGGTGCACTCAGGCATTACTGGGGCGGTCCCAAATTGACCACGAGCCCGCTCCTGTCTTTGCGCGTGGTCGAACGTGCGGCCCGGGAGCACGATGGCAGTGCAATGAAGGGACTGCGGACTGTGCTCAAGGAGGCCGTTGAGCACTTGCGCCCCGATGGGCAGCGTCAGATGACAGCGCCGGAGTGGGTTCTGTATAACATCCTCGAACTTAAGTTTCTCCAGGGGCGCAAGGTGCGCGAGATCGCACGGCGGTTGGCGATGAGTGAATCGGACCTGTATCGCAAGCAGCGCATCGCGATTGAAGCAGTGGCCCAGATGTTGGCAGAGATGGAACGGGAGGAGTTGAGCAATCAGAAGGCCCATTCTGAATCGGTTGATGTTTGACAAGGTGTTGGCACCGCCGTATAATTAGTATACGTGTGGTGCGCGAGAATGGGAGGCGGAAGAACGATGGGGCAGACAGGGGAATGGATTCCTGGGGATACGCCGCCGGATGAGGGATACTGGAGAGCACTGTTGCGCGATGGGGAGAACGGGAGTGCGGCTCCTGGCGCTGCTCAGGTGGACCCGTGGTGTAACGAACCCCTCGGTGCTGCTGGGAGGGCGGCACCGGTGGAGGTGGTGGTCGTCGAGGACCTGTGGAGAGATGCTCGCGAGGCGATGGAGAAGGGAGAGATGCTTGAGTTGCCGGTGATAGGGTGCAATCGCGGAGGAGTGTTGGTCGGGTGGAATGGCCTGCGTGGTTTTGTCCCTGCCTCTCACCTGGTAGATCTCTCACCCTCTCTGGTTGGTGGTGCGCGGTATGACCGGTTGCGGCGTCTCGTTGGGACACGGTTGCGCCTCAAGATCATCGAGCTGGACTCGGAACAGCGCCGGTTTGTTCTTTCCGAGCGGGCTACCTGCCTCGACGAGAGCCATCGCCGGGAATTGCTGAACAAACTCTGCCCGGGTGATATATGTCAGGGCCGCGTGACCAACCTCTGTTCCTTTGGGGTGTTCGTCGATCTGGGCGGACTGGAGGGATTGGTGCATATCTCGGAACTTTCGTGGGGGCGGGTGGACCGTCCGGGTGACGTACTTGAGCTAGGCCAGTCTGTGGAGGTGTATGTCCTCGATGTAGACCGTGGACGTGGACGTGTGGGTCTGAGCATCAGGCGTTTGCAGCTCGATCCCTGGCAGTTGGCCGAGGAGCGTTACCAGGTTGATCAGGTTATTGAGGGTGTCGTCACGCACGTGGTTGATTTCGGGGTGTTTGTGCGGGTGGAAGAGGGGCTGGAGGGGTTGATTCACGTCTCGGAACTGGCGGAGGGGAATTTTCTACACCCCCGCAATGTGGTACAGGAAGGCGACGTTGTGACCGCTCGCATCCTCAGCCTTGATAGCCAGCAGCGGCGGATGGGGTTGAGTCTTCGGCGGGCCAAGGAGTCTGTTTCCTCGGACACTTGGGTTGCTGGTGAGAACTGAAGTCGTTACTACTGATGACCAAGCGGAGCAGGAAGAAGCCAAAGACCCGTTTTAACTGGCGGGCGAGCCTGACCGATCCACTGTTGCAACAGATTCTGTCCCTGGTTGTTATCGCCTTGGGTGTGATCACGCTGTTGGCGCTGTTCCAGGTGACGACGGGACGCTGGCTGGATGCCTGGGTAGACCTGTTGCAGTACTGGTTGGGTTGGGGAGTCTTCCCGGCCGTCGTGGCCATCCTTCTGGCTGGGCTGCTGTGGTTGCAGCATCACCTGGACCGTCCAGTGAAGTGGCGGTGGAGACCCATCGTCGGCGCGGAACTGGCGTTCTTCAGTTTGTTGGCATTGACCCATGCTATTGCTGGACGGGGTGCCCCATGGGGGTTGGTAGAGGAGGGTTGGGGTGGAGGGCTGATTGGCTGGGCGATATCCATTATGCTCTTGACCTACCTGGGCTGGCCAGCGACTGTGCTCATCCTTTTGGTGCTGCTGGCCTTAGGCCTGGGCCTGACCTTCGACATAACCTTCGCCGACGTCAAACGGATCGCAGGTGTGGTGCGGGGAATACTCACCGGTCGGGCGAAGCGTCGTCCGGCCAGGTCTGCTACACGGCGTGAGCAACCGCGCCCATCGCAGCCCGCGCATGCCCGATCCACTTCACGCCGGGAATCTGCCCCGCGAAAGGCTGCCCTCCCGGTCCAGGCACGTCCGTCCAGGAAATCCAGTCGTGCTGTGTCGCCCCCGGCCGATGCCGAGCCTCAGGTTGCGCCAGCGGTTGCTGCTCCCTCTCGCCGGCGCCGGCGCCGGCGCAAACTCGCTCGCCCCCCGCTCGATCTGTTGAACGAGTCCGAGGGGCCAGCCCTGACTGATAAGGAGATTCGCGAGAAGTCGCAGATTATTGAGGAAACGTTGAAGCAGTTTGGCCTGCCAGTGGAGGTCACTGAAGTGCGCGTGGGCCCCACAGTCACCCAGTTCGGTGTCTCGCCTGGCTTTGTGGAACGTTCCGGGACTGGCGGTCGGAAGGTGCGGGTGGGCCAGATTAGCGCGCTGACGGACGACCTGGCGCTGGCACTGGCGGCTTCCCGTTTGCGTGTCGAGGCTCCTGTACCCGGCCGTCCCATCGTCGGTATTGAGGTGCCTAACAGCGAGGTCCAACTGGTGGGTGTGCGCGAGGTGATGGAGACAGGCCTGTTTCGCAAACTCGATTCGCCGCTGGCTGTTGCCCTGGGACAGGACGTGGCAGGCGAGCCGGTCGTGGCCGACATGGCCACGATGCCGCATATGTTGATCGCCGGCACCACTGGATCGGGGAAGTCGGTCTGCATCAAGGCTATCATTACCTGTCTGATCTATAACAACACACCCGATGAACTGCGCCTGGTCATGATTGATCCCAAGATGGTGGAATTGGTGCGTTTCAACGGGCTGCCACACCTCTACGGTCGGGTGGAGGTGGACCTGGAGCGGGTGGTCAGGGTGCTGCGTTGGGTCGCGTTGGAGATGGACGATCGCTACAAGCACTTCGCTGCTGTCACCGCACGCAATCTCGACGATTATAACCGCGTGATGAAGCGAGAGGGGGAGCCACCTCTCCCACGCATCGTCGTGCTGGTGGACGAATTGGCTGACTTGATGATGCTGGCCCCCGATGAGGTCGAGCGCATCATCTGTCGCATCGCTCAGATGGCCCGTGCCACCGGCATCCACCTGGTTGTGGCGACCCAGCGACCGAGCGTGGACGTGGTCACAGGGCTGATCAAGGCCAACTTCCCGGCCCGTATTTCCTTCGCCACCGTCAGCCAGGTTGATTCGCGGGTGATCCTTGATACACTGGGGGCTGAGACGCTCTTGGGCAGGGGGGATATGCTCTACCTGGCGGCTGACGCGGGCTACCCGGTGCGCGTGCAGGGTTGCTTTGTCTCGGAAGAGGAAGTGGAGCGTTTGGTGGACTTCTGGCGTGAGCAGGTGGGCCCGGTCGAGGCGGAGGCTCCCTGGGAGCGGATGATGCGGCCGGGAGAGAGCGGTCGGGTCGAGAAGGATATGGACGACGAACTGTTGCAGAAGGCGATTGCGCTGGTGCGCGGTACTGGCAGTGCTTCAGCCTCGCTTCTGCAGCGACGGTTGCGCATTGGCCACCCACGCGCGGCGCGGCTGATGCAAGAGATGGAAGAAATGGGTATCATCGGCCCTCCTGAGGCGGCTGGGCGCACGCGCCGCGTGATCATTGGGGACGATGAGGAGTATGGCTGAGCGGCGTGCAAACGTGTGGTTGGCAGCTTGGCGACAGGCCGTACTGGACCGTCTGCCACGTAATCGTGAAGATGCTCCGTGGCTGTGGATCCTGGCGGCCCAGGCCGAGGCCGACCTCTCCCTGGCCCGCCGGATGGCTATTGTCGAGGTTCTGGGGGATGGCCGTCCGCATCCTGCCCCCGACCTGCAGGCGGCGGTCGAGGATCGCCTGGGGGAGGGCTGTTTCGGTGCACAGGTGGAGCAGACATTGGAGGCGGACATCGCCTCTTTGCGTGCCTGGTCGATTCGCATCGGTTGCAGCGACACGCCGGGGGTGGGGGGCTACTATCTGAAGGATCCGATAGTGAAGGCTATGGACAAGCCGGGTTATGAGGAGCACCCTAATCCGGTGCAGGCCCAGATCTACCGCTCGATGGGCGACGCCCGCAAGATGCGTAGCATGTTCGAGATGTTCGAATTCGCCCTCCATCAGATTGGCATCGGGACTCGTTTGCGCCACCCCGACTGGGACGACGAGCAAGTTGAGGCCGAGGTTCGCCGGTTGGTGACGGGGATTGAGCCTACGATGGGGTAACAGCAGTTATGGCGGATGTGCAACTGGAACAGAACCGGCAGTTCGGGGGTGTGGGAAGATGAGCAAATGGTTGAAAGTGGCGTTTCTGACGGCCCTGCTGATGGGAGCGGGGTACTTCTTTGGGACAGTCTGCGAGCAGATCGGCCAGGCCTATGAGTTGGTACTTTCCCCCTCCAGGGAATTCCTGCCTCTGTTGTTGTGGTTCCTGCTGGCTCTGGGCGCTGTAGCAGTGACCGCCGGTCTGGTGGCTGCGTTGCTGCGGCCCGTGTGGGTGGGGATGATCGCCTTTGCCCTCTCCGGGCTGACCATACTCCTGGGCTGGCAGGTGACAGTGGTCAGCACCATACTGGTCCTGGTGCACCTTTTGGCTGCCTCCCTTTACGTCATGGGCGTGGCCAGGGAGATGAATGAGCGGATCAGGTTCTCCGTGCGGCCCATCAGCGCAGGCCAGGGTATGTTACTGATGGGCCTTGTCTTTTTGGCCTGTGGGAGCCTATACCTCGACTACGCGGCGCACATCGAACGGGAAGGCTTCTCCATACCCGAGTCCTACATCGAGATGTATATGGAGCAAATGGAGAAGCGAATCGAGGCCCGGGTGCCAGCGGAGGAGCGCCAGGAGGCGCTGGCTGAATTCAGAGAGGAATTCCGGCGCAGCGTAGACGACTTCTTCGAGCGCACAGTGAAGCCCTATGAGCGGTATATCCCGTTGGTCTTGGCTGCCGGCTTGTTTACGCCCCTGGTGACTATCACTCGCCTGCTGGCCTGGGTGCCGGCTATAGTCCTCAGCGTTGTCTTCCCCCTGTTGGCGGCGCTGGGCATAACAAACGTGGTTAGCGAGACGCGGGAAGTGCAGAGGCTGGTCATTAGTTGAGTTTTTCCGGCGTAATAGCGAAACGCGCACGTCGCCTGGTTGGAATGATGAGGTGAGAGAGTGACAGTGCTGATCGGTACCAGCGGTTTCAGTTACAAAGACTGGGTCGGGCCGGTCTACCCGCCGGATCTGCCCAAGCAGGAATGGCTCGCTTTCTACGCTAGCGAGTTCCCCACCTGCGAACTGAATTTCAGTTATTACCGTATCCCTGACGCCAGCACGTTGGACCGGATGGCGGCCAAGGTCCCCGAAGGCTTCCTCTTCTCGGTCAAGGCTTTCCGGGGCATCACCCACGAGCGAGAGGAGCCGGAGCCTCAGATGGCGCAGTTCACGGCGGCGCTGGCACCGCTGATAGATGCGGAGAAGTTCGCTTGTGTGTTGATCCAGTTCCCCTACTCCTTCCACGCCAACCGGACCAACCGAGACTATCTCAAGCGAGTGCGTGAAGGATTCGAGGACCTGCCCGCCGTGGTCGAGTTTCGCTCCTGCGATTGGATCAGCGAGCGCACCTTCGACGAACTGCGCGCGCTCAACCTGGGCTTCTGCTGTGTGGATCAGCCGCGTTTTAAGAACCTGGTGCCGCCGGTAGCGGTCGCCACCGGCCCTGTGGCCTACGTGCGGTTTCATGGGAGAAACCGGCAAAAATGGTGGAAGCACGACGAAGCGTGGGAGCGGTATGACTACACCTACAGCGACGAGGAATTGGTGGAGTGGGTGGACAAGATCGGGCAGTTGGACGCCGAGGCGCCGCTGACGCTGGTCTATATGAACAACCACTGGCAGGGGCAGGCGGTGGGCACGGCGCGACAGTTGGGAATGTTGATGGAGGGAACGGGCTGATGGGCAAGACGGTGCGCGTCAAGTGGGTCGAGAAGCGGCAGTTTGTTGGCACCGATGGCAGCAAGCACTCCGTCGTGATGTCCTCACAGGACGCGGGAAACGGCACCGGGATGAGCCCATCCCAGTTGCTGCTGGTGGCGCTGGGGGGCTGCACCTCCTACGACGTGGTGGATATCCTGGAGAAGAAGCGCCAGCAACTGACCGGATTGGAGGTCATCATCACTGGCGAGCAGGAGCCGGACCCGCCCTGGACCTATCGTAAGATCCACGTCCAGTACGTGGTGCGGGGCAAGGGGCTGCGCGAGAAGGCGGTGCGCGACGCGATCGAACTTTCTGAGCAGAAGTACTGTTCCGTTGGCGCGACGGTGCGCGGCGTGGCCGAGGTCACCTACGACTATATCATCGTCGAGGAGGATTGACCGGCTGTGGGGGGCGCGATAACCGCGCCCCTACGATACGGCGGCATTGTACCCTGGGCGCGGCAACCGCGTCTCTACAACACCAGCATCGCGTCGCCGAAACTGTAGAAGCGGTAGCGGAGCCGGATCGCCTCGTCGTAGGCGCGGTCCAGCAGTCCCTTGCCCGCGAAGGCCGCCACCAGCATCAACAGCGTCGAGCGGGGCAGGTGAAAGTTGGTGATCAGCACGTCCACGGCGCGAAACTGGTAGCCGGGGTAGATGAACAGGTCGGTTGCCCCGTCAAAAGGCTGCACGCTTTGGGCTTTGACCGCCGCTGTCTCCAGCACGCGCACGCTCGTCGTCCCCACCGCCACTATGCGGCGCTCCTCCAGTCTGGCTCGATTCACCTGTTCGGCCACCTCCGGCCTCAGCGAGCAGTACTCGGTGTGCATGCGGTGGTCTTCGATGCGCTCCTCGCTCACCGGGCGGAAGGTGTCCAGGCCGATGTGCAGGGTGACGAAGGTGGACTGAATCCCCGCCTCCCGCAGCCGGCGCAGGAGTTCGGGCGTGAAGTGAAGGCCAGCAGTAGACGCTGCCGCCGAGCCGGGCGTGTGTGCGTAGACTGTCTGGTAGCGTTCGGCATCTGCCAGCGAGGTGTGGATGTAGGGAGGTAATGGCGTGGCACCTACCTGCTCTGCCAACGGCAGCACCGGCCGGTCGAAGGCGAGCAACCGCATCCCGCGCTCCCCCTCCTCGACCACTTTGGCCTCTGCGCCGACAGGCTGACCGTCGGGGCCGTGGAGCAGTTTCAGGCGCGTGCCCACCCTGACACGTCTGCCCCTGACCAGCGTCTCCCACGTATCGCCGGTGCGCTGCCGCAGCAGCAGTATCTCCGCCTTCCCGCCGGTCGGTTTGCGGGCAAAGAGCCGGGCTGGGATAACCCGGCTCTCGTTGTGCACCAGCAGGTCGCCCAGGCGCAAGAGTTCCGGGAGATCGCGGAAGTGGTGATGGGCAATCTCTCCGGTGCGCCGGTTCACCACCATCAAGCGGGAAGCGTCGCGGGGCTTGATGGGGGTCTGGGCGATCAGTTCGGGCGGGAGTTCGTAGTCGAACTCAGTGGTCTTCACTCTATACTTTCTACGCCCTCCTTCACGGGCCCGGCGACTTCTTCTTCCACCGTTTCCTCAGCGGCGGTGGCAGATACGGCCTGCCATACGGCGATGATGAGGCAGGCGGTGGCGATCAGGTTGAGGGCGCCGCAGCAGCAGCCGAGACCGCCCATCGCCCAAGTCACTCTTCCGGCGATCATTTGTCGGAAGATGAGTCTATCGAGAAAGGCAGAGCGCATGATCGCTCCCATGTCCTGGATAAACAACAGTCCGAAGGCGACTGTTGCCAGGATGGCCGGGGTGCCTTTGACCTTGAGCAGCAGGATGATCGCCACGACGAGACCTGCCAGGTGCGCGATTGTGAAAACTGCGAGGTTTACGTAGTTCAGAGCCATTTTTTGGATACCCCTTTCCAGTCTCATTGATGAGCGATTTAGCAGACGTGCGATGGTGCTCAGCAGAACCGTTACCCAAATTGACATCTGGGCTCGCGATGGTACTTCCCGATTACAATTCTACACACAATGTCTGCTTTAAGCAAATCGCGCATTGACTTCTGCGCCAGGTTGCGCTATACTGAAGATGCAACGGGCAAACAGAAATGCCTTGCGGCTGCTCCGGAGCCCGGAAGCGGCCACGGTGGTGGGATCCGCCAAGGCAGCAGACATCGTAGCACAAGGCCCGCCCACTATCAGGATGGGGGCGGGCTGTTCGTTTCAGACAGAGCCTGTCAATCGAGTTGAAATTATCTGCCAAACGGGATATACTATGGGTGAGAGATGTGCGGACACTGATCATCATTATTGTAGGGAGGTGCACCTTATGCGAGACTGACTGACAACTGATTGGGAAAACTGTTCTGTCTTTGACCCCGCCTGGGGTGTAGTGCTAGAGTATCTCTCTTGAATACCAACGAGGGAAGGAGGTCTAACCATGTCCAGGAAAGCGTTGCTTGTGGGGATCAACAACTTCACGCGGCCCAAGTGGCGGCTGCGTGGCTGCATCAACGATACGATTGCGATGCAGGGGCTCCTGACAGCCTACTTCGGGTTCCAGGATGAGGATATCAAGGTCATGCACGATGGCGATGCCAGCGCCCAGGGCATCCGCGACGGCCTGGCCTGGCTCCTGAGCGAGTACGGCGGCGGCGACGACGTGCGTGTCTTTCACTTCTCCAGCCACGGGACCCAGGTTGATGACCAAAGCGGGGACGAGTGGGAGTGCCTCGATGAGGTCATCGTGCCCTACGACCACGACTGGGACAACCCGTTCCGGGATGATGACCTGAAGGGGATCTTCGACACCATCCCCAAGGAAGTCAATTTCACCTTCATCGCCGATTGCTGCCACAGCGGCTCGATTCAAAAGGCACTCCTCGACAGCGGCATTGAGTTCGAACCCCGCTATCTGACCCCGCCGCCGGAGGTCACGGATCGCATCGCAGACTTGCGGGCCAAGCGGGACGTCAAGGCCGATGAGTATATTGCCCAGCAGTTGCCAGAGATGCTGCAAGGCATCCCACCGGACCAATGGGCGGAGAAGATCAAGGAGTATATCGCGCTTCTTCTGAACCGCTTCCGGGAGAACAGGTATGATGTCGTTCACAGCGAGCGGCACGTTTTGTTGGCTGCCTGCGAAGATCGCCAGACGGCGGCGGATGCCTATATTGAGGGTGACTACCGGGGCGCCTTCACCTGGGCATTGAGCCAGGCTATCAAAGACGCCAATGGAAATCTGACGTATGCCGAGCTCATCAAGCGTGCGGGCACCAACCTTCGGAACTATGCGCAAAAGCCACAACTCGAGTGTCCATCCGAGATGCGCAGGCTGAAGGTTTTCGCACCGCTCACCTAGGGGGTAAGCAGCGGGCAGAATCGTCCGCTAAAACCTACTCCAGACCTTTAGGTTCTAAGCGGTGGGCGGCGGACGCAGCGACTGCTTGTTGCCTGCACCTGCTATTGGAGGGATGATTATGTCTGATGCCAGCAGTCTGCGAAAGGACAGGTTTCAATTCGGGAGCACGATGGTCGGGATCATCCAGGGCGACATTATGGCCCCAGGTGTGGACGTGGACGCCGTGGTCAGCACGGATGACAATCACTTGACCATGTCCAGTGGCGTAGCCCGTCTTCTGGCCAACGCGGCCGGACCCTACTATATGCGTGCAGCACAGGCTCAATGTCCAGTGAAGGCGGGGACAGCCGTGGTCACGAGAGCCTACCGGCTGCCGAAGCATGGCCTCAACGTGAAGTACGTTCTTCACGGGACTGTTGTGGACTATGATACCTACGATCTGCCGCTTGACCAGGTTGTGTATAAGACGACAGCCAATTGCCTTGCGAGGGCGGAGGAGTTGGGACTGAGTAGCATCCTGTTTCCAGCCTTCGCCACAGGCGCTTGCGGGTTGGCCATGGAGACGTGCGCACATCAGATGTGCAACGCGATCAAGGTCTATCTGGCGCAAGAGCGTCCCATCAAGGCGGTCTATGTGGTCCTCTATCTACCTCAAGGTGCTGGGCGCGGAGACCATGCTCCTGCTGGGCACTCGCGGTATGTCGCCCGCAATCAGCGCTTCATCAGAGGGGCCAACCTGGTGCTGGGCGTTCCCTACAACCCGGCGTTGAACATACGCCAGAGCCGGGACTTCTACGGGCGTAACGGGGTGATACAGCGGCTTGAGGCGATCATCACCGGTGCGCAAGCCGGCAAGCGACATGCAGTGATCCTGGGCGGGTCGCGGATCGGCAAATCGGCACTGCTGGATCATCTCCATAACCAGGCGAAACAGCCTGGTAGTCCGTTGAGCGAGGGGCGGTGTGTGTTCCAGGTGACCTTTGGCCGTGTTCACAAGAATACGCCAGCGTCATTTATCTACCGTAAGCTCTTGCTCGGGCTGCGCGAGAGCGAAGATGATGCCCAGGTTCTCAGGAAAATCAGACGCGCCTACGCCGACACGAGCATGGACCGCCACCGGTTTCTGAAGTTCCTGAAGGATCACTCAGACCACTACCCTGAGGTGGTATTCCTGGTTGATCACCTGCCCAGGTTGTTGAAGATGGGTGCCGAAGATTTCTGGTGCGATCTCGACAGGTTGGAAGGGCGTGTGCGGTTCATCTTCACAGCGACGGATGGTGACCAATATCAAGCACTGCGGGATCGGCTTGGCGACGGTTTCAAGTCCGAGCTCGAGGAGATAGGGCTGAAATGTGTTGGGGAGCCAGAGCGTCGGGCCTGGGTCGACGCGCTCTACCAGCGCTATCTCGACCGCACCGCCACCAATCTCGAGCACGATTTCATCGAGGAAGAGGCCGGGCGACACCCCTATCTGATCAGCCTGGTTTGTCACGCCCTCGTGGAAGCGCTAAGACGGGATGCGCTCATCAATCCAACGCATCCTGCGGAATACAACCAGGGCACGCTGGCCCCTTTTTTTCAGGCCGCTCGTAACGCCATCGCTGGACCTCGCCGAGCCTTCTTTGATCTGCTCATGGGACCGTCGCTTGGTGCGGAAGACCGGGGCGAGTTGCAAAATCTGGCCCAAGCCGTTGTCATCGAAGAGGAAAGACGGTTGCTGTCATCCGATCTTCGGAGAGGCGACCGCGACGCCATTGCGCGTCTGCAAGAGCTGCAAAGAGAGGAAGACCCCCGTCTGCTTCTGCACGATGAGAGGCTACGCCGGCTTGGGGCCCGGGGTTATCTCGTCGATACTGACAGCCCGGCCAGGGCACAGTTTATGGCGGAGTCCTTCAAGACCTGGGTGGCAGAGTACTTTGGGGTCGGTCGTTCCAGGGATGGGGACGACCAACCCAGGGATGTGGTGATCAGCCTGCTTAACCCAGAGCCACAGGTGATCAGCACCTTGTTCCGCGGCCGTGGTGCTAGAATCGTCATGGCCCAGAAGCGGCTTCTGGCGGAGGTCAAGGCTGAGTTTGTGGATGGCTTCGGCGACTACATCAGCCACCGGCTGCACCCGACCCGGTATCCTGCCTCGGACAAGTTCGAGGATTTAGAGCAGGTGGGGAACTATGTCTTGACCCAGTTTGCGACCGGTATGATCAAGAGTTATCTCCAGAATCCGCCTCAGGGTTCCACCATCTTGTTGGTGGTTCAGGATGTATTGAAGGATATTCCATGGGAGCTCATGCTGGAGACGGCCTACACGGGCGAGATTCCATTCCTGGTCGGACGCAGCATTGTCAGTCCGCAGCAGCCGAGCAACATCAACCCGCCTGTGCGTGGGGATGGCAAAATCAAGGCGCTGCTGATCGGCGACCCGACCGACGATCTGGATGAAGCCCGCACTGAAGTGCAGCGTTTGGCCGACCTCCTGCGGAATGACGGGCGCTTCACGGTGGATGACGAAGACATTCTAGTCGGCTCTGAGCGGTGCCAGCGGATACCGTTGCTCAATGCCCTGGGAAGCGGCGAGTATGGATTGGTTCACTATTCCGGTCACAGCCGGTTCGATGGGTACCAAAGTGCCTGGCAACTCAAGGACGGCAAGAACATCACCACGGACATGTTGACGAACAGTTTGCAGATGGCGCCGCCGGCGCTTGTGTTCAGTTCGTCGTGCGAGAGCGCGGTTGGTGAAGAGCCAGGACGCATCAAATACGAAGATCAGACCTTTGACCTGCCCAGTGCTTTCCTACAGGCAGGCGTCGAAGCCTACGTCGGAACCTTATGGGCAGTCGAGTCCTCGGCGGCTCGCTGGTTCGTCGAAGAATTCTACAGCGTGTTTCTGAGCGGGGAACCTGATCTGTGTCTAGGGGAGTGTCTCCGGCGCGCGAAGTGGGCCTGTAAGCAGCGGGGGGATGACATCAACTGGGTGTCCTTTATTCTGTACGGTGACCCGCACACCGGGCCAGATGATCTGTTTCCCGCGCTGGGCGAGCAAGATGGCTGAGCGTGGCAAACTCGCTCGCCTCTTGTACGTTGGGTAAGGAAGTAGGAGGGGGCTATGGTTGACCCAGGAGATGACAAGGGATACGAAAGCCGCTTCTATGGCTCCGTCTCCGGTCCAGTGCATACTGGCAGCGGTGACATCTACTACCGCGTCACGCTGGGTGGTGGCGAGGAGGTGGAATTCAACGCGACTCAGCTCGAGGTCACCTATTTCGACCTGATCCTCAACAAATCTTCCCACCTGGCCAATATCTCGACCCCGCTGGGCAGCCTGCCTATGGAGCGACTCTATGTGATGCCATACGTGGCTCCGGCTTCGTGGGTGATGGGAGACCGGGGCGGCTCCAGGGGCCAGGCGGCGCCGGACGTGCCGGTCGGTGGTGCAGAACCCGCCATGGAGGCTGTGCGCCGTTTGAAGCGAATGGTGATGTTCGGTGCTCCAGGCATCGGCAAGACGACGTTCTTGAAGTTTGTCACCCGCCAGATGGCTGCTGGCAAGGTGGAGAATAGCTTCCCTGTATTCCTTTCGCTATACACCTATGCGACGGAGAGCGATGGGCGAGACTTACTGACCTTTGCTCTTGAAAATCGCTTCAGCATGTTGTACCAGGGCAAGGAACTTGAGGCGCTGGGCCGCCTATTGCGTCTCTGGCACCGCGAGGGCAAGTTGGTCTTCCTGCTGGATGGCCTGGATGAAGTGCCTGCCGCCAGGCGTGGACGCTTGCTGCGCCAAATCCAGTCGTTGCCCCGTTTCGTGTTGACGTCGCGGCCGGCAGGGCGGGTGGATGCCAACCAGGAACCGGATGGCACGCTGGACTTGCTGCCGCTCGACGACGGGGGTGTGGCGCGTTTTGTGCGCAAATGGGAGGAATGGCAGACAGATCGGTCGTCGAGCGATCAGTTCTCAGCCGCTGAACTGTTCGACTACATTCAAGGAGAGTCCAGACTGGTCGAGTTGGCTCGGGTGCCTCAATTGCTGAGTCTCATCTGTTCGCTCTGGGGCAAGGGCAGGACATATCGCTACCGCACGAAGGCGGATCTGTTGGCCGGAGCGGTGGACAAACTGATCGGTAAGGCGATGGGGCAGTCCAGGTTGCCGTCGGGGGAGTGGGAGCTTCTCCACCGGGACTTGCGACGTTGCTTGGCACGATTGGCATTCGACATGCTGCGTGATGAACATGGGGCGAGGCTCACGCTCCCGACAAGCGAGGCACTCGACTTCTTTGAGGCGCTGAGTAACCGTGAGGTGGCTGGTCACCTCATGAGATTGGCCCGGCGAAGCGGGCTGCTCGTCCCTACGACGGGGCGCGCTGACGAGTTGACGTTTTGGCATCTCGTCTTCCAGGAATACCTGGCCGCCGAAGCACTGATCCAACAGGAAGATTTCGGAGGGGTGATCGACGCCGTCAAGCACCGTTCGGAGTTCGAGGAGTGTTTGCGGATGGCAAGCGCCTTGTTGAGCCACAGCCAGTTTAGCAAGCTCTGGCCCAGGCTTCCGATCCTGGTGGAGAGGCTGCTCGCGGAGCGTGACACTGATATCTTCCGCTTGAATTGGCGCTTGGCCGCCTTGTGCCTGGCGGAAGTGGACGATCCCCGGCGACGCCTGGGACCGGTGGTGAACCGATTGGAGGCCGGGCTGCTGGAGTGTGCGTCGGAGTGGTGGGCTCGGGACCGGTTTGCCGAAGCGATGGGGCGGTTGAGGACAGACGGCATGCGTGCTCGGCTGGTAGAGGCGTTGCAACACGAGGACAATTACGTTCGCTGGGCGGCATCAGAGGCACTTGGTCACATGGCCGATCCCAGGACTGTGGACGCCTTGCTGGCTCGATTGGATGTGGAGGACTGGCATGCTGTCCGAGATTCGCTGATAAAGGCGCTGGGACAGATCGGGGATCGTAGGGCTGTTCCAGTCCTGCTCCGCCTCATCGACGGGCTGACGCTGTACGCATTTTTTCAGGTACAGGCAGTAGGAGAGGCTTTAGGACGCATTGGGGATGTCGAGGCGCTTGAGTCCCTTTTGTCTCGACTGGAGACTGAGGATGAGGGGAACTACTGGCTGGTCGCGGAGGTGATCCTGAGTGCTATGCCGCACCTACCGGATGAGGCCGCGGCGGTGCTACAGAGGATGCTGGCTGAGCGTGGCCTCACTGTACAGTTTACGCCGGCAGATCGTTTCGCAGCGCCGGGGCCTACGCTCGAAGAGCTGAGGCAGGTCCTGGCCTCGGAGGATGCAGAAGCCCGCCAGAAGGCTGTCGTGGCACTGGGTCAGATGGGTGGCGAGTGGGCGTTCTGGAATCTTCTGGACGCGCTACTGGACGAGGATGACGATGTGTGGCAAGCGGCTGGAGAGGCTCTGCGCGAGATGACGGATGAAGCGGCGGCGTTGGTACACGCAGTCGGAACGTTGGCTCACTACTTGATTCAGGAGGAGGATCTAGAGGGAAGAAACATAGCCGCGGCTACGTTGATGCGGCTATGGATGTTGCGCTCGGAGCGAGACGAAATCGTTCGGAGGCGGGAGACCATCATCGGGATGATCCGGGAGATGTCTGCGGAGGGGACGCTCGTCGCTCTCTTAGAGAACGAGGATGAGATCGTGCGAGGCGCGGCCGCCTGGCTGCTGGGACTACTGGGTGGCGCGGCACATCTCGGAGGGCTCGTCAGGCTGCTGGACGACGAAGCATCGGAATTGCCCCGCTGGCCAGCCGCCTGGGCGTTGGGCTACCTGGAAAAGGACGGCAGCCGTGCGGCGCCGGCGCTGGTTGAACGCGCCCGCCAGGATGAAGTGCCGGAGGTTGTCGAGGCTGCCATCAAATCGCTCGGCATGTTAAAAGCGCCCGGAGCCGTACCGCTGTTGGTGGAGGCACTGCACTACGCTGATGCCGTTTTGCGACGAACTGCGGCCGAAAGCCTGGGGCAGATCGGGAAGCCTGATGCGGTGGGGCCATTGGTGGCGGCGCTGGATGATGATACTGCCGGTGTGCGATTGGCGGTCATCCGGGCCTTGGGGACGATTGGAAACGCTGGGGCAACCTCGCCTTTGATGGACCAGTTGAAGAAGGAAGAGGCGGAAATCCGTGCAGCCGCCGCATCGGCGCTGGGCCAAATCGGCAGCACGGAGGCCGTCTCTGCGCTCGTTGAGATGTTGCGATTGGATGACGAGTCTCAGGTGCGTATCGCGGCCGCGGGGGCCTTGGGCCGGGTGGGGAAGGGGAATGCCGGGGCAGAAGGGATGCTGATCGAAAGCCTGGCGAGCCCTGGTCCCGATCTCCGGCGGGCTGCGGCCGAAAGCCTGGGGGAGATTGGGAGCCGGGCTGCTGTACCACAACTCGTCCACATGCTGGAGAATGACTCCGACGATTCCTGCCGGCGAGAGGCTGGCACGGCCTTTGCAAAGGTGGCCAATCTGGCCGCGATCCTGGCGCTCGTTGATCGCCTGGGGGATGGACATAACCTGGATCGTCTGGACCCCATCTGTGTAGTGCTGCTGGACAGGGAGAGACGAGGCTGGCGGCGGGAAATCCTCAAGCGGTTGGACGGCAAGGAAGTATACGTCCGCATCGGGCGCCACCGGGATATGATTGAACTCAGAGGCGGGTGGGGCATGGTTAGACGCGGCATCGGCACACCGGGCGATCAAATCGAGGACCCGGACGTTGATCCGGTCGAGCATTTCATTGATGATCTGCTGACGGCCCCTTACCCAAATTCCCGCTGGGAGGCGGCGGATGCCTTGGAAGAGCTCAAAAGCGAGCGGGCGGTAGGGCCACTGATAGCCTCCTTGCTGGATTCGGACCCCTGGGTGTTCCTACGGGCTGCTGAAGCCTTGGACGGCCTGTATAGTGAGGAGGGGCTGACAGATCTGGTCGAGGCCCAGTGCGCGCAAGGGTTGGAGGTTCTACGAGAGCAAGGCCTGCTGCCGGATCTTATTGAGCGGCTGTTAGGCGAGGATGAGATCGCTTCAATGGTGGATGAGACGGCGGGATGGGTGTTGGGGCGCGTGCAGGTGCTCTGTGATCTGATCGCTGCTTACGCCCAGGGTTACTCGGGGGCCCGATCTCCCCTGTGGACTATTAGCGACAGGCATAACTTGCGCGTGATGCCAGATGGCAGTGTGATCTTGCCCACCGGTCAGAGGGTGGTGTGTGAAGATGCCGTGTCGCGACTGACGCAGTGGTAACAGCACGCCAGTAGGGCAATTTGCCAAATTGCCCCCGGGACAAGTTGTCAACTTGTCCTACGACCCACTTGGAAGGAGGAGTGAGTATGGAAGACAAACTTACCATCTTCGTAAGTTCGATCATCGGTGAATTGCTTGAAGAGCGAAAGGCGATCAAACAGGCCATCGAAGCGATCCCTCTCACTAAATCCTGGGTCTTCGAGCACACCCCCGCCTCCGCCGACAGGCTTGATGAGTCGTACCTGAGCAAGGTGCGGGAGTGCGACGTCTTTGTCCTGCTTATGGCCAAGAATATCTCGCACCCTGTGCGGCGGGAGTACGAGACGGCCCTGGCTGACGACAAACCCAGGTTTGTCTTCCTCAAGGACGTGGAGCGCACCTCGGAAGCCCATGCGTTCATTGACCAGATCGACGTCAAGTGGTCCAAGTTCAACACTACGGAGGAGATGCAACAGCAGGTGCAGGAAGCCGTGACGGATGAACTGATCAAGGGCTACCGCCGCTATCGGTTGAAAGCGACCGAGATGGACACGCTGGCGGACTTCATGGAGCGGCTGAGCGCTGCTACTGTGATGGGCGGCGACAATATTCAGGTAACCATCGGCAATGGGGCTGGGCAAGTGGCAGTGGGAAAGAACATCGTCCAGACAGGTGACATTACCTACGGCCCAAGCCACAAAACGGTCTTCCACGGCTCCGTCACGGGCCCGGTGCATACTGGCAGTGGGAACATCGTCATCAACCCCACCCAGGACCTGGAGACCATCTTCGCACAACTCCGTACCTTGGTCGCCACGCAGTCCCAGTTGCCGCCGGCGGAGCGAGAGGAGATTACGGCCGGGCTGTCGGAGCTTGGAACCGAGCTTGCCCAGGCCGAGCCAGACCTGGGCAAGATTCAGCGGCTCAAGAAGTTCCTGGTGGAGAAGGGGCCCTGGTTGGCCGCTGGAGTTAACACGCTCTTCATTAACCCATCAGTGGTGGAGATAGTGAAGCAGGCGACGCAGAGGCTGTTAGGAGGGTAGTCAGGATGTACGCGGACGAGAAAATGGAGGAGGCTCGGGATGGACAAGATTGCTGACCTGGCTAAAAGGATGCGCGCGAAGCGTGAGTCAGGGTCCCACCCTTACGTATTGGTCCTGGGCGCTGGCGTTTCGATCTCCTCTGGCACCAGCCTCAACCGGGCCGTCGTCGAGCGCGTCGTCGGGACCTATGACCTGGAGGCTTTCGACGCATATCTGGCCCAGTGTAGCGATGACGAGCGATTCGCTATCCTGCGCGACCTGGTTGAAGGCACCTCGCCGTCGGGAGGGTACCGGTATCTGGCGGAACTCATCCGGGCTGGCTACTTCGACGTGATCCTCTCCACCAATTTCGACCCGTTGTTGGAGGATGCCATCGCGGCGTTACCCATGCGGCGCCGCGACTACGTCTTCCTGGTGCACGGGGTGATGGAACCGGAGTTTGTGGCCGATCACCTGGACAACCGTGTCCCGAGGGTCAAGGTCCTGAAACTGCACGGCGATCTGTTCTACCGCAAGTTCTACTATACCGGCGAGGAGATTGAAGCGTTCCCACCTCTGATCAGCCGCGCTTTGGGAATCTACCTCAACCATCGCGACATTCTCATCGTGGGGCATGGCATGCGCGACACCGACATCAATCGCTGCCTGACGGAAAAAGGCAGTTCCATCTGGTACGTGGGGCCAAGCCCGCCTTCCGGTGAGATTGCCCAGTTCATGAAGTTGCGGAAATCCGAGCACAACCTTGTCTCCGGCGACGATGGTTACTTCGATGCTTTCTTCACCCGACTTCGGGCGGCACTCTTGGGTGGGACGGCTGAGGTCAGTGTGGATGAAATCGCGCAGTCCATCTTCAGTGTTAGTCAACCAGGTGGGCTGCTAGTAGGGTCCAGTTTCCTGCTGGGAGATACGGGCCTGTTGGTGACCGATTCCTCAATCTTAATGGGTCTGGGTCAGGGACTTGCGCTGGGAGTCAAAGCCGAGGTGCGTCCATTCGCCGGTGGCTCCCGGCGACAGGCGGAGTTGGTTGTTTCGCCAGAGATGGTGTTAGACTACGCCGTGTTCAGAATTCCAGATATGCTGGAAGTCTCACCGCTTGAGTTGGCTGACGACTTGTTCACTGTTGGCGAGCCGGTGACAGCCTGCATATCTGTCGGAGAGACCCAGGGTTTTCACGATGGCACCGTGACGGGCGTTAATCGCAGCGTCCCCATACAGATGGGTGGCGGCCGGATCGAGACCATTACCAACCTCATTGAGACGGACATCAAGATCATGCCCGGAGCGTGTGGATCTCCACTGGTCAGGAGAGATGGACGCGTTGTGGGTGTGCTCGTCGCCGGCAATGGCTGTAGTTACGCGCTCACCTCGCTGCGGTTGAGGGAGATGTTGGATCGGGCTGGATTGTTACCCAGTGGCTAAGGGAGTCTACTATGACAAGCACCTTGCAAACTTGTATCTCATTCGTCTTTCTGGTCGTAAACGTGATTATCTTGTTGGTGATCTTGAGGTTAAATCAACGAACCGGCCCCGATTCCAGTCAGCGGGACCTGCCAGCGAATGATGAGTTCGTAGTGGCGACTTCAGTCGCTTTTCCCGCCCCAACAACGACTGAAGTCGTTACTACAAACCGTCAAAACCTCCGTGGTGGACTGCTAGACGCATCTGACATCCTCGGCTGGGAGTTTGAATATGCCCGTACCACGGCCAGCGAGGCGATGCGGGATCGGCACACTATGGTCAACTTCTACCTGTTGGCCGTAGGTGTCGTGGCCTCGGGCGTCGTCACTGTGCTGGGGTGGGACACTGATCTCCCGAAAGCGATCGGAACCGTGCTCCTGTGGCTGGTGTGCGGGATCGGGTGGCTCTATTTCTTGAAGGTCATTCGCCTGCGCCAGGCGTGGGTTGACAGCGCCAAGACGATGAATCGGATCAAGGAATTCTGCATCCAGCATGCGAAAGAGTTTGACGCTGATGTACTGCGCACTGCCTTCCGTTGGCAGGCTCACACGCTGCCTGCTCCGCATAAGCCGTGGACTGTGTTCTTCTATTCAGCCATACTGATCGGCTTCTTGGACAGCGTGGCCTACGTGGCGGGGGGAGCGTTGTTGGATCTGAATGTCATACGGTCTTCTCCCCTGTTCGTTCTGGGGCCATTGGCCCTATTCGGGCTGGTCTTTTTTGCCTTTCACGTATGGCTGTATTTCGCCTTCCTGAAACCTGGGTCATCGAAGAAGGAGACTCATAAATGATTTTCCGGCCTCGAAGCTTTGCAGGCCGTGCGGGGCTGAAGACCCCGCGCTGAGAGAGCGAAGCCCCTTCGGGGCTGGTTCTTAGCCCGCAGGGCTTTGCTCCTTCAGCCCGGAGGTTCAGCTCCGGGGCGCAGATGATTGAAGGAGATGCCTATGTCCTCAGAACCGTCTCAGCCAGGTGATGCCAGCCCGTGGGTAAAGGTGCTCGACCTGGCCGAGGATTATACGTTCGGGAAGTTATTTCGAGTCATCCGTGCGACGCTCCAGTATCGGCGCTTTGACGGCCGGATGAGCGAGCCTGTCACGCGCATCAACTTCGAGCGCGGTGACTCCGTGGGCGTCCTGCTGTACGATCCTCGGGACGATGCTGTGATCCTGGTACGCCAGTTCCGCTATCCTGTCTACGCTGGCCTCAACCCCGATGAGCGCGTTGGCGATGGCGCCAAGCAGGCGTGGCTTGTGGAAATCGTGGCCGGTGTCAAGGATGTGGGTCAGACAGTCAGGGAAGTGGCCAATAAGGAGTTGCTGGAGGAAGCCGGCTACGAGGTCAAAGGCGAACTGCAACCGATCACCACAGTCTATCCCAGCCCTGGCGGCTCCTCGGAGCACATTCATCTGTTTCTGGGCCAGGTGGATCATCGCCAACACGCTGGCAAGGGCGGGGGTGTCGTGGCAGAGGGAGAGGACACTCATGTCGTGGCTCTTCCCTTCGGCGAGGCCATGGACATGGTAGCACGCGGCGAGATCCGTGATGCCAAGACGATCATCGCGCTGCAGCACCTGGCATTGCACAGGACCGGGTGATCTTCCCGTTGGACGAACAGCCCCCCAATTCACAGAACGCAGCTACTCAGCCCGGCAGTCGTTACACAGAGTTACACGGAGAAGACACAGAGAACCACAGAGAGAGATAGGGAGATAGCCCGTCGTTGAAGCCTTGACTCTCAGACTCTGGTCACCGCGTGGGGTTCCCGTAGGGTCGGCGTAGGGTCGGCGTCAAGTCCTGCGAGGCAAAGTGTGGTATACTATATGCAGAGTTAGGGACGGTTTCTCTTCTTCTCCTCCTTTTGGTGAGGGCCGGGGTGTTGTGACCCCCGGCTCTCCGCAATTATATACGTAGAGCGGGGCCAGTGAGCATGACCCACTGGCTCTTTCTGTGTGCTGGAGAAGCGTCACACCCCCTTGATGCTCGCAGAAAAGGTGGCTCGTGAGCCCGCTCCGAACGATTCAAGGTGGCTCGAGTGATCCAGAAGGGACAGCAATCAGACTGAGCCGCGTACCGTCTCGAAGAACGCCCTGTACACAGGCCCTCTGGGGTTGTCGTGTGTGTCCACGATACCTGAACCGGCCATTTTGTTCGACCACCCGAACCAGATCACCACCGGCACCCGTTCCCGGTAGTGTTGCTCCACCTCGGCGTAGACTCCCTTCAGGTACTCCGCAATATCCTCCCAGTGGAAACTGCTGTCGTCCGCCAGGCTCCAGTCTATCGGAACTCCGATCTCGGCGATCCATATCGGGATGCCGGGCAGCCCTTGTGTGGCCACTCTCAGGTAGTCGCGCAGCATGCCGAAATTGCTGAGGGGCAACTGCGCGCCCTCGACTACGTATTGCCCGTAGGGATGCATCCCCACCGCGTCAACGGGCCACTCGCCATGCATCGCCGCGCGTGTCTGCTGGATGTAGTCCACGTTTGCTTGCGCACCTCTGCACACACCGCCGAATACCACCAGTGCTTCGGGGTCCACTTCTTTGATCGCCCTCCCTGCCCCGAGCAGGATGGGGGCATAGATCTCCGGCGTCACGTGGATGGAAGTGCCCTCGCCGTGCGGGTTGTCCCCCTCGTTCCAGATCTGATAGGCGGCCACCCGGCCCCTGAAGTGCTGCGCTACCCCCTGCACGTAGCCGGCGAAATCTCGCGCGTACCTGGGCCAGTCACCGTGGTCCCACGGGCCGTGTCCCCAGAAGGATTCCCAGTTGAGGATCAGCAGTGTCCTGGTACCGGCGGCGCGGTAGCGATCGATGATGTCACCATAGTGCGCGAACGACTGCTCCAGCGTCAGATCTGGCAGCGCGCTGTCCTTGAATACGAAGCGCACCCATCCTACACCCCGCAACTCCTCAGCGGTGGGTGTCCGGTGTGGGCTGCGGGGCCAGTGATCCGGATCTTGAGAAGGGGGCTCGGGCTGGAGGTTGATGCCGTAGTGCTCGGCCCTCTTCGCCCCGGTAATCACCGTGACGCTACTGCTGCTCTCGCCGCTCTCAAAGTCCCGGATCAGCGGGTACAGGCTGGGATGGATGGTGTGGATGCCGTAGAGGCTGAAGAAGGTCGGTTTATGAGCCGCTAGCCGGTTGAGCCAGGGCTGGAACTCGGCCGCCGCCAGCAACCGCAGTTCGGGATCTTCGTGGAAGGGGCCCAGAGCGGGATACATCGGCGGCTTGTAATCCAGAGAGCCGTAGAAGCGCTCGTACTGCGCATAGGTCCACTCGTCAATGACCGTCTGTGCCTGGTTGGCCGGGGCCACGCTGGTGTTGGAGTAGTAATAGGTGGCGTAGGCCATCGGCATCAGCCCGCCCTTGCAGAGTGCGTTCAACGTCTTGTAGGGCAGGCCGCTATGGTCATCAATGTTGGGGAACGAGCAGTTGTAGACCCGATTGGGGTCCACCCCAAGAGTGAGCGCGTGGTCCACCAGCCGCTGGGCAGCGTCGTGCAAACCATCACACTGGTCTTCTACGTTCAGGATCACGCCCTGGTAACCATTGGCGAAGGCTCGCTGGATGAGCCGGGCCTCCTCCTCCGGGTACAACATGCGTATGAAGATCCAGGCCATAGGCACCAATCCAGCGTCCGAGATCTGCTGGCGCACGGAGGGGGCGCGCTCGTAGTACACTGTCCTCCGCACGCCGTCATTGGACTCAGGCGTATCGCCCACCTTGGCCAGGATGTGAGTGAGGCCCATCAGCGGTGCTTGCTGGATCGCCTGCGCCACGTGGGCGGTTGTCACCGCCCACACTCCCTTGCCCGAAAGTATTTGACTCATCGCTTTCCTCCTTCCTTATCTGGGTATGGCCAAAACCGATAAAGAGACTGCTAATCTCTAGCGATTGATGATCCGCACTATGATGTTCAGCAGAAGCGTCAACAGAATGCTGAGGACAATCGAACTGGCCAGTGGGACCAGGCAGGTGAAGCCTGGCCTTTCGATGCGGATGTCGCCTGGCAAATGGCCCAGGAAGGGTGTCTTTGAGAGCAGCCACAGTAACCCACCGAGCAAGACCAGCCCGCCTCCTACAACCAGCAATAACTTACCTGTCGTCTCTAGACTGTTCACGGCAGCCCCCCCAGGAGTACATTCAACGCTGCCGCCAGGCCCCAGAAAAGCAGGAAGAAGCCGATCAGCGTGCCGGCAATCGCCGCCAGCAGCGCCCACCCGCTGCCTCCGTGCTCTGGGCTTTCTTTTGGCTCCGATGGCCAGATGATTTCCAGTGGGATCGGGGCGGGCGGTGGCGTTGGATGCGCTGGCACGCTCGTAACGATGGCCGGATGGCGCAATGCCTCAGCCACGATAGCGGTGGTCTCCAGAGCCTGGCCTGTTGCCCCCTTCTCCACTGCCTCACGGAACGCGGTGACGAGTGCATCCACTGACTCGTAGCGCAAGTCGCGATTACGGGCTAGCGCCTTGATAATCACCTGGTTCACGGCCAGAGGCAGACTGGGGTTGATTATCCGCGGCTGCGTTGGCGGTTCGCTCAACCGCTTGAAGGCGACCGCCAGTCCCGGTGCGCCTTCAAATGGTACGCGCCCGGTGACTATGTGGTACAGCACTGCCCCCAGGGCATAGATGTCGGCCCGAGGGTCCACCGTCTCACCTCTCACCTGTTCGGGAGCCATGTAGGCAGGTGTGCCCAGGCCCATCCCTGCCTCTGTGATGAACGAGGGATCCTTCAGAATCTTGACCAGGCCAAAGTCGGCCAGCAGTACCCAGTTTCCCGGTCCCAACAGAATGTTGCCCGGCTTCACGTCGCGATGGACGATGTCCCGGCTGTGGGCGTACGAAAGCGCACTTCCTACCTGTTCCAGGATTTCGAACGCGAAGTCGGGCGTCAAAGGCTCCCCCATCAGGTTCGCCAGTGACCCGGTGTCCACGTACTGCATGACGAGGTAGACCAGATCGTCCTGCTGGTCAAAGTCGTAGACGGGCAGAATGTTGGGGTGGTCCAGTTGGGCGATGGACTTGGCTTCGCGGACGAAGCGCAGGCGGAACGTCCGCTCGTCGGCGAAGAGGGGAGAGAGCACCTTGACCGCCACGTACCGGTTGAGTTTGGGCTGAAGTGCCTTGTAGATGTCGGCCGTGGCTCCGCGCCCGATGTGCTTCACGATTTCGTATTCGCCCAGTTTCTTGCCCACCAGGTCGTGTTTTGTCATAGTAATGTCGGTTGCTCCGCTCGTCGGTGGGGCAGGCCCAGATGCTCGTAGGCCCGCGCCGTCGCTACTCGTCCTCGGGGCGTGCGGTCCAGGAAGCCCAGTTGCAGCAGATATGGCTCGACCACATCCATGATCGTGTCGGGCTCCTCGCTCACGGCGGCTGCGACGGTGTCCAGTCCCACAGGGCCACCGTCGAATTTTTCGATGATCGTGCGTAGCACACGCCGGTCCAGGTCATCTAAGCCACGTTCGTCCACTTCCAGCAGTTTCAGTGCCTCACGGGCTGCATTGGCGGTGATACGGCCATCGGCACGCACCTGGACGAAGTCGCGCACCCGTCTGAGCAGCCGTAACGCCACCCGGGGTGTGCCCCGGCCGCGCCGGGCGATCTCCGCTGCTCCCGCGTCGTCTACCTCCACCTTCAGCGCCCACGCGGCCCGGCGCACGATGGCCTCCAGCGATTCCTGGTCATAGAAGTCCACGCGGAAGATGATGCCGAAACGAGACCGCAGTGGGGCGGTCAGCAATGCCAGGCGGGTGGTGGCTCCCACGACGGTGAAGCGTGGCAATTTGAGTCGAATGGAGCGGGCGCTGGGTCCTTTACCGATGACGAAATCGAGTGCGAAGTCTTCCATCGCTGGATAGAGAATCTCCTCAACGGCCCGGCCCAGACGATGCACTTCGTCAATGAACAGTATCTCTTTCTCGCGCAGGTTGCTCAGGATGGCGGCCAGGTCGCCGGCTCGCTCGATGGCCGGGCCGGAGGTGACCCGGATTGGCATGTCCATTTCATTCGCGATGATGTGGGACAGCGTGGTTTTTCCAAGACCCGGGGGACCGTAGAACAACACGTGATCGAGCGGTTCATTGCGTTGCTTAGCCGCCTTGATCAGAATGGCCAGATTCTCTCGCACGCGGTACTGCCCGATCAGGTCGGCCAGTCGCCGCGGGCGCAGTGCCGGGTCGAGCACGGATTCTTCTTCCTGGGGTTGGGGTGAGATGATGCGGTTGTTCATTCTGGGAGTGATTATACAACAAAAGTGCCTAATAGGGTAAATGCTGCCTTTGACAAGCCGGGGGCTCAGGGGTACAATTCAAATCATCAAATCGTCAAATCGTCAAATCATCAAGTCATCAAGTCAGAGGTGAGCCATGACGTCGCAAGTGCATATTTCGACCCATCCGCTGGTGCGGCACAAAATGACGCTTCTGCGTGATCAGCGCACGGACCCCAAGAAGTTTCGCGAACTGCTGCGGGAGATCGCTGTTCTGATCGTCTATGAAGCCACGACTGACCTGGTGATGGAGGAGGTGGCGGTGATGACGCCATTGGGGCAGGCCAGCGGCTGTCGGCTGCGGGAGCGAGTTGGTCTCGTCCCCATTCTCCGCGCTGGCCTGGGGATGGTGGAGGGAATCTGGAACATGATGCCCAACGCTGAGGTGTGGCACATTGGCCTCTTGCGCGACGAGCGGACGCTGGAGCCAGTGGAGTACTACAGCCGCCTTCCGGTCAGCCCTACAGTGGACGTCTGCCTGATTCTCGACCCGATGCTCGCTACAGGAGGATCGGCGGTGGCGGCGGTGGATATTCTCAAGCGCTGGGGGGCCAGACGGATCAAGTTCGTGGGTGTCATCGCGGCCCCCGAAGGCGTGCGACGTCTGACGACAGCCCATCCTGACGTGCCGCTGTACCTCGCTGTCGTGGATGAGCGACTGAACGAAACAGGGCTTATCGTGCCGGGGCTGGGAGACGCGGGGGACCGGCTGTTTGGTACTGGGTAGTCAACGGATGGGGCAGCGAAAGAGGATTCCAATGGGGCTTGTGAAAGATGCGCCGCACAGTGATTTGACATACAAGGCTGTTGGCTTGGCGATGACGGTGCACAATGATCTGGGGCCAGGACACCGTGAAGCAGTATATCAACGTGCGTTGGCAGCCAAGTTGCGCGATGCTGATCTTGTTTTCGCCGAGGAACCATGTATCTCGGTCGAGATGGACGACGGCACGGTTGTCGGGCTCTACTACCCTGATTTCGTGGTCGAAGATGCCGTAATCGTTGAGATCAAGGCTCATTCCCATTCTCTCACGAATGATGATGTTGCGTAGGTTATTGACTACTTTGCCGGAACTGACTGCGATGTAGCCTTACTGATCAACTTTGGTAGACGGCGTCTGGAGTGGAAGCGTCTCTTTCCGCCTAAGAAGATCAGCGAGCACCGGCGCAAGAAATGGGGCAAGAGACTGGCATGATCCACTTTCCTCCGTTTGTCCGTTGCCATCCGTTGACATCCGTTCATCCATTGCTATCCGTTGACATCCGCTTGTCCGTTGCTATCCGTTGACATCCGTTGGTGATCCGTTGACGTACTTACCGCAGTATTCTCTTATTCTCGGTGTCTCTGTTGCCCTGGCGCTCGTTCTCACTCCCCTCGCCGGTCGTCTGGGGCGTCGGCTGGGTGTCGTAGACCGGCCTGGGGGGCGCAGAGGCCACGCGGGGGAGATGCCCCGTTTGGGAGGCGTCGCTTTGTTTCTCGCCTTCGTCGTCGCGGTGGGGGTGGGGCAGGCGCTGCGAATCCCGACGACCGATGAAAAAGAGCCGTTGCGCCTGCTCGGGCTGCTTGCAGGAAGTGCGCTTCTGTTTGTCATTGGACTGGTGGATGACCGTTGGGAGTTGGGCTATGTGCCCCAGCTTATTGCCCAGACCGTGGCTGCGCTCATCGCCGTCGCTAGCCTCATCATTGTCGAGCGGTTCAACAATCCCCTGACCGATGAGTTGGTGGTTCTGCCCCCGATCCTTTATGTGCCGCTCACGGTGTTCTGGATCGTGGGGATGGTCAACACCGTCAACTGGCTTGATGGGCTGGGGGGGTTGGCAGCAGGTGTGGGGGCCATACTCTGTGTTGTGTTAGCGGTGCACATGCACCGTGTGGGACAGCCTAGCGTTGTTCTATTGCCATTGGCACTCCTGGGCGCAGTGTTGGGGTTCTTGCCCTACAACTTTGCCCCGTCGCGGATCTTCTTGGGGAGCGCCGGCGCGCTTGTGCTGGGCTACGCGCTGAGTTGCCTGGGCATCATCGCCGGTGGCCGGGTGGCTACGGTGCTGCTGGTGATAGGGTTGCCCGTCGTGGACGTGGCCTGGCAGATCTTCGACCGGCTGCGCCATCGCCGTTCGCCGGCCCAGGCCGACCGGGGTCATCTCCACTTCCGCCTGCTCGATCTGGGGCTATCGGAGCGGGCGATCGTATTGCTCTACTGGGGTTTCTGCGCTCTGTTCGGAGTGTTGGCGCTGACCGTTTCTTCTCGCCTCTACAAGTTGCTGGCGTTGGTGGGCATCGGCGTGGTGGTGGTGGTCGTGTTGGCTCTTCTCTCCCGCGAGCGTGAAGCGTGATTTGCCCTATCAGTCGAGGCCGTAGATCACCGCCAGCAGCCCCGGCGTCATGAGCGACTTAATTACCTGTAGGGCGTCCTGGCGTACACCGGAGAGGGTGAAACCCAACGTCGCGCTAACCCACAACACGATGATGGCCACGTCGAAGGCAGACAGTTTCCTCCGCTTGGCTGAAGATCTTGAGCAGCGCGCCGATAGGGCACAGGTAGCGGCACCAGGCCCGCCGGCCAAAGACGAAGGGGAGCACTGGCCCAAATGTGATCAGCGTTATCAGGATAGAGATGCCAGTCTGCTGCTCGCCCAAGGAGCAACGCCGAGGCGAACACCAACATCCAGAAGACAAACCTGGCGTTGAGCACCCCCCGCGCGAGGCCGGAGAAGAGCGCCTCAATCCCGATGCCGCCCATACTGAAATTTGGGCTAAGGTCAGATCACTCTTCTGCCCGCTGCGTCAGCAGTTCGATGAGCGGGTTCAGCAGGATAATGAACTGCCTCCCGCCAGCACCGCTGCCTGCCCCTGGCCGTCCGCCATCACCGCCGGCCATACCGCCACCCGCCTGCATCGTCGCGCGCATTGCCTCCTGTTCCTCATCGCTCATGTTCTCCATCTCGGCCCGGCGCGTGGCCATCTCGGGCGGCATCTCCCCGCCGCCACGTTCGGCCTGCCGTGTGGCTAGTTCCTCAGGTGATAGTTCCTGGCCGCCACCCCTCTGTCCCGAACCATCCCCTGCGCCCATGCCCAGCCCCTGGCTCTGTGCCCAATCCCCCAGGTCGTTTTGGGTGAGTTGCATAGCGGCAATCGCCTCCAACTGCTCTGGGGCCATTGTCCTCTCAATCTGCGCCAGGACGGCGTCCACCTCTGCCTGGACCGTCACGCCGCCTTGCAGGGCCTGCCAGAGCGGGAGCAAGGCGGTCGCCTGCTCTGGCGTGACGGCAATCTCTGACTCCTCCAGATGGATCGTGCCTAACGCAAGCTGGCTTGATGCATTCAACGCATCGGGGTAGGACGTATCAAGAACCGCGCTGGTATAAGTCTCGCTGCCACCTTCGTCCGCCGGGGCTGGAGTGGCTTGTTCTCCACCACACCCGGCCAACACCGCAACAGCCAATGCTGCGATCAATCCAACATGCCAAAATCTCAGTGCTCTCTCTTGTTTCATCATTTTTCCCCGTTTCATTGTTTGCTGGGGAAGCATCCAAGCCTCCCATAGTTCTTGCTGATTCGCTGATTTGCTGATTTGCTGATTTGCTGATTTGCCGATTTGCTGATTTGCCGATTTGCTGATTTGCCGACCTGCACTCACTCCCGCCTCAACGCCTCAATCGGATCCAACTGCGCTGCCTTGCTAGCCGGATAGTAGCCGAAAAAGATACCCACAGCCGCTGAGGCGGCAAAGGCCAATGGTACGGATTCCGGCACCAGGACGGTGCGCATTGTCCCCAGGGTGTTGAAGAGATAGGATCCGCCCACACCGGCCAAGACTCCGATCAATCCACCCACCAGGCTGAGGGTGACCGCCTCGAGCAGGAATTGGAGTTGCACGTCGCGGGGGCGTGCTCCCAACGCCTGCCGCAAGCCGATCTCCCGCGTCCGCTCGGTGACGCTGACCAGCATGATGTTCATGATGCCGATGCCACCCACCACCAGCGAAATTCCCGCCACCCAGGCTAACAAGTCGCGGAAGGCCTCGGTCGTGGACGCCTGTGCCTCAATGATGCTGTCCTGGGTCGTCAGGCTGAAGTCAGGCGACATCGGGTCCACGTCATGGCGCTGGATCAGCAGCGTCGTCACCTGCGACATCACGCTGTCCATCGTCTCCCTGCTTTCGGCAGAGACGTAGATGGTTCGCACGCTGTCGTCACCGAGCCGTGCGCTGGTGAACTTCTGGAAGACGACGGTGATCGGGATATACACCCGCCCGTCATAGTCGGTGTTGCCGACCACGCCCTTTTTTGCCATCAGACCGACGATGGTGAACTTGCTTGAGCCGATTTTGACGGACTGGCCGATGGCGCTTTGTCCACCAAAGAGTTCCTGGGCGATGTCGTGCCCCAGCACGACGACCTTGTTGGTCCGGTCGTTGTCCTCGTCGGTTATAAAGCGGCCCTCCGCCACGCGGTAGTCGCGCACATCGGGGAAATCAGCGGTCGTGCCAACGATCGAAATGTCCTCCAACGTCGTACTGCCAGCCTTTACGGTTTGGTTCGTAGTTTGCTCTGCCGAGACGCCGTTGATGCCGGTCACGTTTTGGGCGATGGCGTTGATGTCGTCGTAAGTGAGGCCTGGCGGTCTCCCGGCGCCGGCGCCCATACCAGGGCCGAAACCGCCCCGGCTTAACGAGGGCATCACCATAACCAGATTAGCGCCCAGGGCGTTGATCTGGTCGGCGATCTCCGCCTCGGCCCCGGCGCTGACCGCCAACATCACGATCACCGCGGCCACGCCGATGATGACGCCCAGGGTCGTCAGGAACGAGCGCGCCTTGTTGAGAGTCAACCCCTCCCAGGCTACTTTGAAAGTCCGCCACAGGCTCATATCTTCCTCTTCCTCCTCGCTCCGTTCTGTCTGTCAGAGGCGATCTGCCCGTCACGGAGATAGATGACTCGCTCTGCGTGATCGGCGATGCCGGGCTCGTGCGTCACCATCACGATGGTCGTGCCCTGGTCGTGCAGTTGGTGCAAAAGTTCCAGGATCTCCTCACTGGACTGGGTGTCCAGGTTGCCAGTGGGCTCGTCGGCCAGGATGATTGACGGGCGGTTGACCAGCGCCCTGGCGATGGCCACCCGCTGCTGCTGCCCCCCCGACAACTCGTTGGGCCGGTGGTGCACCCGGTCGCCCAGCCCCACCGATTCAAGAGCAGCGATGGCGCGTTCGTGACATTGTCCATCGGTCAGATGGCTGTCGCCACTGTACAGCAGAGGCAGCATCACGTTCTTAGCCGCGCTCAATCGGGGCAACAGGTTGTACGACTGGAAGACGAAGCCGATCTTGCGATTGCGCACGCCGGCCAGTCTGTTCTTGCTCAACCGGCTCACGTCCTCGCCGTCCAGCACGTAGGCGCCACCGGTGGGACGGTCCAGGCAGCCCAGAATGTTCATCAACGTGGACTTGCCCGAGCCGGAAGGCCCCATGATGGCGATGAACCCACCTTCTTCGACGACTATGCTCACGCCGCGCAGCGCATGAACGGCTATGTCGCCGGTCCCATACACCTTCGTCAAATCCACGATCTCGATCAGGTTCTCAGCCATATTGTTCCTCTCGCGTTAGCCGCCGAACATCCGCATCCCTGGGCCACCGGGTGGCATCATTTCCTCTTCCGAAGGCACACTCGGCTCCGTGCTTTCCTCCACGCCTGTGCTGACCACCTCGCCAGGCTCCAGGCCGGAGATGATCTCGACATTGACAAAGTCCATCAGCCCCACTTCGACCGGGCGCAACTCCATCTCACCATCTGGTTGCACGACAAAGACGACATACTGGTCTGGGCCCAATTCGCGCAATGCTTGCACCGGCACGAGTAACACACCTCTGGCCTCACCGGCGATGACTTCGACTTCAGCGTTCATGCCGCCGAGAAGATTAACTTGACCAGAAGCAAAGTCCATGCTTGCCCAGGCCTGGACGGCCAGCGTGCCGCCCACCGTCACCAGCGCCGGATCCACGCGGATGACCGTTCCGGTGAAGGTATCGTCTGGCAGGGCCTCGAAGATGATCTCCACCCGGTTGCCCACCGCCACGCCGCTCATATCTGATTCCTCCACCCAGAACTGGAGTACCGGCTCTTCCAGATCGACCAGGGTGACGATTGAAGCCGTGCCGATGTCCTCGCCGGGTATCGCCGTCACGTCCACCACAGTGCCGGCGAAAGGCGCACAGAGTTCAGTCGATTCCAAAGCGTCGCGCGCGTCGTTGAGCGCCAATGCTGCCTGGTCCGCCTTCAGTTCGGCGCGCATGATGGTGTCCGTGGTGGGGCCGCTCTGTAGCAACTCTAGATTCTCCTGCGCCTGGTAGACTCTGTTCTGGGCCTGGTCCACCTGGTTCCAGGCATCCAGTTCCTCCATCTCCGCTTGACCTGCGACGTCACCCAACTGTCCCTCGGCCGATCCCCGCTCGTTCCAGGCATCGTCAAAATCCTCCTGACTGACCGCGCCATCCTCAAGTCCTTCTTCTGCCTCCCAATATTGTTCGGTGTACCACTGGTACTCAATGTAACGGGCACGCACGGCAGCATCGAGGTCGGAGTTGAGGGTAGTGTCATAGGTGTACTGCGCGACTATCAATGCAGATTGGGCACTCCATAAGGCGGCGCGGGCATTTGCCAGTTCGGCGTCGGTAGGCCCTTCAAGAGTGTCGTCCAGGTCGAGTTGCGCCAGGCGGGCCTCAATGCCGGCCTCGGCCACAGCCAGCTCCAGATCGTCCGTCTCTAGCCGGGCCAGCAAGTCGCCTGCCTGCACATAGTCACCGACCTCCACCAATACCTCGTCCAGATAGCCCCCACTCTGGAAACCGAGATCAATCTCGGAGGCCGAAACCAGTGTGCCGAACCCACTGACGGAGACAACCAAATCGCCTTGACGCACCTGGGCAGTTGCGATGACCGGCTCGACCGTCTCCTGACTTGGCAGATAAATGTAACTGTAATAGGCATATCCGGTGCCGGCTGCCAGTGCAAGCACGACGATCAAACCGATCCAGAAAGATTTCTTACGAAACATAACCCCTCCCAGGTTTTTTGCCGCTAATTGCACGAATTTCACTGACTTACTTCTCCGTGCCAATTCGTGAAATTCGTGGCTGATTATTGCGCCTCCCCCACGCTCACGACGTCTCCGAGTTCCAGACCGTCGAGGATCTCGGCGTTGGTGAAATCCATCAACCCCACCACGACCGAGTGCATTTCCAATTCCCCATCGGGTCCGACGACGAAGACGGCGTACTGACCTGGCGACATCTCCCGCAGTGCCTCCACCGGCACGAGCAGCACGTTCCTGGCCTCAGCAGCGACAATCTCGACTTCGACAGTCATACCGGAGAGAAGATTGACTTCTTGAGGACTAAGGTCCAAACGCGCCCAAGCCTGAACGGCCGGCGTGCCGTCCACCGTCACCAGCACTGGGTCCACGCGAACGATCTCCCCGGCGAAGGTGTCGTCAGGCAAGGCCTCGAAGACGACGTTCACCGGGTTGCCCACCGCGACGCTGTTGAGATCCGTTTCTTCCACCCAGAAGCGCACCAGCGGCTCCTCCAGCCCGGCTAGAGTGAGGATGGACGTATTGGTTCCTACCTGTTCGCCAACAGTCGCCGCGACATCCATCACAGTGCCGTCGAAGGGAGCGTAGAGTTGTGCCGCCTCCAGGTTGGCGAGCGCTTTCTCACGCGCCATCAGCGCCTGATCCACCTCAAGTTCGGCCCGGACAAGGGTGTCCGTGACCGGTTCGCTTTGCAGGAGTTGCAGGCTCTCCCATGCCTGGTGGACAGCGTTCTGGGCCTGATCCACCCGATTCTCAGCCTGCGCTTCCTCGGCGAGCGCCTGGTTGATGGCTGTGTCCAGCCGTCCCTCCGCCGAGATCATGGTGTTCATTGCGTGGTCGTGATCGCTTTGGCTGAGATGCCCCTCCTCGTACTCGCTTTTCTTCTCTTGATAATAACCGACGTACCAGTCAAAGTTGACCTTGGCGCGGTCCACAGCGGCATCGCGGTTGGAGTCGAACGTATTCTCATAGGCGTTCTGCGCGAGCTCCAACTCGACCTGGGCATCCCGCAGAGCGGCGCGGGCGTTGGCCAGCTCTGCGTCGCTCGGCCCGTCGTGCACATCAGACAGCTCAAGTTGAGCTAGCTGTACCTTGACGTCGGCTTCAGCCACGGCTCGCTCCAGTTTGTCCGTCTCAAGTCGGGCCAATATGTCATCTTCCTGCACCTGATCGCCGACTTCCACCAACACCTCGTCCAGCACCCCACTGGTGCGGAACACCAACTCCAGCTCAGTCGAGGGCACGAGATTGCCGCTGCCTTCAGCCGTGATGACGATGTCCCCCCGGCGCACCGTCGCTGTTTCTAGCGTTGGTTCCGGAGGCTCTTCCGCCAGGGAGGCTGGGGAGAAGTAGCGAACATAAGCAACATAGCCGGTCCCGGCTGCCAACAGCAGCGCGACGATCAGAACAAGCCAGGTTCTACGCTTTTTCATCGAATCTCCTCTGTGCTTACTTTTCACGTTCGACATTCAATGATTTGATAGATACCGGCAGTGTCAGGGTAAAGGTGCTGCCCTCGCCTTCGATGCTCTCGACCCGGATGCGCCCGCCGTGGGCTTCGACCAGTTGCCTGGCTATGGCCAGCCCCAGCCCCGTCCCCCCGGTAGCCCGCGACCGTGACTTGTCGTCCCGGTAGAAGCGCTCGAAGACGTGGGGCAGGTCGTCGGGAGCGATGCCGGCCCCTGTGTCCCGCACGCCGACCTCGATCCATTGGCCGCTCCTTCGACCCTTCGACAAGCTCAGGGCAGCGCCTGGCTCAGGACGGGCGACGTGGGCGGTGATGGTGATCTTCCCACCTGGCTCCGTGTGGGTCAGCCCGTTGTCGAGCAGATTGCGCAACACCTGTCCGACTCGCTGGGGATCAACGTCCACGAGGGGCAGATCCTCCGGCAGGTCAACCTGTAACGTTACCCTCTCAGCCTCCGCCCGGGGTCGCATCGCCTCGACGACTCTATCCACTACGTCGGCCAGGGCCACAGGTTGGCGTTTCAGTCTGAGTTGTCTTGCCTCGGCCAAGGACAGCTCCTGCAGGTCGTCCACCAGGTGATTGAGGAGCATAGCCTCTTCATAAAGAGAGTCAATGATGTGGTTCTCCGGCTCCACCACCCCATCCCGTAGCGCCTCCAGGTAGCCCCGGATGTTGGTGAGGGGTGTGCGCAGTTCGTGAGCCACGTCAGTCACCATGTTGCGGCGTAACTCCTCGAGCCGGGCCAGCCCGTCGGCCATCCGATTGAAGGCCCGGGCCAGATCGCCGATCTCGTCCTGGGAAAAGCGCGTGATTTCCACGCGCTGGCTCAGATCCCCCGCCTCCATTCGCCGCACAGCCGCCGTCAGAGTCTCCACCGGTGCGAGGATGCGGCGCGAGAGGCCCAGGATGAGCAGCACAGCGCTGAGACCAGCGGCCACGGCGATCAGAGGCAAGGTGCGGTTGATGGGATCCAGGAAGACCTTGCTCCCAGGACCCCCGCCCCAGCCGGGGAAACCGGCATAGAGAGTGCCCACCCTTGCTCCGTGGTGGGTAATCGGCGGGAGCGGAGGAGGCCAATCCCGCTCCACGTGATGCCCGACCAACTTCCCCGCAGAGTCGGCGATGACCAGGCCCTCCTCGTCGGCCAATACCACCCGCTCACCTGTAATCTGCTCTATTTGTTCGATCAGGGGTTGCACGCCGGACCAGTTTCCGTTCTGGGCATAATGGTGGGTCAGGAGCATCTCGAAGCGCCGGTAGCGTATCCCCCCCTGGTGTTCCTCGTAGCGGGTGAACATCCTGGTGGTGGCCAGGGTACCGAAGAATGCCATGATCCCCACCGCCGCTACCACCACCAGGACCAGTGCCACGATCAGACGGAAACGAAGGGTGTGGAGCATTTCAATCCTCTCAATCCTCGCCGAATTTGTAACCCACGCCGTAGACGGTCTTGACGTAGGTCGGTTGCTTGGGGTCAGGCTCAATCTTTCTGCGCAGGTTTTTCACGTGGACGTCTACCGTGCGCTCGAAGCCCTCGAAATCGTAGCCAAAGACCCGGTCCAGTAGTTTCAACCGGGTGAAAGCCCGCCCCGGTTCCCCGGCCAGCACCTCCAGCAGCCTGAACTCGGTGGGAGTGAGATCCACGACCTCGCCCCGCACCTGCACCTCGTGGCGACGGCGGTCGATCACCAGATCGGCAAAGCGCATCTCCGTCGGGGCCTGGGGTGCCTCTTCGCCGACCCGGCGCAACACTGCCCGCACCCGGGCCACCAGTTCCCGAGGGCTGAAGGGCTTGGTGACGTAGTCGTCGGCGCCCAGTTCCAGGCCAATGAGCTTGTCCGCTTCGGTGGTTTTGGCCGTGAGCATGATGATCGGTACCCTGGACTCGGTTTGCAGGATACGACAGACGTCGAGGCCGTCCACCTCAGGCAACAGCAGGTCCAGCACGATGAGGTCTGGCCGCTTCTGGCGGGCCAACTTCAGGGCTGCCAGGCCGTCGTAAGCGACGAGCACCCGGTAGCCATCCCGCTCCAGGTAGAGCCGGACCAGGTCCACGATCTTCCGGTCGTCGTCAACCACCAGTATCTTGCTCTTGGTCATCTTCTCGTGTGTCTCCCTCCCTGTCTGTCTAACCCTCAACCCCAGGGCAATCGCATTTATAATGTCGGGCAGACTTTGGGACACCGAAAAGCCC